>JBGAIR010000053.1:0-17099 GCA_044225335.1 Novosphingobium sp. | reverse complement strand
AGACTGCAATCAAAGGAACGGGACCGCAATGATCCGCATACTGCTCGCCGAAGATGAAGAGGCCATGCGCACCTATCTGGCGCGTGCCCTTGAAAATGCGGGCTATGAAGTGATCGCCGTGGATCGCGGCACGGCTGCTATTCCCCTGCTGGAAATGGGCGAATTCGATCTGTTGCTCTCGGACATCGTCATGCCCGAAATGGATGGAATCGAACTGGCCCAGCGCTGCGCGGAAATCAGCCCGAAGACCAAGGTGATGTTCATCACCGGTTTCGCCGCCGTAACGCTCAAGGCCAGCCGCGAAGCGCCGCAGGCAAAGGTGCTGTCAAAGCCGTTTCACCTGCGCGATCTGGTGCTGGAGGTTGAGCGCGTTTTTGGCCAGCAGGCGCAAGCATCGATCTGATGCTTGCAACTGGGCAAGAGCCTCGCTAAAGGCGCTCCCCTGTCCGGGGCGACGGCCTCGGGCAGATTTGAATGGTGCGGGCGTATAGCTCAGTGGTAGAGCACTATGTTGACATCGTAGGGGTCGCAAGTTCAATCCTTGCTACGCCCACCATTCTGAAAGCCCCGGAAACCTCATGGTTTTGCGGGGCTTTTTCATGCCCGGAGCACACGGACAGTGTCCGGATTTTGGGTGATTTTTGCGCAAAATTCTAAGCCAGACGAGGCGGTGAAATCGGCAATAGCGCCTTGAATATCCGCCATTTCGTGTTGAGCGCAAGTATCAGTGCGATGCGAGGTCTTCGGCCTTTCGGTAACATGCCCTCCCTTGGCCCCTCCCGCAAGCGGGAGGGGAACTCAAGGGCCGCCGGCTGTGCGGCGGGTTTACTTGCCCTGCCAGTTGGGCTTGCGCTTCTCGGCAAAGGCCGCCGCGCCTTCGCGGGCGTCCTGGCTGGTGAATACCGGCGCGATGTAGGCACCCTGCTTCTGCCACATCTCTTCATCGCTCCAGCTGTGCGAATCGCGGATGATCGCCTTGGAAGCGATCAGCGCCAGCGGCCCATTCGCGGCCACCGCCTCGGCCAGCGCCAGCGCGCCCTCGATCGCCGGGCCATCAACGATGCGATTGATGAAGCCCAGCTCATAGGCGCGCTGCGCGGTGATGAAATCGCCGGTCAGCGCCAGTTCCATGGCGATGCGCGGCGGAATCTGGCGCGGCAGCTTGATCAGCCCGCCCGCAGCGGCGGCAAGCCCGCGCTTGGCTTCGGGGATGCCGAATTTCGAGGCCGAATTGGCCACGATCAGATCGCAGGACAGCGCCAGTTCCATGCCGCCCGCCAGCGCATAGCCATCGACAGCAGCGATGATCGGCTTTTTCGGCGTCCATTCGGTCAGCCCGCCAAAACCGCGCCCTTCCACGCTGGGCCGCTCACCGCGCAGAAAACCCTTGAGGTCCATGCCCGAACAGAAGGTTCCGCCCGCGCCGGTCAGAATCGCGCAGCGCAGGTCGTTGTCTGCTTCCAGCTGATCCATCGCCGCGGCGATGCCCTGTGCCTGCGCCTGATTCATCGCATTCTTGGCATCGGGGCGGTTCATGGTGACAATCAGCACACCATCGCGCACTTCGGTCAGCACGGCAGGGGCTTCGGTGGCAGCTTCGCTCATGGATAGTCCTCTCGAGGCTTGTTTAATCGTTCGGTTAAGAGATTAGTCGGCTTCGCCCTGCCCTGTCCACCCCAAACTCTGCCATGACCCGGCGCATTTACGGCTGCGGCAAACTTGCACCGGGCCGCGCCTCTGCTAAGGACAGCGCGCAACTCCCCGGGGAAAGACAGGACGCATGGGCAAGATCAAGGTAAAGAACCCGGTCGTCGAAATCGACGGCGACGAAATGACCCGCATCATCTGGGAATGGATCCGCGAACGGCTGATCCGTCCCTATCTTGATATCGACCTCAAATATTACGATCTCGGCGTCGAAAAGCGCGATGAGACCAATGATCGCATCACGGTCGATTCGGCCAACGCGATCAAGGAATTCGGGGTTGGCGTGAAATGCGCCACCATCACGCCCGATGAAGCGCGCGTGGAAGAATTCAACCTCAAGAAGATGTGGAAGAGCCCCAACGGCACGATC
Source organism: Novosphingobium sp. (assembly GCA_044225335.1). Lineage (GTDB taxonomy): Bacteria > Pseudomonadota > Alphaproteobacteria > Sphingomonadales > Sphingomonadaceae > Novosphingobium. The sequence continues at coordinate 15,022 of JBGAIR010000053.1, read as the reverse complement.
CGCAACATCTTGGGCGGCGTGGTGTTCCGCGAACCCATCGTCATCCAGAACGTGCCCCGGTTGATCCCCGGCTGGACCGACCCGATCGTGGTTGGACGCCATGCCTTTGGCGATCAGTACAAGGCCACCGATTTCCTCGTTCCCGGCCCCGGCAAGCTGCGGCTGGTGTGGGACGGCGAAAACGGCGATACCATCGATGAGGAGGTGTTCCAGTTCCCCAGCTCCGGCGTGGCACTGGCGATGTACAACCTTGACGATTCGATCCGCGATTTCGCCCGCGCCAGCCTGAACTATGGCATCGGCCGCGCCTGGCCGGTCTATCTGTCCACCAAGAACACCATCCTCAAGGCCTATGATGGCCGCTTCAAGGATCTGTTCCAGGAAGTCTATGAAACCGAAGGCTTCCAGGAAAAGTTCAAGGAATTGGGCATCGTTTACGAACACCGCCTGATCGACGACATGGTCGCTTCGGCGCTGAAGTGGTCGGGCAAGTTCGTCTGGGCCTGCAAGAACTATGATGGCGACGTGCAGTCGGATCAGGTTGCGCAGGGCTTTGGCAGCCTTGGCCTGATGACCTCGGTGCTGATGACCCCGGATGGCAAGACCGTGGAGGCCGAGGCCGCGCATGGCACCGTCACCCGCCACTATCGCCAGCACCAGCAGGGCAAGGCAACCAGCACCAACCCGATCGCCAGCATTTTCGCCTGGACCCGCGGGCTGATCTATCGCGGCAAGTTTGACGAAACCCCCGATGTGGTGCGCTTCGCCGAAACGCTGGAACGGGTCTGCATCGAAACCGTCGAAAGCGGCAAGATGACCAAGGATCTGGCGCTGCTGATCGGCCCGGATCAGGCCTGGCTGACCACCGAAGGCTTCTTTGAAGCCATCGTGCAGAACCTCGAAACGGAAATGGGCAGCTGGCAGTAAGTCCGGCGGCGCATTGCCGATGATTGCATGGGGCGGAGCGCAAAGCGTTTCCGCCCCTTTTCTTTGACTGGCGCGCCCTGCTCCCATAGGCTGCCCGCATGGCAGGCCCCGTTGCGTTCGATCCCTCCTCTCCGCTTGGCGATGCGCTGGTAATCCTAGGCGCGGCGGGGATCGTGATCCCCGTCTTCGCCCGGTTCCGCATCACTCCCGTGATCGGCTTCATCCTTACCGGGCTGCTGGTCGGCCCCTATGGGCTGGGGCGGCTGACCTTTGATTATCCCTGGCTGGAATATGTCACCATTACCGAGCCGGAAAGCCTAGCCCCCTTTGCCGAATTCGGCATCATCCTGTTGCTGTTCGAAATCGGGCTGGAGCTGAGCTTCAACCGGCTGTGGGCGATGCGCCGCAAGGTCTTCGGGCTGGGGGCGATGGAACTGCTGGTTGCAGCAACGCTGCTGGCGCTGGGACTGGCGCTGCTGGGTGAGGCTCCTTCGGGCGCTTTGGGGTTGGGGCTGGCGCTGGCGATGTCCTCCACAGCGCTGGTGCTGCCGATTGCCGGCACGCGCACCCCGGTGGGCAAGGCCGCGCTGGCCATGCTGCTGTTCGAGGATATCGCGTTGGTGCCGATCATCTTCCTGCTGGGCGCGATGGCCCCGCATGCCGGCGATGGCGCAGCCGAAGGGCTGCTGCGGACATTGTGGCTGGGCGGGCTGACGATCATCGCCCTGCTCGGCTTCGGACGGTTTCTGCTGCCGCGATTGTTTGCCCAGGCAGCGCGAACCAAAAGCCCGGAACTGTTTCTGGCCGCCAGCCTGCTGGTGGTGATCGTTGCCGCGCTCACCACCGGCGCGGTCGGGCTGTCGCCGATCATGGGGGCGCTGCTGGCCGGACTGCTGATCGCAGAAACCGAATATTACGAGGAAGTGGAAGCCTTCACCAAGCCGTTCAAGGGGCTGGCGCTGGGGGTGTTCCTGATCACCGTGGGCATGGGCATCGATCTGCGCACCATCTGGGACAATCTTGGCAGCATCCTGCTGGCGACGCTAGCAGTGCTGCTGGTCAAGGCGGCGGTGACCGGCGCGGCACTGCGGCTGACCGGCGCGCGCAGCGGCACGGCGACCGAAGCAGGCATTCTGTTATCCAGCCCGTCCGAAACCACGCTGATCGTGCTGGGTGCGGCGCTGGGCGCAGGGCTGATCCAGCCGGGCACCGCGCAATTCTGGCAGATCGTGACCGCGCTGGGGCTGACGATCACCCCGATGCTGGCATGGTTCGGGCGGCGGCTGGCGCGCCGGGTGGATCGCGCTGCCTTGCCGGTTCTGGTTCAGGACGAAACCGTGCCGCGGGCAATGGTGATCGGGTTTGGCCGCGTCGGGCGACTGATTGCGGATATGCTGAAGGTGCATGACAAGCCCTATGTGGCGATCGATGCCGATCCGCAGCTGATCAGCGAGGGCCAGCGTGAAGGCTATCCGGTGGTGTTCGGCGATGCCTCGGCAGAGCGTACCCTGCAGCGCCACGGCATTGATCGCGCCACAGCGGTGATCCTGACCATGGATGATCCCGTGGCGGTGCAGCGGCTGACCCGCAAGATTCATGCCGCCCATCCCGATATTCCGATTATCGCCCGCGCCCGCGATGTCAGCCACGCGGCGGAACTCTATCGCGCCGGTGCCAGCCACGCGGTGCCGGAAACGCTGGAAAGTTCGCTGCAACTGTCGGAAGCGGTGCTGGTCGATCTGGGCGTGCCGATGGGCCCGGTGATCGCCAGCATTCATGAAAAACGCGACGAATACCGGGTGCAGATCATGGAAGAAGGCGAACTGGACGAGATGCCGCGCCTGAAAAGCGCCAGCCTGCGCGATCGCTGATCACGCCCGGAAAGCGGGTGCCAGCGAAACCGGAAACCGGGCAAAACAAAAACCGGCGCGGGTCACAAGGGACACCGCGCCGGTCCTGTTTCCGGGAGCGCGCCCGAGGGTTTAGGGGACGCGGGCGCTCTCCGCTTCAACCCCGCGGCCATGGCGGCGGCCATGGCAGCGGAATTCTTCGAGGAAATCAGACGTCGTCGTCCGCGTCCGGACCCGCCATCATTTCCCCGGCAAGACCTTCGGTCTGGCCGCGGATCGCAGCCTCCAGCCGGTCACAGATTTCGGGATTGTCTTTCAGGAACTGCTTGGCGTTTTCACGGCCCTGGCCGATGCGCACGCTGTCATAGCTGAACCATGCACCGGATTTCTCAACCACCCCGGCTTTGACGCCAAGATCGAGAATTTCGCCGATCTTGGAAATGCCTTCGCCATACATGATGTCGAACTCGACCTGCTTGAACGGCGGCGCAACCTTGTTCTTCACCACCTTGACGCGGGTGGCATTGCCGACGATTTCATCGCGATCCTTGATCTGGCCGGTGCGGCGGATATCGAGCCGGACCGAGGCATAGAATTTCAGCGCGTTGCCACCAGTGGTGGTTTCGGGATTGCCATACATCACGCCGATTTTCATGCGCAGTTGGTTGATGAAGATCACCATGCAGCGCGAGCGGCTGATCGAACCGGTCAGCTTGCGCAGTGACTGGCTCATCAGGCGGGCCTGCAGGCCGACATGGCTATCGCCCATTTCGCCTTCGATTTCGGCGCGCGGCACCAGTGCGGCGACGGAATCGACGACCAGCACGTCAATCGCATTGGAGCGGACCAGCGTATCGACGATTTCCAGCGCCTGTTCGCCGGTATCGGGCTGCGAAACGATCAGCTCGTCAATATCGACGCCCAGCTTGCGCGCGTAAACCGGATCGAGCGCGTGTTCTGCATCGACGAAGGCAGCGGTGCCGCCATTCTTCTGCGCTTCGGCGATGCAATGCAGCGCCAGCGTGGTCTTGCCCGAGCTTTCCGGGCCATAAATTTCGATGACACGTCCGCGCGGCAGGCCGCCGACGCCCAGCGCGATATCCAGCCCCAGCGATCCGGTGGAAATCGCTTCCACCTGCATCGTTTCCTTGGAGCCGAGCTTCATCGCGCTGCCCTTGCCAAACGCGCGATCAATCTGCGCCAGCGCCGCTTCCAGCGCCTTCTGACGGTCCATGCTATCCTTGCCTTCCTGAATCAGCTTGAGCTGTGCAGCCATTGTTCGTCCCCTTGCCTAACCTGCCGACCCGGAAGGTCAACTGCGACTCGTTGTATCGCATTTGTTCTTTTGGAACAAGAGGAGAACTGGAACATTTTTGGAACAAAAATTATGTGTTTGTTTTCAGCATATTATATCGGAATTTCTATCGTTTTTCCGCCAGAACGGCCCCCACCTTGTCGCTGATTTGCTGCACACTGAACGGCTTGGGCAGGAAGTGCATATTGGCGATATCGATTTCCTTGCGCAGCTGTTCCTCGGCATAGCCGGACATGAACAGTATCGGCATGTCAGGCAGGATCGCGCGCACCGCGCGGGCCATGGCCGGGCCATCCATCACCGGCATCACCACATCGCTGACGATGATGTCATAACGCCGCCCCAGCTTGACCAGATCGAGCCCTTCCTCGCCATCGCCAACCGCAGTCACCGTGTAACCGGCGCGGGTCAGCGCGCGTTCGGCCACGGCGCGCACCATATCCTCATCCTCGACCAGCAGCACCTTGCCGCCGCCCGACCAGGCGGTGGGCGCTTCCGCCTTGGTGCGCCGGGCGGTGCGATCTTCAGCGGCACCGTGGTGGACCGGGAAATAGACCGAAAAGCGTGTGCCTTTGCCCAGTTCGCTATCAGCAAAGATGAAGCCGCCCGATTGCTTGACGATGCCATAGACGGTGGACAGGCCCAGCCCGGTGCCGCCCATGGTGCCGCCCTTGCCCGGCTCCTTGGTGGTAAAGAACGGCTCGAAAATCTTGGCGAGGTTTTCCGGCGCGATGCCGCTGCCGGTATCTTCCACGATCAGCCCGGTATAATCGCCGGGCGGCATGATCCCGTCGGGCATGGCCCGCACATCGGCGGCGCTGATCTTGCGCGTCGCCAGCGTCAGCTTGCCGATGGAATCACCGCCGCGCGAGCCGTCCTGCATGGCGTCGCGCGCATTGACTGGCCAGATTGACGATAACCTGTTCCAGCTGCGAAGGATCGGCGCGCACCGCGCCCAGATCGCGATCATGAGTGACCACCAGCTGGATCTTCTCGCCCAGCAGCCGCTTGAGCAGATGCGACACATCCGAGACGACATCGGGCAGCTGCAACACCTCCGGCCGCAAGGTCTGCTGGCGGCTGAAGGCCAGCAGCTGCCGGGTCAGGCTGGCGGCGCGGTTGGAATTGGCGCGGATCTGCTGAATATCGTCATAATCGCTGTCGCCCGGTGTATGCCGCAGCAGCATCAGATCGCAGGTACCGAGGATCGCGGTCAGCACATTGTTGAAATCATGCGCCACGCCGCCCGCCAGCTGGCCTACAGCCTGCATCTTGGTTGCCTGCGCCACCTGCCGTTTGAGCCGGGTTTCCTCGGTGCTGTCGGTCAGCCCCAGCAGCACGGCGGCATCGCCCAGTCCGCGCACGCCGGCAAGGCTTAAAGAAACCGGATCATCGGGCTGAGTCTTGAGCCGCACGGCAATATCGCCGCTGCTGGCCGGGCCTTGCGCAAAGCGGCGGATCGCCTCGGAAATCGGGCCCTTGTCTTCCTGCACCACGAGATCGGTGGGATAGGTCGGCGGCGCATCGCCTTCGCGCCCGGCCGCGCGCATGAAGGCTTCATTGGCGAACAGCAGCCGACCATCGCGATCCGCCATGGCTAGCCCCAGCGGCAACTGCCCGAGCAGCGCTTCGAGATGCGGCGCGCTGGAATTGCCATCGCCCTGCCCACCGCCCAGCCCGGTGCCGTTATCGACCAGCAGCATCAGCGACGGGGTCTGGGTATAATCCGGCTCACCCGGCGCATCGGGATCGCTGACCGGCAGGTAAAACATGGTCAGCGGATCGCCGCGGGCGCCATCGCGGGCCCAGCTGATCCGGTCGCCCTCTTCCTGATGCAGCAGCGATACGAAATCCTGCCCCGCCAGCCGGGTTGCCGCATCGCCAGTGGCCCGGCGGGCAAAGCCTTCGCTGGCGGCACGGATGCGGCCATCGGGATCAACCAGCGCCGCTGCGATCCCCGCCTGCGACAAGGCCCGCCCCAGCCGTCCTTCGACATGCGCCGCCACCTCTGCCACCGGATCGGGGGCGGTCAGCGCGGCAAAGCTCCACACCAGATAATCATCGCCGCGACCAGCCCGGCGGGCATCGGCGCGCCAGCGTCCGGTGCTGCTTTCAATCAGATCGGCAGCCCCGCTGCCATCGCGCCAGGCGGTGCGGGCCGCCTTGGCCAGCCGATCAAGCGAAGGCGGATCAAGCTGCAGGCGCGGCGGCGCAAATTGAACGGTGAACCATTCCTGATAGCGGCTGTTGGCGCAGACCAGCCGGCCAGCGCGATCGGTGATCGCAACCGCTGTATCATCACGCTCGATCGCGGCGATTGTGACGGACCAGTCTGGCAGGGCATTATCCGCCTCGCGCAACGGCACGGCGGGGCGCCCCAGCAGGCGGGCAGCAGTGCCAAGGCCGAGCAGACCCGCGCCAAAGCCGGCGGTCAGATAGGGATTGAGTGTGACCACACCGATCAGCAGCAGGCTGACCAGCAGCCCCCCGCCGAGCAGCAGCACCTCGCCCGAGGGCAGGCGGCTTTGCCCGCCCGCGCCGCTCATCCAGCCGAACCTTCCGCGCCGCTGCGCGCGGCGATCAGTTCCGCCAGCTTCGCCGCCCGCTTGCGCTTGACCCACCAGGTCCAGATCACCGAAGACAGCAGATAGCCCACCGCCGCCGCCACCACCGAGATCACGAACAGCCCGATCAGCAACGCCGGGGCGGCATCTGACAGCATCCAGTAACCCCATTCGCGCAGCGATGCGCCATGCTGATACAGCCCCTGAAAGGTCGCCAGATCGGCGTGGAATCCCATCTTGTTACCCACCACCAGCGATCCCGCCAGGATCAGCGGCGTGGTGGCCGGGTTGGACAGAAAGGTCATCAGCGCCGCCAGCGGGATGTTGCCGCGACTGGGCACACACATCAGCGCCGCGCCGATGATCTGGATGCCGGGGATCAGGGCAAATATGCCCACCAGCAATCCCACCGCCACCCCGCGCGGCACCGAACGGCGGGTAAAGCGCCACAGTTCCGGCCGCCGGGCAAAGGGGCCGATAAAGCGGTTATGCTCCAGATCCTCGCGCCTCGGCATGTTGCGATGGCCCCAGGCGGCGATGCGGGAAATCCAGTTGCTCATTTGTAATCCCGCATAATGCGCGACTGTTCGCGCTTCCAGTCACGTTCCTTGATCGTCGCCCGCTTGTCCGCCGCGTTCTTGCCCTTGGCCAGCGCCAGTTCCACCTTGGCCCGGCCGCGCGCGTTGAAATAGACCGACAGCGGCACCAGCGTCATGCCCTTGCGCTCAACCGCGCCCTGCAGCCGGTCAACCTCGCGGCGATGGAGCAGCAGCTTGCGCGGGCGCTTCGGTTCGTGATTGAAGCGATTGCCATGGCTGAATTCCGGCACGTTGGAATTGACTAGCCATACCTCGCCATTTTTCACTTCGGCATAGCTTTCCGCGATGGAGCCTTCGCCAAAGCGCAGGCTCTTCACCTCGGTGCCGGTCAGCGCGATGCCAACCTCAAGTTTTTCATCGATATGGTAATCGAACCGCGCGCGGCGATTTTCGGCGACAATCTTGGTCTTGTCGAATGCGGTGTGCTGTGGGCGGGCCATGATCTTCGCCCATGTAGGGATACAAAAGCAAAAAGGGAACGGGCCACGGCCCGTTCCCCCTCGCAAATGCGCCGGTGCGATTCCTCTGTTAGGCAGCGCGTGCGAATTTCTGCTGTGCGGGCGATCCCGAAACCGCCGATTTGAAGCGCGAAACCAGCTCCGCCAGCTGTTTGGCCTCGCTAGCGAGATTTCTGGCGGAAGCCGTCGATTCCTCGACCATTGCCGCATTCTGCTGGGTCATGCGGTCCATTTCAGTCACCGCACCGTTGATCTGCGCCAGCTTGTCGGCCTGCACTTCGGTAGCCTGCCGGATTTCGCCGATATGGCGGCTGACTTCGCCCACCTGATCGACAATCCGTGACAGCGTGGCAGCAGTGGTGCCGACCAGCGTCACCCCTTCGCCCACCTGTTCGCCGCTGGTAACGATCAATTGCTTGATCTCGCCCGCGGCATCGGCAGTGCGCTGGGCCAGCGCCCGCACTTCATTGGCGACAACCGCAAAGCCCTTGCCTGCATCGCCTGCCCGCGCCGCCTCTACCCCGGCGTTGAGCGCCAGCAGATTGGTCTGGAAGGCAATGCCATCGATCAGATCGATGATCTTGGTAACTTCCTGCGATGATCGCTCGATCGCATTCATCGCCGCCAGCGCCTGTTCGACCACTTGCTGCCCTTCGGTTACTTCACGATGGGTCGAACCAACGGTGCTGTCGACATCCACCGCGCTGCGAGCGCTGGCCTGCACGGCCTCGGTCACATCGCGGATCGAGGCTGCGGTTTCTTCCAGTGCGCCCGCCTGCCGCCCGGTGCGGCCACCCAGAACATTGGATGCGGCGCTGATTTCATCTGCGCCAAGCCGCACCGATTCAGCGGTGCGGGCAAAGCCGGCAACGCTGGCTTCCAGCCGTTCGGCAGCGACGTTGAAATCCTGCTCCAGCTGCTGGAACCGGCTGGAAACACCAGATACCCGATGGGTCAGATCGCCCTCCGCCAGCGCCGCCAGCCCCACGCCCAGCTTGCCGATGATTTCTTCGTCAGAGCTTTCCTGATAGACTGAAATGCTGATTTCGATATCGAGCAGGATCGCCTTGACCAGCGCCGAAACCTCCTTTGCCAGCTTCTTGCGCGGAGCAAAGCGGCGATCAGCGATCAGGGCGGAAACCAGATCTTCCGCCACCAGCGAATAGCCGCCAATGTACCAGCGCGGTTCCAGCCCGATGCGGGCATGGGTCAGGCCAATGGTGCGGGCACGCTGGAAATAGGCGCTGCCGAACTCGGCCTAGGCAATTGCGTCCCAATGGTTGCTTTGCGCGCCTTTCGCCCGCGAAACATGGTCGTCACCGGAAAAGAACCGGCTGGTTTGCGGGGTGCTGCGGATGCGTCGATAAAACCGATCAAGCGCCGGGCCGATGCTCCGCCCCAGCGTTGCGCGCATCCCCCGAAGCGCACTGCGATCCTCCTCGGTAAAATCTACGAAAGACAGACGTTGCGCCATGACGTCATCGGCGCTGCCACCACTGTTTTGCAAAGGACTGTTCATTGCCTGATCTCCATGCCTGTTATCAGCGATCGCTCGCTGCCACGCATGAAGACATTAGCCTGTCAGGCTTGATACCGGGTTTGCAACGACATCGGGGAAAACTGGCTAGGGCCATGCCCTAGGGGAATTTCCGTTTGAAATCAGGAATTCAACACATGACGCAGCCATGCGCGCAGGCTGATCGCACAGGCTTGACTGATATGGTGTATTATGTCACCAATACAATTCCCTTCGCGTCGGAATCGCGCCAATGCAGCCAATGCCAACCCCGGACTTTCCACCAGTCGCCACCTGGCGCATCAATGCCATGCGCCTGCTCTTTCTGCTGATGGCCTGCTTCATGGGCGGCTTTGTCTGGTACAGGCTTTTGTTCGAACAAGTCGGGCAGCCACTCAACTGGGGCCTCGCCAAATCGATGCTGGGTGCGCTGGCGCTGATGAGCCTGATTGGCGTGCGCTACCCGCTGCAGATGCTTCCGGTTATGCTCTACGAAACCGCGTGGAAGACAGTCTGGCTGACAGTCATCGCGCTGCCCGCCTGGCTCAGAGGTGCATGGAACATTGAACTGCAAGGCCTGTTCGATGATTGCATAGGCATCGTGATCGCCTATTTCATCATTCCATGGCGCTATGTCTGGGCGCGGTACTTCGCTCAGCCGATGGAACCGCTGCGCCGGAAGCGCTAAAGCAAACCGGCCTGATCCAGCGCCGCATCCACCGCCGTGCGCGCCGCCGCGCTGCACGGCACCAGCGGCAGGCGCACTTCATCGCTGAGCCAGTCATGCAGGCGGCTGAGCGCATATTTGACCGGACCGGGCGAAGCATCGGCGAACATCGCCCCATGCAGCGCGAACAGCCGCTGGTTGAGATCATGCGCAGTGGCGAGATCGCCCGTCAGGCTGGCGGCCTGGAAATCGGCACAGAGCCGGGGGGCAACATTGGCCGTCACGGAAATGCAGCCGACCCCGCCCGCCGCATTGAACGGCAGGGCGATGTCATCATTGCCGCAAAGCTGCACAAAGCCTTCGCCCGCCGCGATGCGGTGGGCGGTCACACGGGTCAGATCGCCGGTGGCATCCTTGATACCGATCACCCGATCCGGAAAGCGCCGCGCCAGTTCGGCCACGGTCGCGGGCTGCATATCGGTGACGGTACGCCCCGGCACGTTATAGAGAATGATCGGCAGATCGACCTGTTCTGCCAGATAGGAAAAATGCGCCAGCAGCCCGTCCTGGCTGGGCCGGTTGTAATAGGGCGCGACCATCAGCGCTGCTGCCGCCCCGCATTCCTTTGCCACCTGCATATGCCACAGCGCCGTCTGCGTATCATTGCTGCCGCAGCCCGCCATCACTGGCACCCGCCCGGCGGCCTGTTCGACACAGATCGCGAACAGGCGATGCTGTTCATCGTTGCTGAGCGTGGGCGCTTCCCCGGTGGTACCGCAGGGAACCAGTGCTTTCGATCCCTGCTCTATCTGCCAATCGATCAGGCGGCGAAAGGCAGCCTCATCCACCAGTCCGTCGCGAAATGGCGTCACCAGAGCCGGAATGGAACCGGAAAACATGGACTTTCCCCTTGCACTTGCCCCATAGGAGCCGAAACCACCGCCCCGCATCCGGGGCAACAAATCATTCAGCGCCTGATAAGGAGCGAAAGCGCAGCATGTCCAGCATGGTTCGCAAGACTATTCCTTGGCTGCTCGCAATGTTGGCTTTGTCGCCATCGGCAGCAACCGCCCAAAGCGGCACGTCGCAAGACGGCAGCGAGTGGGACCGCGCCCGCGCCGCCCTGTCCGGAAATCGTTCGGAAGCGATGGCGCAGGCGATTGCCCGGTGGAAGCTGCTTACCAGTTCGGATCGCTTTCCGTTTCTGGATTACGCCTCGTTCCTCAGCAGCTACCCCGGCTTTCCGGAAGAAGCCAAGCTGCGCCTTGCCGCCGAAGCCGCGCTGGAACGCGAAACGGTCGAACCGGCGCGGATCGTCAGCTTCTTTGATCGCTACCCGCCCGTCACCAATCAGGCACGGGCGCAATATGCGCTGGCGCTGAGCGCGGTCGGCAGACCCGAAGCGCGTCAGGTGGCGCTGGAGGCTTGGCGCGGCGGGGTGATGGGGGAACGCGCGCAGGCAGCCTTGTCTGCCCAGCTTGCCCCGGTGCTGACCCCGGCTGACCACGATGCGCGCATGGACGCGCTGCTGTGGGCCGAAGCCGCGCCGCAGGCGGAGCAGCAGGCGCTCTATGTTTCCCCGGCCGCGCGCATGCAGCTGCTGGCCCGGCTGGGCATGGTCAACAGCAAGGATCCGGTCGCATTGGGGCTGAGCATTGGCGCGGAGGCACTGGGCGATCCCGGCTATGTCTATAACCGCGTGCGGATGCTGCGCAGCACCGGACAGGCAGGCAGTGCCGCCTATCTGCTGACCACCCGTCCCCGCTTTGCCGCACCGCCGCGCGATCCGCGCCGCTGGGTGAGCGAGCTTCTGGCCGTGGCCAAGGCCAGCGACGCCAGCAGCGCGGTGCGCATCGCCGCTTCGATCGACGATGCCTTTTCCCCCGGCACCGATGTCAGCCGCCAGTCGTTCAAGATCCGCGACGATTACACCTCGCTGATGTGGCTGGGCGGGATGAAGGCGCTGAACAGCCTGGGCGATGGCCGTCAGGCGGCGGCGCTGTTCTGGCGCTATGGTGCGGCGGCGCGCACCCCGCAGACGCGTTCGAAAGGGTTCTATTGGGCGGGACGATCGATGGTGCGCGCGGGCAATATGGCCGAGGCGCAACGCTATTTCAGCATGGCATCGCAATATCCCGATCAGTTCTATGGCATGCTGGCGCTGGAGCGGCTGGGCCAACCGCTGCCCGCCTTCAACACCATGCCCAAAACCGTGCCGAGCCGGGCCGAACGCGACAATTTCAACGCCCGTCCGCTCACCGCGGCCGTGCGCGAAGTGGCGCGCGAAAGCGACTGGCCAACCGGCGTGCGCTTTTTCCGCGAAATCTGCGAACAGGCGCAAAGCGAAAGCGATCATGTGCTGGTTGCCGATCTGGCACGGGAAATCGGCCGCCGCGATCTGGGCGTCATCCTGGCGCAGGCCGCGCATACCGATGGCTTTGGCGATTTCCAGCAGATCGGCTTTCCGCTGATCCCGGCCCCGCCCGGCAGCAACTGGACCATGCTGCATGCCATCACCCGGCAGGAAAGCCAGTTTGCCCAGAACGCTGTCAGCCACGCCGGTGCGCGCGGATTGATGCAGCTGATGCCTGCCACCGCGCGCGAACAGGCGGGCAAGCTGGGCATGAGCTATGACGTGCAGGCGCTGACGCTGGATGGCGGCTATAACCTGCGGCTGGGCGATGCCTATTTTGGCCGGCTGATGGATTATTTCGGCGGCAGCTATCCTTTGGCCGTTGCGGCTTACAACGCCGGCGCGGGCAATGTGAACAAATGGCTGCGCGCCAATGGTGATCCCCGCAATGGCGGGATCGACTGGATTGACTGGATCGAGCGCATCCCGCTCACCGAAACGCGCGGATATGTGCAGCATGTGCTGGAAAACGCGGTCGTCTATGAAGCGATGAACCCGGACAAGGCCAGCAATCGGGGCCCCAATCCGCTCAGCCGCTTTCTGGGCAAGCAAACTCCGGGCTGATCACGCCGATGAGCACCGAAGGACCGCCGATCACCCCTGCCGGGCTGGCCGCGCTGCGCGCGCGCTATTATCATCTGCTCGGCACCGAGCGCCCGGCGATTGTAGAGATCGTCAGCTGGGCGGCGGGCAATGGCGATCGCAGCGAGAATGGCGATTACCTCTATGGCCGCAAGCGGATGCGCGAAATCGATCGCGAACTGGCGCATCTGGCCAAGCGGATGAAGGCCTGCCGGGTGATCGATCCGGCCCGGCAGGAAGATCGCGGCCGCGTCTGGTTCGGTGCCCGTGTCACCATCGCCGATGAGGATGACAACCAGCGCGTGCTGACGCTGGTGGGCGATGACGAACAGGACGCCTCCGCCGGCTTGATCGGCTGGAGCGCACCCATCGCCCGCGCCCTGCGCGGTGCCGCCATCGGCGACCTCCGCCGCGTCCGCCTGCCCGGCGGCGAAAAGGAATGGGAAGTGGTCGGGGTTGAATATCCAGCCGCTTGAGTGCCCTTCCTACTTTACAACACCTTATTATTTCTTAGGTTCTTCTTCGGCTTGCGAGTTGGGGGCAGAATGACATTGAGGTTTTCCGGGCTGATTGCTGGCGCTCTGGCTCTTGCCCTGGCCCTGCATCCGGCACAGGCGCATGTGGAACCATCGCCCGTCGCGGCCAATCCGGACCCATATCCCGGCCCGCTTTCGGTCGAGAGCTTCGCCAGAATACCACTGGTTTCCCGGGCCTATCTGTCGCCCGATGGCAATCTGGTCGCTGGGCTGTTCGGCGTTCAGGGCCGGCAAGTCCTTTCCATTATCAATCTGTTCGAACCCAATGCCAAAAAAATTGCCGTCACCACCCCGGAAGGCACCCAGATTGACTGGTTACGCTGGGTCAACAACGAGAATGTCGTGGTGGGGCTCAGCACGCTCCAGATGATTGAGGGCAGCGACCGCTGGCAGATTACCCGGCTGGTTGGCGTCAATGCCAAGACCGGCAAGCTCACCCGGCTGTTGTGGGACAAAAATGGGCAGAATGCGTCTGACGTCGTCTGGTCCGCTCGTGATGGCAGCAGTAACATCCTGGTAGCGGCCCAGAATTCGATCTACATGGACGAACAATTCTGGCCAGCAGTGTTCCGCGTCGATGTTGCCACCGGGAAATCGCGCCAGGTGGTACAAGGCCGACCTGGTATAATGGACTGGAGCGCCGATGCCGCAGGGATCGTCAGAACCGGCGTCAGCTATGATGACGATAGCCGCAAATTTCGCCTGCTTTACCGAAGCGCGACAGATAGCGCATTCAGCATGATTGATCGCGCTGACGCGCGCAAACGTGAAACCCTGCTCGACCCATTTCTTTTCCTGCCCGGCACTGACCATGCGCTGGCAATCCATGATGACGATGCCGGGCATTCGGCTATTTTTGAAGTCGATCTGAATACTCAGGCGGATGTTCGCACGGTTTTTCCGGCACCGGCCGGCGATGCAATCGATGGCGTCATATTGTCTGCAGACGGTCTTACACTGATTGGTGTCCGACTGGAAAGCGGCAAGACCCACTGGTTCGACGATGCGATGACCAAGGTGCAGAGTGTGCTTGATGAAGCGGTCGGTACACGCCGCGCCTATATTACCAGCCTCAGCGATGATCGCAGCCGGATGCTGGTGGTCGTTGATCGCCCGAATTCTCCCGGTGGGCTGTATTTCTTCAACATCTATGGCGAAAAGATGCAGCGGATTGCCTGGATCAATAACGCCCTGGAAGGACGGACCCTCGGCCCGGTTCGGCTGGTCAAATACACGGCCCGCGATGGCCTTTCGATCGAGGCTGTGCTTACTCTGCCGACCGATCGCGCGCCAAAGAATTTACCCATCGTCATCATGCCGCATGGCGGCCCATGGGCGCGGGACACAGCAGATTATGACTATTGGGCACAGTTCATTGCCAGCCGGGGATATGCGGTGTTGCAGCCCAATTTTCGCGGATCGACCGGCTATGGTAACGACTTCCTTCGGGCTGGCGAAGGGCAGTTGGGCCTTGCCATGCAGGATGATGTTACCGATGCGCTGAATTGGGCGGCAAAAGAAGGCATCGCTGATCCGCACCGGGCCTGCATCGTCGGCGCATCCTATGGCGGCTATGCGGCAATGTGGGGGATAGC
>JBGAIR010000052.1:0-30159 GCA_044225335.1 Novosphingobium sp. | reverse complement strand
TTTCCGTTTTGTCCACAAGTCTCCCACAGCCCCTCCACAGGGTTGCGGAGGTGATGAGGAAGGATCGCACAGCATGATCGCTACCCTGTTTGCCGCCCTGTTCAGCCTGAGCGCGCTGCTGGCGCTGGGTGTGATCGCATCCATGCTGCATCGCTATGCCCCCAAGGCGCGCGCGCTGCGCAGCGCCCTGGCGCAAGGCCCCCAACAACAGGAGTTGCGATTTCGGGTCGTAACGCACCAGATCGGCTGGAACGATGGCAAGGTGGTGGCGTTCAAGCCTCGTCGGGCGCGGTCCGAACAGCCTCACGATTGGCGCGCTGCCGCTTGACGCGGGCATAGAGGATCATGCCCAGCGGCAGAGTGGCCAGATAGACCACGCAGATCCCGACCAGCGTCCACCATGGTTCAGTCAAAGCCGCTGCCCCCACCAGCCCCAGAAATGCCAGCAGGCCCAATCGCACGCTGCGCCTTGGTCGCAGCTTACCCCAGCTGAGCGTCGCCACGGCAGAGATCAGCAGCACCGCCATCGCGACCAGCCAGGCGCTGACCAGCAGAGGATTGCGGAACAGTGCATCGCCGGTGATGATCCACAGATACATCGGCAGCAGCACCAGCCCTGCCCCCACCGGCGCGGGAACACCGGTAAGGAACCCGGCCTGCTTGCGCGGTTCATCGGCCATATCGATCCGGGCATTGAAGCGCGCCAGACGCAGCGCCATGCAAACCGCAAAGGCCAGCGCCGCGAACCAGCCGATGCGTGGCAGTTCCTTCAGCGACCACATGAACAGGATCAGCGCAGGTGCCACGCCAAAGGAAACATTATCGGCAAGGCTGTCCAGCTCTGCACCAAAGCGCGATTGCGCCCGCAGCAGGCGCGCGATGCGGCCATCCACGCCATCGAGCATTCCGGCCAGGATCACTGCCAACACGGCCTTGTCCCATTCGCCGGTGGTGGCAAAGCGGATGCCCGTCAATCCGGCGCACAAGGCTGCGGCGGTGATCGCGTTGGGCACCATCGCCCGCAGCGTCAACCCGCCGGGAAGCCGCGGGCGCGGCAGATCGCGGCTCACTGGCTGATGCCCTCGATCAGCGGCTTTTCGCCCACTTCGGCCAGAATGGTTTCACCCGCGATGGTCTTTTGCCCCATCAGCACCTTTGGCTCGGTTCCCGCCGGCAGATAGACATCGACGCGGCTGCCGAAGCGGATCAGGCCGAAACGCTGCCCAGCGGCCAGAATATCGCCCGGCTTCACAAAGGGCACGATCCGCCGCGCCACCAGCCCGGCGATCTGGGTAAAGCCCACCATCAGCCCGTCGCCACGTTCGATCAGCAGATGCTGCCGCTCGTTCTCTTCGCTGGCCTTGTCGAGATCGGCATTCATGAACTTGCCGGGGATATAGACGACCCGCCGCACCGTGCCGCCAATCGGGGCGCGATTGTTGTTAACATCGAACACGCTCATGAAAATCGAAATGCGAGTCACCGGCCCGGCGGGCAAGCCGGGCAGGCCGCTGCCATCGTCCAGCATCAGCTCACGCGGCGGCTCAACCTGCTGGATCAGCGTCACCAGCCCGTCGGCGGGCGCAACGATATAACGCTCCCCCTGCGGTGTGACCCGCACCGGATCGCGGAAAAACGCCAGAATCCCCAGCACCAGCACGCCCAGCGGCCAGGCCAGTGTTTCCCAGGCGATGAACGCGCAAAAGCCTGACAGCGCCGCAGCGATCAGGCCGAACTTGCGCCCTTCGGGATGGATCGATGGCCAATCCCATCCTGCTTCGCCATTGCCACGATTATCGAGAATTTCGCCTGCCATGATCTGTCAGCCTGCCTTGCGCACGAAAACCGTGCCTGCCGAATAACCCGCCCCGAATGAACAGATCACCCCGGCGTCGCCCACCGCCAGATCAGCATTGTTGAGATGGAAAGCGATGATCGATCCGGCGCTTGAGGTGTTGCCATAGGTGTCGAGCACCGTCGGGCTTTCATCCTCATTCGCCTCATGCCCCAGCACGCGCTGCGAAATCAGACGGTTCATGCCCTGATTGGCCTGATGCAGCCACAACCGCCGCAATGCCTGCGGGTCCAACCCCAGCCGTTCGGACTGTTCAACGATCATGCTGGCCACCATCGGTACCACTTCCTTGAACACCTTACGGCCTTCCTGCACGAACAGCTTGTCCGCCGCGTCCCGCGATTCGGGATGGGCGCGATTAAGGAAGCCGAAATTGTTGCGGATATTGTTGGAAAACACCGTCTTCAGCTTGGTTCCAAGGATTTCCCAGTGATTGGCAGGTGCGATATCGCGCGCTTCCACCAGCACCGCCGTGGCGACATCACCAAAGATGAAATGGCTGTCGCGATCCCGCCAGTTGAGATGGCCGGAGCAGATTTCCGGGCTGACCACCAGCACCGACCGGGCATGCCCCGCGCGTACATAATCGGCAGCCGTCTGGATGCCGAAAGTGGCCGATGAGCAGGCGACATTCATGTCAAAGCCAAACCCGTCAATCCCCAGCGCATCCTGAATTTCGATAGCCATCGCCGGATAGGCACGCTGCATGTTGGATGCAGCGCACAGCACCGCGTCAACATCAGCCACATCGCGCCCGGCCTTGGCCAGCGCATCGCGCGCCGCCGCCACGCCGATTTCCGCCAGCACCGAGATTTCCTCATTGGGCCGTTCCGGCCAGCGCGGGGCCATGATCGCCGGATCGAGCAGCGGCGCCTTGCTCATCACATGGCGCGATTTGATGCCGCTGGCCTTTTCGATGAATTCGGCGGAACTGGGCTGAAGCTCAGCCACCGTGCCCGCCGCGATCTCTGCGGCGTGGTTTGCATTGTGCTGTGCCACATAGGCGTTGAAGCTGATTACCAGCTCTTCGTTGCTGATCGATTCGGGCGGGGTAAAAAGCCCGGTCGCGGAAATGACGGGGGTGATATCGCTCATGGCGGGCTGTCCTATAGGGCCAATACGCATAGGACAAGCTGGAAGCTCAGCAAGGCCGGTGGCGGCAAATTGGTGAAAGGATGGTGGTGGCAGGGCTGGATTCGAACCTATTCTTTAACGCCTTGTATATAAGATTATTTCCCAATCTCGCTGAGTCTTCCCCACACCCTACCCCACACTTTTAGGCTATATCACGAAACCCTTAGACAGAAATTGACCGCCATTCCCAACGTGCTGGCCGAACCGGCGCCGACGGTCGAAATCCTGGATTTCAACGAGCTGGGCACGCTGCTCTGCGTCCGTCCGCACTGCCACACAGACAATTACTGGCAGGTGTATTTTGATACGAACAAGGCGATTGCCGCCACCTTCGCCGCCGCAGGCTACCCGCCACCGTTCAATGTGGAGCGCGAGGAACTGGTGCCGCTGAAAAAATAGACTGAAGAAATAGGCTCAGCCCAGCAGCAGCTTCGCACCGATCAGCGCCAGCACGGCGCCGACGACGAGGCTGTTGTTGGCCACCAGCCAGTCCCGCGCGGCGGAAAGCGGGCGCAGCACTCGCTCTCCGGCCAGAAGATGCGCGATCAGTGGCGTCGCCACCGTGGCGGAAGCGGCCATCGCGAACAGCAGGGCGGCCAGCGCCAGCCCCGAGCCGACCGAAAGCCCGGCATCCACGCCCGTCGCGCCGGCAGACAGTGCAAGCAGCAGCACCTTGGGATTGGCGAGCGACAGCAGCAGCCCCAGCCGGAAGGCACCCGCCGGAGACGCGGTTTCAATGCCGCGCATCCAGCCCGGCACCTCCGTCCCCTGATCGCGGCGCAGCACATTGCGCGCCGCCAGCAGCAGCAACGCCGCCCCCAGCGCGCGCTTCACCCATGGCAGCGCCGGCCCGGCTTGCCAGCCATCCAGCCAGGCGGCGGCCAGCGCCGCCAGCAGAAATCCGGCGGCAATCCCCAGCCCCCAGCCAAACAGGAAAGCCGCCGCCCCCGCGCGCGGCCGGGGCGTGAACAGGAACAGGATCGCCGGAACGATCCCGAACGGCGAAGCCGCAATCGCCAGCGCGGCAGGCGCCATGGACAAGGCCAGTTTTCGTTAGGGGCCATTCCTCAGGGGCGCGACCGCCCCGGTCAGCAATCGCCCGGCCTTCACATAAAGACTTAAACACATTCCCATGTGGCATGCCGTCTGACGTGAGTTTCGCCCGAATCCGACCGCAGGACAATCATTTTCCGTCCCGAGCGGCGTCGTCGGGCGCGCAAGGCGCTGAGACAGGGATTTGGCCCGCGAAGCCGCCGTGTTGTGCTCCGTGGCGGTGTTTTTCAGCGCAGCGGACAGACCCATCCTGCCGTTTTCGTTCAGTTTGGGCGTGGATGGCGGTCATGCGCATAGCGGAGGCGCTCGCAATCGGCGGATGGCGGCGAGGATGGCGCGGACCATCGGACCGGTGACGGCCACCTCGGCCAGCTGGAAGGTGATGGCGCGGGCATGGCGGACGACACGTGCCCCGATCTTGATCAGCTTCAGTTGCAGGCTGGTCAACGACCAGTCGGCCATCGTCTCGGGCAACTCGATGCAGCGCAAGAAGATGGCCAGGTTGTAGGCCAGCGCATGCAGTTGCAGTCGCACCTCATTGTCGCGGAACTTCCGGCATGACAGCCGCGTCCAGTGGAAGGCATATTTACCTTCCTTGATGTGCTGCTCGGCGGTGCCGCGCTGGTTATAGAACCGCACCACCCAGTCGGGCTCCATCGGCAGGTTGGTGACGATGAAGCCGACACGCGGGAACAGTTCGCCCGGATGCCATTCGATCTTGGCGATCACCCGGCGTTCCTTGTCCCAGGATGCCGCCTGATACTCGAAGTCTTCGTAGAAGCGCTTGACCTTGGTCAGCGAAGGTCGCCCGACAGGGCGCGTCAGCCGATGCGCGATCTTCTCGCGCAGGACGTTGTTCGCAGGCAGCCGGATGGCGTAGAAGAATCGGGCTTCTTCCAGCCGCTCATAGATCGCGGGGATCGCGTAGGCGGCGTCAGCCCGGAAGAACCGGCCGCAAAGGTCGCGCTCCGCGTAGCGGGCGATGACGGGGTCGAGAACGTCCCGCCAGCCATCGGCGCTGTGGACGTTGCCATGGCGCAAGGCGCAGCGCTCCAGCATGCCGAACTGGTTGAACAAAAAGTTCGGGTGATAGCAGGTGCAGTCGAAATGCCCGTTCCAGGCCGCGCCCTCCTGATCGCCATGGGTGGGGCTGACCGAACTGTCCATGTCCAGAACGATGTACTTCAGCCCGTTACGGTCATGGAACCGGTCGATCCATTGGCCATTCAGGTCGGCCAGCGCGGCACGGTTCTCGGGCTGTGCCAGTGTCTCGGTCTCGAACCGTCCCATCTGCGAGGCCGAGGCCGCTTGCGCATCGACAGCCCTTCCACCCACGACCTGGCGCATCACCGGATCGAGGGCCAGGCGGTCGGCGTCGTTCACATCCTCGTATCCGGCCAGTCGCCCGAACACCGATTGCCGGAACAACCCGTCAAGCCGGTGGACCGTGTTCTTGCCGCGCCGGGTGTCGCGCAATGCTTTTGCCGCCAGATCGGACAGCCCGAGCGCGTCATCCAGCTCGCGCATCACCAGCAGGCCGCCGTCGGAACTGAGCTGCGCACCTCGGAACTCCACATGCACCCGGCGGTCGAACTCGACCCGATCTGCCCGCTTCGAACCCGCACCCTCTGGGTGATCCATCAAACGCGCCCCTCACGGCCATCAACACCATGATTTATATCGGAAATATTGAGATCCTGACAGCAAAATCAGCGATTTACTTGGGGAATGTGGGATTGATCGTCCTAGCAACCCGAGCCGGCCCAAAGCGCGGTTGAAACTATGCCATCGTCAGTGAACACGTTAAAAGGCCCCGAGTTGCGCAAATTCGGCAATCCTATCCTGGCGCGCGCCGCTGCATGACCAGCTTGTGCAGACTGGAGGTTGTGATCCGGGTCGACTTGCCGAGCTTGACCGCCTCAATCTCGCCCGACGCAATCAGCTCGTAGAGCTTGGTGCGACCGACGCCGATCATGCGTGCCGCCTCATTGACCGTCACGCAAATCGGCTCAAGCTTAGGCGGCGGCGTCACTGCGCTGCACTTTCGTTTTGGTATGACATGGGATCATCGATCCAGCGATTGACAGCGGACTCCCGCCAACCTGCGCCATGGACGCTGATTTTGACCTGGGTCGGGAATGTCCCCTCGGCGATCTTGCGATACATGGTTGAGCGGGACAGGCCGGTGCGGGCGAGGACGGTCTTCAGGCGGATGATCTTGTCGGTGTTGGACATGGGACTTGCTTCCATTCGTTGGCAGTTACTGGTGCCCCCTGAAGCAAGAATTTCCTGTTCAAATGCCTGACGCAAGGCGATTTTCACTCATCTACCCTGTGAGCGCAGACGCGGATAGAATGACAAAGAGAAGGATAGGAACGGTTACGGAAGAATAGAGAAGGCCATGGACGCGCAGTCGGGGCGGCCAGAGTCGGTAAACTTTCTTCACTACATTTGCGTTGAGCCTGATCTTGCCGATTTTCAATGCGGACGTGTCGGAGATTCACGCCGACATGGACGGCATTTGCGCGCGAATCGCACATATTGGCGGTTCATCCTGCTTCACGTTTGTCGCGGATGTCTGGGCATTGATGAGAAGTGGTCTTGTACCACTCAATTTCAACCAGGAAGGCTCGGATTGCAGGGGCCTGCCATCCACCCCTCGCGCTTTCCCCACCCCCCCACGCGCTTTGCGGGACGACTCAGGGCCGGATGAAAGCGATGCCTTCCGGCGCGCGCGCTACCGGCACCGTGTTGACGACTTCATCACGCGTGGTGTCGATCACGGAAACCGTGCTGTTGCCGGTGTTGGTAACAAACAGCAGCCTGCCGCCAGCGCCGAAGGAAATGCCGTGGCTTCCGGCATCGGGCGCGATGCGGATCGTTTTCACCACGCTATTGGTGGCCAGATCAATTTTCTGGACCGTGCCGCGCCCGTCAGCGGCAACCCAGGCGAAGGCCTGATCGGGGTTGACGCTCACCTGCACCGGGCCAGGCTCGGTTGGAATCCGGGCTACGACCTGAAGGCTCGCAGCATCAATCACCGCCACTTCGTTGGCGGCGTGGCAGGCGACATAGACGAAGGCCCCGTTGCGCGTCGCGCCAGCACCCAGCGGCCCTGTGCCGACCGGGATGGTGGCCGCAATCTGCCGCGTGCGGCGATCCACCACCGAAACGCTGCGCCCACCGAAATTGGTGACGAACAGCCGATCACCCACCGCCAGCGCAAAATGCGGCATCATGCCCACGCCCACTGTCGCTATCGCGCTGTTCTCCACCGGATCGACGATCGAGACCGTATCGTCGAATTCGTTGGTGACATAAACCTCGCTGCCGTCGGGCGCGAAGTAGCTGTGCCGTGGCCCCACGCCAACCGGCACAGTGGCGATCACCCGGTTGGTCGCCGTGTCGATCACCGATACGGTGTTGTCATTATTGTTCGTCACCCACGCCCGCGTCTGGTCGGGATTGAGCACGACATTATGATCCTGCACGCCCACCGGGATGCTGGCCGACACCGCTCCGCTGGCAATATCCACAACGCTGATGACCCCGCCGAACCAGGATGTGACGTAGAGCCTGCCCTGTTGCTCTGCCGGTTCATTTGCGAGAGCCGGGTAGCCAACAGGCGTGCAAGCAATCGCCGCCGCCAATAATGCCGCAATGATTTTCATATCCCGGCTCCATTTGTTGTCACTGGCCCGGCACGATTCCCGGATATTGATGGAATGCGTGGCCCGAACGAAGATGTGCCGCCTTGATGCCTGTCAAACCCTGAGAACTTTATTGGAATCTCCTGTTGCGTGCCTGGCCTACTCACCGCGCCGCGCCGTCCCATCAAGGGATTCGAGGATGAGCGGGATTTGCAGCTTGCTCAATTCCGCGAGCGTCCCCGTCGCGGTGATTGTGCCGGAATCCATCACCGCCATGCGGTCACCCAGCAAGGCCGCCTCGCGGATATCGTGAGTGATGTAGAGGACCGAGGCATTCAGCTCGGCAAACAGCCCGCCGAACAGCTCGATCAGCTCGCGCCTCAGGACCAGATCGAGGTTCGACAGCGGCTCGTCGAGCAGCACGACCTGGGGCCTGACGACCAGTGCCCGTGCGATCGCCAGCCGCTGGCGCTCACCCCCGGACAATTGTGCCGGATAGCATTGGCGGCGGCCAGACAGTTCCACCCCCGCCAATATCGCGGCGATAGCGCTGTCATGCTCTGCGGCAGCAAACCGGCGCGAAGACAGCACGAAGCGGAGATGCTTTTCGACCGACATGTGCGGCCACAGGCCAAGGTCCTGAAACACGACCGAAAGGCCGCGCTGTTCCGGTGGAACGATTATCCGGTCAGCCACGCTCGCCTCTTGTTCGCCGACAAATACCCGACCCGTGGTGGGCGGGGTAAGCCCAAGCGCCAAGCGCACCAGGCTGCTCTTGCCGCAGCCGGATGATCCCAGCAGGCACAGCACCTCACCTTCATCGACCGCGAGCGACACATCCGACACAACCGTGCGGGTGCCATAACGGAGTGAAACGTCATCAAAGCGGAGGGCGCTATTCATCGTCCAGACCTTACGCTGAGAAGCGGCAGGGCAAGCGCCAGGGCTGCCGCCGAGAGTGCAGCTTGGACACATGCCAGCGCCGCTACGACTGCTTCCGGCCCGTTCGCTTCGAGAGTGAAAATGCGAATTGCCAGCGGCTCCTTACCCGGCGGGTAGAATAGCGCCGCTGTTTCAAGGTCGCGCAGACAGAACAGCAGCACCAACAGCCAGCCGCCCATGAACGCGCGCGCCTGTAACGGGATAACGATCCGCACCAGCCGTGCGCCATAGCCAGTGCCAAACACCCGCGCCGCATCCTCGATCGTGGGCGGAAGCTGCGCACATGACGCCGCGAACGCCCGGACGCCGATGACGGCATAACGACCGACATAGCCCAGGGCGATGATCAGCCAACTCCCATAGAGCCAGTCCGTCTCGGGGCGGTTCCACAGCGCGACCAGCCCCACCCCAGCAAGGCAGGCGGGGCAACGAAGGCCACCAGCGCTGTCATGTCGAGGACAGCAGCACCGCGGCTGCCGCGTGCCAGGCCATGCCCCAGCGGAAGGGCGATTAACGCAATGACACAAGCAGCCAGAGCAGCAGGCCTGAGGCTGTTGCTCATCCCATCACCGATCCAAACCGGAACGGCAGCAAAGCCTTCGCGGCCCGCACGCCATGCCAGAGCCGCAATCGGCGCTACCGACAACAGCGCGACTGCCCAGCAAAACAGACTGGCAGGCGTCCGCCATGAGCCAAGCGCCATCGGGGGCTGGCGAAAGCTGCGCAACCCGAAAGTGGCAAAGGAGCGGCCACCCGTCGCCCACCGCGCCGCGCCCAGCAAAACGCCCGTAAGCGCAAGCACCGGCAGCGTCAGTACAAGCGCCTCCATCGGCGCAAAGTCCACGCCGCCCAATCGGGCAAACACTGCCGAGGCGTAGGTTCGGGTGCGCAGGAATGTCGGGACGCCCACCTCCGACAGCGCCAGCGCGGCGATCACGATCCCGGCAAGCACGATTCCGGGGCGGGCAGACGGCAGAAGAATGTGCGTCGCCACCCGGAGCGGCGAGGCAGTGATCCGCGCGGCCTCCTCTTGCGTCGGATCAGCGTTCCACAACGCAAGCGCCGTCAGCGCTGTGACAATCGGGGCGAGTGCGAGACCGAGCGTGAGCACCACGCCAGCTTCGCTGAACAGGAAAGCTGCGGACGTCTCGTTGCCGATCAGGCCTTGCCGTCCAAGCAGGTGGAACCAGCCAAGCGCCGGAAGCAGCGGCGGCAGCAGGGCCGGAAAGGCGTGCAGGACCAAGGCCAGACCGCGTCCCGCCACGTCCGACCGCGCGACCAGGAACGCCATTGGCAGGCCGACAGCCAGTGCGAGGGCGAGAACGCCACAAGTGACCGCAACCGTGCGGGCCAGCAGGCTCCAAAGGGCCGTGTCGGCAAGAAGCGACAGCGAGGCAGCCTCGCCCCCGGCGCTGACCAGCCCGATCAACGGCCAGATCAGCGGGAGCAGGCAGGCCGTGACCAGGATTGCACCGCTACCGCCGAGCAGAACATGCTGTGCTGTGGGCAGGCGTTTCACTGACCACCGGACGACAGGCCGACCCATTCCCGCAGCCATGGCTGGATCCTTTCCATGGTGGATGCAACCTCACCATAATCGACCTCCATGGCCCTGATATTCTCGATCCGCCCGACATTTGCGGGGGTGGCAACGCCGGAATGGAGCGGCATGTGCGCGGCAGATGCCGCCATCATCCGCTCAGCTTCTGGCGAGACAAGAAAATCCGCCAGTTGCCGCGCTGTACCGGGGTTGGGGCCGCCACGGATCAGGATCACGCTTGTTGGCATCACCAGCGCACCTGCGCCATCCTGATCGGGATAGACGATTTCGACCGGGGCACCGTCCTTCACGGCTTCATAGGCATCGTCGGTATCCGTCAGTCCGAAGGCCACTTCTCCCGAAACGACCAGCCGCCGAACCTCGCCATTCGACCCGGCTACGCGCACATCATTGGCTTTCAGCGCCTCGAAAAAGCGGCGTGCTTCCGCTTCACCGCGCGTGGCGAACAGCGCGGCCGCGTGCATGGTCGTGGTTCCGAACAGGGGATTGGCGATGGCCACATTACCCTTCCAGCGCGGATCAGCCAGATCATCGAGCCTGGTCGGCATCGGTCGGCCCGCCAGCCGTTCGCGATTGACGAGGAGCACGCGCGCACGTGCCGAAGTGCCGGTCCAGCTTCCATCCGCGTCCCTGAAGGTCGCCGGGATTGCCGCTGCGTTCGCGGGCACATAGGGCGCGGTCAAGCCGCGCCCGATGAGTAGGAACGGGCGGACCGGATCGCCCGACCAGAACAGGTCCGCGCGCGGATTGTCCCCTTCCGCAATCAGCCGGTTGAGCACACCAGTGCTTTTCGTTTCCTCCGTATCGAACACGGCCACGACCCTGATTCCGGTCTCGCGCTCAAACTCGCGGAACAGAGGTTCGGCGTAAACCTGATCGACCGAGGTATAGATGACGACCTCGCCCGCACCGCCATCATTGGCCGCCGTGCAACCTGCCACAGCAGCGGTCAGGGCAAGGGCAGCAAGTGCCAGTCGTTTGAAACTGTCACGGCAAAACGCGATCACTGGCCCGCTCCCTCTTCTACGTCGAGGTTGGCGATCCGCAGATCATCGAAACGGGTGACGCTGTCGGCCTTGGTCCACAGCCCGACCCAGCCCGGATCACCAAAGGTCGAATCCTCGACCTCGAACAGTTTGCGTCCGTTCAGATAGACCTCGAACAGCGATCCACGCGCAGTCACGCGCAGGGTGCTCCAGCCGGAATCGGGCACATCGACATCGACGCCATAGGTATTGCCGCGCCGCCCCTTGACCTGAAGGTCGCTCCGTTCCCCGTTTTCCACCTTGTAGAGGACCACATTGTCTTCCTTCGCATTCGCGCGGACGACGTAGTAATTGTTGGCGTTCTGCAAGCGCCAGACCAGCCCCGCCGCCTGATCGACCCTGCCGGAAACCGCCTGAAAAGCAACGCTGACATCGACATCGCGCACCCGGAACTGATCATAGACCAGCAGGGGAAAGCGGTAACTGGTCCTGTCGGCATCGGTCTGCACCACCGCTTGTGTGCCCGATGGCGCACGCTCCACCTGTTCAACCCGCCAGACGCCTTCACGCCCACCGCCGGTACGGCTGGCAAGGAATTGCCCCGGCATTGCGCCAACTGCATCGGCATCAAAGCTGACCAGCACATGTTCCTGCGGCATTTCGGAGGCGGGCTGCATGGAATCCGGGTCCGACGGAGGCGCCGCGCCGCTGCAACCGAAGAGAGCCAGACTGAGGAAAACAAGCTTGAATCTCACGGCAAGGCTCCTTCGATACGATCAGAATAATTCACCCCTGCTCGCGCAGCGTAAAAAGGCGAACGAACCGCTCATGGCGACATAACCGGTGGCCAGTTATGCGTTTCCCCCTGACCTGAACGGCACCAGGCATAGAGAGCATCATACATCGTCATCCCGTGCTTCAGCATCTCATGGTCGTCGACAAAGATTGCCGACAGACCCAATGATATCGCAAACAGGCCGCTCGATTGTTGTGCCAGGTCAAGGCGGTTCGTGTCCGCGCCTCTGACGATCAGTGCCAGCTGCTGCAGAGCCGCGTTGTCGCCCAGTGCATATGCTTCAATGAATGCATCGAAGCTGCATTTCTCACCGACATGGCTAAGTGATGCGCCAGGTATGTCATAGGCAACGGCACCTTCGCGCTCGGCCACCTCGAATACCTTGTCGGTTGGCACAAACAGGAACTCGGGCGCATCATCGATGAACCGGGCGATCAGCCAGGGACAGGCGATGCGATCGATCTTTGGCCGCTCTCGCGTAATCCATTTCATGTGGAATCTTCCTCATTGCTGTTTGCCTTCAGGGACAGTCTTTGTTCGTGGCGAAATGTGACGGCAATGCAGACGGTAAGGACGCCCAGGAAGCCCGCCATGAACCCCCAGAACGGCATGACTGAGTTGGCGAGAGGCTTGGCAACGCCGAGGAATGCGCCGTAGATCCAGCACGCACCGCTCACCGAGCAGGCCAGCAGAATCCCGCGCCGGTCTGCAATCGGCCAGCGATGCCGGGCGGTATTCCGCAGCACGATGGTCGAAGCCAGCCAGACCGACACAACGACGATCTTGCTCCACAGCTTGGGATTGTCGAGGTAGCTGTGCCAGCCCGTAAGAACTATTCCGAGACCGATGATGATAAGGCCGGAGGCCCACAATTGCCATTCCGCTGAACGTATGGCTCGCGTGCGCGCCGGGTCGTGCGCCCCGCTGAACAGGGCTCGGTAGGCACCAACGACGTTCATTCCCCCGGCCGCAAACGCCAGCGTGTGCCAGAAAATGGCAATCACCCAGAGGAACTTTATCACGAGTATCATCAAGGAGCCCATCCCGGTCCTGCCCGTCAGCCCTGCGAACCAACTGCGGCCCGATAGCGCGCCTCGACGACTTCCCAATCGATGTTCCGGAACCAGGCATCGACATATCTGGCAGCGGCAGTGCCGTAATCCATGTGAAAACTGTGCTCGTACATATCGAGCGCGAGCAGCGGAACTCCGGCAATCGCACCATGCATGTGGTCCCATGCCCAGTGGTTGTGCAGCGAGCGTGTGTGAAGGTTAAACACGAGCACGCACCAGCCAGACCCACCGGCGAGGCTCATCGCGGTGCGGCGAAAATCGGCTTCCCAGCGGTCGAACGAGCCGAACGCCGCGAGCAGCGCATCGCGGATCGAACCAGCGGCCTGACCGTTGCCACCAAGCCCATCGAAATAGATTTCATGAAGGACGACCGAGCCGGTGCGGTGCAGTTCCTCGCGCTTCAAGCCGCCATACACGACGGGCGGCAAATCCGGATCAGCCAGTGCGGCAGCAAGCCGGGTTTCGATCATGTTCAGCGCCCGAACCGATCCGGCGTAGTTGTTTTCATGATGCGAAGTAATCAGCCGCTCGGACAGTCCCTGGAGGCTGGCGGGGCTGAAACGCAGCGGCTTCACCTGATGAGTGCCGGCGAAAGCCGGAACCAGCGGGGGTGCGGCGACTGGTGTTTGTGCAGAGACCTCGCCAATGGTCAGTGCAGCGGCTCCGATACCAAGGCTCGCGATTGCGCCGCGCCGAGAAAGATGGTCCATCGTCACATTCACTCCTTCAATTGATCAACTTGTAGACAACGCCGAGAACAGAGCAGACGCCGAGCACTGGCAACATGCGTGCCTTGAACCAGAACGTCGCGAGGAGCGCGCCCGCCGCCAGCGCCATAGCTGGCCAGTCAACGGACGTCAGGACTGGGAGATCGAAATCTCCAGCCGCGAATGGCAGCTGGCGGACCTTTGCGAACAAGGTGTGAATCGCGAACCAGATCGCCAGATTGAGGATCACCCCCACCACCGCCGCCGTGATTGCCGAAAGGGCGGCGGACAAAGCCCGGTTTCCGCGCAATCTCTCTACGAAAGGTGCGCCTGCGAAAATCCACAGAAAGCAGGGAACAAAGGTAATCCAGGTTGTCAGAATTGCACCGAGCGTGGCGGCGACCAGTGGCGGAAGTCCGGTCGCCTCGCGAAAGGCGGCCAGGAACCCGACGAACTGCACAACCATGATCAGCGGCCCCGGTGTGGTTTCCGCCATGCCCAGCCCGTCAAGCATCTCCCCGGGTTGCAGCCAGCCATAGGTTTCAGCCGCCTCCTGCGCGACATAAGCGAGCACGGCGTAGGCCCCGCCGAAGGTTACCACAGCCATCTGGCTGAAAAAGGTCGCGATCCGGCTGAACACGTCGTCGGGTCCAAGAGCAAACAGCAGGGCGGCAACCGGGCCAAGCCAGAGCATCAACAAGACACCGCAAATGCGCAGTGACCAAGACAAATTTGGGCGGGCATGGTCGGGCAGACCTTCGCCGAGCGCAGTATCGCGGTCGTGAATGATTTCGGCACCAGCGGAACCGTGTCCACTTCCACCCCGGAACGCGGCAAGGCCAGCGCGGCCACCGAAGAAGCCGACCAGCCCGGCAAAAAGTACGATCAATGGGAAGGGAACGTCGAGAACGAAAATCGCGATAAACGCCAGCCCGGCAAGACCACGCATGACATTGTTCTTCAGAGCGCGCGACCCAACCCGCACCACAGCCTGAAGCACCACTGCCAGCACGGCGGATTTCAGACCAAAGAACAGCCCCTCTACAACCGGCACCTGGCCGAGCAGAACGTAGACATAGCTAAACGCCAGAATCGCCAGGAAGCCGGGCAACACAAACAACGCACCGGCAACCAACCCGCCCTTGGTCTTGTGGAGCAACCAGCCAATATAGACTGCCAATTGCTGCGCCTCGGGGCCAGGCAAGAGCATGCAATAGTTCAGCGCATGCAGAAAGCGCTCCTCACCAATCCAGCGCTTTTCCTCGACAAGTATGCGATGCATCACCGCAATTTGTCCCGCCGGACCGCCAAAAGAGAGTGCCGCTATCCGCGCCCAGACCTTGACCGCATCACTAAACGGAATGCCGTGGCCCTTCGCCTCAATCCCGTTGTCGGCAATTGCGGAAGCAGAGTCTTGACCGCTCATTTCGCAGGCTTCCTGTTGGCTAGATAGGCATGTAACTGATCGAGCGCCTGACTACCGCTGGCGATCCGTTCCAGATCATCTTCAATCGATGCACAGATGCCGCCCAACATTGCGCCGAGGCCCGCAGTCTCGGGCTGTTCATATTTGCCGTCGGCGATATCAAGTTCGTGGATCATTTCGCCGATGACGCCGAGCGCCGGGTCATCCAGCCCGGTGCGAAGCACCAGCGTCTCGAAGCTGCACCGGTCTTCCTCGTGGGTGAATTCAGCACCGGCCATGTCGAAACGCAGTTCATTCGCTTCGGCCACATAGTCCTTGCCATCGACAAATTTGAACGTGGCTTCGGCATCGATGAACCGGCGGATCAACCAGGCAGAAGCAATGCGATCGACATGGACGTGTTTGCGTGTGACCCAGACGCGATCTCTAAGCTCTTCAGGCAAAGGGATGTTCACTCCGGGCCCGCTTACGTCGGGGTGTTGGCCCATTCTGCCCTTGGCGCGATTGATGGCGGCCTCGGCAGCCTGTTTACCGTGCGCACCGAAGAAATCGATCCGGCCGATTTCGTCCATCCGCTTGCGCAGTCGACGCACCTCGATCTCTGGCACGAAATCACTTTCAGCCAGGACAGAGGCTTCGCGTGCGACGTCCTCATAATCTGCATCCCGTGCAGCATCGAACATGCCCTGAAGATCGGCGTCTGAAAGACCGACACACAGTGTCGCTTCCAGCAGGAGCGCCTCTCCCCCACTCGCGATGATTTCGCCGTGAAGTTCGTCGAACTGGGACCGCAATTCCGCGCGGTTCGGCAATGCATGAACGGCATTCTTAAGGGGTACCGCGCCCATCGCTTGCAAACGCCGCCAGATCTTCACCCGTAGATAGGCTGGCTTGGCGGGCAGCTGCGGAATCAGGAGCAGCCAGTTCTGGGAGGATCGAGTCGACACAGTTAGATTGTGTATCACCAAAGGCAGGATACACCTGCATCATTTCTGATCAAAGTGTACCACCACCACGCTCCGACGGGCACGGGATTCTAGCGCCGTTACTGGTGACATGACCTGGAGGCCAATGCTGCCTATTTCAAACCCTCATGCCTTTCATACGAAAGTGATTGGCTATTGCCGGCCTCCATCTCAAACGCCCGCTTGCCTTTCCGCTTCCACAGAGGTGGCAGAGGCTGGCGCATCAAGACGGCGTTGTGGCGCTAGGCGCCCGCCGGGCTGGCGGCGCTGGTGCTGGGCGCCGAAGGCGAGGGAATGCGCCATACCATGCAGCATTTCAGATGTGCTGGCGCGTCTGCCAATCTCCATGCCATCGAAAGCCTGAAGGTGTTTCACGTTGCGAGGTTATCGCGCTTTATGCCATTCAGACCGCGGCTGAATTTGGGGATCCATGCAGCTACGCTGTCGCCAGCGCCACATATTGCCGGGTCGTTGGCCGTCTGCCTGTCTTCGCCGGGTACACAGCGGCGCTTGATCTGCGCAGGCATTGAAGCTATATTACAAGGGCGTCTACTGCCGGGTTGAGCAGGATGACGACACTAACCTGCCAGGCCTGTCATATGATTGCACAATTCGCGATCGCAGAGCTGGATCAGCAGAATGGGATGCCACGCTGGCAGCGCCAGAGGACGCCGAAGTGATGAAGCCATAGTGGACGATCCGACTCGTTCCGGCAAGCGGAGGATCTTCGAAAAAAGCCGTCAGCCGGATGGCGCAGCGTCACTACAAGGCGATGGGGATACTGAGATGACATTTCAGATGGATCGACCATGATTCACTTCCGCTACGGCCAATGCCTTGCGCCAGCTGAACTGTCATGCCGATGGTTCGCGCGCATGGATGCCGTCCTGCCAGTAATGGGCGGCGGCACGAAAATACTCTTGCCTGCTTCGCCGCAATGATGGCCGGCAAAGAATGGTATAAATTCTCCGGCAGTTGATGGCACGCTGGTAAAGGACGCGAGATATTCACCGATGAAGGTCACTGTCCTGAATGCAGGTGGTGCCCGGAATGGCGTATCACCTACGTACTCACCGCCGCATTAACTGCGCTGGTAAGGCTGTTTAGCGACAGGCGGCGCGTCCATATGTGATTCTGGCTCTATCAATATTGGTGGAGGTACTAGCAGTTCGATCCTATCCTTTATTGTTATTATTAACAGGTTACGTACGTCGCGCCGCCACCGCTGTTATCTTTACCGCGCGTGGCGCGTGCGGGATACAAGGATTGGGGCGCTGTGATCTTACCTATGCGGGAGATGGCCGAGGGCACTGCGGTGGCCGGCGTATTACCCGCAAATTTTCCGGAATTAGCGCCAGAATGGCGCTGGCGCGCGGCGCTGCGGTCAATGCCGGAAATTCCAACGCCTTTCACCGTTGCTGCGGCGCGAGGCGGCGGAGCAGATCATGGCGCAGGTGGCGATCATTAAGGCAAAGAGCAGGTGTTCAGCCTACGCGCGATCGCGCCGCTTCGCCGATATGAAGCAGTAGCCGCCGCGCTGGGTACGTTCTGGTAGAAGCGGTTTGGCACCACCGATACTTCGTCAGCATATTACCGCGCGGTAAGCCATGGTCGATGACCGCAAAGGTGACGCTGGCCGTCATCAGGCGGCATGACGTTCGACATGGCGACCATGCCAAGACCTTCACCGAGGAGGCGGTGGAGCTCCGTTCTCTGCAGTTCTCCGGCGGATCGCAGCTAACTGCACGGTCAGTGGACAGCGATACTCTGCCACGATACCGCGCTCGGTCTTGCCAGCGGGCGCGGCGGCAATGCGCCGCCTTCTTCCTCTTCGAGAAGATTTTTGCCGCCGCGCTGGATCTGCCCGCGGTACGCAGTACTGGCGGTGTGCGAGTGAAGGCGAAAATCACGGTGCGGAAGCGGCGCAGTCGCTGACGAAAGGTTACTCACGCCGCCTGGGCCGCCGGTGAAGACGTTACTGCCGGTGAGGATGCCACTGGGGCCGTCGTCAGCGGCCGCGGGCGTTTGCCGGTATCTGCCGATGTCAGACCGCTTCACGATCGGTTCCCGGCGGTGCGGTGCGCTGGCGACCATTGCCGTGATTATGACGAAGCGCCGGTTACGCCCAATTAAAGCGTTGAAATTACATCTGTTCTGGGATTTAAAGACAATCTGCGATCTGACACAGCATCTCAACACCGTGGATTGCCGTTTGATGAGGAGCGCCGTAGCGCTGACAGGACGTCCATTGCGGCGATGCAGCAGGCCGCGAATCTCGCGCCATTCTGCCGCGCTATCAGGCGCTGGATGCGAGCGACAGGCAGCTGATGATGTCGTGACTCATTACCGACAAGGAGCCGAGGGCGATTCACCGGTCGGCGTTGCCGAGGCCACGATCGTTGGCGAGGAAGCCGCCTACGCCGATCACCTGCTGGACGGCTGGCGATGCTGCGCTGGACGGTACCAACAATTTTCGCGCGTTCGGGATCAAGGTGGTCGCGCTGCCGAGCGGGCGACGCATCGGCTGGATCTCGATCCGCCGAGCGGGCGACAAAGCATGCCGCGCGTGAGACGCGCGTGGATCGGTGATATCTGCCAACCGGCACAAACGCTGACGTCGCCATATCAGCGGTGTCAATGGAGGGCGATATCAAAGGCCCAGATCAACCCCAGCCATCCTGCGCTGCGCGGCATATTCGCGGGTTGGCGCTGCCGATCTGGCGCTTGACCCACTGGACCATGATGAGCCGGAGTGCTGTTCACCAATGAGGCGGCAGCAGGCGATGTTTGGTCGCGGGACGAGGCCCATAATCTGCCTGATCGGCGCAGTTGTTCGGCACTGCGGGACGAGTTACCGCATCCGGGGCAGGGCTTTGCCCGTCTTCCGCCAGCCCTTTCGGCCTAAGTGTAGCACCTGCTTGCTGCTTCATCCTTGAACAGCACCATCAGCGGGATCGACGCATACCGCGGCGATATCGGTGTTTTCCCATGATATCGACCTTTGGCGATGGTCACCTGATTGTTCGCCTTCTCTGGGGCGCAAAACAGACAATCGGCCCAGAAACAGCGGCTTATCAGGAAAGCCGAGCATCGGCGGCGAAGCTGGAATCGGTAACGGCTTTGCGCCATGGGGATCTCTGCCTGCGTTTGCATCCACCCAGGATGCGCGGGCAGCTTGGCAATGGGTTGCAGAATAGTTTTGCTGTGCCGCCAGTACCCTGCTTGCGTAGCGCCAGTGCACCGGAGGGATTTCCAGTTACCTGCGGCGTTCGTGCGCAGAAGCAGCGCTGCCTACCCTGCGTCTGGGATAAGGTCATGCGGTATAGGCGGTTATCTGCAGGGTTATCCGGCATCATCCAGATTACGGGCGGGCGCCGCGCGGTCTTGTCGATCAGGATCCGGCAGCAGCCAGCCACCACCTGATCGCCCATCGTTGCGGCAATCGGCACTTCGGCCGATCTGTTTCGCCTGCAGCTCTGGCCAGTGCCGATTGCCGCAACGGTGGGCGATCAGGTGGTGGCTGGCACGATTGACCGGCTGCTGCTGCTGCCGGATCGCATCCGCTTGATCGATTTCAAGACCGCGCGGCGCCCGCCCGCCAGTCTGGATGATGTGCCAGTGGCGATCCTGCGGCAGAGCATTGCCTATGCCGCCGCGCTGGAGGCCAGCTATCCCGGACGCAGGATCGAGGCGGCGTTGCTCTACACGCAGACGCCGCAATTGCTGGAAATCCCGTCCGAATTGCTGGCGCTGCACAAGCAGAGTTTGCTGGCGGCACAGCAAAACTGGATACCGCAACCCATTGCCAAGCTGCCCGCGCATCCTAGATTGATGCAAACGCAAACAGGAAGATCTCCATGGCTACCAAAGCCGTTACCGATCCCAGCTTCGCTGCCGATGTGCTCGGCCTGGATAAGCCCGTGCTGGTCGATTTCTGGGCCGATTGGTGCGGCCCCTGCAAGATGATCGCCCCCGCGCTGGAGGAAATCAGCGAGAAACTGGCCGATCAGGTGACCATCGCCAAGGTCGATATCATGGAAAACACCGATATCGCCGCGAAGTATGGCGCAGTCGATCCCGCTGATGGTGCTGTTCAAGAATGGCGAACCTGTCGCGCAAAAGCTGGGTGCCGCACCCAAGAGCCAGCTCAAGGGCTGGCTGGAAGGCGAACTTTATTCTGCAATCCGCGCGGCCAGCTCGTCCCACAGTGCCGGGCTGGCTGCGCCGATCAGGCCGGGTAGAAATTTCGTCCACGCGATGGGTGATCGGCCATCGGGCCGCGCTGCCTTGCTGCCCGCCTCATTGGTGAACAGCACTCCGGCGGCATGATCCCAGGAATGGGTCCGCTCAAAAAGCGCCAGATCATTTTCGCCCAGCACCAGCCGCGGATATTGCTCCTGCCGCGCAGCGCGGGGATGTCAACCGTGGTGTACGCGGGGCGATCTGGGCCTTGATCCCGTCGCGCCGGGCCTGATCCATGAACACCACTGATATGGCGGCGATCGGCGGTTTGTTGCCGGTTGGCCGGGCCGTAACCCGATCCTCACCGATCCACGCGCCGTCGCCACGCGCGGCATGGCACAGCCGCCTCGCTCAGCGGATCGAGAATCCAGCCGGCAATCGTCTCGCCCGCTTCGGCCAGCGCGACCATGATCCCGAACGGCGGCTTGCCCCGCGCGAAATTGTTGGTGCCGTCAAGCGGGTCGACCACCCAGCACAGCGCATCGCCGAGCCGGTCGAGCAGGGCAGGATCGGCATGGGCGGTTTCCTCGCCAACGATCGTGGCCTCGGGCAGCAGCTTCGACAGTCCTCGTCCAGGATCGCCTCGGCTTCCTTGTCGGCAATGGTCACGACATCATCGGCCGCCTTGGCATCGATCTCGCTCGCATCCAGCGCCTGATAGCGCGGCAGAATGGCGCGAGATGCGGCCTGCTGCATCACTGCATGGACGGATCTGGTCAGCGCTGCAGCGGCGGCACTCATCAGCTGCGATAACTGCTGATCGAGATGTAACCGTGCGTCAGATCGCAGGTCCACACCGTTGCCTGGCCACCCCCCATCCC
Organism: Novosphingobium sp.; assembly: GCA_044225335.1. Lineage (GTDB taxonomy): Bacteria > Pseudomonadota > Alphaproteobacteria > Sphingomonadales > Sphingomonadaceae > Novosphingobium. The sequence goes on along the minus strand of JBGAIR010000052.1, from coordinate 8,948 downwards.
AAGATCGACCTGGATGGTAATTTCCTGCTCCCTTTTAGATGGGCAGTAACCGGCGCTTCGTCATAATCCGCCAGCGGCAGTCCTTCGCGCGCGCACCACACCGCCGAAACCGATCGACAGCCGGTCACGGTCGGCAGGCTCGCCAGCCTTGCCCACGGCCATGACGACCCGGCCCCAATTGGCATCCTCACCGGCAATGGCAGTCTTCACCAGCGGCGAATTGGCGATGGCCAGCCTGACGCGCCGGGCGCTTTCGTCGCTGACTGCGCCGCTCACTGTTACCGTGATGAACTTCTGCGCGCCTTCGCCATCGCACACCACCAGATGCGCGAGTTGCAGGCAGACATCATCCAGCGCGGCGGCGCGTATCTGCCCCGGCGCTGTCGAAGGAAGAGAGCGGCGCATTGCCCGTCGCGCCGCTGGCAAAGGCCAGCACGGTGTCGCTGGTGGAAGTATCGCTGTCCACGGTGATGCAGTTGAAGCTGCGATCCGCCGATTTGCTGAGAAGGGCTTGCAGAAAGGCAGGCTCCACCGCGGCATCGGTGAAGATATAGCCCAGCATGGTCGCCATATCGGGCGCGATCATGCCGCTGCCTTTGATGATCGCGGCCAGCGTTACCTTGCGGTCATCGACCATGGCCTGCGCGGTGGCGCCCTTGGCGAAAGTATCGGTGGTGCCGATGGTATCAGCCGCTTCCTGCCACGAACAGGGCGGTGCGCCCAGCGCGGCGGCCACACCTTCGCGCGCCTTGTCCTTGGCAGCGGCATCCTGATCACGCCGGTGAGGGAAACGAACACCTGCTCTTTGCCGCAGCCGAGATGATCCGCCACTCCGCTATGATCTGCTCCACCGCCCGCGCCCGCGATAGCCGGTGAAGGCGCGGAATTTCCGGGTATTGACCACCAGCGCCCGCGCCTCGGCCTTGCGCCACATTCTGGCGGCCCCCACCCACTTCGAGGAACAGCAGACATTGCGGGTGAACACGCCGGCCACCGCAGTGCCCTCGGCCATCTCCACATAGGTAAGATCGCAGCGCTCCCCCCCCCCAATCCTGTATCCCGCACGCGCCACGCGCGGCGTGATCCCCGCGATCTGCGGCATGGTGGGGAAGGGGCGGGCGAGGGGCGACTGAGTGCGGGACATGGCGGCGCTTTATGGCGCAGCGGTGGCGGGGGCAAAAGCGCCTGCACTACACCTTGCCTGGCGCTGCGCGGTGCCAGACGGCCGTGGTGAGCGGGCAACTAATAACTAATAAAGGATGGGATCGGTTTGCTGGGGCATCCTGCAATGGTGATAGAGCCGAATCGCATATGGACGTGCCCGCCGCATAAGTCTGTCGCTATCCCCAGCCTTGCCAACGCAGTTGGTGCGGCGGTGGTGTTGGGTGATACGCCATTCCAGTTTCCTGCCATTCGGGACGGAGGCGGAGCCTTCATCGGTGTTGTTGGCCAATATCTCGCCATCGCTGGTCAGCACCAGCGTGCCATCCAGCACCGGGAATTGGGGCATGTCTGAGTTCTCGCCACCATTCTTGCCGGCCATCGCGCCCATTGCGGCAAGCTGGGCAAAATTGCTATGCCGCCGCCATTGCTGGCGGGGCCAAAGCCCGGCGCATCCATGCGCACCGAACCATCGGCGTGACGGTTCAGCACAACAAAGGCATTGGCCATGGGAAAGCGTTCGATGCTGGGGAAGGTGAAATCATGGTCGATCCGGCCTGAAATGGCGAAATCGACTTCGAACATCCCATCACCCTTGTAGTGACGCTGCGCCATCCGGCCTGACGGCGCAGACGGGTGGCGAAATCCTCCGTTGGCCTGCGGGCTGGTCGGATCGATCCTGCCCAGCATGGCCCTCATCACTTCGGCATCCTTCTGGCGCTTGCCAGCATTGGCATCCCATTTCGCCTTCTGCTGATCCAGCTCTGCCTGCGTGCAGGGGCGCCCTTGAAATTGGTATCCTTGTAACAGGCAGCGGGTTTGAAGGTGTCGTCATCCTTCGCTCCCATTTCCGCCAGCTTGCTCAGCCCGAGCAGGTAGATTTCGCCCTTGTAGCTATAGCTGAAGCTGCCATCCTTGCGCAGGTCAAGCGCCGCTGTGAACTTGCCCGGCGAGACCAGCAGGCGGCCGTGGAGCAGGCTAAGCCTCGGCGGCGATGGTAATGGCGGCGAAACGGCGGCTGCATGGATGGTATCCCTGGGCCCAGCCGCGAGTCGCGATGGCATAAAGCGCGATGGCCGCAGCGTTGGAAACATTCAGGCTTTCGATGGCGCTGGAGATTGGCAGACGCGCCAGCGCATCGCAATGCTGCATGATGTTGTGGCGTATTCTTCGCCTTCGGCGCCCAGCACCAGCGCCACCGGCCCGGCGGGCAGTGCTTCGCCTAGCGCCGCTGCGCCGTCGCCATCCAGCCCGATGCGCCAATATCCGGCCTCTGCCACCTCATCCAGCGCGCGGGCCAGATTGACCACCCGCACCCATGGCACCACTTCCAGCGCGCCCGACGCGCTTTTCGCCAGCGTGCCCGATCTGGAGGAGCGTGCTGATCCTGGGCAACGATCGCACAGGCGTTGAACGCGGCAGCCGAGCGCAGGATCGCGCCGACATTGTGCGGATCGGTGACCGAATCGAGAATCACCAGCGGGCGCGCAGGATCGCCATCCAGCACGTCTTCCAGCCAGGATTTCTTCCAGCGGATCGCAATCCAGCACCAGCCCCTGATGCGGCGCATCGCGCGTCACCAGTCGGGCCAGATCGCCCGCCTGCGCATATTCGACCGGGAAATTTGGCGGCAGTTCGCCATCGAGCGAAGCGATCCCTTCACGCGTGGCGGATAGCTTGCGATGATTGCGGGCCGGTTCTGAGCGCGGCTTCCACCGCGTGGCGGCCCCATAGCCGCACCGCGCCATGGCTGGCCCGGCCCGATCCGCGTCCACCCTGCATCCGCCCGGCTGCCCGCGCAGCGCGCGCGATGGGCGGGTTTCGGGCTCTTTGGTCATGCTTGTGCTCCAATCTGCATGCCATGCCCCTGCCAGCGCAGCCTTTCGCAGGCAAGCATTCAGAGTTCGCTTTCGTCCACAGGCCATTGACAGCCGCGCCGACCGAGGGCATTGGCGCGCTTCCTCAAGAGCCGGAGCGCCCCTTTCGGGGCTTTTTGGGCATCGCCCGATACCGGCAAGCTGGTGTGACAGGTGGCCGAGTGGTTAATGGCAGCAGACTGTAAATCTGCCCGCGAGAGCGTACGCTGGTCTGAATCCAGCCTGGTCCACCACCGCCTTTCTCATGCGGCTCCCGAAAAACTCTAGAAATCCCACGGCTATGAAACCAAGGGTATTGTCCCTGAAAAGGGCTACCCTTGTCCGCTGCCGTCTGCCTGCACCCGGCAGCGAATGTGGGGAAGGTGTGGGGAAGTGAATCGCTCTTCCCCACACTTCAACAAACAAAGTGGCCTGCGAAAGTGTGGGGAACGATAATGGGCAAATCCTCGGCGGTGGCAGTCAAGGCAGCCTTGGCGAATCCGGGCACCTATCAGGATGGCGATGGACTATTCCTGAAGGTCGGGAAAAGCGGCGCTGCTTCGTGGCTTGTGCGGCTTCAGCAAGATGGCAGGCGACGCGACATTGGGCTGGGTAGCGCAAAACTGCTGACGCTCGCGGGGAAGCGCGCGAGAAGGCGATGGACTTGCGCAAAGCCATGCTGCGGAAAAAGCGCGACGTGCTGGCTGAACGCAAAAGATGGAGGCCGCCGCAAAGGTGACTTTCTCTGCGGGGCAGCCCGTCAATATCACACCGAGAACGAGGCTGGATGGAAAAAGCGCCGTCTATGCCTGCCAGTGGCTCGCCAGTCTGGAAAATTACGCATTCCCGAAGCTGGGCGACATTCCGACTGGCGCGGCATTACGGCTGCCGACATCATCTCGGTTCTAACGCCAATCTGGCAGGAGATCCGGAACAGCTCGCCAAGTACGGAATCGGATTTGCGCAGTGCTGGACTATGCACACGCCATGGGATGGCGCTCTGACCGAAGCGCCATCGAGCAATAGCAGTCTGAAAGCCCGGCGCGGGCTGCCGCGTCAGGTCAAGCAGCGGCAAAACCGCAAAGCCATGCCCTATGTCGCTGTTCCGCAGTTTATGACCGCATTACGGCGCAAACCGTCCTATGGGCGGCTGGCGTTGGAACTACTCATCCTCACCGGCACGCGGTCGCAGGAAGTCCGTCTGGCGACATGGCCCGAGTTTGACCTCGATGGCCGTTTGTGGACGATCTCGCCGATCATATGAAGCGTGCCAAGTCACACATGGTTCCACTCTCTGACGCGGCTTTGGCGGTGTTGGCGAAGGCCGACGCCCTGCGACTGGAAGGAACCGACGTTGTTTTCCCCGGTGTGGCGGGCAACGCGATGTCCGATATGACGTTACTCAAGGTGCTGCGTGACATGAGCGAGCCGTTCCACGTTCACGTGGGTTCCGATCCGCCTTCACTGACTGGGCCGCGAATGAGGGCTTTGCCGACGCCGTGGTGGAGGCAGCACTGGGCACATAAGACGCCCGACGCGGTGCAGGCAGCGTATCGCCGCACGACCTATCTTGGCGCACCGGGTCAGCCGGGCGCACGGGTAAAGCTGATGGAGGCTTGGAGTCGCTATTGCTCAGGCAAGGTTGGTTCGGACGGGTCTTGTGCTTCTTCCGGTTAGCGCTCCGCCCGAACTTGACCGCGTGCAGCGGACGGGTTGTCGCGAAGTTGCGGCGGACTTCCTGCAAGCTCAATAGCATCCTGGTTATCGCGCTGGATGTCGGCGGCATGAAGCAGCGCGTTCCAGCGCCTGTGGATCACCAGCCTGCATCAACCGTGCTCCTGCGTCCCATATCGAAGATGCGCCAACCATCCGGGTAGCGATGCGCTCCGGCCAGTCGGTATTATCTGGCATGGCGCGGGCGATGGTGCCGGGGAAGGAATGACAGAGGAATATCCCGGCGAGCACACAGCCACCTGCCACCTGGAAGAGCTGCTGACGCTGCCGCTTGCTGTTCGCGCCTGTGCGGTGAGAGAGCGCAAGTCCTGCGTCGCATGGTCCATGTCCGCCCGTGCCTGTTTGATTCTGTCGTGATCCGATCGCCGCGCCGATTCCGCCACGGCTTCAATGCGCGCCCCAAGGCTATCGGGCGTCAACTGCATAGCAGGGTGGTCGGCGATGGTGTTTACGCCGCGGAGATTGCACCCAATCGCTTGGCCATGTCTGTCAGTGTCGTGTGCCGTAGTCGGGCATTAAATGTCCGCGCGCTCGGCGGCAAGGTGCCGCACGGCGCGGCGCATCAGGCCAGTTCGCCTTCGCTAGCGGGCGAACGCTTCGGCGGCGGGATCGCTTGCGGCCTCCGGGGCGGGAGGATCGGGTTCCGGCTCAAGGTCCAGTTCCAGTTCGACGTCATCGGCTTGCGCATTTTCCATTTCGTTTCTCCTCACAGGCCCATGCCGATTGACCGGCTCCGCTCCATGGTCACGGAAGGCAAGGTCGCGGGCCAGATCGCGACCGAGTTCTGGTTTGACGCCAAGTTCGTGCGCACGTCCGCGCACCAGGGGATCTGACTTGCGCGTCCTGCTCCGTGCCCTTCGTCATATCGACCATACGGCTGGAGACCTGGCGCGCTCCGTTCGTGTCGCCGCGCTGCTGCATCGTTTCCCGAAGCCGCCCCAGCCGCTGCCAGTCATTGACGAACCGGTCGGCGCGCTGCGCCGGATCGACGCGGATTTCGGCTTGCTGCATGGCGCATTGCGCCCTGGAGTGCGGCCATCGGCGGCCTCGCGCGCCAACTCTCCGGCTGGCGCTGCATTGCGCTGACAAGATCGGCGGCGGCATGGGCCGGATTGTGTCGAGAGCCTTCCCGGCTTTCCAGCGCGTCGCGCTGGTGTGGCAGGATGGGTAAATTCTGCTCGCGCATCTGGCCAATGTCGGCGGCGGCACGGGCATAGCGTTCGATTGCTCGGCGCGGGTCAGACAGCCCGGTCTGTTCGGTCGGCAAGACTTCGAGCTTCTGCGCTTGCGGACGGAATCCGGCGAAGATCGACTTCGCCCGTTCCGGCAGTTGCCGGGCAATCTCGACAATGCGTTCGCGGAAGGTGATGCCGCGCCGTTCGGCAAACTGCTGCTCGGGCTTGTAGTCGCTCGCCATGTCCTTGCCGCGCTCGCGGCTGAGCGTGCGGACAAGCTTTGACCGATCGGCGAAGTCGTCACGGCCATAGTGCACGTTGGCCGTCGCGGTGGCGCGACATGCCAACGTTCCGTGGCTGTCCATACCCGGCGCGGCCAGCACATGCGCCGGGCGCGGTCGACTGTCATGCCCTGCGCCTTGTGGATCGTGGCGGCATAGCCGTGATCGAGGTGCGCATAATCCTTGGTGTCGAAAGCGACACTGCGGCCATCATCGGTGCGCACGGCGTTGCGGTGTCACCTGCTCGACGGTGCCCATGCCGTTCTTGACGCCAATACCTGCTCGTTGCGCAGGAACATGATACGGTCGCCGCTGGCGAACTGACGCTCGCCGCGCTCGGCGCGGATGGTCATGTCGTTGCCCAGGTCGCCACTTGCGCGCAGTCGTCCGCGCGCCGCCTCAGGCGCACTTCGTCATTGGTGTGGGTGAGAATGATCCGTGTATCGCCGGGGCTGGCCTGCCGGTCACGGTCCCAGCGCTCGATCAGCTCGCCGCGTGCGCCGCTCTTCGTTTCGGCGGCATGCACCATATCGCGCTCGCCATAGGCCTGAATGGCAGCCCGGTGCGTCCGGTGGCAAGTGCCGCGTGGCGTCCTGCTGCCAGCTCGTCGCGTTGGCGGCGCACCTCGCTGATTTCGACGCCGCCGTGCTGTTCGTGGATCACGCGGAAGGCGGTTCTCGCTTCGATGGCCTGGAGCTGTTGCGGGTCGCCAACCAGCACCACGGCGCCCGCATCGGCGGCATGGGCCAGCACGCGCTCCATCTGGCGCGTGCCGACCATGCCTGCTTCATCGATCACCAGCACGTCGCGCGACGTGAGCAATTCGCGGCCTTGGCCCCACTGATGCTCAAGGCTGGCGATGGTGTGCGAAGGAGCCGGAACCATGCTCCAGCCCTTCGGCTGCAATGCCGGACAGGGCGGCACCGCGAACGGTATAGCCAGCTCAGCCCGCGCGCCACGCTCCAGCATCGCGCTTTTGCCGGTCCCGGCATAGCCGACGACAACGCTGAGGCCGCGATTATCGGTCACCCGGATAGCGCCAGCCCGCGTTCCGCCGCGCGCGCCAGCGCTTCTTCCCGGCCTGAGCCTTGAACCGGATGCCGTTGTCGTTCCGCAAGCAAATCCGTTGCTCGCTCAAGCCGCTGTTCGGTCTCGATCATCTGCCGCGATGTGAACCGGTCCTCGCCGCGTCCGTCCTTGCCCAGCGCAATCATATCAGGCGAGCCGCGCACCGCGCTCATTGCCAGATCGAACTGCTCTTTCCCGTCGCTGTGCCGGTGCACGAACATCGCTAGGTCACGGCCCGTGAACGTGGCTTGGCTGTGCGTGATCGCGTCGAGGGCGACCTTGGGATTGCCGATGATCCGCTCGCCGTTGCGCTGCGCGACAGCGCGGTGTTCCTCGATCCGTTCGGCCTCAAGTCCGCGCACGCCCATGCGCGAAGCGGCGGGGCCGATCTTGTCCTGCGGTTCCAGCGCAATGCCCTGCGCCTCCAGGCTGCGGTGATCGATCCGCGCATCGATATCGAGTTCGGCAAGGCGCTCGTTGACATGTTCGGCCCAGCGCTCGCGCCATTGCTCGACTTGGCTTGCCTTGTTCCACTCGCGCACCTTCGTGCCGAACCCATCTTTCCCGACCTCGCGCATGGTGAGCATGACATGGGCGTGGGGCTTGGGCTGGCCGTCCGCGCCAATATCCCAATGGACATTGAGATCGGCGATCATGCCCTTTTCTACGAACTCGACCTCGGCAAAGTCGCGCGCCAGCTCAATGCCCTGTTCCTTGGTCAGCTCGCGCGGAATGGCAAATTCGACCTCGCGGGAGAGCTGCGCATCCTTGCGTTTCTCGGCAGCCTCGACGGCATTCCATAGCTTTTCGCGGTCGGCAAACTCCTCCGGCGCGCCTTCCGGCAGCATCACTTCGGAATGGACGACCCCGTCCTTGTTGGTGAAATCATGGTCGCGGTCGAGCCGTTCGTCGTGCAGCCGCTCGGCTCCGCGATAGGCTGCGGCGGCCACGGCGCTGCGCCCGCTCGACCGGCTAATGACTTTGACGGAGAGATGGAAGATCGCCATGACGGCAATCCATCTACGCCATGAGCGCCACGTCGGCACGACGTATAAGCGCGCCCTCCCATGATAAAATCCTGCTCGGGACTATTCAATATCAGGCCGTCTCGACGACTCTACAGCATTGGGAGAACATAGATATTATCATCAGCGCATCACCTCTCGATGGAGACAGAAGATGCGCAAACCCCGTGACTTTGATTCGGAACTGAAGGCGCTTGCCGATAAGGCAAGGCAACTGAAGGAACGCCGCGTGCAACAGCTTGGCGAACTGGTGATCGCCACCGGGGCCGATGCGACCGACGCCGAGACGCTGGCCGGTGCGCTGCTTGTCATTGCGGAAAGCAGCGATGCCCAAAAGAAGGAGGCGTGGCGCAAGCGCGGCGCTGCCTTCTTTCAGAGCAAGGCGCGCAAGCGTGGCGATGGAACTCAAGGCCAGCCGGATGGCACTCTCCCGCTTGACGGCGGCGCGGCATCGGCTTGAGGCAGCGAAGGCAAGAACCGACATGCGTGAATGGCAGGTCAAACGGCGCGAACGCACGCGGCAACTGATCGAACTTGGCGGCCTGGTCGTGAAGGCCGGGCTGGTCGAACTGGCCGACGATGATCGCGCAACGCTTTACGGTGCGTTCCTTACAGTCGCGGCCAAGCTGCGGGGCGAGGAACGGGAAC
>JBGAIR010000101.1:0-2256 GCA_044225335.1 Novosphingobium sp. | reverse complement strand
GGTTGGGGCCGATGATGGCACCAGCATCGCCGTTACCAATCCTGCCAGCGGCGAGCAGCTGGGAACCGTGCCCAAATGCGGCACAGCGGAAACGCGCCGGGCGATTGAGGCGGCGAATGCCGCTTTCCCGGCATGGCGCGCCAAGACCGCGAAGGAACGCGCCGCGATCCTGCGCAAATGGTATGAGCTGATGATGGCCAACCAGGAAGAGCTGGCCCGCCTGCTCACCCTGGAACAGGGCAAGAGCCTGACCGAAAGTCGCGGTGAAATTGCCTATGGCGCCAGCTTCATCGAATGGTTCGCGGAAGAGGGCAAGCGGCTCTATGGCGAGGTGGTGCCCGGCCACCAGAGTGACCGCCGCATTGTCGTGCTGCGTCAGCCAATCGGGGTCGCCGCCGCGATCACGCCGTGGAACTTTCCCAATGCGATGATCACGCGCAAGGCCGGACCTGCGCTGGCCGCCGGTTGCCCGATCGTGCTCAAGCCTGCCGCACAAACGCCCTATTCGGCGCTGGCGCTGGCGGTTCTGGCCGAACAGGCGGGCATTCCCAAGGGGGTGTTCAACGTCGTCACTGGCTCTGCCTCGGCCATCGGCGGCGAGCTGACCGGCAATCCGCTGGTGCGCAAGCTCAGCTTCACCGGATCGACCGAGGTAGGCCGGCTGCTGATGCGCCAGAGCGCAGAGACGATCAAGAAACTCAGCCTTGAACTGGGTGGCAACGCGCCTTTCATCGTGTTTGACGATGCCGATGTCGATGCCGCGGTGGCAGGCGCACTGGCTTCCAAATATCGCAATTCCGGCCAGACCTGCGTCTGCACCAACCGCTTTTATGTGCAGGCCGGGGTCTATCAGCAATTCACCGAAAAGCTGGCCAAGGCTGCTGCCGCGCTGAAGGTGGGTTCGGGGCTGGATGCCGGGACCGAACAGGGCCCGCTGATCGATGCCGCCGCAATCACCAAGGTGGAAGAACATATCGCCGATGCGTTGGCCAAGGGAGCGACCCTGCTGACCGGCGGCAAGCCCCATGCACTGGGCGGCACCTTCTTTGAACCGACGGTGCTGACCGGGGTGACGCAAGACATGCTGGTTGCGCGCGAGGAAACCTTCGGGCCACTGGCTCCGGTGATCCGCTTTGACAGCGAAGATGAGGCCATTGCCATGGCCAATGACACCGAATTCGGGCTGGCCGCCTATTTCTATTCGCGCGACCTGTCGCGGGTGTGGCGCGTGGCAGAGGCGATCGAAAGCGGCATGGTCGGGATCAACACCGGCATTCTGTCCACCGAGGTCGCGCCCTTCGGCGGGGTCAAGCAATCGGGGCTGGGGCGCGAGGGATCGCGCCACGGCATCGATGACTATACCGAGCTGAAATATCTCTGCATGGCGGTGTAAACCGCCAGCGGTCAGATACCGCCAGGTATGGCTTCGCGTCCGATGCTCGCGAGCCCGGCAGACAGCGCCGCGGCGCATTGCTCCAACAAATCCGCGTCGGTGGAGCGGATCACGAAGTTCGCGCCCACCTTGCCTTCGCGGAAGAAGGGATAGCTGCCGATCTGGCAGCCATCATGCGCCTGTTCGGTCTGGCGAAGCAGATCGGCAATCTCGCTTTCCGCAACCCAGCAGCCCAGGGTTTCGGACAGCACCGGCAGCCCGCCTTCGAGCGTGCCGGTGAGCGCATCGAGCATTCCGGCGGTGATCGAAGGCACCCCGGCCATCAGGAAGATCTTGCCGATGCGAATACCCGGCGCGCCGGACATGCGATTGGGGATCAGTTCCGCCCCATCGGGCACCCGCGCCATCCGCAGCCGCGCCTCGTTAAGGCCGCCGCGGGTTTCATAATAGCGTTCCAGTATGGCCCGCGCTTCAGGATGGATCACCACGCCAACCCCCAGCGCCGCTGCCACCGCATCCACCGTGATATCATCATGGGTCGGGCCGATCCCGCCGGTGGTGAACAGATAGTCATTGCGCGCTGACAGGGCATTTACCGCCTCGACAATCGCTGCCTCGCTATCGCCCACAACCCGCACTTCGGCCAGGCGGATACCCTGCACGTTCAGCCAGCTTGCCACCTGGGCAATATTCTTGTCCTGCGTGCGGCCAGAGAGAATCTCGTCGCCGATAACCAGCAGGGCCGCAGTCCAGATACGCGATGAATCAGCCATATGCAGGCGGTATGGCAAAACGGCGGAGGCGGGAAGCCCCCGCCGCTGCATTATGCAGAAAGCCTCATTCGCGCGGGGTTGAATCGCCCC
>JBGAIR010000051.1:10023-17351 GCA_044225335.1 Novosphingobium sp. | reverse complement strand
TTCACCGCCTCTGCCGGTTTCGGGCGCAAGATGCTTGATCTGGGACTGAGCATCTCGATTTCCGGGATCGTGACTTTCAAGAATGCCAAAGACTTGCAGGACGTAGCGCGTGATCTGCCTGAGGATCGCATTCTGGTGGAAACCGATGCGCCCTTTCTGGCCCCGGTGCCGCATCGCGGGCAAACCTGTGAGCCAGCTTTTGTCAGCGATACCGCGCGCTTCGTGGCTGGTTTGCGCGGGGTGTCGGTGGAGGCATTGGCGGAGGCAACCACGCGCAATTTCCATGCGCTGTTCACGCGGGCGGCTGCGTGAAGCTGATCGTTCTGGGCAGCGGCACCTCAACCGGTGTGCCGCGCATTGGCAATGATTGGGGCGATTGCGACCCGCAGGATCCGCGCAATCGGCGTAGCCGCGTCTCGATCATTCTGGAAAGCGACGAAGGTGCCCGCATCCTGGTCGATACCTCCAGCGATTGCCGCGCGCAGCTATTAGCCAATGATATTGACCGGATCGATGCGGTGTTCTGGACGCATGATCATGCCGATCACTGCCACGGCATCGATGATCTGCGCGTGTTCCGCTATGGCCGTGGCGGTCCGATACCGGGCTATGCTGCCGATGAAACCGTGCGGCGGCTCCGCCAGCGCTTTGGCTATGTCTTCGCCGGGCAGTATGGCTATCCGACCATCATCAATCTCGAAACGCTGGAGCGGTTGCGACTATGTGCCGGGTTTGGCGTCAGCAGCTGCCAGATGCCGCATGGCCCCGGTGAAAGCACCGGATACCGCTTTGAGTGCGATGGCAAATCCGTTGTTTATGCCACTGATTTCAGTGCAATTACTGCTGAAATGGTCGCGCTGTTCCGCAATGTCGATCTTCTGGTGGTTGATTGCCTGCGGCGGGAACCGCATCCGACGCATGCCCATCTGGGTATGGCGCTGGAACTGGCCGAAGCCTGCCGCGCCGAACGTGTGGTGCTGACGCATCTCGACAAGAGCATGGATTATGCCACGCTCAGCGGCGAAGTGCCGGCGCATGTGCAGGTCGGCTATGATGGCATGGAGGTTGTGCTGTGAACGGCGGAAGCGTTGTCTCGCTGATTTTCCTGACGACTGTGCTGGCATTTGCCGTGCGGGAATATTCCGATAATCACTTGCCGCGCTGGCCGTTGTGGCGCAGCGCGGCATTGGCAGTGATCTGGATTGCGATCTTTGCGATCATCGCAGTGGTTGCCGGGCATTTTGCACGATGAGGGTGTCTGCTCCCTCCAAGCATCCAGCCATCAATCGAATTTAACATAATATATATTATCATTCTTATATGTCCGAACGCGCCCTAGCTCCCCTCGAACGCCTCCTCCGGATTATGGCACGCCTGCGTGATCCGCATGGCGGCTGCGAATGGGATCTCGCGCAGAGCTTCGCCACGATCGCGCCTTACACGATCGAGGAAGCCTATGAGGTTGCCGACGCGATCGAGCGTGACGACATGACCGCCTTGCGCGACGAGCTTGGCGATCTGCTGCTCCAGGTCGTGTTTCACGCGCGCATCGCCGAGGAAGCCGGTCTGTTCAGCTTCGCCGATGTGGTCACCGCGATCAGCGCAAAGATGGAAGCGCGGCATCCGCACATCTTTGGCGAAGCGATGGATGAAGGCCAATCGCGCGAGGAACGATGGGAAAACCTCAAGGCGGAAGAGCGCGCGGCAAAGGGCGCCGACAGTGCGCTGGATGGTGTCGCCCTCACCCTGCCCGCATTGATGCGCGCGCAGAAGCTGCAAAAGCGCGCCGCGCGTGTCGGGTTTGACTGGCCCGATCCCAGCGGCCCTGCCGCCAAGCTGGACGAGGAAATCACCGAGCTGGCTCTGGCCGGAACGAATGAGGAACGCGCTGAGGAAGCCGGTGACATGCTGTTCGCCGCGGTCAATCTGGTTCGCGCCTATGGCGTGGCACCGGAAGAAGCCCTGCGTGCCGCCAACCGCAAGTTTGAACGCCGCTTTCGGGCGATGGAAGCCCTGGCCCGCGCTCGTGAGCAGGATTTCTCGGCATTGACGCTGGAGCAGCAGGATGCGCTGTGGAATGCCGTGAAGGCGTTCTACAAGCGGGTAAAGCGCCCAAGTTCTCGCGGATCAAGCCGCACTGCCAGCCGCCGCAGCGGGCCGCGCTGGTCCTCGCCTGCGTCGCTGTCGTCGATTACCTCGCCATGGGCATGCAGCCAGGCAAGCCGCTGGCCATCGCTGGCTGGCAGCACAAAGCTATGCAGCCTGGCTCCGGCAGTGAGCATTTCCCCTAGCAGTTCAAGCAGGTGCTCGCAGCCATGGCCGGTAACGGCAGAGAGCGGGGCGACAACCTCGTCATCGCGGGCCGCGATCTGCTCCGTAAGCTCTGCCGCGCGCTCCTTGTCGAGCAAGTCCCACTTGTTCCAGACTTCGACAATGGGAACGGTGGGGGTGGCCCCCTCGTCCTCGATCAAACCCAGATCGGCCAGCACTTGCAGAACCTGCTGCTTCTGCGCCGCACTGTCTGGATTGGCGATGTCACGGACATGCACGATCACATCAGCCGCTGTGACTTCTTCCAGAGTGGCGCGAAAGGCCGCGACCAGCTGGGTCGGCAGGTCGGAAATGAAGCCCACCGTGTCCGACAGGATTGCCTTGTCCACGCCCGGTAACCGGATGCGGCGCATGGTCGGGTCCAGCGTTGCGAACAGCAGATCCTCCGCCATCACCCCTGCCCCGGTCAGCCGGTTGAACAGCGTGGATTTGCCGGCATTGGTATAGCCAACCAGCGCGATCACCGGCCAGGGCGCTTTTTCCCGGCGGCTGCGGTGCAGGCCGCGCGTGCGGCGTACCTGTTCCAGTTCGCGCCGCAATTTGGCCATGCGATCGCGGATCATGCGGCGGTCGGCTTCGATCTGGGTTTCGCCGGGGCCGCCCAGAAAGCCGAAGCCGCCGCGCTGCCGTTCCAGGTGAGTCCAGCTACGCACCAGACGGCCAGCCTGATAATCGAGATGCGCCAGCTCCACCTGCAAACGCCCTTCGGCGGTTGCAGCCCGTTCGCCAAAGATTTCAAGGATCAGACCGGTGCGGTCGATCACCTTGCGCTTCAGCTTCTCTTCAAGGTTGCGCTGCTGGATTGCGCTCACCGCGCCATCGACGATGATCAGCTCCGCCTCGCCCAGATTGCAGGCGACATCGATGTTCTGGATCTGGCCTTCGCCAAACAGGGTGCCGGCGCGGGCATCGCGGATCGGGATGGCGATGGCTTCCACCACCTCCAGCCCGATTGCCAGTGCCAGCCCCCTCGCCTCTTCCAGGCGTGCGGCAGTATCGACCGGGGCAGCGCCCCGGCCACGAAACTCCGGATAGACGATCAGCGTTCGCGCACCGCGCGAAACTTCGCCCTCCAGTTCCTCGCCGAAAGTCAGGCTCAGGCGGTTTCGCCTTCCTCGCCATCCCAATCGCCCGTCAGATCGACATGGCTGACTGGCTGAATGGTCGAAACCGCATGCTTGTAGGCGAGCTGCACATAGCCTTCGCGTTCCAGCAGCATGCAGAACAGGTCATAGGCGGCGACACGGCCTTGCAGCATCACACCGTTGACCAGGAACATGGTGACCTGAACTTCGGCATTTCTGACGCTGGAAAGGAACACATCCTGCAGCAACCGGGCCTTTTTGCCATTGTCCGCGCCATTGCCGAACTGGCGCACGTCTATCGGCTGGCTGGGCATGATCGTGGAAACGGCATGCTTGTAAACCAGCTGGGTCTGGCCATCACGGCGCAGCAAGATCGAGAAATTGTCAAACCAGGTAACGATGCCCTGCAGCTTCACGCCCTTTACCAGGAACATGGTGACAGGAACCTTGCCCTTGCGCAGCAGGTTGAGGAACTGATCCTGCAGATTTTGGCCCTTTCCGGCGGTGGTGCCGGTCAGCGGGATCGCGGGCACATCGGCCACTTCTGGTTCGGCAGCGGGGGGCTTGGGGCGCGCGGATAGCGTGCGTGAGGTGGTAGGCATTGGTGACTCCATCTTTCTTGGCGGCCGCCAAAGCAGACCGCAATCTGGCCGTCCTGTGGACAGGACCGACCGGTTTCATAGATCGACGAATCTACCGCCGATGTCCGAAATCATAATGCCACCCCGGGCGCGAGGCAACCTATGCCGTCAATCGGCAGCGTCCACTGGCCGAGCGGCTGCGCGCCGCATCCAGCCATAGGCCAGTGCGATCAGCGCTGAAAACAGCGTCAGGCCCAGCGGCACAGCCAGCGAATTTTCCTCTATCACCGCCAGCACATCGGCATTGTCGGTGCCCCACACGATCAATGCATAGGCGACATTGAACAGGCCATCGCCAACGATCAGCCCGGTGGCGGTCAGCACGCCCATCCGCTCGGCAAATTCGGGATTGGCCTGCCGTGCGGCCCAGCGGTTGTAGAAATGGCCAAGCACGGCCCCGACCACCACCAATGCGGTGACATCCATCGGCAGATACATGCCCATGCCTACCGCCAACGGTGGCAAGGATCCATTGCCGCTGCGCTTGAGCAATTCATCAATGGCGACCACCACCGCGCCAATCAGGGCACCGGTGCCGATCAGGTTCCAGTCAAGACTGCCACCCAGCACGCCCTGTGCGATGGCAGAGATCAGTGCGGCCTGCGGGGCGGCGAGTGCGTTCTCCCCTGCCCCCGGCACGCCCTGAAAGCCGAATGAATGGTTGAGAATGGTCAGCACCGGCGGGATCACCAGCGCGCCGAAGCCGACGCCCAGCAGCAGGGCGACCTGTTGCCGCCACGGCGTTGCGCCGACCAGTTGCCCGGTTTTGAGATCCTGCAGATTGTCGTTGGAAATTGTCGCCACGCCAAACACGATGGCGGTGACAAACAGCGCGAATGCCACCAGGGCCTTGGTCCCCTCCGCATCCAGTCCGCGCCCGAAAATCGCCAGCAGCAGCAGCGAAATGCCCAGCGATGAAAGGATGCCAACCCCGGAAATCGGGCTGTTCGACGCCCCGATCAGCCCGGCCATGAACCCGCAGACCGAGGCGATCACCACCCCGGCAACCAGCACATAGGCAACCGATGCGATCAGGCTCAATCCCAGCTTGCCCGCCACGGGGCCACCCGACGCGAAATCCGCCAGCAGCAGCGCAATCGGGATCATCAACGCCAAAATCGTGCCGCCGACAATGCCGATGGGCAGATCGCGTTCGGTCAATTCCAGACTGGCGAAACCGCCATTGGCCTTGCGCGCGCGGTCTGCTGCCAAAGCGCCCGAGATGCCGCGCAGGATCGGGCCGATCACCTTCAGCAAGGTCCAGATCGCAGCGACGCCGATCGCACCGGCGCCGATGAAGCGCACCTTGTTGCGGAAAATGCCGTGGACGAAATCGCCCAGCTCTGTGCCCGCGGGCGGCCCTCCGGCGGTAAGATGCGGCAGGATCACGCCAAAGCTGAGGCAAATGCCAACCAGCATCGCAATGCCAACCGCGATCCCGACCAGATGGCCCACCCCGACCAGCGACAGCGACAGAGCGGTTGAGGCAAAGCTGGCCCCGGCACCAAGGCGGAATGTCTTGTCGGCAGCCTCGGCCACCAGCTTCATCTTGGCCAGCAGCGGATAGAGCGCCGAGATTACCGTGCCCAGCACCACGGCGACAAGGCCGCGGCGGTTTTCCTCTGCCCCGCCGACACCGGCCCCCACCTTGAGCACCTCGGCGGCGGCGACGCCTTCGGGATAGGGCAGGTCCGATCCCGTCACCAGCGCGCGGCGCAGCGGCACCGAATACATCACACCCAGCACCCCGCCGATGGTGATGACAGCCACCGATTGCCAATAGGGAAAGCCGCTCCACCAGCCGACCATGATCAGGCCGGGCAGCACGAACACGATAGCAGAGAGTGTCCCGGCCGAAGAGGCAATCGTCTGGACGATGTTGTTTTCCTGGATCGTCGCGCCCTTGAAGGCGCGCAGCACCGCCATGGAAATTACCGCAGCAGGAATCGAGGTGGCAAAGGTCAGCCCGATGCGCAGCCCGACATAGACATTGGCTGCGGTAAACACTGCGGTCAGCACCGCCCCCAGAAGGATGCCGCGCAGCGTCAGCTCGCGGGGATTGGCCGATCCGTTCATTGTTCTATCCTTGTGACGTCATGCCGCCTTTGTACAGGCTGGCACATTCAGGCGGCGTTGGAAATCGCTTGATGAAACGCCTGCACGGCAGCAGCTTCGTCTCCGTTCCAGACCGCGCCGGACACGGCGAGGAAATCCGCCCCTGCCTGCACCAGCGGTCCGCAGTTTTCCGGCATAATTCCGCCGATTGCGACGCAAGGCAGCTCGAATATTTCCTGCCACCAGCGCAGCAGATCGGGTTCGGCCTGAAATTCTGTCTGTTTGGTTGAGCTGGGGAAAAACGCGCCAAAGGCAACGTAATCCGCGCCCTCTTCGCCTGCGTCCATCGCGCGGTGACGGCTGTTGTTGCAGGTAACGCCGATCTGCGCATCACGGCCCAGCCTCTGGCGGGCATCCTTCACCTCGCCATCTGACTGGCCCAGATGCACGCCATCCGCGCCGAGCCGCTTTGCCAGCGAGATGGAATCATTGACGATGAAGGCCACGTCGCGGTCGGCACAAATGCGCTGCAATGGTTCTGCCAGCAATGCAGCGGCATGTTCATCCATGCCCTTTACCCGAAACTGGAACGCCGCAACCGGGGCTGCATCCAGCGCGCGGGCGAGACGATCGGGAAATGTGCCGGAAACATCCAGCGGCGAGATGAGGTAAAGTTGGCAATCGACCATGCCGCCTCCTATCCCGCCCCGTTCGATCCGCCAAGCGCCGCTGCATCATGATTCCCACAAGCCAATATTCTGGACAGGTTCAGGCTGGTCGAGGCAGATACGCCGGATGAAGATCGCTTCGATACTGATGCTACCTGCGCTGGGGCTGCTCACAGCTTGTGCGACTGTTCCTGTCGGGCAGGATGGCTCGACCGTGCTGCGCCTTGGTCAAAGTGCTGTGGTTGATGGTCCGCGTGTTACCCCGTTGCGGGTTGTCGAGGATAGCCGCTGCCCGGCCAACGCGCGGTGCATCTGGGCGGGCCGGGTGCGCGTGCTGGTGCGGATCACGCTGGGTAACGGATCATCAGAGCATGAGCTGACAATGGGACAGCCGATCCAGATCGCCGACGGCCAGCTTGAACTGACCGAGGTGCGTCCAGCACGTATGACCAGCGCGGCGATCAAGCCTGCGGATTACCGTTTCGGTTTCCGCTTTTCCGGCGGGCTTTAGATCAAACGGCTGTCATAGGCCCATTGCAGCAATGCCT
>JBGAIR010000051.1:0-9982 GCA_044225335.1 Novosphingobium sp. | reverse complement strand
CCGTGGGCGGCAGAACGGGTCGCCAGGCTCGCAATTGGCGCAAACCTGTGCCTTGTGCCGGGCAAAGGCCCGCCAGCGCGCGATCTGCCGGGCATCGTCTTCGTGGCGGCGGCCCATGAAATAGCGGCAATACCACTGAAACCAGCCACGCGGATCGTCGTGATGTATCCAGCCTTTGCGCCGCCATTCCGCCAAGGGCTGGCTGGCGATCACGCCAAACCAGTTGCATTCCTTGTTGATCCGGCCCGGTGAGAGCTTCGCCTGCGCAAACCAGTCCGCCGGAAATTCATCGCGGCAATCGGTCATGTAGCAGCCGCCGAACACGCCCAGTTCCAGCATTTCCGGCGGAGTCAGTTCAGGCGCGAAGCCGGGGGCGAAATCACCCCCGACAGGTGCGGTCAGTTGATAGCGATAGCCGCGCTGCATCCGATCATTGACGATGATCTGGCGCGGCTGACTGTCTGGCTGTTGCTGCGGCATTACCGCTTTTGCGTAGAGCCCGCGTGAATTTCGTCAATGGCACCGCCCAGCGACGCATCGAATTCCGCATCACTCATCTGGGCGCGCAGATCTTCGAGCAGCGCCCGGCTGAAGCTGGCAATGATGCCGCGATTCCTGGACAGCTCAACGCAGGCTTCCGGCCTCTTGTAGCCGCCCGACAGCGCAACCACTTTCAGCACCTTGGGATGATCGACCAGCGGATCGAATGTGCCCGCCACCACCGGTAGCGACAGTTTGAGCATGACCTGCTGGCCATCAGGCAGCTGATCAAGATTCTTCTGAATTTCCTTGAGCAGGATCGCATCGCATTCGGCGCGGGTTTCGCTCTTGATGTTCACTTCAGGCTCGATGATCGGCATCATGCCCTGCGCCAGCACCTGCTTGCCGACTGCGAATTGCTGCGCGACGACAGCAGCGATCCCGGCTTCATTGGCCGAATTGATCACCGAGCGTTCCTTGGTGCCAAACACACCCAGCGCCTTTGAACGGACCAGCAGCGCATCCAGTTCCGGCATCGGCTTCATCAGCTGAACGCCATCGATTTCGGCTTCGAGGCCCTTGTCGATCTTGATGAAGGGAACCACACCCTTGGCAATCAGCGCCGCCGGTACCGGCTGATCGCCTGCCGTGCCGTCCATGGTCCGTTCGAACAGGATCGCGCCGATCACCTTTTCGCCGGTAAAGGCAGGCGACAGGATGATCCTTTCGCGCATGGCGTGGATCAGGTCGAACATGCCGGCCTCATCGCTCCAGGCATCTTCGCCAATACCATAACCTGCCAAGGCCTTCGGCGTGGAACCACCCGATTGATCGAGTGCGGCGATAAACCCGTTTCCGGCAGCGATCTTGGCGGTCATATCAGCGAAGTTCATGGCGTTTCCCTGTATTCACATACGTATGCGATGCGCGCCGTTAGCGGTTCACCCGCGCTTGTGCAACGCCGGATTGGCTGAAATCCCCGGCGCGGCACTTGCCGCGATCAGAAGCCGTAAACGATGGTCATGCGCGAAAGTGTGTCGGTATGCTTGATCTTGCCAGGCGGGTTGCTTTCATACTTCACCTGATAGGACAGACGGGCAGAAAGTGATCCGCCCAGCTTGGCGTCGAGTGCGGCAAGGTTAGAGAGCGAATTGCTGCGCTGGTCGATCAGCGCATCGAAGCTGTCGGTAAATGTCAGGCTGGGAGAAAACCGCCAGGAAAAGCGCGAAGCGGCCAGCCAGTTGAAGCGTTCGTCATCCGGGCTGGCGACATAATCACTTTTTCGCCAGGCGGGACCGGTCTTCAGGTCGAGCGTGATGTTGGCGCTGCGGATCACGCGATAGCCGATACCGCCAGACAGCGCGATCCGACTGTTGTAGCCTTGGAAGCGATCACGCTCGAACTGTCCGAGCCCGAAGGCGAACAGATAGTCGTTGAATTTCCAGTTTGGCTCATAGGAAACCAGCCATTCGCTGCGACTGGTGACGCCATTGGTGCGCTGATAATCGGTCAGCGCGCGGAAATTGTGGCGCCAATGCTCGCTTTCCTTGGTCAGCGACAAGCCCAGCGACACCCCGGAATTGTCCGAATTGCCAGAGGTCATGAAGGCACCGGCCTGCCCTTCCCCCTTCCAGCCGCGCAGCCATCCGGCGTCATGGGCTTTCCGTTCCGCCAGCTTTGCCGCTTCGGCCTGAGCCTGCCGGGTGTTCCATTCGCTGACCGCAGCATCGATTTCGCCGGTCGCTTGCGGTACTGCCCGCTTGAGATAGCGCGATACGGTGTCGATATCGGTCGCGTTGCCGCTGGCGATGGCATCGTCGAGCATGGCCCGCATTGGTGCGGGAAGCGCGGTTGCCACAGGCGCGGCCGGTGCAGGGGCTGGTGCTTCAGTCGCTGTCTGGGCCAGCGCCGCAGACGGGGCCGCGATGGTCAAACCCAGAGCGCCCCAGGCCGGTGCGTGCAAGCCAAGTGCGCCCAAGCCCATCGTTATGCGATTTGTCATGAATTCTCCGCGAACCATTGGATTTCAAGCGCAATCGCCTGGCGCAAAACCTGCCGGGATTACACCTCCAAAATCTTACAGATCACATGCCGGGCGGCACTCAGGCAGTTTCCAGCGCCTTGACGCCGGGCAGCTCCTTGCCTTCCATCCATTCAAGAAAAGCGCCGCCAGCGGTGGAGATATAGCTGAAATCGCCAGCAACACCGGCATGGTTGAGCGCGGCAACCGTGTCGCCGCCGCCAGCGATCGAAACCAGCGCGCCTTCGCGGGTCAGTGCTGCTGCACTGCGGGCAAGCGCTACCGTGGCTGCATCAAAAGGCGCGGTTTCGAATGCCCCCATCGGCCCGTTCCACACCAGCGTGCGGCAAGTCTTGAGCACATCGGCCAGCGCCTCCACCGCCAACGGCCCGACATCGAGGATCATTTCATCGCTCGCCACTTCATGCACATTGCAGGTGCGCAGCGACGGCGGATTGGCGGCAAATTCCTTTGCCACCACCACGTCATAGGGCAGATGCACGGTGCATCCGGCCTTGTCGGCAGCATCGAGAATGCTCTCTGCCGTGGCGGCCAGTTCATGCTCGCAAAGCGACTTGCCGACATTGACCCCGCGCGCGGCGAGGAAGGTGTTGGCCATGCCGCCGCCGATAATCAGATGATCGACGCGGGTGACGAGATGGGTCAGCACATCGAGTTTGGATGATACCTTGGCGCCGCCAACCACTGCGGCCACCGGCTTTTCCGGGGCATCCAGCGCCTTGCCCAGCGCCTCCAGCTCTGCCTGCATCGACCGGCCAGCATAGGCTGGCAGCGCATGCGCCAATCCTTCGGTGGTGGCGTGGGCGCGATGCGCGGCGGAAAAGGCATCGTTGACATAAAAATCGCCATTGGCAGCGATTGCCTTGACCAGTTCCGGGTCGTTGGCTTCCTCACCTTTCCAAAAACGGGTGTTTTCCAGAATGGCGATATCGCCAGCCTGCAAAATGCCGACTGCCTGCTGAACCACCGGCCCGGCCACTTCCGGCACGAACATGACTTCACGGCCCAGCACGGATTGCACTGCATCCATCACCAGGCTGAGCGACTGCGCGGGAACGCGCTCGCCCTTGGGACGACCAAAATGGGCCAGCAGCAGCACTTTCGCGCCCGCATCGGCCAGTTCAAGGATGGTCGGTGCCGAGGCGCGCACGCGGGTGTCGTCCGTCACGGCACCATCCTGCATCGGCAGGTTGAGATCGACGCGGACCAGGGCAACCTTGCCCTTCACATCGCCCAGATCGTCAAGAGTCCTGAACTTGGCCATGATTTTCAAACCCTGTGCGTTGCGAAGGATGCGCCGATGCCGATCCACCCCAGCCGCACCGAAATGCAGCGGGGGTGGATTGCGGCGGTTTGTTCAGATCAGCTTCGCCATGGCTCCGGCGGTGTCGACCATGCGGTTGGAGAAGCCCCATTCATTGTCGTACCAGCTGAGCACGCGCACCAGCTTGCCATCAAGCACCGCGGTTTCGAGGCTGTCGATGGTCGAGCTGGCCGGGCAGTGGTTGTAATCGATCGAGACCAGCGGCTCGTCCGAATAGGCCAGCACGCCCTTCAGTGCGCCTTCCGAGGCGGCCTTGAGCAGTGCGTTGACTTCTTCAACCGTGGTGTCGCGCTTGGGCTGGAAGGTCAGATCGACCACCGAAACATTCGGGGTCGGCACGCGGATCGCCGATCCATCGAGCTTGCCCTTCAGTTCGGGCAGCACTTCGCCGACCGCGCGGGCGGCACCGGTGGTGGTGGGGATCATCGACATGCCAGCGGCACGGGCGCGGCGCGGATCGGAATGGATCTGGTCAAGGATCTTCTGATCATTGGTATAGGCGTGAACCGTGGTCATCAGGCCGCGTTCAATACCGATCGCATCGTTCAGAACCTTGGCGAAGGGTGCCAGGCAGTTGGTGGTGCAGCTGGCGTTGGACACGATATTGTGATCGGCGCTCAGCTTGTCATGGTTTACGCCGTAAACCACCGTCAGATCGACATTCTTGGCCGGGGCCGAGATCAGCACCTTCTTGGCGCCCGCATCCAGATGCTTCTGGCCGCCTTCGCGGTCAGTGAAGAAGCCGGTGCATTCCAGCGCGATATCGACGCCATTGGCGGCATGCGGCAGCTTGGCGGGATCGCGTTCTGCGGTCACATGGATGCGTTTGCCGTTAATGATCAGATCATTGCCATCGACTTCAACTGTGCCGGCAAAAGCGCCATGCACGGAATCGCGCTTGAACAGCAGGGCATTGGCCTTTGCATCGGCCAGATCGTTGATCGAGACCAGCTCCAGCCCGCAGTCCGGCCGCTCCAGAATGGCGCGCGCCACATTGCGCCCGATGCGCCCGAAACCGTTGATCGCAACTTTAGTCGCCATATCAAGAACTCCTGCTAAATCGCCAGTTTGGCTTCAATTTGGGGAAGGATCGCTTCGACGGTGAAGCCGAAATGCGCGAACAGCTGTTCAGCCGGTGCGGACAAGCCGAAACAGTCCATGCCGATGTTGATGCCGTCGCTGCCGGTATAACGCTGCCAGCCAAAGGTTACGCCAGCTTCGATGGAAACCTTGAGCACGCCCGATGGCAGGATATCGGCGCGATAGGCGGCATCCTGTTCATCGAACAATTCGCTGCACGGCATCGAAACCACATCCGCGCCCACGCCCTTCGTTTCCAATGCGCTGGCAACGTCGAGGGCAAGCGCAACTTCCGATCCGGTCGCCACCAGCACCACCTTGCGTGCCGCGTCTGCTGCCTTGAGGCGATAGGCACCACGCGCGCTCTTCATTTCGGCGTCATAGCGCAGCGGCGGCAGGTTTTGCCGGGTCAGCGCCAGCACCGAAGGACGATTGGCCTGTTTCAGTGCGAGTGCCCATGCCTCTGCCGTTTCGATGGCATCAGCCGGGCGGAACACCAGCACTCCGGGCATGGCGCGCAGGCTGGCGACATGTTCCACCGGCTGATGGGTTGGCCCATCCTCACCCAGCCCGATGCTGTCATGCGTCAGCACATAGACCACACGGGCCTGCTGGATCGCGGACAGCCGGATCGCGTTGCGGCAATAGTCCGAAAACACCAGGAAGGTGCCGCCATAGGGAATGACGCCGCCATGCAGCGCCATGCCGTTCATCGCCGCCGCCATGCCGAATTCGCGAATGCCGTAATAGACATAGCGACCACCATAATCCGCCGCGCTGAATGGCGTGGTGGCCTTGGTCTTGGTGTTGTTCGATCCGGTCAAGTCAGCCGAGCCGCCGAGCATTTCCGGCAGAGCCACCGTCAATGCTTCCAGCGCCATTTCGCTGGATTTGCGCGTGGCAACCTTGGGCGGATTGGCGATCAGGCTGGCGAAATAGGCATCCATTGCCGAAGTTCCGGTAGGCAGATCTCCGGCCATCCGGCGCGAGAACTCACCGGCTTGCGGGTTGGCTGCATGGCGTGCTTCCCAATCGGCGCGCAGCGCGGCACCGCGCGCACCGAGCGAACGCCAATCGGTGAGAATATCGGCAGGCACTTCAAAGGGAGCCGCAGTCCACCCCAATGCGGCACGGGCCGCGGCGATTTCTTCAGCGCCCAGCGGCGCGCCATGGACATTGTGCGTGCCCTGCTTGTTGGGCGCGCCCTTGCCGATGATCGTCTTGCAGGCAACCAGCGAGGGACGTCCATCCGCCACGGCGGCCGCCAGCGCGCGCTCGATATCGGCGAAATTATGGCCGTCGCAGCTTTCGGTGTGCCAGCCGGTAGCCTGATAGCGGGCCAGAATATCTTCACAGGTGGAAAGCGAGGTATCGCCATCGATGGTGATACTGTTGTGATCCCACAGCACGATCAGGCGGCCCAGCTTCAGATTGCCGGCCAGCCCGATTGCCTCATGGTTGATGCCTTCCATCAGGCAGCCATCGCCCGCGATTACCCAGGTCCGATGATCGACCAGCTCTGCCCCGAATACGGCGTTGAGATGGCGCTCCGCCATTGCCATGCCCACGGCCATGGCCAGCCCTTGCCCCAGCGGTCCGGTGGTGCATTCCACCCCTTCCAGCTCGGTATTTTCAGGGTGGCCCGCACAAACGCTGTGAAGCTGACGGAAATTCCGGATATCGGCCATTGTCGGCTGCGCATATCCGGTCAGATGCAGCAAGGAATAGACCAGCATCGAACCGTGCCCGGCAGAGAGCACGAAGCGGTCCCGATCGGGCCATTTCGGGGCGGTCGGATCAAATTTCAGGAACTTGGAATAAAGCACCGTGGCAACATCGGCCATGCCCATCGGCATCCCGGGATGGCCGCTGTTCGCCTGCTGCACCGCATCCATGGAAAGCGCGCGGATGGCGTTGGCCATGGGCGCTAGGCGGGTGGAATCGAGGCTCATCGGCAAAGGCTCCGGCATGGGTATCCGCTGGGGGCGGCAAAGTGCGGCGATTCGGCGCGAGGTCTCCTTTGCGGAGCGGCTTGGCGGCGTCAAGGCGCGGCTCGGCCTCTGCCTTCCGATGAAATGACAACAGCTTGCGGCAACGCCTTGCAAACCGTTGGTTTTGGGCTAGCTTCGGCGTTATGACGGGGGATCAATCACAAGCTGCACTGGCCCGGATCGAAGCAGCACTGGCGCGCATAGAGCGGGCCGGTCAGCGGCTGCGCCCGGCAGACGGCAGCGCGTCGACAGACGATCTGCAACAGCGGCATGATCGGTTGCGGGCGGTTGTAGCGGATTCGCTGCAACAGCTCGACGCGCTGATCGAGGCGGCAGAAGCATGAGCAATGTAACGCTGCATATCGGCGGGCGCGACTATATGGTCGCCTGCGCCGAAGGTGAGGAAGCCCATGTCAGCGGGCTTGGACAGATGATCGAATCAAAGCTGCAATCCATGGGTGGCTCTGCCCATAATGAAGCGCGGCAGCTGCTTTATGCGGCTTTGCTGATCGCGGACGAATTGTTTGAGGCGCAGCAGCAGTTGCAGGCCGCCAATGCGGCAGCTCAGGCCGCGCCAGTCGATCCGATTGATCCCGAACGGCTGGCGGCGATTGCGGAAAAGCTCGAAAATTGTGCTTCGCACCTTGAGGGGCTGGCCCACTGACCCTAGATGAGGGGCGACGGGTACTGCCCGGTGCGAACCGACAGATATCCCTGAGGCTATAAGCAATCCAAGGGGGCTGTCCCTGCCCGGGCTCTGGCACGGTGCACATGGTCCCCACCTGACGTTGAGGCGTCAGAGGATTTCCCGGCAACGGCCCATGGTGGTCCCGTCACCCTTCTCTCCACCGCAGGTGGCAACGGATGTTTCGCGAATGACTGGCGCAGCGGATGAAAAGCAGACCCTGCGCAGCCGTTTGCGAAAACTGCGGCGAGAACATGTAGAGGCGATCCCCGATAGTATGCGCGGCCTGCTGCTGCGGCATCCGCCTGCTCCCTTGCTGCAATTGGTGCCGTCCGAGGCGGTGATCGGCGTGTATCACGCAGTTGGCAGCGAAGCCCCTGCGGCGCGCTATGCCGCTTGGTTTGCCGAGCGCGGCCACCGCATTGCCCTGCCTTGGTTCGCCAATCGTGAAGCCGTCATGCAGTTTCGTGATTGGGCAAACCCGCTTGATGACGGTGCGCTGGTGCCCGATCCCTTTGGTGCAATGCAGCCCGCTGATGACGCCGACGAAGTGACGCCTGATGTCGTTTTCGTGCCGCTGGTTGGGTTCACGGCCGCAGGCGGCAGACTGGGGCAAGGCGGCGGGCACTATGATCGTTTTCTGGCCGCCAATCCCGCTGCAATCGCGATTGGACTGGGATGGGACTGTCAGTTGCTGGACGAACTGCCCGCTGAGTCGCATGATCATCCGATGCGTGCAGTTGTGACCCCCACCCGCCTTTACGGACCATTCTGATGCGCACCGAACCGACAATGCGAATTCCCCTGGGCGTGCTGGGCCTGTTTGCCGCCTTGATGATCTATGGTGGCCTGATCGCGCGCTACATTGCGCCGCTGATGGCCGGGTGGCCGACTTTGGCGCAAATGCCGGTCTATCTGTTGCTCGGCGTCATCTGGCTGATGCCGCTGCGCCGGTTCATTGTGTGGATGGAGACAGGCCGCTGGTCTTGAGACGTGCCGCGCGCTGCAGATCCTTGCTGCGTCCAAAGCGCACAAACAATTCATGCAACTCGGCTTTTTCAAGCGTATGAAGCAAGCAGCCGTCATGATTGATCGTCACTCTGCTGCGCGGGTGGATTGCAGTCCAGGCGCCATGCTCGCATAGCTGAAATCCTGCGAAAAGTTCGACTGGAAGCGTTCCTTCCAAATAGCGTCCAAACATTTGCGAGCGAAAGCGACCATCGCTGGTGCCTGCTGCAAAGCGGACAGCCGTGTGGCCGGAAATACGTTCGAGATCATGCAGATCGAACAAGATATCGATATCGGCGATACTGCCGGGATCAACGCCGTGAAGCGCTGCCCCGGCGCTGCCGATAATCCACCAATCATGCGCGGCCGGAGCCATTATTGCGGCGACATCCGCAAAGGCGGCTGCCAGACGTGGGATGATCTGCATGGATCGACGCTTGCCGCATCCCGGCATAGCGGGCAAGCTTGGTCGATGTGATGGGAGAAGAGCTGATGAAACGCAGGATCGCCGCCTTGCTTGTGGGCCTCGTGTTGGTCGCCGGACTGGCGCTAACTTTCGGAAGAAACTGGATTGCCCAGCGTGCGTTCGAGAGCGCGCTGGATCGCAATGTCGGTGTCGATCAGACGGCGAAGCTGGGTGACGGGCTTCATGCCTATGTCTGCGGCAGTGGTTCGCCCATGCCCGATTCGGATCGCGCCGGGCCTTGCATCGCGGTGGTTGCGGGCAAGCAGGCTTTCGTTTTCGACGCCGGATCGGGATCGATCCGCAAACTGATGCGGATGGGTTACCCGATGGACCGCATTCAGGCGGCCTTTCTCACCCATCTCCATTCCGATCATATCGACGGGATGGGAGAATTGCTGCTGCAGGCGTGGATGGGCGGATCGCGCGGTGCCCCCCTCCCCGTCTATGGCCCGCCGGGAACCGACAAGCTGATTGCCGGGCTTGCCGAAGCCTATGAAACCGACAAGGGTTTTCGCATTGCCCACCATGGTCCGGCGATTGCGCGGCCCGGTGGCTTTGGTGGCAGCGCCCAGCTTGTCACTCTGCCCGATGGACAGAACAGCATGGTGGTGTGGGATCGTGAAGGCGTGAAAATCACGGTGATCCGAGTCAATCATGGGCCGGTTTCGCCTGCCTATGGCTATCGCATCGATTACAAGGGCCGTTCCATCGCGCTGAGCGGTGATACGGTTTACGATCCCAACTTTGTTGCAGCAGCCAAGGGCGCAGACCTGATGTTCCATGAAGCCATGAACATGAAGATGGTTCAGGCGATGAGTGACAAGCTGCGCGAAAGGGGTCGTAAGGATTCAGCCCAGATCATGCACGACATCCAGAATTATCACACCAGCCCTGAAGACGCGGCACG
>JBGAIR010000050.1:0-17315 GCA_044225335.1 Novosphingobium sp. | reverse complement strand
TGTCGCCGCACCCATGATGTTGCCTCCAACTGGAAGCTGATCATGGATGCCTTTCTGGAAAGCTATCACGTTGCCCGGCTGCATGCGCAGACGATCGGCCCGTTCTTCAAGGATGGCGTTTCATCGGGCGATCAGATCGGCCCGCATCAACGCAGTCTGGTCGGCCGCGCGGCGGAACTGGAGGGGCTGGACCTGACCGATATGGCAGTGCTGCGCCGGACCGGCACCTTTGCCTATCAGCTGTTTCCCGCAACCGTGCTGGTGATCAGCCCGGACTACATCAATGTGATGACGCTGTGGCCGCAGGCGCATAACCGCACGCTGGTGGAAGATTTCATGCTGATTCCCGAAGCCCCGGCGACCGACAAGGCGCGCGATCATTGGGAACGGTCCTGGCAACTGCTCGATGGCGGGGTGTTCGGCAGCGAGGATTTCCGGGCAGCCGCACTGGGCCAGCAGGGGCTGGAAAGCGGCGCGGTGCCGCAATTGACGCTGGGCACGCTGGAAGGCGGCATCCGCCGTCTGCACGAAATCTGCCTTGAACAGATGGCTCTGGCCGAAGGGTAAGGATCTGATCCGGAATTCGGTTTCGGATAGTTCGGCACCAGCTTCCAAGGGGTGACGAACGCCCTCGGCTGGCGTAAGGCGCGGCGATGAACTCCCCCGTTTCAGACCGCACCGGCGAACGCATCGCCAAGCTGCTCGCCCGCGCCGGTATCGCCAGCCGCCGCGAGGTCGAACGTATGATCGCCGATGGCCGGGTAAAGCTCCACGGCGAAGTGCTGACCACGCCCGCCACTGTGCTGCCCAATCTGAAGGGGGTGACGGTGGACGACAAGCCGGTGAAAGCACCGGAACCGCCACGTCTGTTCGTGTTTCACAAGCCTGCCGGGCTGATTACCGCCGAGCGCGATCCGGCCGGGCGGCCGACGATCTACACCGCGCTGCGCAACGCACTGCCGACGGGCACCGGGCGCGTGATGCCGGTAGGGCGGCTGGACTACAACACCGAAGGGCTGCTGCTGCTGACCAATGATGGCGAGCTGAAACGGGCGATGGAACTGCCCGCAACCGGCCTGCCGCGCACCTATCGCGCCCGTACCTTTGGCAGCATCACGCAGGCCCAGCTGGAAGAGCTAATCGAAGGCATCACCATCGATGGCATCCGCTATGGCCGGATCGATGCCAATATGGAGCGCAGCACCGGGCGCAACCAGTGGATCGAAGTGACCATCACCGAAGGCAAGAATCGCGAAGTACGGCGGGTGCTGGAGCATCTCGGGCTGGAAGTCAGCCGCCTGATCCGCACCGCCTATGGTCCGTTTGAACTGCTCGATCTGCCGCGCGGGCAGGCAGTGGAGCTGCGCCAGATCGAGGTTGAACGGTTCATCAAGGGGCTGCGCGGCATGAAGCCAGTTGCCGCACGCACAGCTGATGCCGGGCCAGCAAAGCCGGAACGCAGCCGCGCCAAGCCCTCCCCACCCCCGCGCACCGGCCAAACCCGCCGTTCCGGTGCGGCCCGACCGTCGGCAACGGGCAAGCCCAGGGGACCGCGCCGGTGAGCCTGCGGATTATCGCCGGGAACTGGCGTGGGCGGAAATTGCAGGCTCCGCAGGGCGAAGTGACCCGGCCGACCGCAGATCGCACGCGCGAAACGCTGTTTTCCATGCTGCTGTCGCGGCTGGGCAGCTTTGACGGGCTTACGGTAGCCGATCTGTTCGCCGGATCGGGCGCGCTGGGGCTGGAGGCACTGTCTCGCGGTGCGGCCAGCTGCATCTTTGCCGAACAGGATGCCGCCGCACTCCGCGCGCTGCGCGCCAATGTCACCGGGCTGGGCGCACAGGGGCAATGCGATGTCCG
The DNA here is from genome assembly GCA_044225335.1 of Novosphingobium sp. Classification (GTDB taxonomy): domain Bacteria; phylum Pseudomonadota; class Alphaproteobacteria; order Sphingomonadales; family Sphingomonadaceae; genus Novosphingobium. The sequence goes on along the minus strand of JBGAIR010000050.1, from coordinate 15,455 downwards.
CGCCGGATCGGTGCTGGCGCTGGGCCAGGCCAAAGCCCCGCTCGACCTGATCCTGCTCGATCCGCCCTATGGCTCGGGCGCAGGCGCAGTCGCGCTGGAAAAGCTGCAACGCTTTGGCTGGATCGGCCCCGCCAGCTGGGTCAGTCTGGAAACCGCGCACAATGAGGATCCGCAGGTCAAGTCGCTGGAACTTGTGGCCGAACGCAAGGTCGGCAAGGCGCGGATCAGCCTGCTGCGGGCAGGCCCGTCAGCCTAGCCAGCGCTTGCCATAACGGCGCGTCAGTATATGGATGCAGCATCATGGCCGCGCCATGTGCCGTGCCCCACCCGAGGATAGCCGCAAGCAGCTTTCGTGAAATCGCTTCCCGCCATTGATCGTTACATTTTCCGGCTGGTGCTCATGCCGATGATCGCGGTGTTCGCCATCGCGGCATCACTGCTTGTGCTCGACAAGATGCTGAAGCTGTTCGATTTCGTCGCCACCGAAGGCGGCCCGGTCAGCGTGGTGTTCCGGATGCTGGCGAATTTGCTGCCCGAATATGCCAGCCTCGCGATCCCGCTGGGGGTGATGCTGGGCATTCTGCTGGCGTTCCGCAAGCTGGCCACCAGCAGCGAGCTGGACGTGATGCGCGCGGTCGGGCTCAGCTACACGCGGTTGCTGCGCGTGCCCTATATGATCACGCTGGGCGCGGCGGCGCTCAATCTGGTGGTGGTCGGCTATCTCCAGCCGATGACGCGCTATTGGTATGAGCAGCTCCAGTTTGAACTGCGCTCTGGCGCGCTGGGTGCCTCGATCAAGGTGGGTGAATTCACCACGCTGAAAGACAAGATGGCGCTGCGCATCGAACAGAGCGAAGAGGAAGGCCGCCGCCTGATCGGGATCTTCGCGCAGGTCAATTCCGCCAAGGGCCAGGTGCTGACCATTTCCGCCCGCGAAGGGCGCTTCATGGCACTGAAGGACAACCCCGATACAATCATCCTGCGACTGACTGACGGTCAGATCATTCAGGACCCGCCAGGCGAAAGCCCCCGCGTACTCAGCTTTACCCGCCACGATCTGCCGATCGAGTTGCCCGCGATCGAGAAATTCCGCCAGCGTGGCGGCGGGGAGCGTGAGTATATCCTGCCCGAATTGCTGAAGATCGGCTGGAGCGACAACTCCACGGTGGAAGCCCGCAATGAAACCCGCGCCAGCCTGAACTACCGGCTGGTCGAAGTGGTGATGATGTTGCTGCTGCCATTGCTGGCGGTGGCGCTGGCGGTGCCGCCGAAGCGGTCCACTTCCGCGCTGGGCCTGTTTCTTTCGATCGTGATGGTGGTCGCCTATCACAAGGTGAACGAATATGGGCAGGCGGTTTCCGCGATGGGCCGCGTTTCGCCCGCGCTGGCGCTGTGGGGACCGTTCGTGCTGTTTTCGGCGCTGATCCTGTGGATGTACTGGCGCATCGCCTATGTGCCGGGTGGCCAGCCGATCGGGGCGCTGGAACGCTCTGCAGACGTGATCGGCAAGTGGCTGCGCCGGGTGCTTGCCCGCTTTGCCCGCAACCCCGGAGAAGCACGGTGAGGCTCGATTTCTTTCCTTCGCGCCAGCTGACGCTTTATCTTGCCCGGCTGTTCGTGCTGCGGATCATCGCCGTGCTGATCATGCTGGTGCTGGTGCTGCAAACGCTGGACCTGCTGGGCGAAAGCGGCAAGATTCTGGAGCAGGCAGGCAATAGCGAGGCACAGTTGTGGCACTATGTCGGGCTCCGCGTGCCGCAGCTGATTGCGCGTTTCCTGCCCTATTCGGTGCTGCTGGCGACCATCGTTACCCTCGCCACGCTCAACCAGAACAGCGAAGTGATTGCGATGAAGGCGGCCGGGCTGTCCGCGCATCAGGTGCTGGCGCCGCTGCTGATCACCGCCGCTGCGGTATCGCTGGCCAGTTTTGCCTTCAACGAACGCGTCGTGACCCGCTCCACCGCCACGCTCAAAGCCTGGCAAGCAGCCGGATATGGCAAGGTGCCCTCCGATTCCGGCACGCGCAGCAATGTCTATCTGCGCGACGGGCCGAATATCCTGACCGCGCGCACGGTGACTGGCTCTGGCGCGACCATGCGCATGGAAGACGCCACCTATTATCGCCGCGATGCGACCGGCATGGTGATCGAAAAGCTGCGCAGCCCCGATGCCACCTGGGTCAATCCCGGCTGGCGTTTTGATGCGCCGCAGAAGTTCGATGTCACCACCACTCGCCAGGCGCGGCTGCAACCGCAGATCGTTGCGCCGGATGTAACCCCGGCGCAGGTGGCGATCAGCGGCGTTGATGCCGATGCCCAGAATATCTTCGAACTGAACCACTCCATTGCCGCACTGAAGGCATCCGGACGCCGCACCAGCGAGCTGGAAGGCAAATGGTGGCACAAGATTTCCGGCCCGCTTTCTGCACTGCTGATGCCGCTGCTGGGTGCGGTGGCGGCATTCGGCCTTGCCCGCAGCGGCGCGCTGCTGATCCGTTCGGTAATCGGAATGTCGCTGGGCTTCGCCTATTTCGTGGTCGATAACGCGGCGCTGGCGATGGGCAATTTCGGCGGTTACCCGCCGTTGCTTGCCGCCTGGGGGCCGTTTCTTCTGTTCCTGCTGGTCGGCGAAACCGTGCTGATCCGCACCGAGGAATAGCGAGGCGCGGTCAGCCTACCCGCATGGTTGAACGCACCAGCCGCCCCAGCAAGGGCAACAGCCCCGGATAGTTTGCCTTGTCATAGGTCGAAGCCTTGCCCAGTTGCCCCAGCAGGCGACGATGCGCCTCGCCCAGCGAATGATAAGGCATCGATGGCAGCAGATGGTGCAACGCGTGATAACGCAGCCCCACAGGCGCCCACAGCGGCGAAAGCGCGGCGGGCGGCGGCACATTCACCGAATCGAGATATTGCGCCGTAACCGTCATCGCCTCGCCCTCGTTCTCCCACAGATGGGCAACCAGCGTGCGGATCTGGTTCAGCACAGCAGTCAGCGAAACCACGGCAATCGCGATCAGCAGCGGACGCCAGCCCCAGCTGGCAGAGGCAGCCAGCACAGCAATCGCCCATACCGAAGCACCCAGCTCCTGCCAGAAGACCATGCGCGCGAATTCACCTTCGGGCGGACGCCGCCGGAATGCCGGATTGATCGACAGTGACGATACGCGTTCCCACACCAGCTTGCGCAGCGGCGGAAAAATTGCCCCCAGCGGCGCCAACAATGCCGATCGGATCAACAACCCGACAGGCAGGAACACGGCGATCGCCGCGAATACCGGCAGTGACCACGGCTTCATCAGCGCCAGCGGCAGATATTCGGGATCTTCCACGGTGCCATAGCGGGTGCGGGCATGATGCAGCGTGTGCACCCCTTCATACATGAAGGACGGCGTGAGCACGGGAATCCCGACCAGCAAATTCCAGACAAAACGGAACCCCGGCAGCGCATCGCGGTGGATGTGCGTCAGCTCGTGAATGAACAGCAGCGCCCGGTAAAGCGCCAGCGCCGAAATCAGACCGCAGCCCAGCGCCAGCCAGCCATTGCTGCTCAGTATTGCGCCAGCCAGCGCGGCATAGCCAAGCGCAGCCGAGATCAGCATGTCCGGCCAATAGATTTCCGGCCGGGCGACAGAAATATCGCGGGTCAGCTCCACGGCTGCGCGCAGCATTTCCTTGTCATCAGGGATACCGTTGCCGGATCGGATCGATTCCGGCTGGAAAGCGGCGCTATCATGAGCAGTCATGCGTTCAGTCCAAGCAGATGCCTGCGGGAAATACAGGCCGAAAATTACATTGATGGTATGATCGGGGCGGCATCAGCTTGACAACCGGGCGCGACCATACGCAGTTCGCAGAGCGTCCCCTAGGCTCGAACAAAGGCAACATCGTGGCGAAATCCGAGGTAGTGATCACTCCAGTTTCCAGCAAGGCCGATTTCGCGGAGTTTATCGACCTGCCCTATCGCCTGAATGCGGGCGATCCCAATTTTGTCCCGCAGCTGCGCTCGGAAGAGATCGAGAAATTCACCCCCGGGGGCAATCCGTTCTTCGGCCATGCCCGCTGCCAGCTGTTCCTTGCCCGCCAGGACGGGCGAGTCACTGGCCGGATTTCGGCCCATATTGACGAACTGGCGATTGCCCAACCGGCCGAACAAGGCATGGGGCCAGGAACCGGCAATTGGGGTGCGATCGAAGCCGAAGATGCCGAAAGCGCTGCCGCGCTGATCGCCGCCGTCGAAGACTGGCTGCGCACGCAGGGCATGACCCGTGTGCTGGCACCGATGAATCTCTCGGTCTGGGAAGAACCGGGCCTGTTGGTGAAGGGGGCGGACCATCCGCCGATGGTGATGATGGGGCACCATTCGCCCAGCTATCAGCCGTGGATCGAGGGTGCCGGATATGCCGTCGCCAAGGTGCTTTACACCTATGATCTGGACATCACCAAAGAGTTCCCGCCGCTGGTGCAGCGCATTGTCGCATCCGGTGAAAAGAACCCGCGCATCACCATCCGCAAGGTGGACAAGACCAAGTTTGATGCCGAGGCGGCGACCATTCTCGACATCCTCAACGATGCATGGTCAGACAATTGGGGCTTCGTGCCGATCACCGATGCCGAAATCGCCTATACCGGGAAAAAGCTGAAACCGCTGGTCCGCGAAGACCTGATCCGCATCGCCGAGCTGGATGGAGAGCCGGTGGCCTTCATGATGACGCTGCCCGATCTCAACAGTATTCTGAAGCGCGCTAACCGCCCATCTGGCAAGCCCACGCTACTGGGCTGGCTGAAGCTGGGCCTGTGGCTGCTGAAGCCGCGCAATGCCGATATGCGAGTGCCGCTGATGGGCGTGCGCAAACAGTATCAGGCCAGCCGTCTGGCCAGCCAGCTGGCTTTCATGATGATCGAATATATCCGCCGCGCATCGGTGCAGGATTACAACGGCAAGCGCGGCGAGATCGGCTGGGTGCTGGATGACAACCAGGGGATGAACGCCATCGCCACGACCATCGACAGCAAGATCAACAAGGAATACCGGATTTACGAGAAGGCGCTGTAATACACTTCTCGATGATGCTGACTCATACCTCCCTTCCCCGCCGGGGTGGGGAGTTGTGAGTCCCGCTTGATGAAACTTGGCCTTACTTCGACAGTTCGACCTGTTCGAAATCCAGTTCGACCGGGGTGGCGCGGCCAAAGATCGACACCGAAACCTTGACCCGGTTCTTGTCGAAATCGAGCTCTTCCACCACGCCGTTGAAGCTGGCGAAGGGACCGTCGAGCACCTTAACCGAATCGCCGATTTCGTAATCGACGCTGACATGCTTGCGCGGTTCGGCGGCGGCGGCATCGCGGGCGCCGAAATAGCGGGCGGCCTCACGATCGGTGATCGGCTGGGGCTTGCCGTTGGGGCCCAGAAAGCCGGTGACCTTGGCGGTATTCTTGACGAGGTGATAAACGTCGTCATTCATCGCCAGCTTGGCCAGCACATAGCCAGGCATGGTCTTGCGTTCGACCTGAACCTTCTTGCCGCGCTTTACCTCGGTAACGGTTTCCGACGGCACTTCCACCGCTTCCACCAGCTGCGACAGGCCCTTGCGCTCAGCCTCGGACAGGATTGAATCGCGAACCTTGTTTTCAAAGCCGGAATAGGCGTGGATGATGTACCAGCGAGCCATATATCTCTCGTCAGAAAAAATGCGGGCGGATCAGGCCAGCGAAAGCAGCCAGCGAACAATCTGGCCGAACAGCGAATCGATGCCGAGGAAGAACACCGCCAGAATCACCATCATCAGCCCCACGAAGATCGCGGTGGTGACGGTTTCCTGACGTGTCGGCCACACGACCTTGCGCGCTTCCGCCTGCACCTGGCGCATGAATTCGCCGGGGCTGGTGCGGGTCTTGGACTTGGCTGACTGTTCTTCCATACGAAATTCCTTCCATCCGCCTTCAACGGGAACAGCGCCGCTCCCGGAACCGGGGAAACCGGGTATCCGGGAGGGGCAATGTGTTCTCCGATGTCGGAAGACACCGAGGCACTTAGCTATCGCTTGGCGGATTTGCAAGCCGTGCCAGCAGCGAATGCGGCGTGGTGGCGATTATCCGGCCATCATTGGGCAGGCTGTCGGGCCGCTCTTCACCGATATACCAGAACCAGTCCATGCCATCGGCGGGAATATAGCCCTTCAGCTCTATCGGGGCATGCGCCTTGTGCATCAGCCGGTGATAAGGATCGCGAAAGAACTCTCCGCCCTCACGGATGGTCAGCATATGGATATTGGGCAACGCGAAATTGGAATTGATCAGCGCATCCTTGCGCACCACCGCATAGCCGCCAATGTGCTCCTGCGGATTGTAGCCCCAGCGCCATCTTTCGGTGATGACGATGCTGGCCATGCGCGCGCCCTGCGGCACCTTGTCCAGCAAAGTCAAAGCGCTGGCGGTTTCCTGCGAATTGCGGTGCCAGCTTTCAGTCGTGACAGCCAATCGGCCAAGAAACAGCGCGCAGGCCAGCAGCAGCGCCCAGCGCGGTGCGCGCCAGCCAAGCGACAGGCAGCCCAGCATCAGCCCGGCCGAAACCATGCGTGCATCGACCAGATCACCGCCAACGATATGGCGCGGCAAAGCCAGCGAGCAGCCCACTGCCAGCAGCGCACCCCAGCCCATGCGCCAGTCAATCCTGCGCAGCGCCAGCGATCCCACCAGCACCGCGGCGATCACGGTCAGGCTGGTATAATCCAGCCACATCACCGAATCGCGCATGGCCTGCCGCCAGATCGCCGCCTTGTAGCGCATCACAGCCTTGCCATAGGAGAACAGCTCGCCCTGTCCGCCGCCCATCGCCATGATCACAAAGGGCAGCGCCAGCGGCCAGGGGGCGATGAAGGCCTTCAAACCCTTGTGGCGATGCCATTCATAGCCGAACACCATCACGCCAAGGATGCCCCAGCCCGAAACGTGGCACAGCCACACACCTACCCCGATCGGGATGAACAGCGGCGCACGCCAGGCCTTGCCTTCCAGCTGCACCCACAGCGCAAAGGCAAACAACGCCGCGCCCAGCGCCAGCCCGAAGTTGAGAAAGCCCAGCAGCAGCGCCGGTGACCAGATAAAGCTCAGCGCCAGCAATGCGGAAAACCCGATGCGGCGGCGCAGCACCCATTCCACCGTCAGAATGCCTGACCCGATCAGCAAGGGAATAAACCCGGCGATGATCCGGCCGGCGGGTTCCAGCCCAAAGATCGGTGCCAATACCCGCACCAGCAGATCAGCCCCCAGATTGCCCATCCAGCGCCACTCGAAACCATAGTAGTGTTGCAGGAAGGGATTGTGAGCGCGTTCCAGCATCACGTGGAAGCGGGCAAGATGCGCCGGATAATCGACCATCTGCGGATAGGTGGCGACCACTACCGGCAGGCAGGACAGCAGCACCAGCACGATGCCCAGCCACAGCGAGGCGCGCGGCGAAGGCTCTGCGCGCAACCAGCCCCCCGCTGCACGTCCACGGGTGTTGAACTGCTCGAAAGGAGGTTCCGCGGACATCATAGGCTTGGGCTAGCTTGGAAAGAACTGGCAGGAGTGGCAGGATTCGAACCCGCGGCCCTCGGTTTTGGAGACCGATGCTCTACCAACTGAGCTACACTCCTGCAGGTGGGGGCCGCCCATAGAGGCTCTCTGCGCGGATGACAAGCGATGCGCGTTGCGCCATGGCAAGAAAAACGCAAGGAGCCGCCCGCGATCATGCAGCCAATTGACCCGGAACTGCTGCTGCTGGCCTATCGTAGCGGCGTTTTTCCGATGGCCGACGCGCGCGACGACCCCGAAATTTTCTGGGTGGAACCGCGTGATCGCGCGATCCTGCCGCTCACCGGCTTTCGCTGTTCGCGCTCGCTGGCGCGCAGCCTGCGGCGACAGCGCTTTACGGTTACCTGCAACCGGGCCTTTGCGCAGGTTATCGAGTTATGTGCCGCCCCCCGCGCTGACAGCGAGGAAAGCTGGATCAGCGGGCGTATTGCCGAAAGCTATCTCGCTCTGCACCGGCTGGGTCATGCCCATTCGATCGAATGCTGGCAGGCTGATGCGGAAAACCGGCAGAAACTCGTCGGCGGGCTCTACGGTGTCGGGTTTGATCGAGTGTTCTGCGGCGAAAGCATGTTCAGCCGGGTACCCGATTCGTCGAAGGTAGCACTGGCCTGGCTGGTCGCGGCGCTGCGTCAGGCCGGTGTGTGGCTGCTCGATTGCCAGTTCATGACCGAGCACCTCGCCTCGCTTGGCGCGGTGGAATTGCCGCAATCGCGCTATCTGAAACTGCTGCGCCGCGCTCAGTCAGGCTGCGCCGCTGCCGGCGATGCAGCAGGACTGGCCGAAGGCGATGGCGCAGCGGCAGGTGCGCCGCTGGGCTTGCCCGCAGGTTTTGCCGCGCTGCTGGACGCGGCGGCCGCATCCTCTTCCTCACCCGGGAACTTCATCGCGCAATCCTTGACCCAGACATCATAGACCGGGTGCTCAACCGTGTTGAGCGATGGCGAGTTCTTGAACAGCCAGCCTGAAAACACCTTGCGCCAGGCCAGCCGATCATTGGCATTGGCACGTTCTTCAACGAAAACCTGCACAAATGCACCGGTTTCAGGTGGATTTTCCCAGGGCAGTGTGCGTTCGCAACTTGCCAGCTTGACCACGACATTGCCAATCCGGCGCGATTCGCCCGGCTTCAGGACGATATCCTGCGAAACATTGTTCCGCTTGTTGAGCAGGCCCAGCGTTGCCACCCGGTCCTTTACCGGTGTGCCATATTCGCTTTCCACCGCTGGTGCGTTGTGCTGAGCCGCAACCGTCTTTGGCACTTCGGTCGCATTCGCTTCCGGCTGGGTGCGATTGCCGCTGCCACAGCCCGACAGCGCCAGCATGGCAGCAAGGGCAAACAGGCCGACCGGCGGCGCGGCGCGGGCCATGATCAGGCTTCCGGTGACCAGGCTTCGTAATCGCCGGTCGCAGCCGCGCGGCGGCCGCCACGTTCCAGCGCGCCATTGGGGCGATAGGCAGCACCGGTGCCGGTTGCGTTGGGGGTATAGTCTGCCTCCCAGATACGCGGTGGCGGCAGATTGCTCTCCGGCGTGCCATCGAAGCTGCCGTGCAGCCAGCCGTGCCATTCGGCCGGAACCCGGCTGGCATCATTGGCGCCGTTATAGATCACCCAGCGACGCTCATGCCCGGCAAAGGGCTGGCCCGCACCGTGGCGACGCTTTGCCCGGTAATATTTGTTGCCCTGCGCATCAGTGCCAACCAGCTCGCCGCTGGTCATGCTGTTGAGCAGCGTGCCGATGGTCGCGCCATCCCACCAGGTGAAGATCTTGCCGAGGATTCCCATGCGCCAGCGCCTAGCGGAAATGATGGGGTGCGGGCAAGTGCGAAACCCGCCTCACTTGCCCGGTTCTGCCCAGCTGACCACATCGCCCGCCACAATACCCAGCTGTGCCGCCCGTCCGCCGTTAAGTTCGAGCACGCCTTTGACCAGACCGACCGAGCTGAGCGGAGTTTCATCATAGGGTACCGCATTGGCGGCGATGTTGCTGATCCGCCCATCGGTGCCGATGAAGACGATATCCAGCGGAATTACCGTATTGCGCATCCAGAAACTGGCACCGCGCGGCGGATTCATGGGGAAAATCATGCCCTCGTCCGCCCCCATGGCGCTGCGGAACATCAGGCCCTTGGCCTGTTCCTGCCCGCTGCGCGCCACCTCCACGCGAAAGCTGTGGCGGGTTTGGCCATGGGTGATGGTCAGATCGACCACCTGCAGCCCGGAAATCGAATGAACGCTGGGTGCCGCCTGTGTCGATGCCGGAGCAGCCTCTCCGCCGCCCGGCGTGCAGGCCGCCAGCGCCAGCAGCAGCGCCGCAAACACAAATGAGGGTCTGTTGCGTATCATTCGTCCTCGCCTTCATCATGGCCGGCGGCAGCCCAGGCCTCGGCCGCAGCAATGCTTGGGGCATCGACCAATTCTCTCGCAAAGTCCAGCGGATGGCCCGCCCGCAGCACGGCGGCGATGTGTTTTTCGCGTTGCGCCCGGTCTGGCACAGAGCGGGCAAAGGGCCCCAGCCCGCGCCGTCGCGCCAGCGCCAGTGCTGCTGCACGCTGCGCCGCATCACCGGCGCGGACCGCCGCGCGATCCTCCTCACCAATACCGGCCGCACCCAGCGCCTGCGCGATGCGCCGCGCTCCATATCCGCGGCGCAGCAGGCTGGTCGTGCGGGCCCGGGCGAAGGCGGCATCACCGACATATCCCGCCCCGACAAAGCGCTGCACCAGCGCGCCGGTGTCGGGCGGCTGGTCCCCTTCCCAGCCGCGTTCGCGCAGTTTGCGGTGCAGATAGGCCTCAAGCTTGGCCGCGCTGGTGGCAAAACGGGCGACATAGGCCAGCGCCAATTCCTCAAGCCTGCGGGCATCGAGCGGCCTTGGCTGACGGCGGGAATTGTGAGGGCGGTTTTCGGTCATCGCCTTATTCGTGCCACACTGTGCCGCAATTGGGGAAGCCCGCCATTGGAAACTGGCATTGCTGTTGCCGCTTTCCCTAAGCTCAGGACCGGTTCAGCTGATGCCAGACAAGCGGCGCACTGAATGAGACAACAGACGGGTTTTCGCGAATGACCGATGCCGCCACGCTGGTGAATGCTGATTCCGCCACGCTTGTGCCTACCCCCAATGACGATGCCCTGCCGCGCCGTCTTTCCGATTTCGTCACCTTTACCGAGGCGCTGGATTATGCCGCCTCGGGCAAGCGCGGCATGAACTTCCACGATCCGCGCGGCAATCTGGCGCGCGTCTATCCCTTCGCCGAATTGCGGCAGGATGCGCTGGTGATGGCGCGCCGCCTGATCGCGCATGGCGTGAAAAAGGGTGATCGGATTGCGCTGGTCGCGGAAACCGGGGCGGATTTTGCCGCGCTGTTCTGTGGCACGATCTATGCCGGTGCCTGGCCGGTGCCGCTGCCGCTGCCAACCAGCTTTGGCGGCAAGGAAAGCTATATCGATCAGCTGGCGGTGCAGCTGCAAAGCTCTGATCCGATGATCCTGTTCTATCCCGCGGAAATCGCCGAGATGGCAGGCGCGGCCGCAGCACGGCAAGGTTGCCAGGGGATCAGCTGGCAGGATTTCGCCAGCAAGGATGCGCCCGAATGCGCGCTGCCAGAAGCACTGCCGGACGATATCTGCTATCTGCAATATTCCAGCGGATCGACCCGGTTCCCGCATGGCGTGGCCGTTACCCATGCCTCGCTGCTCAACAATCTGGCCGGTCACGGCGAAGGCATGAAACTGGAACCGCAGGACCGCTGCATCAGCTGGTTGCCGTGGTATCACGATATGGGGCTGGTCGGCTGCTTCCTGTCGATCATCGCCAATCAGGTATCGACCGATTACCTCAAGACCGAGGATTTCGCCCGCCGTCCGCTGGCCTGGCTGGACATGATCAGCCGCAATCCCGGCAATTCGATCAGCTATTCCCCCACCTTCGGTTACGATATCTGCGCGCGCCGCATTTCCAGCCAGAGCCATGTCGGCGACCGGTTCGATCTGTCGCGCTGGCGGCTGGCCGGCAATGGTGCCGACATGATTCGCCCGGATGTGATGCAGGGCTTCGTAAATGCCTTTTCCGGAGCCGGGTTCAAGGCATCGGCCTTCCTGCCCTCTTATGGTCTGGCCGAAGCGACGCTGGCGGTAACGCTGATGCCGCCGGGTGAAGGCATCCGGGTTGAACTGGTCGAAGAAGAACGCCTGTCCGGCACCCCGCGCGATCTCAGCCGCCCGGCCCGCTATCGCGCCATCGTCAACTGCGGCAAGGCGGTGAAGGACATGGCGCTGGAAATCAGGGGCGAAAATGGCCTGGCGCTGCCCGATCACCACATCGGCAAGGTGTGGTGCAAGGGCCCCAGCGTGATGCATTCCTATTTCCGCGATCCCGAATCCACCGCCGCCTGTCTGGTCAATGGCTGGCTGGATACCGGCGACATGGGATATATGGTGGATGGCTATCTGTTCATCGTCGGCCGGGCGAAGGACATGATCATCATCAACGGCAAGAACCATTGGCCACAGGATATCGAATGGGCGGTGGAACAGCTGCCCGGCTTCCATCAGGGCGATATCGCCGCCTTCTCTGTCGAGACTGAAAATGGTGAGGAAGTGCCAGCCGTGCTGGTGCATTGCCGGGTTTCGGATCCCGTGGAGCGGGTCAAGCTGCACGATCAGATCCGTGACAAGGTGCGTTCGATCACTGGCATGAACTGTGTGGTGGAACTGGTGCCGCCTCGCACCCTGCCGCGCACAAGCAGCGGCAAGCTGAGCCGCGCCAAAGCCAAGAAGCTCTATCTTTCGGGTGAGATCGCGCCATTCAAGCTCGCCGCTTGATTCAGCAGAGCAACGCGCGGGACAAGGACTGGCCTTGTCTCGCGCTACTGTGCCCGATCCGATCAGAACCTGCCGGTCAGCTTGATGCCCGGACCGACATCGATATCGCTGTAACCCTTGCCCGTCACATTAGACCAGTTGCGCAGGAAAACCATGTCGGCTGAGAGGGTCAGGCTGGGTGTCAGAACCCGGCTCACGCCTACGCCCAGCCGCATTTGCGTGTCGTTGCGCGCGGCGGCGGATCCGCCGGTGTAATCGGCCCGCTGCACCCGCGCTGCAAGCGACCAGCTGGTCTTGCCATCAATCTTGCCATCATAGCGCAGGCTGGCGATGTAGCGATGCTGTTCTGCGGTTATGATTGTCGCTTCGCGGCGGGCATAGCCTGTATCAATCGAAACTGCCTGCCCATCATCCAGCGTCCATTTGCGCCGCAAGCCGATAGCAAACACATGGGTCGTCACCTTATGCGCGCCCCATTGATCAGAATAGAGCGCATTGCCGGTATAGCGCAGATAGGGCGCCAGCCGCTTGGTCTGATCGCCGATCGACAATTCGGCCGTTCCGGTCAGGCCGGACTGATCATTTTCTGAATGCGCGGTATAGGCGTCGATATCGGCCTTGGCGGCAAGGCTGAAATTGACATCGGTTGCGATGGCCCAATTGCCTTTCAACTCGACCGATGGTGCGCTGTGCATGGCGGATTTCTTGCCGGTATTGGCCAGCGCCACATTGTTGTTGAAGGTAAAGGGCGCGGAGAGCGTCAGCGACCAGTTCTTGGCCGCCTTGCCGCCATCAAGGGCGAAATACATCGCCTCGGCACCGCCCGTACCCTCTGCCCGGCTGGCAGCCGCATCGGCGCGGTCAATCGCTGTGTCCACTCCCGCCGTGCTTTGAGCCATGGCCGGAACGCTGATCATTGCCGCTATCAGCGACGGCAGAGCAAATCTTGCTACGCGCATTGTGTTTTCCCCCCAGGCCCGGTGACATTGCCCGATTTTGACAGTGAATGAAGTTTTCACGAGCCACAGCATCATCGGCACGATCCGAATTTGCTTCAGCCCGATCAATATCGGATTCAGGCGACGCCAGCGCAAAACCCGCCGGTGCCAGCATAAGGCAAGTCAAAAAAATCCGAATCATTCTCATCGCGGTCACCTTTCAATCATCCAGATCAGGGCGGCCCGGCAATTGAGAATTTATTGTTCCATTTTGGATGAAACTACGATGAATTAAAGCAGATTCTCAATAAAATATTCGATTGTCAATGCGGCTTTCAATGCGTTGCTGCACAAGATGCCAGGGGGCCTGTAAGCCGGGTTCTGTCCCGCCGACGGTATGCCAGATGGCACCGTATCGGCGGGGGCAGTCATTCCTCTTGGCGGCATGTTGCCATGCCGCTCCAGCAACCAACCCGGGCGATCGATGCGAAACACATCTGCCGATCCTTGCGGAAAGGCGCGCCGCCCCTATTCGGTCTTGCTCCGGGTGGGGTTTGCCATGCGGTGCCTGTTACCAGCCACCCGGTGCGCTCTTACCGCACCCTTTCACCCTTGCCCCTGGGGCGAACCCCGCAGGCGGTCTGCTCTCTGTGGCACTTTCCCTGGGGTCACCCCCGGCGGGCGTTACCCGCCACCCTTGTTTCGTGGAGCCCGGACTTTCCTCGGCACGTAAGTGACGCAGCTGCCCGGCCCCCTGGCGGAACATCGTCTAGCACAGATGCGCGCCGCGGTGAAATCCTATCCCGCCCGCCCGGTATCGCGATCCAGAATCAGCGCAAACAGGATGGCGGAGCATTCGCCATCCACCTGCCCATCGATGATATGCGGCCGCCAGCGCCGCTGAAAGGCGCGCATCGCCGCTGCCGGATCGGAAATGTCATAACCGAATCGCTCCAGCGCAAGAAAGAACGCCCCGTCGTTTTCATAGGGGGATGGCATGGTGACGCGCGGCGTGCGCAGCGCCAGCCGGTGCGCCGCCAGCAATTCCCAGTCAAACAATTCGCCGGGATCATCCTTGCGCGCAGGCGCGATGTCGGAATGGCCGACGACATTGCCCAGTTCGATATCATGGCGCTGGACGATATCGGACAGCAGCGGCAGCAGCGCGGCCATCTGGTCATCGGGAAAGGGGCGATAGCCGAATTCATGGCCGGGATTGACCAGTTCGATACCGATGCTGGCCGAATTGATGTCGGTGATGCCGCGCCAGCAGGATCGCCCGGCATGCCATGCCCTGCGGTCTTCGCGTACCAGCCGGTGGACCGAGCCATCCTCCTCGATCATGTAATGCGCCGAAACCGGGTTGATGCGCTTGCGATCACACCTCTGGCAGCACGGCACCCAGCAGCAGCGCATCATCGCTCAGCGCGAATTGCAATCCGCCGCCGCGATCCTTTGCCAGCTGATAGAGCATCCAGGCCGGCGCGGTGCGGCTCGAAATCTCGCTTTCAGGCATCGAGCCATCCAGCGCGCGGCCGATATCCTGATCAAAGGCGATCTTGGCACCGCTGGCGCGGATCACGATCTCGCTGGCGCCATCGCGGCTTTCAGCCCCCAGATCGAGCGTGCCGCCACGCACCAGCGCATCGATCCCGATCATTGCCAGATTGAGCAGCACCTTCACCGCCGGTTTGGGCAGTGCATCGACGCCCAAAGCCCAGTTGAGCGTCAGCCGCTGGTTGTTTGCCGCCAATGCAGCGATCAGCGCACGGGGTTCTTCCACTGGCACCAGATTGTCGAACCCGCCCGCAGCGCCGAAGGCCAGGCGAAAGAATTTCAGCTTGTCGGCGGAAATGCGAGCGCTCTGCTCAAGCAGTTCCATGCAGCGCTTGCGCATTTCCGGGTCTTTTTCCTCGGCCAGCAGCTCCAACCCGTTGGTCAGCGCACCCACCGGGCTGAGCAGATCGTGGCAAAGGCGTGAGCAAAGCAGGCTGGCAAGATCGACTGAAGCAGTGGCCATCGGACAGGCAATCCTTGTAATGTTTGCCCCACCCTAACCTGATGCGACTCGCAGGGGAAGCGGTTCGAAGCCAAACTGCGCATCACGCCACAACCGCAGC
>JBGAIR010000049.1:0-17733 GCA_044225335.1 Novosphingobium sp. | reverse complement strand
TGCTGTTTACGGGTCAGCATACGCCAGTCACTCCCTCGTCCGGCGCGAGCGAACAAACCGATGTTCCTGCGCCGTTCAGTGAACGAATGAGGAACAATTAGGCAACTCTATCCAACAAGTCAAGCGGCGGTGCTGATGATCGCTTCAAGACCGGGCAGATAGACCGGAACCATATCACCCGCTGCGGCCGGCGGGGCATTTGTGGGGCGCTCGATCAGGGCATTGCTCGCTGCCAGCGTCGCCAGCGCGCCGCTGTCCTGATTGATCCGCGCTGTTACGTTCACGCCATCCCAGCAGCCACTCAGAAACTCGCGGCGCTCACCAGCGGCGCGCAGCGGCTCTGCTAGCCGTGCCGGAATTGCGACCGGCAAGGCTGCCAAGGCACCGGCGATATGGCGCAGCAGCGGCAGCAGGAACAGAAAACCGGTGACATTGCTGGATACGGGATTGCCCGGCAGCCCCAGCACCAGCTGCCTGCCGCGCTGCGCGACGAGCAGGGGCTTGCCCGGCTTG
Organism: Novosphingobium sp.; assembly: GCA_044225335.1. Lineage (GTDB taxonomy): Bacteria > Pseudomonadota > Alphaproteobacteria > Sphingomonadales > Sphingomonadaceae > Novosphingobium. Next base: position 17,220 of record JBGAIR010000049.1, on the reverse strand, counting down.
ATCGCCACTTTCCAGAAGCTGATCGTTGCCCCCCAGCGTTCCAGCGCCGGGCGAATCAGATCGTGGTCGCCCACCGAAGCGCCGCCGCTGGTAACGATCACATCTGCCGTTGCCGCATTTTCAAGCGCTGCGATCAGCGCCTCCATACGGTCGGGTACCGGGCCTATCCGGGTAACCGGACAGGGCAGGGTGCCCGCCACCATTGCGGCGAGCATGGCACCATTGCTGGCCGGGATCTGATGTGCCGCGCAATTGGCCGGGTCAGCGGCCAGTTCATCGCCGCTGTCGATGATCGCCACCTTCGGCAAGCGGCGTACCGGCAAGACTCCGTGGCCAGCCGCCAAGGCCAGCGCGATCTGCGCTGCGCCGATGCGCGTGCCAGCAGGCAACAGCAGCTTGCCCTCAGTGAAATCCATGCCTCTGCGGCGGATATGGCGATCAAACGGCTGTGGCGGCGTTCCGGTCAGCGTCAGCTGCATCTCCGCACGGGTGCAATCTTCCTGCAGCAGCACCATATCCGCGCCTTCGGGCAACAAGGCCCCGGTCGCGATGCGCACGGCTTCGCCGCTGCCCACTATGCCCGCAAACGGATGTCCGGCAGCGCTTTCGCCAATTACCTGCCATGGTCCGGGCAGGTCTTCTGGGCGCAGCGCATAGCCATCCATTGCCGATAGATCAGCAGGCGGCTGCGTGCGCGCTGCGGTGATCGGGGCGGCGAGATAGCGGCCCAGGGCTTGATCGGTCGGCAATGTTTCGCTGCCCAGCGGCGCGGCCAGCGCCAGCAGGCGTGCCTGCGCTTCTTCCAACGGCAGCGGCGCGGGCATCAGCCTGCCGCCTTCCAGTCGCCCGACTTGCCGCCGCGCTTTTCGATCAGGCGAATTTCGGAGATGACCATGCCCTTGTCGAGCGCCTTGGCCATGTCGTAAATTGTCAGAAGCGCAATGGAAGTGGCCGTCAGTGCCTCCATTTCCACTCCGGTCCGGCCGGTGAGAGAGGCCATGGCGGTGGCGCGCAGACCGTCCTCTTCAATGGCGAAGTCCACCGTTACCGCGTCCAGCGCCAGCGGGTGGCACAGCGGGATCAGCTCGGCGGTTTTCTTTGCCGCCATGATTCCGGCGATGCGCGCCGCGGCCAGCACATCGCCCTTGGGTGCGTTGCCGTCGCGGATTGCCGCCAGTGCGGCCGGAGACATGCTGATGCGGCCCGAAGCCACGGCGACGCGCCGGGTTTCCGCCTTGCCGCCAACATCCACCATGCGCGCCTTGCCGGCGGCATCGAGATGGGTGAGGTCAGCCATTGAGCAGCGTCTGCGTTGCTGCCGCAACATCACCCTGGCGCATCAGGCTTTCGCCAACCAGAAATGTCCGCGCCCCGCAGGCTGAAAGGCGGACCAGATCATCATGGCTGTTGATCCCGCTTTCGCTGACCAGCAGCGTGCCAGCAGGGGCGAGCGATGCGAGGCGTTCGGTGGTGCCGATATCGGTAACGAAACGCCGGAGATCGCGATTGTTGACCCCGATCAGGCGCGATTGCAGCCGTGCCGCCCGCTCCATCTCGGCCTCGTTATGCACTTCCACCAGCACATCCATGCCGCGCTCCAGCGCCGCCGCCTCGATCTCTGCCATCATGGTGTCGTCCAGTGCGGCGACGATGATCAGGATTGCATCCGCGCCAATCGCGCGGGCTTCGGCCACCTGCCAGGGATCGACCATGAAATCCTTGCGCAGCACCGGCAGATCACAAGCGGCGCGGGCGGCGATCAGGAAATCCTCATGCCCCTGAAAATGCGGTGCGTCGGTCAGCACCGAAAGGCAGGCCGCACCGCCAGCCTGATAGGCGCGGGCATGATCGGCAGGATGAAAATCTTCGCGGATCAAGCCTTTGGATGGCGAAGCTTTCTTGATTTCGGCGATCAGGGCAAAGCCCTTGTCCGCCCTGGCTTCGAGCGCGCGGCGAAAGCCACGCGGCGCGCTTTGCGTCGCGGCGGCGGCATCGAGCCGGTCGAGCGAGGCCAGCAGTTTGCGTTCCGCCACTTCTACGCGCTTGCCCGCGCAGATTTCCTGCAACTTGTCCATGCCGCCCCATAGCCGTTGGCAGCAAGCGAAGTCGAGACGGCAAAGTGATTCAGCCGGTGCGGCTCAGGCGGTTCTGCTCAGGCGGTGGTGCTGATCCAGCAATCGAGCAGTGCCTTGGCCAGCCCCTTGTCGATGGCTTCGGCTGCTTCCTCGACGCCTTCCAGCCAGTCATCAACCTGCCCGGCGACCAGCAAGGCCGCGGCGGAATTGAGCAGCACTGCATCGCGATAGGCACCGGGTTCACCCAGCAACAGGCGGCGCAGCGCCTCGGCATTGTACGCCGCATCACCGCCGCGCAGTGCCGCCAGCGGGTGCGGCATCAGCCCGACCGCATCGGGCGTGATTTCCGCGCCGATCCCGTCGATGCCGATCGCGGCCATATAGCTGGTTCCGGCAATCGAAAGCTCGTCCAGCCCCTCCGCGCCGGACACCACCAGCGCGGCCTCGGTATCGAGCAATTGCATGGCGTCGCGGTAAAGCGCGATCAGCATGGGATTCGCCACGCCAACCAGCTGACGCTGAACCCCGGCCGGATTGGCCAGCGGCCCGATCAGGTTGAAGATCGTCCGCCGGCCGAGGCTTTTGCGGATCGGTGCGATCCGTGCCAGCGCGGGATGATGCGCCTGCGCGAACAGGAAGGCGATGCCCAGATCAGGCAGTGTCTGTTCAGCCAATTGCGAAGCGCGCGCCAGATCAAGCCCCAGCGCTTCGAGCGTATCGGCTCCGCCCGCCTGACTGGAAGCAGCGCGGTTGCCATGCTTGGCCACCGGCACGCCGCAAGCGGCAACCACCAGCGCCACTGCAGTGGAGACGTTGAGGCTGTGTTGCCCGTCGCCGCCCGTGCCGCACACGTCGATTGCGTCTGCCGGGGCAGTGATGCGCTTCATCCGCGCGCGCATTGCCCGCACCGCGCCCGCGATCTCTGCTGCGCTTTCGCCGCGCTCTGCCAGATCGACCAGCGTGGCGGCGATGGCATCATCGGCCATGTCGCCATCGAGCATCCGCCCGAACAGCGCCTCTGCCTCGGCAATGTTCACGGCAGCTGGCGGGGCTTCATCCCGCAGACGGTCAGGAAATTGGCCAGCATGGCATGGCCATGCTCGGTCGCGATGCTTTCGGGATGGAATTGAACGCCATGGATCGGCAGGCTGGCGTGGCGGAAGCCCATGACATGGCCATCATCGGAGGTGGCGTTGACCAGCAGCGTTTCGGGAATATGCTCGACGATCAGCGAGTGATAGCGCGTGGCAGTGAAGGGTGAGGGCAGCCCGGCAAAGACGCCGCTGCCGTCATGGCTGACCGGGCTGGTCTTGCCATGCATCAACCCGCCGCGCACCACATCGCCGCCGAAATACTGCCCGATTGACTGGTGCCCCAGGCAGACCCCCAGCAGCGGTTTGCCCGCATCGGCGCAGGCCCCAACCAGATCCAGACTGATCCCGGCTTCGTTCGGCGTGCAGGGACCGGGCGAGATCAGAAAGCCCGCTGCCCCGGATGATACCGCCTGTCCGGCCGACAGCGCATCATTGCGAACAACCTCCACCTCGGCCCCCAGCTCCATCAGATAATGGACGAGGTTCCAGGTGAAGCTGTCGTAATTGTCGATGACGAGGATCATGGCCCGCCGCCTCTAGGCTCCGCCGCTTTATTCCGCCAGCAATTTTGCCAGGTCGTGTTTCCAGAATTTAGCCCAGGTGTGGGTGCCGTGGCCTTTGGTATCAGGGCTGGCCGGGATCAGGAGAAAGCGCGCGCGGGGCATACGCCTTACAAGTTGCTGTGCCAGACCCAGTTCGGGCGGGTTGATGAAATCATCGGCGGAATTGATCCACAGCACCGGCACGGTGATCTTGTCCAGCAGCGGTTCGGGATTGTAATTGCGCGAGGAATCGAGCTGATAAATCTGATCGTTGGCGTCAAGATCATTGGCGGCGCGGGCTGTATAGCTGGAGGCCAGAAACACCTCGGCGCTTTCGCGGGTTGGGTATTGCGCCTGTAACGCCACCGGATTGGCCCCGGCGATCATCGACAGATAGCGCGCCGTGCGCAGCCCTTGCTCCGGCTGGGTGGTGTAATTTCCGCCGTTCCACGCCGGATCAGCTTCAATCGCATCGATCGACATCTTGCGCCACATGCGGTTACGCCCGGCGATGGCATTGGCGTTGCAGGCAAAAGGCGCCAGCCGCTCGGCAAAATCCGGGCGGGTGGTCCCCCAGACAAAGGCATGCATACAGCCCATTGAGGTGCCGAGGATCAGCTTCAGCCGTGTCACCCCCAGGCCCTCGGTCAACATCCGGTATTGCGCGGCGACCATATCGTCATAGTCATAGCGCGGAAAATTCATCCGCATGCCCTGGCTGGGCCTGCTCGACTGCCCATGGCCGATATTGTCGGGCAGGATCACGAAATAGCGACTGATGTCAAGCGGTTGACCGGGGCCGTATAATTCATCGGCGAATTGCGGGCGAAAGAACTGTTTGCCGCTGCCGCCGGTGCCGTGCAGCACCATCACCGCATTGTCGATCTGGCCTGCGGTATTGCGGTGCGGGGTGCCGAGGGTGGTGACATGGATCGAAATGTCCATTGTCTGGCCGGTGCCGAATTGAAATTGGCGCAAGGCAACATCACGCTCTACGGCTTGTTTTGACCAGTCCTCCGCATGAAGCGGGCAGGCAAGCAGGGCGACAAAGGCGGCGATGGGGGCAAGCAGCAGTCGGCGCATCGGATATCCTATCATCGCTGTTCGATTGGCCTAACAGGGTCCCTGCAGATGATAGCAGCGACGGATCAATCCGCCAGCCCGGTGCGCAGTCCGCGCCCTATTGCCCAAAACCCGCTTCGCCTGCCACTCGCACCGCTTCTTTCGCGGCGGCAAACAGGGCGCCGGCCTTGGCCTCGCATTCGCGCTGTTCATAGGCGGGGTCGCTGTCGGCGACGATACCGGCCCCGGCCTGAACATGCAGCATGCCATCCTTGACCACGCCGGTGCGCAGCACGATGCAGCTGTCCAGATTGCCATCGGGCGAGAAATAGCCGACGCCGCCGGCATAGGCACCGCGGGTTTCCGGTTCCAGCTCGGCGATGATCTCGGCGGCGCGAACCTTGGGCGCGCCGCTGACGGTTCCGGCCGGAAAGCCCGCGAAGACCGCATCCAGCGCGTCATGCTGCTTCGTATCGAGCCGGCCGACGACATTGGATACGATGTGCATCACATGGCTGTAACGCTCGATAGTGTAGCTGTCGGTCACGCGCACGCTGCCGGCGCTGGCGACCCGGCCGACATCGTTGCGGCCCAGATCCAGCAGCATCAGATGCTCGGCGCGCTCCTTCGGATCGTCGAGCAGGCTGATTTCGTTGGCCTTGTCTTCCTCGGCCGTTTTGCCGCGCGGGCGCGTTCCGGCGATCGGACGGATCGTTACCTCGCCGTCGCGCACCCGCACCAGAATTTCCGGGCTGGAGCCGGTGAGCGCGAAGCCCGGCAGGTCGAGGAAATAGAGGAAGGGCGAAGGGTTTACCCGGCGCAGCGCGCGATAGAGCGCCAGCGGCGGCAGCGCAAAGGGGCTGGTGAAGCGCTGTGCCAGAACCACCTGAAAGATGTCGCCAGCCTCAATATAGGCCTTGGCCTTGTTGACCATCGCGGCATAGGTCCCTGCGGGCAGCACCGGGGTCAGTGCAGGTTCGGCCAGATCGGTTGCGCGCTGCGCCTGCGGTGCTGGCTGGGCGAGCTGCCGCAAAGCCTCGTCGATCCGGTCCTGCGCGGCTTCCAGCGCCTGTTCGGGCGCGCGGGCCGAAGGCCAGACAGGAGCGACACAGAACAGCTCGTCACCCAGCCGGTCGAACACCAGAATCAGCGCCGGGCGCACGAACAGCATATCGGGCAGGTTCAGCCCGTTTGCGGGCGGACGCGGCAGCTTTTCGACCAGCCCATAGGTTTCATAGCCGAAATAGCCGACCAGACAGGCCAATGCCGGGGGCAGGGCGGGGGGAATGTTGTCGATCCGGCACGCCGCAACCAGCGCGCGCAGCTCGCTCATGCTGTCGCCCGTCAACGGTTCAAAACCATCGGACCGTTCACGCCAGTGCCGGTTGATTTCGCAGGCCGCACCGGTTGCGCGGAACACCAGATCGGGATCGAGCCCCAGCAGGCTGTAGCGCCCACGCACTTCGCCGCCTTCCACCGATTCCAGCAGAAAGTCGCCGCGTCCCGGCTGGATCAGCCGGGCGGCCGCGCCTACCGGAGTTTCGGTATCAGCAATCAGCCGCCGCCAGATCAATCCGGCTTTGCCAGCCGCCAGCGCGGAAGCTGCGGCTTCCCAGTTTTCCGCCCTAGCGCCTGCCATGGCCGGTGCGTCAGTTACCGCCGCGCAGGCGGGTGCGTACCGCGCTGATCGCGGTTTCGTTGCGCCGCGCGCAGCTGATCGGAATATTCGCGGGCGGTGGCGGCGCTAAGGCCCTGCGCAAAATTGACCAGACGCGGATCATTGGCGGCGACGGTTCCGGGGGTGATTCCGGTAACCTTGATCACATACCAGCCGCGATTGCGCGGCGCGCCCAGCAGCTTCACCGATCCGCGCGCGATGCTGAACAGCTGAACCAGCGGCACCGGTGCCTTCTGCCCCATTGCCTCGATCTGCATGCGCGGCATGTTGATCTGATCCACCGGGGGCAGAGCAACGCCAAGCGCGGCCATCGCGGCGCGAATATCCTCACCCTTGCGGGCAGCGGCTTCGATCTTCTGTGCCGCAGCCTTGGCCGCAACCGAGCCCTTGCTCAGTTGCACGTCGGCGATCACCTGCGCGCGAATTTCCGCCAGCGGCGGCGGCGCAGCAGCGGCAATCGCGCCAACATCATAGATGGCGAATTTCTTGCCCGGTTCCACTTCGGCCAGCTGCGGCTGGTTTTCGCCTTCCATCGAAAACGACGGCTGAATCAGCCTGGCGATGGCAACGGGTGCGGTTTGGTCGGGCTTGCCGAAAACCTTGCCATCGGCGGTAAGCGGCGCAGTCTGCTCGACAGTCAGGTCAAGTTCCTTGGCGACATCGCTCAGCGATGCGCCATTGTCGAATTCGTCTTCGATCTTGGCCGAAAACTCCGTCAGCGCGGCGCGATGCTTTTCGGCGGCGATTTGCGTGCTCAATTCGCCGCGCACCTGCGCCAGCGTGCGGGTGGGCTTTTCCGTTACCGCATCCACGCGCATCAGGTGCCAGCCGAGCGGGCCTTTAAGCGGGCCGATGATCGCACCGCGATCTGCGGCAAAGCTGGCATCGGCCACCGCCTGCGAGCTTTGCCCGGCCAGCGATTGCTTGCTCAGCTCGCCAAGCGATGCTGCGGTAAGCCCCTTTTCGCGCGCCACAGCTTCCAGCGATTTGCCCTTGGCTTCGGCCAGTACGGCCTTGGCAGCAGCTTCGGTAGGCAGGATAAGCTGGGTGATGCGCCGGGTCTGCGATCCGGCATATTGCGCCTTGTTGGCCTCGTAACGCGCGGCGATTTCGGCATCGGTGGGGGCGGCTGCGTTCTTGACGACGCTTTCATCAAACATCGCATAGCGGATCACACGCCGCTCTGGCTGCATGTAGTCGCCGCGATGGGTGGCATAAAAGCCATTGATCTCGGCCTCGCTGGGTGCGGTTTTCGGCGCAAAGGCAGCGGAGGGCAGCATGGCGATCTGACCGGCGCGGGTTTCAGCAGCCACTGCCGCGTAGCGAATGGTCGCCTCGCGCGGAACGGTCACGCCAAAGCTTGCGGAGGTCAGCAGTTGCCGGGCCATGATCGATTCGATAACCTGCCCGCGCAGCTGGCTGTCGGTCAGCCGCTTTTGCGCCAGCCATGCCTGATACAGCTGCTCGCTCGGCTTGCCATCAGGGCCCTGAACGCCGGGAATTTTGGCGATCTCGCTGTCAACCAGACGATCGCCTACGCGGATGCCGTGATTTTCACCGAAGGCGCGAATGGCGGAAAGATCGATCAGATTGCTCAGCACTTCCTCCAGACCGCCATTGGCCATGAAGGTGGGCATGGTCAGTGTCGGATCGCGTTCCTTCAGCTGTTCAACGGCATTGCCCGCCGCTCTTTCAACATCCGCTGTGCTGATCCGGCGTTTACCCACGGTGGCGATCCTGTCGCCGCCGGCCACCCCGCCAAAACCGCCGCTGGAGGCGACATCACCGCCTGCGAAGGCGAGTGTGATCATCACCAGCATCGCGATGGTAACGCCAACGCCCAGTTTGGAACTGAAGAAATTTCGGAAAAATTGCAGCATCGATCCGTCGCCAAAGATAGCCCTGAGGGTCATGCCCGTTATCGGGCGCTGGCAGCGCTTTAGGGGGCAAACGTGCTTCTCGCAATGCTGGCCTTGCGTTGCATAAATGCACCTGTTTGCGGCAGGGCTGGTTTTGACAAAGCCCCCGCCACTGGCCTAGCAGCAGAATCAACGATCCAGGGTTCGCAGATCAATATCGAATTATCTCAAATCGTTATGCAGGCTTTCGAGGAATTTTTATGCTGACCCGTCCCTTTGTCGTTGGCAATTGGAAGATGAATGGCGTGCGCGCCATGCTGTCTGAAGCTCGCGCGATTGATCGCGGGGCGATGCGGCATCCGGGCGTGCGCGTTGGTATTGCCCCTCCGTTCACGCTGATTCACGCGTTGGCGGAAGAGGCCGGAAGCATCTTGGTGGGCGGGCAGGATTGCCATGCCCAGGCAGCAGGGGCCTATACCGGGGATATCGCCGCGCCCATGCTGGCGGATGCCGGTGGTCGTTTCGTTATTCTGGGGCACAGCGAAAGGCGGGCTCTGCACGGTGAAACCAATGCGGATGTGAAGGCCAAGGCCGAAGCGGCACTGGCCGCCGGGCTGGATGTGATCATCTGCGTCGGCGAAACCGAGGCTGAGCGCGATGCGGGCAAGGCTGAAAGCGTTGTCGGCGCGCAGGTCAAAGGCTCGTTGCCGCTGGGCGATGGTGTCGCTGCGCGCGTGACCGTTGCCTATGAACCGGTCTGGGCGATCGGCACCGGGCGGGTGCCCTCGGTGCAGGACGTTGAAGCAATGCATGCCAGCATCCGCGCGCAACTGGTCGATATCTATGGCGAAAATGGTGCTGGGATCGCCATTCTCTATGGCGGCTCGGTCAATGCTGCCAACGCTGCGGAGCTGCTGGCGATTGCCAATGTGGGCGGTGCTCTGGTCGGCGGCGCCAGTCTGACGGCAGAGAGTTTTCTGGCCATTGTCGCGGCTGCGCCATCGACTGAGGAATAGGGGCGCACTTGCGCCCAGGGCTTCGCGCCCCTAGATGGCCCAGATCACACCATATCAAGATTGATCGCGGAACCGCCATGTCACTGTTTATCTTTCTCACCGTCGTGCAGGCGATCATCGCTGCGCTGCTGGTCTGGGTTATCCTGCTGCAGAAGTCCGAAGGCGGCGGTCTGGGCGTTGGTGGCAGCCCCGCAGGCTTCATGTCGGCGCGCGGCGCGGCCGATTTTCTGACCCGGGCAACCACCGTGCTGGCAACGGCATTCGTGTTGCTGAGCATCGTTCTGGCGGCGCTGGCGGTGCGGACGACGTCCGGTAGCGGGTTGGATACGTCATTGCAGCGTTCGGCCACCCCGGTTCAGGCACCCTCCGCTGCGGCCAACCCACTTGATGCACCTTCGCCAGCAGCGTCTTCGCCTGCTCCGGCAGGGAAAGCACCGGCTCAATAAAAATTCCCCTCAGGGTTATTCACGTAATTCAGGGCTGATCGGCTAACCGATCAGCCCCGTCCCTGTGGATTGCCTTCACACCACCTTGCGGTGCCCCCCAACTTAGGCTTAAGGCGCGACTCCCATGGCGCGGTTCATTTTTATCACCGGCGGCGTGGTTTCCTCGCTCGGAAAAGGTCTGATGGCGGCAAGCCTTGCGGCGCTGCTGCAGGCGCGCGGATTCAAGGTCCGCATTCGCAAGTTCGATCCTTATCTCAATGTCGATCCGGGCACGATGAGCCCCTATCAGCATGGCGAAGTCTATGTCACCGATGATGGTGCCGAGACCGATCTCGATCTTGGCCATTACGAGCGTTTTACCGGCGTATCGGCGCGACAGGCGGATAACATCACCTCGGGCCGGATCTATCGCGATATCATCGCCAAGGAGCGCCGCGGCGATTATCTGGGCGCGACGGTGCAGGTCATTCCGCATGTTACCGATGCGATCAAGGAATTTGCCAAGGCCGATACCGATGATCTCGATTTCGTGCTCTGCGAAATCGGCGGCACCGTTGGCGATATCGAAGGGCTGCCGTTCATCGAGGCGATCCGCCAGCTGCGCAACGAGTTGGGGCGCGAACAGACCGCGTTTGTCCACGTAACGCTGGTGCCCTATATCGCCGCTGCCGGCGAGCTGAAGACCAAGCCCACCCAGCATTCGGTGCGGGAATTGACCAGCCTGGGCATTCAGCCCGATATTCTCCTGTGCCGCTGCGAAAAGCCGCTGCCTGACAATGAGCGCGCCAAGATCGCGCTGTTCTGCAACGTCCGCAAGGAGGCAGTGATACCTGCGCTTGATGCCTCCAGCATCTATGCGGTTCCGCTGCAATATCATGCCGAAGGACTGGACGCGGAAGTGCTGCGTCATTTTGGTCTCAGCGCTCCCGCACCGGTGCTGTCGCGCTGGGATGATATCGTCGATCGTTATCAGAACCCCGAAGGCGAAGTGACGATTGGCGTGGTCGGCAAATATGTTGGCCTGCCCGATGCCTATAAGTCGCTCAACGAAGCCTTGACCCATGGCGGCATGGCCAATCGGGTTAAGGTCAATATCCGCTGGATCGATGCGGAAGTGTTCGAGGAAGACGATAGCGAGATCGTTGCCAAGCTTGAACCGCTGCACGGCATTCTGGTGCCGGGCGGGTTCGGCGTGCGGGGCACCGAGGGCAAGATCGCCAGCGTCCGCTTCGCACGCGAGCGCAAGGTGCCGTTCCTGGGCATTTGCCTGGGCATGCAGATGGCCTGCATCGAAGGAGCGCGCAACACAGCTGGGATCAAGGCGGCGTCTTCAACCGAATTTGGCGAAACCACCGAACCGGTGGTGGGGATCATTACCGAATGGATGGGCCCTGAAGGGCTGCAACAGCGCGGGGCCGATTCCGATCTGGGCGGCACGATGCGTCTGGGTGCCTATGAAGCCCATCTGGCTGGCAACAGCCATGTTTCCGCGATCTATGGCGGGGCTACCAGCATTTCAGAACGGCATCGGCATCGTTACGAGGTTAACGGTGCCTACCGCGAGGCGCTGGAGCAGGGCGGGTTGGTGTTTTCCGGCATGTCGCCAGATGGGTTGCTTCCTGAAATTGTTGAACGGCCCGATCATCCGTGGTTCGTCGGCGTGCAGTTCCACCCCGAACTGAAAAGCCGTCCGTTCGATCCGCACCCGCTGTTTTCCGGTTTCATCGCGGCAGCGCTGCGGCAGGCCCGGCTGGTATAAAAATCTGCAGCCAAGCCGTTCTATCCATTGAATGATTTTGCTGAATGGCTTGGCTGCGTGAAACTGCGGAAAACTTCGCCTTGCCATGCGGGCGCTGCATCCCATAGCGGGTAGCTTATGCTTGTCGATTCGTTCGGCAGAGATAAATCGAGTGTCTTGGCCGTTAACAATAATTGTTAGTGATTGCTTGTTATCGCTGCGACACGAGGGGCACATATAGGGAAGCAGATTGCAGCAAGGCTGCTGGTCTGTTTCCTGCGAGCTTGGACCGAATGATCGTCTTTTGCGACCCGGACGATCATGAGGAACCGAGGCGACGCTCAGGCGTCGCGGGGGTGGAGTTTTCGGACTCCACCCCCAATCCTCATACCCGGCATATTCCGGTTTGATCTGCCCTGGGGCAGATGTGTGGTTTACGCGGCTTCGGTTGAATTCGATCCGCTGACGATGCTGAGCGGCTTCTGACCGGCGATGGCGATCTTCTTCGGCTTCATTGCGTCGGGCACTTCGCGGCGCAGATCGATTACCAACAGGCCATCTTCCAGCGCTGCGCTATCCACCAGCACATAGTCGGCCAGCTCGAACCGGCGCTCAAAACCGCGCTGGGCAATGCCAACATGCAGGAACTGCCCGTTGCCGGTGGTGTCTTCGCCCTTGCGGCCCTGGATCACCAGCAGGTTCTGCTGCGCAGTGATTTCAATGTCGTTTGGCTTGAAACCGGCCACCGCCATCGTGATGCGATAGGAATCTACGACGCGGCGTTCGATGGTGAACGTCGGATAGATGTCGCCGCTGATGGCGCGGGCCTGGTTTTCCAGCATGTCGAACAGCCGGTCGAAGCCCACCATGGTGCGGCGATAGGGGGTAAAGTCAAAACGGTTCATAGCAAAATCCTCCATTGAGCAATCTTGATTGGATGAAGCCCGGCAATCCGGCGCTTCCTTGATGGCATCATCCCCTTGCAGGCCATGACACCAATGCCGAGATATGTTAGCGCCGCCGGGATTCAAGAGGGCGGCAAACAAAGCGAGGAAATCCGCATGTCGGCACCGAAGGTAGAAATTTACACCAAATGGGGCTGCCCCTACTGCGTGCGCGCCAAAGCGTTGCTGGATGGCAAGGGCGTCACCTATCAGGAATACGACGTGACCATGGGCGGCCCAAAGCGGGCTGAGATGGTTGAGCGTGTTCCCGGTGCGAGCACCGTTCCACAGATCATCATCAATGATGTGCCGGTGGGCGGCTGTGATGACATCCACGCGCTCGACAGGGCCGGAAAGCTCGACCCGCTGCTGGGGCTATAGCTGTGACCCGCATTGCTCTGCTGCAGATGACATCGGGCATTGATCCCGCTGCCAATGCAGCGGCGATGGTGGCGGCCGTGGGTGCTGCCGAAATGGGCGGGGCGAAGATGCTGTTCACGCCCGAAATGTCTGGCCTGATCGATCGGGACCGAAAGCGGGCGGCCGTGCATGTTGTGCCGGAAGCAGAAAACCCCGTGCTGGCGGCGCTGCGCGATGCAGCAGCGCGGGCGGGGATATGGGTGGCGATCGGCAGTCTGGCCGTGCGGCGCGAGGACGGGCGCTGGGCCAACCGTGCGCTGGTGATCGATTCCTCCGGTGAAATCGCCGCGCGCTATGACAAGATGCATATGTTCGATGTCGATCTGGCATCGGGCGAAAGCTGGCGCGAATCCGCTGCCTATGCGCCGGGTGAACGGGTGGTGACTGTGGATACGCCGGCCGGGAAGCTGGGCCTGACGATCTGCTATGATCTGCGCTTTCCCGCCTTGTTCGAAGCATTGGGCAATGCCCGCTGCGATCTGATCGCGATTCCCGCCGCTTTCACCGTGCCTACCGGGCAGGCGCATTGGCATGTCATGCAGCGCGCCCGCGCGATCGAGGCGACGGCCTTTGTGGTCAGTGCGGCGCAGGTGGGGCAGCATCAGGATGGACGCGCCACCTATGGGCATAGTCTGGTGGTCGATCCCTGGGGCGAGGTGCTGCTCGATATGGGGGGCGAGTCCGCAGGGCTGGCCTTTGCCGAACTTGATCGCAGCCGGATCGAAGCAGTACGCGCGCAGGTGCCCTGCCTTGCCAATCGCCGCGCAATCGCCAAATAGCAGGCAATGATCGTATTCGACCTTGAATGCCGTGGTGGCGGGCACCGTTTCGAGGGCTGGTTCGGCTCATCGGAGGATTTCGCCACGCAGCAACAGCGTGGCTTGGTGACATGCCCGCAATGCGGATCAAGCGATGTGATCAAGGCGGTGATGGCTCCTCATGTTGGTCGCAAGGGCAATCAACTGCCGGTCCCGGCCGCGCCAGCATCCATGCCGAATGACGCACCGCAGCCTGTGGCAGGTGGGGCACTGCCGCCCGAAGCCATGCAGGCGCTGGCGACATTGGCACAAATGCAGGCAGAGGCGTTGAAGCAGTCGCGCTGGGTTGGATCGGATTTCGCCAGCCAGTCTCGCGCGATGCATTATGGCGAGGCCGATGCCGAGACCATCCATGGCCAGGCCACTGCCGAAGAAGCGAAAGAATTGCTGGAAGAAGGCATCGCGGTGATGCCGCTGCCGTTCCCGGTGGCCCCGCCCGAAGAACTCAACTGATTGCCAGCCTCGCCCGTGCCGCCTATGGGGAGCGCGGGCGCCCGTAGCTCAGCAGGATAGAGCATCAGATTCCTAATCTGGGGGCCACTGGTTCGAATCCAGTCGGGCGCACCATTCTCCCTTCGGTTGAACACGGCCGGCTTTTGTCAAAGGTGTTCGGACTTTGTCCTCCGGGGCGCACCATTCCAAAATCGGATTGCGGACCGTTACAGCGTCTTGATGATCGCGGAAAAATCGCTGCCGCCCTGTCCGGCATCGGCAAAGGCTGCATAAAGCTCTTCGGCGCGCGTCCCCATTGGCACCGATGCACCAGCACCCTGCGCTGCTTCCATCGCCAATCGGAGGTCTTTCAGCATCAGCGCCGCAGCAAAGCCGCCCTGATAGCCGTTGTCCGCCGGGCTGGCAGGGCCAACGCCGGGCACCGGGCAATAGCTGGTCATCGACCAACTCTGTCCCGAAGCCTTGCTGGAAATGTCATAGAAGGTCTGCAGATCCAGCCCCAGCTTTTCCGCAAGCGCAAAGGCTTCGCAAGTGGCGATCATGGTCGCGCCCAGGATCATGTTGTTGCAGATCTTCGCTGCCTGTCCGGCACCGGATGCACCGGCATGGATCACCGCCTTGCCCATCGCCGCCAGAATTGGTTCCGCGCGGGCAAAGGCTTCATCCGAACCGCCAACCATAAAGGTCAGCGTGCCGCCATTGGCAGCGGCGATCCCGCCGGAAACCGGGGCGTCGACCATGGCATAACCCGCCTTCGCTGCGGCGCTGGCCACCTTGCGTGCGGTGTCGACATCGATGGTCGAGCAATCGAGCAGCAGGGCCGATGCGGGGGCGTGACCAATCACATCACCGGCATAGACGCTCTCCACGATATTGCCATTGGGCAGCATAGAAACCACCGCCTCTGCGCCTTGCACGGCTTCGCGCACCGAACTGTAGGTGGTGCAGCCGCTATCCTGCGCACGGGCGAGGGCATCGGCGGAGAGGTCGAAGGCATGCACCTCATGCCCGGCCTTCACCAGATTCGCGGCCATCCCGCCGCCCATATTGCCGAGGCCGATGAAGGCGACTTTCATGTTATTGTCTCCCCTCCCGCTTGCGGGAGGGGCCCGGGGTGGGCCGTTCTCCCGTTGCTGATAATCGAGCGGTGTGACCCACCCCTAACCCCTCCGGCAAGCGGGAGGGGGACTGGCTATTTGCCCTTCCAAACCCCCGGGCGTTTCTCGATGAACGCGGCCATGCCTTCGGCCTTGTCCTCGGTCGCGGTCAGCACCTGAAAGATGCGGCGCTCCATCACGATCCCCTGATCGAGCGTGGTTTCAAACGCGGCATTCACCATTTCCTTGTTGGCGATCGCGGCCAGCGGCGGCATCGCGGCGATCTCCGCCGCTGTCTTGAGCGCTTCGTCGAGCAGGCTGGCAAGCGGAACGACGCGGGCGACAAGGCCCGAACGCTCGGCCTCTTCGGCGCCCATCATTCGCCCTGTCAGGCACATTTCCATGGCCTTGGCCTTGCCCACTGCGCGGGTCAGGCGCTGGCTGCCGCCCATGCCGGGGGCAACGCCCAGCTTGATTTCCGGCTGACCAAAACGGGCGCTGTCTGCGACGATGATGAAGTCCGCCATCATCGCCAGTTCACAGCCGCCGCCCAGCGCAAAGCCGTTCACTGCCGCGATCCAGGGTTTGCGCGTGGTCTTGACCAGATGGCTGGTCCAGCGGCTGAAAAAGTCATCGGCATAAAATTCCGCCGCGGGCTTTTCGGCCATTTCCTTGATGTCGGCCCCGGCAGCAAAGGCCTTTTCGCCCGCACCGGTCAGCACCGCACAGCGCTGCGATGCATCGGCCTCGAACTTGGCGAAAGCGTCGATCAGCTCTTCCAGTACCGCGGCGTTGAGTGCGTTGAGCGCCTGCGGGCGATTGAGCGTGATCAGCGTCACCGCGCCGCGCTGTTCGGTCAGGATGTTTTCATAACTCATAGGGGCTTCCATTCCTCATCGGCGGGGAGGGGGGCAAAGATGCCCTCGATCAATTCATCGGTCACAGCTTCGGCCGTCGCCGGATTCCACTGCGGAGCATTGTCCTTGTCGACGATCACCGCGCGAACGCCCTCGGCAAAATCGGGCAGGGTCAGCACGCGGCTGGCGATGCGGTATTCCATCACCATGTTGGCGGCAAAGTCTGCGCAGGCCAGACTGTCATGCAGCTGGCGCAGTGCCACCTTGCAGGTCTGTGGGCTCTTGCTGCGCAGCGTTGCCAGCTCCTTGGCCGCCCATTCGCCGTTGTCTGCGCCAAGGCTGGCCAACACATCCTCATAGCGATTCGAGGCGAAATGCCGGGCGATCAGTGCGGCATTGGCCTCGATCCGGGCAGTTGGGGCAGGGGCAGCGAGGGCGGAGAGCACGCCGCCCGGCTCATGCCCCTGCGCAATCCGGGCCTTGGCCTCGGTCAGTGATTCCGCTGCCAGATAGTGACTGGCGAGGCCTGTCCATTTGCATTCGGCTCCATCCAGCCGCGCGCCGGTAAGGGCGAGGAACTGACCGATCCGCCCGGGCAGTCGCGAAAGATACCAGCCGCCGCCAACATCGGGGAACAGGCCGATGCCGGTTTCTGGCATGGCGAGACGGGTATTCTCGGTCGCCACGCGGAACTTTGCCGGCTGGCTGATGCCGACGCCACCGCCCATGGTGATCCCGTCCATGAAGGCCACCACCGGCTTGGGGAAGGTGAACAGCAGATGGTTGAGCTGATATTCGTCATGAAAGAACTTGCGGCCCGAGCTGCCGCCATCGTTCAGTGCCGAATTGCGCAGAAAGGCAATATCGCCCCCGGCGCAAAAGCCGCGCGAAAGCTTGGGGTCGCCATCCGGCGATGGGGCGTGGTCGATAATCACCGCCTGCACCGCGTCATCATCGCGGAATTGCAGGAGCCCGGCAGTCATCGCATGGCACATTTCCAGCGTCAGCGCGTGGATTGCCTTGGGGCGGTTGAGCGAGATGATTCCGGCGGAACCCTCGCGGCGGATCAGAATGTCTGCGGTCATCAGCCGAGCCTCCCCCATTGGGGGAGGTGCCCCGAA
>JBGAIR010000100.1:0-2359 GCA_044225335.1 Novosphingobium sp. | reverse complement strand
GCCGCCAGCCGTTCCTTGAGCGCAGCATGGGCACGCGCCACGGTCTTGCGGGCGTCGGGCGTCAGCGTGTTCATATAGGCTTCCAGCTTGCCAACCATCGCCGGATCCTTTGATCCGCCGACGATTCCGGCAAGAAAACGCGCACGGCCCGATGCGTCGATCAGGCTATCCACCTTGTCCTTGTTGGCGAGGATGAAATCAAAGGTGGTATCGGCATGCAGACCCGCCGTGGCCGAGAGGATCGCGGCGCTGGTGGTCTTGCCGGGGACATCGGTCAGCGCCAGTTCGCGCGCTGCCTGCGCCAGCCTGGGATCGGCGGCGCGACCCAGCAGGGTGAACAGGGTCTGTCGCTCCACCGCGCTGGTCGAAGCCTTGGCCTTGGTCAGGATCGCATCCCATTCGGCCTGGGTGGCGTTGCGAGCGATGATCCCCAGCCAGGTGGTCTTGAGCGGACCATCCAGCGCATGCGGATCTTTCTGCCATGCGGCAAATCGCTGACGGGCGGCAGCGGCAACATCAGCGTCACCCATGGTGCCAAAGCCGCCGATCAGGCTGGAACGCAGATCAGCATCGACCAGCGGCTCACCCGCACGCGGTTCAAAACCCAGCTGCGTCAGGCGCGGTTTCCATACGGCATTGATCCGGTCGCCCAGCCGGGCCTGCGGCGCAGCCAGCCCATCAAGCGCCCGCCACGAACCGACCAGGCTGCCAAAGGCCAGATCGGCAACGCGCGGATTGGCGTTGCCCGGTACCGCAGCCAACAGATCAAAGGCTGGGGCGTAGGGCTGATAGCCCGCCTCTGCCAGTGCCAGATTGTCGCTCACCAGCCCCATCTGATCGATCGGCTTCAGCCGCGGCAGCGCCGTGCGCAGCGCGGTCAGCTGGGCCGGGGTATAGAGAGAGCGATAATAGCCAAGCTGCCCGGCGTTGATCAGCACCGGCCCGCAGCCGCCCACAGTGACCGTGCCCTTGCCGCCATCCAGAATGGCTCGCACCGGCTCACCAGTGCCGGTAGCGACCAGCAGCGGCACCTTCCAGCGGAGCGGCTTGGCCAGTACTTCGGCCTGACGATCACGGCTGAATTCGCCCTGCTCAAGGCTCAGCGTGGTCTTGCCTGCCTTGCAGCTGGAACCCGTCACCCGAACCAGCGGAATCCCCGGCTGTTTGGTGAAATCATGGGCAATCGCGGTCAGCCCCGGCGCACCGGCCTTTTCAATCGCCTGCCACAGATCATCGGTGCGGGTGTTGGCAAATTTGTGATCGCGCATATAGGCGCGCAGCCCGTCGCGCCACACGTTCTCACCCGCGAAGGCTTCCAGCATGGAAATCACCGCCTCACCCTTTTGATAGGTGATGGTATCGAAGGCCTGATTGGTTTCTTCCACCGTGCGGATTTCCTGCACGACCGGATGGGTGGTGCGGAAGGCATCCAACCCCATCGCCGCCTCGCGGCCGCCAACCCGGCCGAGCAGCGGGAACCAGTCCGGGTGGAAATGATCGGTTGCCTTGGTTTCCATCCAGCTTGCGAAACCTTCGTTCAGCCAGAGATCATCCCACCACGCCATGGTGACGAGATCGCCGAACCACTGGTGCGCCACTTCATGCGCCTGGGTTTCGGAAATGCGCTGACGCGTGGCCGGGCTGGTGATCGCCGGATCGTTGAGCAGGATACGCTCAAAGGTGAAGATCGCGCCCCAGTTTTCCATCGCGCCAAAGAACTGCGACTGGCCGGGACCGGCAATGTTATCCAGCTTTGGCAGCGGGAAAGGCTGGCCGAAATAGTCTGAATAATAGGGGATCAGCGGAGCCAACTCGTTCAGCGCATAACGCGCCTGCTCTCCGCTGCCGCGTGGGCTGACAATGCCAGCTTCCACACCGTTGCCAGCCGGTTTCGCCAGCCGTTCAAAATCACCAACCGCGAAGAACAGCAGATAGGATGACATCTTCGGGCTGGTGCCGAACGTCACCTTCTTGGTACCATCGGGCAGCGCCTCTTCCTTGGCAATCGGCATATTGCTGATCGCCAGTTGGCTGGCCGGGACAATCGCGGAAAGATCGAATGTTGCCTTGTAGATCGGCTCATCAAACATCGGCGCGAAACGGCGGGCATCCGGTGCTTCGAACTGGGTGAACAGCCCGCGCGCCGGCTTGCCGGTGACCTTGTCGGGATAGTCGAGCGCGAACAGGCCGTTGGCCTGGGTGTTGATCACCCCCTTGTATGCCGTATCGAGCCGATACCGGCCAGGAGCAATCGGGGCAGCTGCGGTGAAAACCGCAGTCTGGCTGGCGGCATCCACCTTGATCGTCAACGGGATCGCCGCGCCGCCGCCAACCGGATTAAGCGAGGCAGAAGCTATCG
>JBGAIR010000048.1:3224-18801 GCA_044225335.1 Novosphingobium sp. | reverse complement strand
TAGGCGCGCAGCTTTTGATCCAACGCGGCTTCTTCGGCATCGGGGATCAGCCCGGCCTGATCGAGGATCGGCCCATTCGGGCGTGCGGGTAGTTCGGCATGGGCTGGCGACGCGGCGAAGGCCGCAATCGCCAGCATCCACATCAGGAGAAGCCGCATGGGCTGTAATCCGGGTTCCTGCTCAGTTGGCCGCCGCTGCCGAAGATGCGGGTGCCGGAGCATTGTCATTTGCGCCCGCTGCCGGAGCGGCAGGCGCGGTGCCGAAATTCACCTTGGGCGCAGTGGCCGCAGCGGCGTCGGCCTTGAAGCCAACCATCGGCTTGGCACCATAGATCACCTTGGCCCCGATCGCATCGGGGAAGGTGCGGATGGTGGTGTTATAGGCCTGCACCGCCTCGTTATAGCGGGTACGGGCGACGTTGATCCGGTTTTCGGTGCCTTCCAGCTGCACCATCAGGTCGGAAAACCGCGCCTGGCTTTGCAGCTGCGGATAATTCTCAACCACGGTGCGCAGCTGGCCCAGCGCCTGGGTCAGCTGGTTCTGTGCGTTCTGGAACTTTTCGAAAGTGGCAGGATCGGACAGATCCTCCGTGCGCACGTTGATTGATGTCGCGGCGGCACGAGCGTTGGTAACATTGGTCAGAATCTGGGTTTCCGACGCAGCAGCGGCCTTGGCCGTTTCAACCAGATTGGGCACCAGATCGGCGCGGCGCTGATAGGCGCTTTCAACGTCAGCCCAACGCGCCTTCGCCTCTTCTTCGGCAGTAGGTACGGAGTTGATGCCGCAGCCCGCCAGAGTGGCAGCGCCCACAGCGGCCATGGCAAAGCGGCCAAAACGAGTGACAAGCGAAGCGGACATGCGGTCTGTTCCCTCTCTCATGCCCTGCGGATAGCAGGGCTATGCGCGTAATGTAGCGTACCGTTGTCAGCGTTCAAGGAGCAGAGAGGCGATTTTGCCGGTCGCTCGCGGTGCAGTCGCAATGCTTGCCGGGCAAAGCGCTGCGTGGCAGAGGGGATTGCGGCCCGAAAAATCCGAAGGGAGTGGTATGTTTCAGGAATTCAAAACCTTCATTGCGCGCGGCAATGTGCTGGATCTGGCCGTCGGTGTGATCATCGGCGCGGCCTTTGGCAAGATCGTGACCTCGCTGACCGACGATATCATCATGCCGGTTATCAGCTGGCTGACCGGCGGTGTCGATTTTGCGCAGAAGTTCATCTTGCTGGGAGAAATTCCGGCGGGCTACAAAGGCGAGCACACCTATGCCGCATTGAAAGCGGCCGGAGTTGCGATGCTGGGCTATGGTTCGCTGATCACCACCATCATCAATTTTGTGCTGCTGGCATTTGTGATCTTCCTGATCGTGCGTCAGGCCAACAAGCTGTTGCCGCCGCCGCCAGCCGCCGAAACCGGTCCGAGCGAGGTTGATCTGCTCACCGAAATCCGCGATTCGCTGAAAAAGGGCTGAGCGCGCGAATAGACTGAAATTATGGGAATGATTGAAGGGCGGAGGGCGCTTGCATGCCTTCCGCCCTTTTCATTTACCAATCAGCGCTTATATTGCGTTCTGCCGGTTTCGACCGGCTATGGCGATAAACTGCGGCGTGCAATAGGCACAGCGGACCCGGGGGCGGTACCCGGCGGCTCCACCACCTCTCCCGCTTCGGCGAGGGAAATGACGGGGTCGAACTAGGATCGACGTGTGTTGAAAAGCGTTGTTTTCGCCCGGGCTGAGTAACCCGTTCAAGGCTCAAAACTCATAAGTGCCAACGATAACGAAGCACTTGCTCTCGCCGCGTAATGTGACGGCCTAACGGCCTGAATTTACAAAGCGCAAGCGCGGTTGGACCGACCGGTCAACAGAACGGATACCGGGGGCCCGGGGTGGGCCTAGCAACAGAACCACCCCACTGTTTTCCTCAAAAAACCGTTTCAGGATGATCGGCGATGCGCTTTTCATGGCGCAGGCAATCGAGGATCTTGCCACCGGCCATGAATACCGCACCGGTGCAGGCCAGAAACAGCAGCTTGCCGCCAAAGCCGGGAAAGCGGCTGAGATAGATCTGCCCGCGCTCCACCGCGCCCAGCGCCAGCGCATAGATGATCAGATAGGCCTCAACCGGCGTCTTGATCACAAACAGGCGCTTGATTTTCTGGAGCATTGGTCCCCCGGGATTCGTTAACATCCTATGGAGCAACCATCATGCCAGCGGCAGATTTCTGCGCAAGTCACTGGTTAACGGGAATCGCCGCTGTAAGCCGCTCCGACAGTCAAGCCAGTTCCTGCAGGCCGAGCGTTTCGAGCAGGGCCAGACGCGCGGCAACCACCTGCGCTGTCAGGGCCTCTTCGCCCAGCTGATCTGGGGTGATGCTTTCCGGCCAATGCGCGGCGATCACCGCTTCGATCCGGGCAGCCTTCGCCTCGTCCAGCAGGAAACGCGGATCAACATGCGCGGGATCGGCCACCACCCGCAGCCGCAAACAGGCGGGGCCGCCGCCATTGGCCATGGATTGCCGGACATCGACTGGCAGAACCCGCCGGATCGGGCCGTTTCCAGCCAGCATTTCGTCCAGCCAGTGCCGCACCCTGGGATGTTCCCAGGCTTCCAGCGGGATCACCAGCGCCATTTCACCGGTGGGCAGCGTCAGCAGCTGCGCATTGAACAGGTAAGAGGCGATGGCGTCGGCCAGGCCGACCGCGCTGTCTGGCACCACCACGATTTCCGCTTCGGGCAGGGCAGAGCGGATCGCGGCATAGGTGCCTTCAGGATCGGCAAAGGCCAGCTCATGGGTGAACAACACCCGTTCGTTGGCGACGGCCACGACATCGTTGTGAAACGCCCCGGCGGCGATGGCATCGGGGTTCTGTTCGACAAACAGGGTGCGTTCTGAATCCAGCCCGTGCAGCCGCGCCACCGCCCGGCTTGCCTGCTCATGCTGACGCGCCGGAAAGGCACCGCCGCTGCGGCCATAGACGAAGATTTCCAGCCCCGGTGCGTCATGGCTCGCGCACATCCGCATGTGATTGGCAGCGCCTTCATCGCCAAAACAGGGTGGTACCGCGTCATGCACGGCAAAATGGACACTGTCGGCAAAGGCCAGTCGCAGCTGGCGCACCGTATCGGGCCATTCCTGCGAACGGTGCGGCATGGTGACAAGGTTTGCCGCCGTCAGATGGCAACGCCCGTCAGTACTGTCAGAAGCAGGCGAAACCGTGGCAGCATTGGCCGTCCACATCGAAGAGGCAGACCATGCGGCGGCGGTCAGGCGCGGATCGGCCTGATCATCCGCGCCCAATGCGGCCAGAAAAGTATGGTTGGGGCGCGGCAGGGGCAGCAGAAAACCCTGCGCCAGTCCCAGCGACAGATTGTGCCGCATCTTCGCCAACCCCTGCAGCGCTGCGGCGCGCGGATAAGAGGCATCGCCGGCATGGCTGGCGGAGGCCAGATTGCCCAGGCTAAGCCCGGCGTAATTGTGGCTGGGGCCAATGATCCCGTCGAAATTGATTTCGGTGATCATGGTTTTACCACCGCGCGACATGGGTGATTGTGGCACCAGGCTCTATGCCCAGTGCGGCGGCGCTGGCCGGATCGATCGCCACGCCGTTGTCACGCTGCGCAACCCAGCCATAGGTGGTGCGGAAATCGGCAAGCTGGCCATGCGCGATCAGGCATTTTTCGCCGGTTGAATGCTCACCCAGCGTTGCATCAATCGCAGCAACCGGCGCGTCGCAGGCTTCGCGGACGGAACGGATCTGATCGGTACGCACGGTCATGGTCGGGCCGCCATCGAAAATGTCGATGTAGTTTTCCCAGGCGAAGCCTTCGTTCTCGAGCATCCGCATGGCTGCCCGGCCAGATGGATGGGGGACGCCGATCACGGCCCGCGCCGCTTCGCCCAGCATGGCGATATACACCGGATGCTTGGGCATCAGATCGGCGATGAACTGATTGCCGAACTTGGCGTTGAATTCATCCGCTTCCTGAAAATTCATGCCAAAGAAGCGCCCGGCAACGCCATCCCAGAATGGCGATCCGCCGGCCTCGTCGATCACCCCTCGCAGTTCTGCCAGGGTGCGATCAGCAAAGCGGCTGCGATGGTTGCGAATGAACAGATAGCGACTGCGGGCGATCAGCATTCCCAGTCCGCCCGATCTTTCCCCCGGATGCAGGAACAGCCCGCCGACTTCGGATGCGCCTTCAAGATCGGTCGACAAGTTGAGGATATCGGCGCGGAAAGTCCGCCCCAGTTCCTCGCTGTGCTGGGTCAGCGCCCCAATCCGGTAGGAATAGAACGGCCATTTTTGCCCGACTGAGGAAAACACCTGACAGGTGCCCCGCACTTCGCCGGTTTCGATGTTTTCCAGCACGAAAACGAACAGATCATCGGCCACGCCATCGCCGCCGCGCGCAAACCCCTGCGCCGAGCGTTCCAGCTTGGCGGTCAGCGCCTTGCGGTCTGGCGGCAGATTGGTGAAACCGCCGCCGGTGCGCTTGGCCATTTCGTAAAGATGCTGAAGATCGTCCGGATTGGCGGCACGAATGATATGGGTCAAAGCGGAGCTCCGGTAGCAAGGCGATGAAGGACCAGCGCGGAAAGTTTCGCGCGTTCTTCAAGGCTGGAAACGATCAGAAATTCATCGGGCGAATGAATCGCCCCGCCGCGCACGCCCATGGTGTCCACCACCGGCACGCCGCAGGCCGCGATATTGTTGCCATCGCAGACGCCGCCCGATGCCTTGCGCGTAATCGGCTGGCCGAGCAAGGCGCTGCATTGCTCGACAATGCCGAACAGCTTTTCGGCGCGGGCATCCACCAGCTTGGGCGGGCGGGTGATGCCGCCGTGGCGATGGATCGAAACCTCATGCTGCTGAGCGACGCTGTGGATAAGCCTGTCGATTTCCTGTTCGAAATATTCGGCATCGGCATTGCTGCGCGGGCGGATGTTGAAACGCAGCACGGCATTGTCGGGCACCACATTGTTGGCGCTGCCGCCGTCGATCCTTGCGGGGTTGATTGACAGGCCATCGCGTTCCAGCGCCTTCAGCCCCAGCGCCAGTGCGGCGGCGGCGACCACGGCATTGCGGCCTTCATGCGGGTTGCGCCCGGCATGGGCGGAGCGGCCGGTGATGATCAGGCTGAAATTGCCACTGCCTGCCCGCGCTCCGGCCAGCGTGCCATCGGGCAGGGCCGAAGGCTCATAGGTGAGCGCCGCTGCCTTGCCAGCGGCCAGCTGCCTGATCAGTGCGGCGGAGGAAAGGCTGCCGGTTTCCTCATCCGAATTGATCATCACATCATAGCCGACGCCAGCGGCGACAGGGCTGGTTTCAAAAGCCTTCAGCGCAGCCAGAATAACCGCAATGCCGCCTTTCATATCGGCGACGCCGGGGCCGTTCAGCGTGTCGTCATCCAGCCAGCTTTGCTGCTGGAACGGGTGGCTGGCAGGAAACACCGTGTCCATATGACCGGTCAGCAGAAAGCGGCGCGGGGCATCAGGACGCAGCCGCAGCACCAGATGGTGGCCATAATCGACTGCAAGTTCGCGCCCATCGGGCGCAATGGCGATTGACAGGAGCGGGCTTCCAGCGCGATCTCGCCGGGCAGCGCAGCAAAAGCATCGGCCAGCTGGGCAGCCTGCTCGGCAAGGCCCACAAGATTGCCGGTGCCACTGTTGATCGCGCTCCACCGCTGCACCTGATCAAGCATCGGCGCGGCATCGACGCTATCGAGCAGCGCCAGTTCGGCAGTGGAAAGCTGTTGCATTCGTAACCATCTAGCTGACCACAGCGGGCAGTCCAACCCCCCAGTGACAGGCGATACAATCTGCGCCGCGCAACTGTCCGTTGCCAAGCCTTCGCACATGCGGCATAGGCGCGGCGTTCCTCCCCAGGACAGTTTTGGCAACCAGGCTGGCAGACGCCCGAATTGCGCCTGCCGCTGCAATGTTATGCGAGGCAGGATGAGCGATCGGATTGAACGGGCCGGGCTGAAAATTGATGCGGCACTGGCCGGATTTATCGAAGCAGAAGTTCTGGCACCGCTGGGCAAGGACGCTGCCGCGTTCTGGCAGGGTTTTTCCGCACTGGTTGATCGCTTCGTTCCAGTAAACCGGGCGCTGCTGGCCAAGCGTGATGATCTGCAGGCAAAGATTGACGCCTGGCATGTCGCCCGTGCTGGCAAGCCCATCGATCCGGCGGAATATCAGGCTTTCCTGCGTGAGATCGGCTATCTGGTGCCCGAACCTGCACCCTTCGGCATCGGTACGCAGAATGTCGATGCGGAAGTGGCCACCATGGCCGGGCCGCAGCTGGTGGTGCCGGTGCTGAATGCCCGCTTCCTGCTCAACGCGGCCAATGCCCGCTGGGGCAGCCTGTATGACGCCTATTATGGCACCGATGCGTTGGACGCTGCACCCGCGCGGCCCGGCGGTTATGATGAAGTACGCGGCGCGGCGGTGATCGCGGCGGCGCGGGCCTTTCTGGATAGCGCAGTGCCCGGCTGGCAGGCTGCGCTGGAAGGCGGGGAATGTCCGCATCTGGTGGCGCGCAAACCGAGCGGATTTCTGTTCCGTCATAACGGCTTGCATATCGAAGTTGTGGTCGATCCCGATCATCCGGTTGGCAAGACTGATCCGCTGGGCATTGCCGATGTCATGCTGGAAGCGGCGCTTACCACGATTGTCGATCTGGAAGATTCGGTCGCGGCGGTGGACGGCGAGGACAAGCTGGCCGCCTATCGCAACTGGCTGGGCGTGATCCGCGGCGATCTGGCCGATACCTTTGAAAAGGGCGGACGCAGCCTGACCCGCACCCTCAACCCGGACCGGGAATGGACCGCGCTGGATGGTTCGGCATTGACGCTCAAAGGGCGCTCGATGCTGTTCGTGCGTAACGTCGGCCATCTGATGACCAATCCGGCGATCCTGCTGGCTGATGGCAGCGAGATTCCGGAAGGGATCATGGATGCGGTCATCACCAGCGCGGTCGGCGCGCAGGATGTTGCCGGGCTGGGCAAGTATCGCAATTCGACTGCGGGCAGCATCTATATCGTCAAGCCGAAGATGCACGGGCCGGAGGAATGCGGTTTTACCAATGATCTGTTCGATGCGGTGGAGGATCTGCTCGGTCTTGCCCGCCATACCATCAAGGTTGGCGTGATGGACGAGGAACGCCGCACCAGTGCCAATCTGGCCGCCTGCATCCATGCGGTGCGTGATCGGATCGTGTTCATCAATACCGGCTTCCTCGATCGCACTGGCGATGAAATCCACACCTCGATGCGGGCTGGTCCGATGATCCGCAAAGGGGCGATGAAGCAGACGGACTGGATCGCTGCCTATGAAGCACGCAATGTCCAGATCGGGCTGGCTTGCGGGCTTTCGGGCAAGGCGCAGATCGGCAAGGGCATGTGGGCCGCGCCCGACATGATGGGCGATATGATGGTGCAGAAAATCGGCCATCCCAAGAGCGGTGCCAATACCGCCTGGGTGCCGTCTCCCACCGCCGCCACGCTTCACGCCACGCACTATCATCAAGTCGATGTCTTTGCCGTGCAGCGCGAGCTGGCCAGCCAGCCCACGCCCGCATTGGACCGTCTGCTGACTGTGCCGCTGGGGCTGGGGATCAACTATTCCGAAGCCGAAGTGCGCGAGGAACTGGACAATAACGCGCAAGGGCTGCTCGGTTATGTGGTGCGCTGGATCGATCAGGGCGTCGGCTGTTCAAAGGTGCCCGACATCAATGATGTCGGCCTGATGGAAGACCGTGCAACGTTGCGCATTTCCAGCCAGCATATGGCCAACTGGCTGCTCCACGGCGTGTGCAGCAAGGATCAGGTGATGGATTCGCTGCGCCGCATGGCCGCCAAGGTCGATGCGCAGAACGCGGGCGATCCCGCCTATGTGCCGCTGACCGGAAACGAGGATGGTGCGGCATTCCAGGCCGCCTGCGATCTGGTGTTCAAGGGCGTGGAACAGCCGAGCGGTTATACGGAGCCGCTGCTGCACGCATGGCGGCAGCGCAAGAAGCAGGCTTAGGAAAGCACTCGCGCCACGCTGACAAATTCCGCAACGCTCAGCGTTTCGGCGCGGCGTTGCGGGTCCATTCCCAGCCGTTCCAGCGCATCGAGTGCACCGGGCAAGCCCTTCAGGCTCTGGCGCAGCATCTTGCGGCGCTGGCCAAAGGCGGCTTCGGTCAGCCGCTCAAGCATGCGGGTAGAGACGCCTTCGGGCATGGCGCTGGGCACGACATGCACCATTGCGCTCATCACCTTGGGCGGCGGAGTGAAGGCGCTGCGATGCACCTTCATCGCCAGCTTCGCCTCGCTGCGCCACTGCGCCAGCACGGCCAGCCGACCATAGGCATCGCTGCCGGGTGTGGCGACGATCCGCTGTGCAACCTCTTGCTGGAACATCAGCGTCAAGCTGGCCCATTGCGGCGGCCATGCCTCACCCGAAAGCCAGCCGGTGAACAGTGCCGTGCCGACGTTGTAAGGCAGGTTGGCTACGATGTGATAAGGCCCGTCTATGCCATGCGGAACCTTGGTGGCATCGCCTTCGATCACGCGCAGCTGGCCGGGGAAAGCCTCACCCAGTTCAGCCAGCGCAGGCAGGCAGCGCCGGTCCATTTCTATCGCCGTCACTTTCGCTCCGGCGCGCAGCAGCGCACGGGTGAGGCCCCCTGGGCCGGGGCCAACCTCCAGCACCTGTTGCCCCTTCAGTGGTCCGGGGATGGCGGCAATGCGCGAGAGCAGCTGCTCATCCAGCAGAAAGTTCTGGCCCAGCGCCTTGGTGGCGAACAAGCTGTGCCGATTGATGACATCGCGCAGCGGGGGCAGATCAGACGCGCTCATGCCAGATCCCTTCGCCGGGCCGCGCATTCTCCGGCCATGCGGATCGCGGCGATCATCGCGCCGGGGTCCGCCTTGCCGCTGCCGGCAATGGCAAAGGCGGTGCCGTGATCGGGGCTGGTCCGCACCACCGGCAGACCCAGCGTAACATTGACGCCGCTATCGAAATCCAGAGCTTTCAGCGGGATCAATGCCTGATCATGATACATGCACAATGCCAGATCATAGTCCTGCCGTGCGTGCGGGGCGAACAAGGCATCGGCGGGATGCGGCCCGCTGGCGGCGATGCCTTCGGCCTGCAAGGCGGCGATTGCCGGGGCGATGATGAGCGCTTCTTCATGGCCCATCAGGCCGTTTTCACCGGCATGGGGATTAAGCGCGGCGATGGCGATGCGCGGGGCGGCAATGCCGAAATCCTGCGCCAGTGCGGTGGCAGCAATACGGGTTCGGCGCAGGATAAGTTCGGTGGAAAGCCGCGACGGCACCTCGGCCAGCGCGATATGCACCGTCAGCGGCACGGTGCGCAGATTCGGCCCGGCCAGCATCATCACTGCGTCTTGTGCAGCAACGCCGCAGGCCGCGGCGACAAATTCAGTCTGGCCGGGATAGGCAAAGCCAACTTCGGCGAGCAGCGCCTTGGCAATCGGGGCTGTGACAATCGCTGCGGCTTCGCCTGCCACGGTCAGCCGCGCGGCTTCGGTCAGCGACGCCAGCGCCAGTTCGGCTCCGGCGCGGTTTGGCGTGCCGGGGCGATAATCACCATCAATGCCGGCCAGAACGGGCAGGGCGTGGCCAAAGCACTCCAGCGCTTCGGCCGGGTGATAGATTTCCCGGCACTGCAGCGCGATGCCACGCTGCTGCGCCGCCTGTTCCAGCAAGGCAGGAGCACCAGCCACGAAGAAGGGCGGCAGCTCCGCCTCTTCGCGCTGGGCCCATGCCGCGGCAATCAGTTCTGGACCAACGCCCGCAGGATCGCCCAGCGATAATGCGAGCACCGGTTCAATCATTGGCTCAATCGTAGTCGATAATCGCGTCGCGCCGCAGATCGCGCAGATAGGTCTGCGCGCGCTTGTTCACGCGTTCATCCTCGATCTGGGCCTGCATCTCCTCAAAGTTCGGACCATTCGCCGCCTTGGGATCATCGCGGCCGCACAGCATCAGCACGCGCACCCCTTCGGTGATCGATCCGAACGGCGGCGTGGTTTCGCCCGGCGACATGCCCAGCAGCAGTTCCTGCAGCGGCCCTGGCAGATCGCGTGCCTTGAGCTGTTCATTGCTGACCACTTCCGCACCCAGTGATGCGGCGATGCCATCAACCGTGGCGCAGCCACGCGCAGCCTTCATCGCGTCGGCAAACTGCTTGGCCTTGGCTGTGGCGGCGGCTTCGTTGGTTCCGGCCGGGAAAGCGACTGAAATCTGCTTCAGGCTCAGCACCGCGTCGCGCGGATCGGCCGTCAGCACCTGGCGCTTGTCGATCAGCAGCACGATGTCATAACCGCCGCGAATTTCGATCGGGCCCGCCAGTTGACTGGTACCCATGGTTTGGACGACGCCAGCAACCTCGCTGGGCAGCTGCGCGGCACGAACCCAGCCGAGATCACCGCCAACCACGGCGGTCGTTGCTTCGGAATATTGGCGGGCATAGCCCTGGAAGCTGGCCCCCTTCTTCAGCTGTTCGACGATCCGGTTGGCATTTTCCAGAACCGCGGCGCGGTTTTCGCTGTTGGCGGACAGGAAAATTTCGCCAACGCGATATTCCTCCGTGCCTTTGGCTGCTTTCAACCGGTCAAGCACTTCACGCACTTCTTCGTCGGAGACGTTGACGAAGGGCTGCACATTGCGGCGCAGCAATCGCTGCCACGACAGTTCCCCCCGGATCTGGCGCTTGAGCGAGGCAGAGGACGAGCCGATCTTGGTCAGATAGGCTTCCATCGCCTTTACATCCTGGCCGAAATTCTGACGCGCCGCGCGGGCAAAGGTTTCGTCCACCTCGGCGTCGTCCACCTCGATCTTCTGGACCTTGGCTTCCTGAATTTGCAGCGTTTCGTCCATCAGGCTGCGCAGCACCTGCAGGCGCAGGCGCTTCAGTTCTTCATCGCCAATCTTGCCGCCGCTGGCCGCAACGATCAGGGCAACGCGCTGATCGACATCGGTGCCGGTAATAACTTCGCCATTGATAACCACGGTCGCCTTGCGATGGTTGGGGTCATTCTTGGAAAAGAATTGCGGATTGTCTGGCAGTATAAGGGTTCCGGCATCCGGTGCCGCAGCCGGCTCTGCATCCTGCGCGCCCGCAGGAATTGTAAGGGTCAGCGCGGTTGCCGCCAGCAGAGCCCCGGCCACCGAACGAACGGCCGGAGCCTTACGGAAAATCGCGGAAATTCGTGTCACCACAAGCAAATCCCAAAAACTGGCGCAAGATTGCGCCAAACTTACCGCAGCTTTGGCCGCCGCGTGCTTAACCCAAGCTGAGCATTTTTGCCCAAGCGGATTTGGCGGATAGCGCGTTTGACCGCCAGTGCCAATGACGCGATCACCGGAAGCCCAGATTCCTGAGGGCAAAATGCAGCTGGAAAGAATTGCCGCGCTTTGCGTCGCCCGTGGTCACGTAATCGCGCTGCCAGGTGAATGACAATTCAAGGCAGTCATCCTGATAAGCAACGCCCAGGCGCGTGCGCAGCGGCTGGAATCCATCGGACGGCGGCAGCGATGGATCGTCTTTCTGGCTGGTCAGATTGACCAGCCCCGATCCGAAGATCGACCAATAGCGCGCAAAACCGACGCGGGCGGCAGTGCGCACTTCCTCGCGGTCTTTAAGATCCTCGATGCCCGCGCCGATATCCCGGTTGAGCCGCAGATAGCCAAGCTCGAAATAGGTGCGTTCGCTACCCACGGTCGCATCGAATTCATTGCGGCGAACGGCCAGATTGTCCTTGTCGAGCCGGAAGCGGTGGGTGAACTTCACGAAATCGCGGAAACGCAATTCGGTTCGTCCAACTATGTCCGACATGCGCTGGGAAAGCCCGGTGCCATCGGGCAGCAGGGTGGGCTTGCTGGTCAGGCGATATGACTGTCCGATGGTGGTGGCAACGCGCCATTTGGGGCGCTGCAATTGCCAATCGAAGCCATAGGTAAACCGCACCCCGTCTTCAACGCGGTCATAACCGGGAAAGCGATTGAGCGCGAAAAGGTTGGAATCTTCCAGATCGATCGCACGGGCATCTTCATTGGGGACGGCCAGGTTGCGCAATGTCGGGCTGGCGACGATCTGGACGCGCGGGGTCAGCACCTGGGTGCCGCCGAACAGGCTTCCGACCAGCGGCCATTTCACGTCCACCGCGGCAGTGGCCAGTCCGCGCGTTTGCCAGCCGGGGTTGCCGCGATAGATTGTGGTGGCAGTCAGCTGGTTCTGCGATGAGTGATAGACATCACCCCGCGCCAGCGCGGTAAAGGTGATCTCCTGTCCCATCGGCGTCAGCTTGCGCAGATCCCAGCGCGCGCTGGCAATGGCGCGCTGGGTATCCTGCCCGCTGGTGCGTGTGATCGCCAGACTGTTGGCCTGAAATTCGATCCGTCCGCCCAGCAGCGGATCGCTCAACCGCTTGCGATAATCGATCACCGGTAATGCTACCGGCACCAGTCCTTGCCGATCACCGACGCGCAGCGTTTGCGTGGCCCAACCTGCAATCGACAGATAGCTGTCATCGCCGATCCGTTCGATATCGATCGTCGAACGAAGCCGGTCATCGCGGCTGATGCCATAGCGGCGCAGGAAGGTGCGGTCAGTCGCGACGCGGGCAGAGGCGGTGATGCTCCACGCCGGATCCAGCTGGGACCGACCATTGGCAAACAGATAGCCGCGGAACACATCCTGTCCGGCGGTGTTGTTGCCGGAAATCGAAATGCGTTCGCTGCGCGTTGCATAGCCGGTCAGCTGATAGGCACCCAATGCGGTCAATGCCCGGTATTGGCCGATCAGCATCGGCAGCGAGTTTGAATAGGTCTGCCCGGTGATGGTCAGATCGCGATTGTCAGCCAGCCGCAGGTAATAGCTCTGCGAAATTTCCACGCCGTTCGATGCCGAAAAGCGCAGGTCTGGAATCAGCAAGCCGGAGAGAGGGCGCCCATCGGTGGTAATCACCAGCCCCGGCAGCGGCAGCAGGCGCGCGCCGAACAGTTCCAGCCGGGCTCCTTTGAACCTGACCCGCTTTTCATTCGGGTAATAGATCACCCGCTGCGCGGTGATCCGCCAGCTGGCGTTGCGCGGGCAGCCGCTTTCATCCTCGACCGCACAGGCGCTGTAGGCGGCCTTGTCGAGCTGAATATTGCCATCGGGCAGCCGCTGACCGCGCATTGCCGCCAGCCTGCCGCCTTCGCGCAGAGCCAGCAGCATGTTTTCCATTGCCCCGGTCTTGAATTCGTCGGTCAGTTCAATGTTGTCGGAAAACAGCTGGTTGCCGTCTTCATCGACGAAACGGACATTGCCGGTGGCCAGAATCTGACCGCTGTTGCGATCCCAGGTAACCTTGTCTGCCTTGACCGACTGGTTTTCGCGCCGCATCACCACATTGCCGAACACGGTTACGATGTTGGCCTTGTCATCATAGCTGACGCCGTCGGCTTCGAAAGCGATCTGTTCATCGCTTTGCGCGGCCGGATCGGGTGCCGTAGCGGGCGCAGCCGCAGGCGTGGCTTCCTGTGCCCAGGCAGGCGTTTCCAGCGCGATCAGCGTAATCGCCGCCGCCAACAGGGCAGGGCGGCAGCGCAGGCGCGGAGAATCGGATAGGGAAAGAGGCAGTCGAAGCTGCGGAACCGGGTGCATGCGCTTGCCTATCGCACTGCCCGCGCCTAACTGCAATCCACGCCAACCGCCTTTCGCGGCAATCTGTCGCAAGGCCGCTAGTTCCTTTGGGAGTTCCGATGCAGATCGAATTCGTCGATTCCTCTTCCGCCGCAGCAGGCCCGCAGGCCCGCATCGTCAATCTGGACGCACTGCCGGCTGATCTTGATGCTGCGCTGGTGGAAGGCGCGCGTGCCTCGCGCTTTACCGGCAAGACCGGCCAGCTCCACGAAGGTTTCGTGACCCGTGATGGCAAGGTGGTTCGGATTGCACTGGCCGGGGCTGGCGATCCTGCTTCAAAGGATCGCAGCGGCGCTTTGGAACGCGCTGGCGCGGCGCTGGCGGCAAAATATGTGGCTTCCGGGGAAACCACGCTGACCGTTGATTTTACCGGTTCTGACCTGAGTGCCAGCGGCGCGGCCGCAGTGCTGCTGGGCGCGCGTCTGCGTTGCTGGCGGCATGATGCCTATCGCACGCGTCTGCCCGAAGATCAGAAGGCCAGCCTCAAGACCATTCGCGCCTGTGCCGCTCCCGCTGGCACGGCTGAGGCATGGGCGGCGGAATCCGCGCTGGCCGATGGCGTCGAACTGACCCGCGAACTGGTAACCGAACCGGCCAATGTCATCTATCCGGAAAGCTTCGTTACCCGGGTGCAGGGTCGGCTGGCGGGCAGCGGCGTGACTGTGCGGGTGCTTGATGAGGCCGAAATGAAGGCGCTCGGCATGGGCGCGCTGCTGGGCGTAGCGCAGGGCTCGGTCCGCCCGCCGCGCCTGCTGGTGATGGAATGGATGGGCGGCGCTGCCGGTGCGAAGCCAACCGCCTTTGTCGGCAAGGGCGTCACTTTTGACACTGGCGGTATCTCACTGAAGCCGCCTGCCGGTATGGAAGACATGAAGTGGGACATGGGCGGGGCCGGGGCCGTGGCCGGGGCCATGCTGGCGCTCGCCCGCCGCAAGGCAAAGGCCAATGTGGTCGCGGTTTGCGGTCTGGTTGAAAACATGCCCGATGGCGGCGCACAGCGGCCCGGCGATGTCGTTACCTCGATGTCCGGGCAAACCATCGAAGTGATCAACACCGATGCCGAAGGTCGGCTGGTGCTGTGCGATGCCGTTACCTGGGTGCAAAAGGAATATTCGCCCGCTGCGATCATCGATCTTGCCACGCTGACCGGGGCGATGATCATCTCGCTTGGCAATGAGCATGGCGGACTGTTCTCCAATGATGACAAGCTGGCCGAACAATTGACTGCCGCTGGCACCGCATCGGGTGACAAGCTGTGGCGGTTCCCGCTGGGGCCGGCCTATGACAAGCTGATCGACAGCCCGATCGCCGACATGAAAAACGTCGGTCCGCGTGAGGGCGGATCGATCACCGCCGCGCAATTCATCCAGCGTTTTGTCGATAAGGGCACGCCCTGGGCGCATCTCGACATTGCCGGTATGGTCTGGGCTGGCAAGCCCGGCGCAACCTGGGACAAGGGTGCAACCGGCTTTGGCGTGCGTGTGCTGGATCGCTTTGTGCGTGACAGCCTCGAAGGCTGATCCCGGCGCGGATTGATGCAGGTTGATTTCTACCAGCTGAGCCGCAGCCCGGTGGAAGGGGCCTTGCCCGCTTTGGCGGCAAAGGTGCTGGACAGCGGGCAGCGGCTGCTGGTGGTGTCGGCAGATCCAGATCAGCTGAGTCGCATCGGCGAAGCACTTTGGATGCGAAAGAATTCATTTTTAGCCAATGGCTTGATTGATGATCCTCATGCGGATCGCCAGCCGATCCTGCTTTCCGACCGGCCCGATCCGGTCAACAGCGCTGGCTGCGTCGCGCTGGCGGATGGCCATTGGCGCGATGAAGCGCTCGGGTTTGAGCGTGTGTTCCTGATGTTCGATGAAACCACGGTGGA
>JBGAIR010000048.1:0-3201 GCA_044225335.1 Novosphingobium sp. | reverse complement strand
GTCTGGCGAATGCTGGATGGCGGCGAGGGGCGTGAGCGGAACTACTGGCGGCAGGAAGGCAGCGGCTGGATCAAGGCGGCTTAGAATCTTGCGATAGCGCATTTTCCTCGCTAGGGGCGCGCCACCCCTCCAAAAACCAAGAATTCGCAAGGAACAAGATCATGGCGGTTACCCGCACTTTCTCGATCATCAAGCCCGATGCCACCCGCCGCAACCTGACCGGTGCGGTCACCGCCAAGCTGGAAGAAGCCGGCCTGCGCGTTGTCGCTTCAAAGCGTATCCACATGACCAAGGAGCAGGCCGAAGGCTTTTACGCGGTCCACAAGGAACGTCCCTTCTTCGGTGAACTGGTCAGCTTCATGATCAGCGGCCCGGTGGTGGTGCAGGTGCTGGAAGGCGAAAACGCCATGCAGCGCAACCGCGACGTGATGGGTGCGACCAACCCCAAGGACGCTGCCCCCGGCACCATCCGTGCGGAATTCGCCGAATCGATCGAAGCCAACACTGTGCATGGTTCCGATTCGGATGAGAACGCGGCGATCGAAATCGCGTATTTCTTCAAGCCCGAAGAAATCGTCGGCTAAGCCGCGCAAATCCCGGTTTGAAAGGGGCTGTCGGAGCAATCCGGCAGCCCTTTTTCTGTGCCTGAAGCAGCGTCGACGCTGGTGTGTCATTTTTGTCATACGTCATAGCAATTAGCATTTTGTTATGCTTTGCGCATATTCCCGTCTTGGCCTTACCTTTGCCGCAAGGCAGTCCACAGGCGCGATTTTCAAGCGCCTGGCGCCGGATTTCGCGGGTTATTGTAGAGGGCGAAAGCCCCTGCACTGGGAGGGTACAATGAAGCACACATTTTTGAACATCAGGACAGGTGTCAGTACGCTGGCCGCTGCGATGATGCTGGTTTCTGCAGGGACTGCCAATGCGCAGGAAGCCGCAGCCGGAAACAGCGCCGCGAATGGTGATGGCGAAATCGTGGTTACCGCTGCCAAGCGCGAACAATCGCTGTCCGATGTTTCGCTTTCGGTTTCGGCGGTTGGCCAGGAATCGCTCGCCGCATCAAATACGGTCGGGATTGAATCGCTGCAGAACCTGGTGCCCAGCATCAGCTTCGGCAATGATTTCAACTTCGCCAAGCTGTTCATTCGCGGCATCGGTCTGTCCAGCTCGCTGCCGGGCGTCGATCCTTCGGTGGCGCTGCATGTTGATGGCGCGGTGGTTTCGCTGGCACAGGCCCAGCTTGGATCGATGTTCGATCTGGAGCGCGTGGAAGTGCTGCGTGGCCCGCAGGGCACGCTCTATGGCCGCAACGCGACCGGTGGCGCAGTCAATCTGATCACCGCCAAGCCGACCGATCATCTTGACGGCTATTTCCGCCAGACCATCGGCGGCGATGCGCTGCTGGTGCAGACCGACGCTGCCGTGGGCGGCCCGATCGTGGACGGGATCAATGGCCGCATTGCGGTGCAGCGCATTCACCGTACCGGTTATGGGATCAATGAATATACCGGCCATGATATCGACAATGCCAACCAGTGGTCACTGCGCGGGCAGCTCGATTTCCGTCCGTCGGACAAGTTCTCGTTCCTGGTGGCGGGTGAACTGCACACCGAAAACGATCAGTCACTGGCGATCAAGTTCCGCGAGATTTCATTCCCCGGTACCACCACGGCCAGCCTGACATCGCTGGGCCAGCGGACCAACCCCGATGGCTCGCCGGTGTCCTTCGCCAAAAACGTCCGCAATCTGAACACCAACTTCGATCCGATCAATGATCGCAAGCAGTGGTCAGTCACGGGCACTGCCACGCTGGAAGCCAGCGACGCGGTGCAGCTGAAGTCGATCACCAGCTATCGCAACTTCCGCGCCTATTTCTTCCACGATTTCGACATGTCGACCTATCGCGGATACAAGCTGGCGCAGACCAATGCGACGCAGACCAGCGCCAACCACTGGCAGCCGGTGTGGGAACACCAGTTCTCCGAAGACATGCAGGCCAATGTCGAAACCGACAAGCTGCATGCCGTAACTGGTCTGTTCTATCTGAAGGATCACATCCGGGTCGAAAACCACATCGGCTATGATGTGCTGACCAACACCGATCCGTTCCGGGTGCAGTTCGATGGCAAGATGGATATCGAAACCTGGGCTGCCTACGCCAATCTGACCTATGATCTGGCCGACATGTTCTCGCTCAAGGCGGGCGGTCGCTACAGCTGGGAAAAGCGGCACTATGTCAGCAATTCCGGGATCGGTTCGGCTGCATTGAACCAGCTGGTGCTTGATCCGCTGCAATGGAATGCCAGCAAGACCTGGACCGATTTTTCGCCCTCGCTGGGCTTTGAATTCCGCCCCAGCGAACCGGTGATGATCTATTTCAACTGGTCGCGCGGCTTCAAGAGCGGCACGGCTGAAATCGGTTCGCGCCGTACCTCGGCGGCGCAGGTGACGCCGTTTGTGAACCCGGAAAAGGTTGAGGCCTTTGAAGGCGGCCTGAAATACAAGGCCGGCACGCTGCAAGCCAATCTGGCTGTGTTCTATCAGAAGCTGAAGGATGCGCAGTTCCAGCGGACCTTCCCGATCCCGGTGGCGCCGTTCTTTGCCAGCGCACTGGAAAACGCGGCGCAATCACGGGCCTATGGCGCCGAGCTTGAGCTGCGGTGGCGCCCGGTGCGCGGCTTTACGGTGGATGCCTCGGTTGCTTATCTCGATTCCAAGTTCACCAAGTTCTTCTCGAAAGATCCGCTGAACGCGGCGCTGTTTGGACCGGGGGGCAGCAGCGTTCCGGACACGAATCTTTCGGGCAACACCACCCGCATGTCGCCGAAGTGGAGCTTCAATGTCCACCCGGCCTACAAGCTGGATATGGGTGACAGCGGTTCGCTGACGCTGGCAGGCAATCTGGCCTATCGCAGCAAGCAGTATCATACCGAATTCAATGATAA
This sequence comes from Novosphingobium sp., assembly GCA_044225335.1. GTDB lineage: Bacteria > Pseudomonadota > Alphaproteobacteria > Sphingomonadales > Sphingomonadaceae > Novosphingobium. The sequence goes on along the minus strand of JBGAIR010000048.1, from coordinate 256 downwards.
CCGGATGAGCTCTGCTGCCTATGCCATGGTCGATGCCAACATCATGTGGAAGGATGCCAGCGATCGCTATTCGATCAACCTGTGGGTCAAGAATCTGACCGACAAGCTGGTATGGTCGGGCAGCTATGCGGTGGCTACCAGCCGCACCATTGGCGGCACGCTGATGCCGCCGCGCACCTATGGTGTGACTTTGGGCATCGATTTCTGATCGCGCGAAGTTGGGGAGAAGGGGCCGCCAGAGCAATCTGGCGGCCCT
>JBGAIR010000047.1:0-18952 GCA_044225335.1 Novosphingobium sp. | reverse complement strand
CCGCCGAAATACAGGCGCAGGTTATCGCCAAGGGACTGGTCAGCGGGCGGAATTGAATGCCGCGCACAATGTGTGACTGGCAGCGCTGAATTTCCGCCCGGATTGGCCGTATCTAGATGCAAAGTGCCATCTGGATTGCCGTGCTGCGAATGATCGAAAGTCACCGAAAACCGCTGCGCAAACGCCTACCGCGCCACAAGAAGCTGCGCGTGATCGCGATGGAGTCTGACGATCTTCCGGTGCAGCTGGCATTGCTGCTCAACATCTCCGAACGCGGGATACACTGCAAAGCGGTGACGCCGCCGCCAATGGGGGCGCTGCTGCGTTTCCAGTTCGGCGCGATCGAGCGTGCGCGTGGAAAGATCCGGTGGGTGAACGGCAACAGCTTTGGCGTGGAGCTGGTCGACCAGGTTGATGTTCTCGCAATCCTGTTCGCCAAAACCGGCTTCCGCGCTTGCGACTACGCCCTCCCGCTGGAACCACGCTTTGGCAATATGCTGGCGCTGGAATATTCGCACCAGAATGCGTTCGGCTGAGCGCCGGGCAGTGACCTTCAAGGCGACAAAGCAAGAAGGAAAATGGTGGACGCACTAGGGCTCGAACCTAGGACCCGCTGATTAAGAGTCAGCTGCTCTACCAACTGAGCTATGCGTCCACACCGCGGCAGCCTTGGCGCCAAGCGCCGGGCCCGAATCGCCGGGAGCGCCCCCTATAGCGGGAACTCCGACGGATAAAAGAGGGATATTGCACTTTCACGAAGAAAGCGTGCCGCCGCGCTTGCTCCAGCGATCGACCGCCATGATCGTGCCGATGCAGATCATGTTGGTCATCATCGAAGAACCACCGTGACTGATGAAGGGCAGGGGGATGCCCACCACCGGCGCGAGGCCCATCACCATCATCATGTTGATTGCCATGTAGAAGAAGATGGTGAAGGTCATGCCTGCGGCAAGCAGCCGGGAAAAACGGTCTGGCGCGTTGCGCGCGACCGTTAGGCCCCAGCGCAGCACCCACATGAAAACGAGGACAACGAAGATGCCACCGACAAAGCCCCATTCCTCTGCCATGGTGGCAAAGGCAAAGTCGGTGTGGGCTTCGGGCAGGTAATCAAGGTGGCTTTGGCTGCCATTGCCAAAGCCTTTCCCCCAGAACCCGCCCGAGCCAATCGCGATTTTCGATTGCGTGATGTGATAGCCGGATCCGAGCGGATCGTTTTCCGGATCAAGAAACACGGTAACGCGGCGGCGCTGATAGTCATGCAGCAGGGTGAAGAAAGCCAGCGGCGCGGCGATTGCACCGGTAACGCCCGCGGTGATGAACCACCATAGCGGCAGGCCCGCAAGAAAGATCACCACTGCCGCACCGGCGCAGATTGCCAAACCGGTGCCAAGGTCGGGCTGGAGGATCACAAGAATCGCCGGAACTGCCAGCAAAGATCCTGCCGCGACCAGCACCCGCCAGCTGCGTGTCATGGCCGGGGGAACCGATTCAAAGAATCGTGCCAGCACCAGCACAATGCCCGGCTTCATCAGTTCTGATGGTTGCAAGGTCATGAAGCCGAGGTTGAGCCATCGTTGGCTGCCGCCACCAACCTTGCCCAGCAGCTCCACCAGCACCAGCAGGATCACCAGCGCACCATAGATTGGATAGGCCGTGCTGCGAAACAGATCGCGCGGGAAGCGCGAGATGACGAAGGCCATCGACAGGAAAACCAGGAAGTGGATTTCGTGCAGCAATGCCCAAGGGCGCCAATGCCCGCCCGCTGCCGAATAAAGCACTGCAGAGCCAAAGCTGTTCAGCGCGAACAGGGGCAGGATCACCTGCCAGGGCTCGCGCGCGATTGCCTCGGGAACGATCCGGCGGCTCATTGCGGGCTCGCGGCGGCAGCGGGGGAGGGGGCCGCGCTGGCGCTGGCCGTGGGGGATGGAGCCGCCTCGGCGGGCGGTTCTTCCGGACGGCTCATCTCAGGCGCATTTTGCTGGGTCTCGGTCGTGGATGCAGAGGTTTCCGCCTTGCCGATCGCGTCCTTCACTGCCTCTTCGTCGCCAACCTGCGGAGCTGAGGTACCGTATTGAGCCGCGAAAGCCTGATATTTTGCACGCATGCGCTCGCTGGGCGTGCCGCCCCATGATTTTTCCAACGCCAGCAGGTTATCCATGGCCTTGGCTGGATCGAACAGAAATGTCATGATGTCCTTGGCAATGGGCGCTGCTGCTCTTGCCCCGAATGTGCCATGCTCGACAACCACGGACATTGCATAGCGCGGCGCATCGGTGGGGGCGTAGCAGATGAAGAGCGAGTGATCTCGTGATTTCCAGGATCCCACCTGCCCACGGCTGACGAGCGCGCGCACCTGCGCCGTACCGGTCTTGCCAGCCATCCGGATGTCGCCAATCTGAAGCCGACTGCCGGTGGCGGTGCCAGAGCCATTGACCACCCGGAACATACCATCATGCGCGACGTTTAGCTGCTCTGCAGAGAAGGGCAGCGCAGGGCCATGTGGGTGCTGACCGCCAAACAGCAGCGATGGCAGCAGGTTTTTGCCTGACGCGATGCGGGCCGTCATGACCGCAAGCTGCAAGGGCGATACCGAGACATAGCCTTGTCCGATCGAGGCGTTGAGTGAATCCGCGGCTGACCATTCCTGCTTGTAGCGGCGCATCTTCCAGGCGGCATCCGGGATGGTCCCATAGCGCTGCGACGTGCCGGGCAGATCGAATTCCTGACCCAGCCCCAGCAGTTTTGCCACCGGCGCAATGGCATCATAGCCGACCCGGTGGGCCATGCTCCAGAAATAGGTATTACAGCTGTGCTCGATGGCACCGCGCATATCGATCGAACCATGCACCGCATCGCAGCGGAAAAAGCGATTGCCCAGCCGATAGCCGCCCGGGCAGCTCACGCGCTCATCCGGATCGACACCGTGCAGTTGCAGCGCCAGCGTTGCCATCGGCTTCATTGTCGATCCGGGGGGGTAGAGCCCGCGCATCGCCTTGTTCAGCAGCGGCAGGTGATCATCCTCGTTGAGCATCTTCCACTGCAGGCGACCGATGCCGCCGGCAAAACTGTTGGGATCAAAGGCCGGCATGGAGGCCAGCGCCAGAATTTCGCCCGTGTGGCAATCGATCACCACCACAGAGGCGGATTCCAGGCCGATGCGCCGCGCCGCGTAATCCTGAAGCGGGCCGTTGATCGTCAGCTTGATCGGTTTTCCGGGAATGTCATCGCGGTGATCAAGATCGCGCACGAACTTGCCCGACGCCGTAACCTCTACGCGCTGTGCGCCGGGCTGGCCGCGCAGCGTGTTCTCGAAGTACTTTTCGAGGCCATCCTTGCCGATCTTGAAGCCCGGTGTGACCAGCAGCGGATTGCGTTCCTTCTCGTAATCCTTTGCCGCAGCCGGGCCGACATAGCCGATCAAATGCGCCACCGACGGGCCTGTCGGATACCAGCGTGCGTAGCCCTGATGCGCAGAAACACCCGGCATTTCCGGCATCCGCACCAGCACACGGTTATACTGGTCCGGCTCCAGACCGGAAGCGACCTCGACCGGCTGATAGCCATGGCCCTTGTCCAGCCGGTCTTGCAGGTTCTGGATATCGATATCGTTCAGTGACAGCAGCTGCGCCAGTTCACCGACAGTTGCATCAGCATCAACCAGTCGTTCCGGAATGATGTCGATACGGAATTCGATCCGGTTGGACGCCAGCGGGGCGTTGTTGCGATCCAGTATCGCGCCGCGCCGGGGCGGGATGAGCGTCAGGTTGACCCGGTTGCTTTCCGAGGCGGTTTTGTACTTGTCGTTCTGAACCAGCCCGATCCACGCCATGCGCGCCGCCAGAAGAATGCCGACTCCGGCTTGAAGGCCGCCGATCAAGACGCTGCGGCGATCAAAGCTGTTGTTCAGCGTGCCCGAACTGACGTGACCCGGTTCGCCAAACATCACAGTGTCCGTATGGGCAGCAGGCGCAAGATGTCGACGCGCCCGGTCAGCCATGCTGCAAACGGAAACAGCAGCATCGATACCAGCCATTGCGGGGCAAGGACCATTGCCGGTGTCGCTCCGCCAGCCAGATTGGCAAACCCCAGCGACAGCAGCAGGTACAGTGTGATCAGGCCTGCGGCGATGGCCCAGTCATAGAGAATGCCGCGCCATGGAAAGCGCATTTCCAGAACATCCAGCGCGATAACCGTTGCTGACCACAGCAGCACTGCCGATCCAAATGGCTGGCCGCTGAGCAGATCATCGAACATGCCCAGCGGAAACCCTGCCCAAACCGGCATCAGGCCGGGGCGGAGCTGGCACCATGCGATCAGGAAGAGATAACCCAGCGGCGGCATGACCGGGGCAGAGGCGATGACAGGCCAGCTCGGCACACTGCTGCCCAGCATGATCAGCAGCCACGGCAGCGTCATGGCCAGCGCCGGCGAGCTGGTGCGATTGATGCGGCGGCGCCCGAAATCCCGCAGCGATGCCGGCAGGTTGAGCGGCATCAGCGCTTCTCCGGGGCTTTTGCAGCAGGCTCCGGCAATGCCTCGACCGCTTCCCACAATGGTTCAACCGCGACATATTCGGTCGAAGCAGGGTCGCTGATCGGGCGTGCGATCGCACCATCATGGGTTACGTCCGTAACCACCGCGATTGCTGTATTCGGCCAGTAAAGCCCACCCGATCCCGAAGTTACAAAGGCATCCCCCTTGTGCAGCGGGTTGATGCTCAGATTGATCAGGCGGATCTGCAGCGTGCCATCGGCGCGTCCGGTGGCGAATGCTGGAATGCCATCGCTGGCGCGGCGAACCGGCACGACGCTTTCGCCATCAGTAATGAGCAGCACGCGGGATGAATTCGCCCCGGTTTCCAGCACCCGGCCAACCAGCCCGATGGGCGAGCGAACCGGCATCCCCACGCGCACCCCCTGGTTGGCGCCAGCGCCCAGCAAGGCAAAGCGGCGCGTGCTGGTGGACGTCGATCCGATCAGCCGCGTGGTCACCACCGGCCGGGGTTCGCTGTCCTTGATGCCCAGCAGCGCCTTAAGCTTGCGGTTTTCATCGCGCAGGCCATCCGCCTCGGCCTGCCGCGTGCGAGCGAGGGCGATTTCGCGTTCCATGCGGGCTACGCGCTGGCCGGAGGTGAAATAGCCGGCGATTGTATCGTACAGACCGTGCGAGCTGCTGCGAACCCGCGCGGCGGTGTGACCGGCAGGTGCCGCGGCATCCCCAACCAAACCCCGCGCGCTTGAAAAGGCAGATGAGTTGGAGCTTGAAACAAGCAACATCGCGCCGCCCAGCAGGGCACCGCAAATCGCGATCACGAAGCCGAAAAAGGTGGTATATTGCGCCCTGCGGGAATGCCCCGAGCGCCTGTTGCCCGGTGGCGCCATGGCAGGCTCAGGCCGTCTGCAGCACGCCGCGATAGACCGGATCTTCCATCGCCCGCCCGGTGCCGAGCGCGACGCAGGAAAGAGGATCTTCGGCAATGCTGACCGGAAGGCCGGTTTCTTCGCGCAGATAATCGTCCAGCCCATGGATCAGCGCACCGCCGCCGGTGAGCATGATGCCCTGATCGACGATATCGGCGGCCAGTTCCGGTGCGGTATTTTCCAGCGCGATGCGGACGCCTTCGACGATAGCACCGATCGGTTCGCTCAGTGCTTCGGCGATGTTCGCCTGGGTGATGGTGATTTCCTTCGGCACGCCGTTAACCAGATCGCGCCCCTTGATCTGCACGGTTTCGCCGACGCCATCCGCAGGAACGGTGGCGACGCCATAATCCTTCTTGATCCGTTCAGCGGTCGATTCGCCAATCAGCAGGTTGTGGTGGCGGCGGACGTAGGAAACGATGGCTTCGTCCATCTTGTCACCGCCAACGCGGACCGAGGTGGTATAGGCCAGACCGCGCAGCGACAGCACTGCGACTTCGGTGGTGCCGCCGCCGATATCGACCACCATCGAGCCGACCGGTTCGGTTACCGGCATGTCGGCACCGATCGCGGCGGCCATCGGTTCCAAAATCAGATAGACCTGGCTGGCACCGGCATTGGAGGCAGCATCGCGGATCGCGCGACGTTCAACCGAGGTGGAGCCCGATGGCACGCAGATCACGATTTCGGGATAGCGGAACAGGCTCTTCTTGCCGTGCACCTTGCGGATGAAATGCTTGATCATTTCCTCCGCGATTTCGATGTCGGCGATCACGCCATCGCGCAGCGGGCGGATTGCTTCGATGCTGTCAGGCGTCTTGCCCATCATCATCTTGGCATCGTCGCCAACGGCCTTGACACGCTTCACGCCATTCAGCGTTTCGATGGCAACCACCGAAGGTTCGTTCAGCACGATTCCGCGATCCTGGACATAGACCAGCGTGTAGACCAGCGTGTTCGCTGTCCCCAGGTCAATCGCCATATTCTGAGAGCCAAATTTGAAGAATCGAGAAAAGAACGAAGCCATCGAAAAATCCGTATTATTCTCCGCCACTTACCGCAAGATTTGCGGCAAGGACAGGCCTGATTGTTGGCATGGGAAACCGGGCCTTAGCGCAAGGCCTTTGGAAAGGCCAAAAAAACTTGTGCCGTTCGGGGAAAACTTGCCCACAAGTGATCTCGAAATTCCGGCGCTTCGTCGCTAGGACAGATTCATGCCGCAAATCCGCCGCCTGCCTGATGTGCTTGTCAACCGAATCGCCGCTGGCGAAGTGGTCGAACGACCGGCGGCTGCGCTGAAGGAGCTGGTCGAAAATTCCATTGATGCCGGTGCCCGCAACATCGCCATCCGGCTGAGCGGTGGCGGGCTCGACGGGATCGAGGTGACCGACGATGGCTGCGGCATGGCGCCCGATGAAATGGCGCTGGCGCTGGAGCGTCATGCCACCTCCAAGCTGCCGGACGAGCGGATCGAACTGGTCGCCACGCTGGGTTTTCGCGGCGAGGCACTGCCTTCCATTGCCAGCGTTTCGCACTTCACGCTGGAAAGCCGGACGCGCGATCTGGCCGAAGGATGGCGGCGCGAGCTGGATCATGGTGCCTTGCTGGCGGAGGGGCCTGCCGCCCTGCCGCCCGGCACTCGCATCCGGGTGAGCGATCTGTTTGGCAAGCTGCCTGCCCGGCGCAAATTCCTGCGCTCGCCGCGCAGCGAATATGCCGCATGCCTTGATGTGGTGAAGCGGCTGGCGATGGCCCGACCCGAAGTGGGCTTCACGCTGGAGCATGACGGGCGGCGCGTGCTGGCGGTGCAGCCGGATGAGACGCTGGCATCACGCGTGGCCCGCATCGTCGCGCGGGAACTGGGTGAGGACGGGGTGGTGATTGATTTCCACCGCGATACCGCGCACGGCCCGGCGCAGTTGACCGGGATTGCCGGGCTGCCCACCTTCAACCGCGGGGTGGCCGATCATCAGTATCTTTTCGTCAACGCCCGCCCGGTGAAGGACCGGCTGCTGGTGGGGGCGGTGCGCGGGGCCTATGCCGATATGCTGGCGCGCGATCGCCATGCGGTGCTGGCGCTGTTCCTTGATGTGCCGCCCGAAGAGGTGGATGTGAACGTCCACCCCGCCAAGACCGAGGTGCGCTTTCGCGATCCGGCCTTCATGCGCGGTTTCATCGTCTCCGGCCTGCGCCGCGCGCTGGAGGCAGAGGGTAACCGCTCGGCCCAGTCACCTGCCGTTTCGGCCATGGCGCATTGGCAGGCGGAGCCGGTCAGCGTCCCACCAGTATCATCTCCGGTCCCAACTCCGGCACTCGCCTCGCTCTTCGCGCGGGAGCATGGCGCTCCCTCCCTGCGCGAAGCCGGGCTGGGCTGGCGCGGTCCTGCACCTGCTGCCACCGTCGCGCCCGTCGGTGCATTGCCCGCAGGCCGGGCCGAGGTGGCGATGGAGGCTCCCGCCCCGGCGGCGGAGCACCCGTTGGGGGTGGCGCGCGGGCAGGTCGCCAATACCTACATCATCGCCGAGGCCGAGGACGGGCTGGTGATTGTCGATCAGCACGCCGCACATGAGCGGCTGGTGCTGGAACGGCTCAAATCCGCCGGAGCGCAGGACGCGATCACCGCCTCGCAGGCACTGCTGATCCCTGAGGTTGTCGAACTGGAAGAGCCTGCGTGTGACCGGATCGATGCCGTCGCCGAAGTCCTCGCCCGCTTCGGCCTGATCACCGAACGCTTCGGCCCTGCCGCCATGTTGATCCGTGCGGTTCCGGCGGCGCTGGCCAAGGGCGATCCGCAAGCCCTGCTGCGCGATGTCGCCGACGATCTTGCCCTGCATGGCGATGCATTGCTGCTGGGCGAGCGGCTCGATCTGGTGCTGGCGACCATGGCCTGCCACGGCTCGGTCAGGGCAGGGCGCAGCCTTTCGGTAGCGGAAATGAACGCCCTGTTGCGCGAGATGGAGGTCACTCCCCGCTCAGGCCAATGCAACCATGGCCGCCCCACCTGGGTAAAGCTGGCGCTTGGCGATGTGGAGAAGCTGTTCGGGCGCAAGTGAAGCCTAGCCTTCTTCACTCCGCACCCGGATCAGCCCGTTGGCGGTGAAGCTCATTACCAGTTCGTCATGCTGGTTATAGACCCGCGTCACGCCCTTGATGATGCCCATTTCCGGGCGTGATGCGCTGCGGCGCTTTTCCAGCAATTCGTTTTCGCAGCGCAGCGTATCGCCGGGATAGACAGGCTTGATCCAGCGCAGTTCATCGATTCCGGGGGAGCCAAGGCTGGCCTGGCGGCGTTCGGCCATATTATCCACCGCCATGCGCATCGCCATCGCCGCGGTGTGCCAGCCGCTGGCGGAAAGCCGCCCGAAATAGGTTTTCGCGGCGGCCTCATCCGAAAGGTGAAAGGGCTGCGGATCATATTTTGAAGCGAATTCCACCACCTCTTCGCGTGTCACGGCATAGCTGCCAAAACGCGTGGTGGTGCCGGTTTCCAGATCCTCGAAATAAAGCAGCCCGTCACTCATCCCATCAACTCCCCAAGCTCAGTTTTGCGAACAATGTGTAGCCCCATGGGTTGCGGCCATAGGCTGCGTCAAGCGCGGATGGCTTGGCATAGGTGCTGATCGATCCGCCCAGCGCCAGATCAAAGGGGCCAAGCGGCAGATGCCGTGCATAGCCCGCCTGCAGCTTGGTGATACGAAATCGCTGATCATGCAAAGCGCTGGCGTGATCGGGGAACAGCTCGTCATTGGCGACATTTTCGATCCGGGCGAACAGGCTGTTCTGGGAATCGATGTTCCAGTTCGCCTCGCCCAGCCATGCGGTCAGCGTGTCACCCGGAACGCGCTTTTTGGCGGAAAAAGCCAGCATCGCTGAAAAGCCGCCACGCGCATAATGGGCAGAGCTGGTAAAGCGGCGCTCATCTTCGCCGGGGTGGGTCGCCTCTGGCTGCCTGATGTGGCCATAGCTGGCCTGCAAGGCCCAGTTGGAACTGGGATTCAGCGTCATGCGGACCGACCAGCTGTCCAGCTTTGGCGTTTCGATGTTCCAGCGGCGCTCATCCGGTTCCGCCCCGCGAAAGGCGCTGGCCTCCAGTTGCCACAGGCGCGCCGAATAGCCCGCCGTCACCACGCCATAGGTGATATGGGTGGAATCGAACCAGTGATGGGTGATCGGCGGTTCCGGATTGTTGCTGGCCGAACTGCGGTGCATGAAAGCACTGGGGCCAAGCGCCGGTTCGCCCACCGGCCCGCCATAGAGGTACAGGCTGCCCGCACCGGCATCGATATCCACCCGCGCTGCCAGTTCCATAAACAGGTCATGCGGGTGCTGGCGGTCAACCAGCGGCTGGCCATGCGCGGTTTCGCCGGTGGCGAACAGGTTGGGATAGCCAGCGGCATCCATCGCCGGTTCAAGGCTGAGCATCGAGCGCAGCTGGACCCGGCCCCAGCCGGTGTCCTTCTGCGCGGTGAGCATGGCCATGGAGGTGGCATAGAGCTTGTCATCACCGCGCGGGCCGCTGGCTTTGGTATATTGCGTGGAGATGGCACCATGCGCCATCAGCATCCAGTCTCCTGCCATCAGATGCAGCCCGTGCATCGCCCCTTCGGCGCCGGGCAGGCGTGATGTGCCAGAGCCTGTGGCGGATGGGGCAGGCTGCGCGGCGGGATCGGGCATATCGCCCATATCCATCGGCGGCATGGCCTCCTCGGGGTGGTGCATCTGGCTGTGATCATGCTGCTGCGCGGCAGCGGGCGAAGCGAAGAGCGCGGCGCAAAGCAGCGCCGGAGTATAGCGATATGTCATCGAGACTGTCCTGATCCGTGAGAAATAGTCACCGGCGTGAAGCTGTGCGCCGGTCTCTTGCGGGATCAGTAACGCGGTGGGGGTGGTTCGGGTGAAAAGGTCAGCGCCAGCAACGGCTCCGCTCGCCCAGACAGTGCCCGCGCCAGGCGGGGCAACGGGGCAGGGTTGGCCAGCGCCGCCGGAATATGCGGCGCGGCGCAGCCGATGCAATCATGGCATTTCGCCGGGGCTTGATCATGCTGCGATGATTTGCCGCTCTGCGGCTTGTGACAGGGTGCTGGCCGCATGCCGTCGTCAGACATCGCCATCGGTCCTGCCACCGCGACGGTGGGCAGCGGCATGGCAAGGGCGGGAACGGTCAGCCCGATCAGCAGCATCAAGGCAAGCAGGCGGCGGAAGATCACGAACCCGGCATAGCGCCTTCACGCAGCGCTGTCGATTGGCTCGAACAGGGGCAGACACGACAAGAAGCAGCAGATATGGATATTATTCACCTTGACCCTTTGCTGATCGGTACCTGTTCTGGGCGTAAACATGGGGAATGATCATGCGTGAACCGAAGGCAGTGCTTGCCGGATTATGTGCCATGCTGATGGCGCTGGCGTCACCTGTGGCCGCGCAGGATCCGCCGCCCGTCCCCAAACCCCTGATCGACGCAGCGAAAAGCCTGCACCCGCAACAGGGCAAGATCAGCCTGCCCACGGCGCGGGTAACGCTGGATCTGGGCAAGGACTATGATTTCTATGGGCCAGAGGATGCCCGCACCATTCTGGTGACGATCTGGAACAACCCTGCCGATTCAGCCAACGGCGTGCTGGGGCTGGTGATGCCTGCGGGCAAATCACCGCTGACCGATGCGTGGGGCGGGGTGATCACCTATGAGCCGACCGGTTATGTCAGCGACAGCGATGCGGCGGAGGTGGATTACGCTGCCTTGCTCGATCAACTGCGCGAGGGCGAGGCAGGCAGCAATGCGGAACGCAAGGCGGCAGGCTATCCCGAGATTCATCTGATGGGCTGGGCAGAGAACCCGCATTACGAAAAGGCCACCCATTCGGTGGTCTGGGCGCGTGATCTGAAGTTTTCCGACAGCGCGGTGAACACGCTAAACTATGATCTGCGCACGCTGGGGCGGGGCGGGGTGCTGAGCGTCAACTTCATCTCGCAGATGCCGCGCCTCGCCGAAGTGAAGCGCGCTGCCAACACTTTCGCCAGTCACGCCAGTTTCGATCCCGGCGCACGCTATGCCGATTTCGATCCCAATCTCGACAAGAAGGCCGAATATGGCATCGCCGGGCTGGTCGCCGCCGGGGTGGGGGTAGCCGCTGCCAAAAAGCTGGGGCTGCTGGCAATATTGCTCAAATTCCTGAAGCCGGCCCTGTTCGCACTGGCTGCCGGTTTGGCAGCGCTGCGCGGCAAGATCGCGGCGCTGTTTACCGGCAAGCGCGATCCGCTGGAGGGCGCTGACGAGTAAGGCGGTTTGTCAGACGTTGAATTTGAAGTGCATCACGTCGCCGTCCTGCACCACATATTCCTTGCCTTCCTGACGCAGTTTTCCCGCATCGCGGGCACCGCTTTCGCCGTTCAGGGCGATGTAGTCGTCATAGGCAATGGTTTCGGCACGAATGAAGCCGCGCTGCATGTCGGAATGGATTTCGCCCGCCGCTTCGGGGGCCTTCGCACCCTTGTGCACGGTCCATGCGCGCGCTTCCTTGGGGCCGACTGTGAAAAAGGTGATCAGATGCAGCAGATCATAGCCAGAGCGGATCACCCGCGCGAGGCCGGTTTCGTGCAGCCCCATTTCCTCCAGAAACACCATGCGGTCTTCCGCCTCCATGCCGACCAGCTCGCTTTCGATCGCGGCGGACACGATGACGGCATTGGCCCCTTCGGCTTTGGCCTTGTCAAACACGCGGGCGGAGAAGCCATTGCCTTTGGCGGCTGACTCTTCCTCGACATTGCAGACATAAAGCACGGGCTTGGCGGTCAGCAGCTGAGCCTGCCGGAATACGCGCGCTTCCTCATCATCCTTGGGTTCGACCAGCCGCGCCGGCTTGCCATCGCGCAGCAGGTCCAGCGCCTGACCCAGCACCGATGCGACCAGCTTGGATTCCTTGTCACCCTGTGCGGCCTTTTTCTGGGCGGCGGGCACCCGCTTTTCCAGGCTTTCCAGATCGGACAGCATCAGCTCGGTTTCCACCGTTTCCGCGTCGGAAATTGGATCTACCTTGTTGTCGACATGCTGGATGTCGTCATTTTCAAAGCAGCGCAGCACATGAACGATGGCGTCCACCTCGCGAATGTTGCCAAGGAACTGGTTGCCCAGTCCTTCACCCTTGCTGGCACCGCGCACCAGCCCGGCGATATCGACAAAGCCAAGCTGGGTGGGAATGATCTTCTGGCTGCCGGCCACACGGGCCAGCTCGTCCACTCGGGGATCGGGCACGCCGACATTGCCGACATTGGGCTCGATCGTGCAGAACGGATAGTTGGCAGCCTGCGCCGCCTGCGTTTCGGTCAGCGCGTTGAACAGCGTTGATTTGCCGACATTGGGCAGGCCGACAATTCCGCAACGAAAACCCATGATTTGCTCCAGCAATGGCGTGGCTCTGGCGGGGCGGAAGCCTCCGGCACGCGTTTCGCCGCGCGCCATAGAGCGAGCGCCAACAAGTGGGAACCATTTTTCGTGAATTGCAGAGCATCGGCCCAATTCACGCCTCATCGCCTCCACAGCAATTGCCCTGCCGGATCGGGCAATTCCTTCACCTGATATTTACCAGTCTGTTTCAGAATTTGGCCATGAAACGCGCAACCAGACTGATACTGCCGCTGCTGGCAGCCACCATGCTTGCTTCCTGTGGAAGCAGCCCCGAAACCCTGCTGGCACAGGCGGAAAAGAGCTTCGCGGCTCAGGATTTCGCGGCCGCCCGCGTCGATCTGATCGAAGCCTTGCGCAAGGATCCAACCAATCGCAAGCTGCTGACGCTGCTGGTGCAGACCCAGCTGCGGATGCGCGATGGCGAAGGCGCTCAGGCCACGGTGGAGCGGCTGCGCGCTGCTGGAGCGTCAGGGCCGGATGTGGTGCGCTATGCAGCAGAAGCCGCGTTGTTCGCGGGCCAGCCCAAGGATGCGCTGGAAGCGCTGGGCAATGACAATACGCCGGATGCCTGGCGCATTCGTGCCGCCGCGCAGATGGCGCTGGAAAATACTGACGCTGCGCTCGATGCCTTTCGGCGCGGCATGGCTGCAGGGCGCGATTACCGGCTGACGCTGGATTATGGTCGCTTCCTGTTGGGCAGCGAGGATTTCGTGGGAGCGCAGGCCCAGCTGCAGAGCTTGCAGCAGATGCAGGCGGATGGATTTGACACGCTGCTGTTTGCTGGCGATCTGGCGATGCGGACGCAGCGCAATGATCAGTCGCAGGCTGCCTATCGCCGCGCCGCGCAGCTCTATCCCAAGCGGATCGAGCCCTTGCTGGGCGAGGCCAATCTTCTCGACGGGATGGGCAAGGTCAAGGAAGCGATGGCGCTGGCAGAGAAAGCCGCACAGCTTGCTCCCGATGATGCCGCACCGCGATCGCTGCGGGTTCAGCTCTGGGCCGAAACGGGCGAATGGGACAAGGTGCGCAAGGCGCTGGAAACGCGAGGGAGAACTTGATCCCCAATCGGCGGATGGTCTGACCTATGGCGAGGCCATGCTGCGGCTGGGGCATCCGGAGCAGGCACGCTCAATCTTTTCGCGCGCCTTGTCGCTTTCGCCCGGCAATCCTTATTCGCGGCTGATGCTGGCACAGGCGCAGCTGGAAACGGGTGACGCGGTCACTGCCTATCAGACCATCAAGCCGCTTTCTGATGCGATCACGGCTGGCAAGACCGAGCTGGAGATTGCGGAAAAGGCGGCGCGGGCTGCGGGCAGCCCCGATGCGGCTGGTTTGCGGGCGCGATTGCAGTCTGCCTCTACGCAGGATGCGCAGGCGCTGGCCCAGCGAGGCAACGCGGCAATGGCGCGTCAGGACTGGAATGGCGCGATCGCCGCCTATCAGGGATTGCTGGCGCTGGGCAAGGATGCCGAGATACTCAAGCGACTGGCGCTGGCGCAAAGCAACGCCGGACTGGCCGATCAGGCTATCGCCTCCGCCGATCAGGCTTTGGCAATGGCTCCGGAAAACCCCGACATGGCGCATATGGCCGGGCTGGTGCGATACAAGGCGCAGCGCGATCTGCCGCGCGCGGTGGAACTGCTGAAGCAGGCGGTTGCCGGTGATCGCAACAATCAGCTGTTCAAGGACAGTCTGGCCAAGGCAAGCGCTGCAGCTGGATAGGCTGGCCCGCCGGAACCGCGCTTACACGCCGGGTTTCGTGCAAGCATTCAGGCATTTGCAGATGGCAAACGAAAACCGCCGCCGGGGGTGACCCGGCGGCGGCTTCGTGCGGAACTATCCTGTCGGGAGATCAGGCAGCGCGGCGACGGCGGCGAGCCAGACCGATACCGGCCAGGCCCAGGCCCATCATGCCGAGCATGCCCGGTTCCGGAACCGAGGTGCCACCGGTCGAAGTGGTGCTGCCGCCAGAGGTCGAGCCGCTGGTCGAACCGCCAGTCGAGGTCGAGGTCGTGGTGGTGCTGCCACCCGAGGTCGAGCCACCCGAAGTGGTGGTGCTGCCGCCCGAGGTCGAACCACCGGTCGAGGTTGAAGACGAAGAGGTCGTGGTGCTCGAGGTGCTGCTCGAGGAACCACCGCAATTGGCCTGCGCGTGACCGCAGTTGCAGTAGTGGGTGTGTCCGAACAGACCGAAGGTCATCGCCTGAGCCGGTGCGGCAATGGCGGTGGTTGCGGCTGCCGCAGCGATCAAGGTGGCAATGCGCTTCATGTTTACTTCCCCTGTATTGATCCAATGGTTGATGCCAGACATCGCAATTGCCGTGCCAACACAGGATTGAAGCGCAAGACAGTGGTTAACGGAATTTTCGGGCCACGCCGATTGTAAGAAATTTCGACGTTTTTGGCCTGCTTTTTTGGGGAATTACCCAAGCCGCAGCGCCACATCGTTCATGAAGCGGACGTCATCATGGCGGGCGAGCCATTCGGCCTCACCGGCAATTGCGCCCAGCATATCGGCCAACGGGTCCATTTCCGCCTTGGCATAATTGCCCAGCACATGGCCGGTTACTCGATCCTTGTGGCCGGGATGACCGATGCCGATGCGCACCCGGCGGAAATCCGGCCCCATATGCTGGTCGATCGAGCGCAGCCCGTTATGGCCCGCCGTGCCGCCACCCTGCTTCACCTTTACCTTGAAGGGGGACAGATCCAGCTCATCGTGGAACACCGTCAGCGCATCGGTGCCAAGCTTGTAAAAGCGCAGCGCTTCGCCGACCGCGCGCCCGCTTTCGTTCATATAGGTGGCGGGTTTCAGCAGCAGCAGCTTTTCACCGCCGATGCGTCCTTCCTGCAGCCAGCCCTGGAATTTCTTCTGCACCGGGCCGAAGCTGTGCACTTCGGCAATGGCATCCATAGCCATGAAGCCGACATTGTGCCGGTTCAGCGCATATTGCGTGCCGGGATTTCCCAGGCCGACCCACAGCTGCATGCTCTGTGCATTCCCCTAGCAACAAATGAAAACCGGGCCGCATCGCTGCGGCCCGGTCTGCATTGCCTTTGAAACGGGATGGATGTCCACCCCGGCTGCGAACAACCCAAGATCAGCTTGCGGCTGTTTCAGTCTTCGAATTGTCGCCTTCTTCGCTGCGCAGGCCCGAAGGGGCAACGATGGTGGCGATGGTGAAGTCACGATCGGTGATCGCGCTGGCCGAACCGGCCGGCAGCTTCACATGGCTGATGTGGATCGAATCGCCCACTTCAAAGCCGGTGACGTCGATGGTGATGTCGTCGGGGATCTTGTCCGCTTCGCAGACCAGTTCCAGCTCGTGACGGACGATGTTCAGCACGCCGCCGCGCTTCAGGCCGGGCGAGGCTGCTTCGTTGACGAATACCACCGGCACTTCCACGTGAACCTTGGCATCCTTGGACAGGCGCAGGAAATCGGCGTGGAGCGGGCGATCGGTGACCGGGTGGAACGCAACATCCTTGGGCAGGGTGCGCAGCGTCTTGCCGCCGACTTCAACTTCGACGATCGAGTTGAAGAAGTGGCCGGTGCCAAGCTGCTTCACCAGCGCCTTTTCTTCGACGTGGATTGCCAGCGGCTCTTCATTGCCACCATAAACAACGGCGGGGACACGGCCTTCACGACGCAGTGCACGGGAGGCTCCCTTGCCTGCCCGATCGCGCGTCTCGGCCGGCAGGGTCAGCGTATCGCTCATAACTCTAGCCTTTCGAAATCACAGTAAATTGCACATCTTCTCCGCCACGCCTCCAGGGATGACCATAGCGGGAAGCGCGGGCGGTTAGCCGCGAAGCGTGGAAAATGCAAGCCAAATGCGGGATTATTGCAAGCGAGTCAGCCGATAGCCGCGCGCGGCGAGCAGTGCCGGAAGCCCGTCGTCGCCCGCCAGATGCGCCGCGCCAACCGCAACAAAGGGATGCGCGCCTTGCCCCAGCAGCCCGATCAGCCGGTCACGCCAGGCCCGGTTGCGGCCGGAGAGCAGCGTTTCGCGCAGTTGCGGATCGCGCAGCAGACCGCCATCGCCCTGCCCAGCGATGGCCGCCATATCGCCGGTGGACCATGCCTTTTCCATGCGCAAGGCATCGGTGCCCGCCGTGGGTGCGCCTTCGATTACGGCGCTCAGAAGCTGGCGCTGTTCCGCTTCTGGCAACTGATCGAACAGGCTCAGCTGATAGGCGGCACCTTCAAATTCCTCGATCGGCTTGCCTTGGGCCGCGGCAGCAATCGCGCGGTCAATACCGTTACCGCTGTCGCGATCCTGCTCGCGCTGCTCGGCCTGCACCAGCATCAGCGCCGCAGCCCAGCTTTCGGTATTGGCAAAGCCTGCGGGATCGAGACCATATTCCCTCAGCATTGCCGCCAGCGCAGCGCGCTGGGCCGGGGTGACCCGTTGCTCAAGCGAAGGGTGACCGGGGCTGTGTGCCAGCCGGGCAAAAATGGCGGCCACGGCCTTGTCATCATTGATCGCCGCCACTTCCAGCACGATCCGGTCTGATCCGGCAAGCGCCGCGTCGATTGCCGGGGATCGCCAGTCAACGCGCCGGGGCAGGGCGTGAATCGTGCCAAACAGCCAGGCCCGCTGACCATTGGGTCCGTCCACCTGCCACAAGGCCGGACGGACCTTCGGTGCGGGTTGGCAAGCCGCCAGTGCCAGCAGCGCCAGCACTGCCCAGAGGCGCGGCAGCCTATTGAACACGAGTGACGGTTATGCCCGCAGCGGCCAGTTGTTCCTGCACGCTGCCCTTGCCGCCCAGATGGCCTGCGCCCACCGCGACGAACACCGTTCCGGGCTTGTCCATCCGCTGCTGCAGCCACTTGGCCCAGTTGCGGTTGCGGCCCACCAGCAGGGTTTCGATCATCGCCGGATCATCTTCCTCGGCATTCATCAGTTCGGCCAGCTTGTCGGGATCGCCTTTCCCCCAGGCATCGACCATCGCGCCGATGTCCTCATCAATATGCGGGATCGCATCGATCACTTCGAACAGATAGCGCTTTTGCACATCGGGGGCGAAGGTATCGAACAGCCCGATCTGGAAATCCAGCGTCTCCAGCCCGCTGCGCGGCCGCCCCAGCGCCTTGTTGCGCGCATCCAGCGCGGCTTCGGCTCCGTTCGATACATCATAGCCCTTGGCCATCAGCGGAATGGTCGCCAGTGTCACCGCCGCCATCCAAGGCTTGAGCTGGTCAAAGGCTTCCGCCGGAATTCCCAGCTTTTGTAGTGCGGCCTCATATTTTGCGCGTTCGGCATCGTTCATCATCGCGCGCAGCGTCTGCCCCTGCGGCAAGACGCCATGCTGCATGATCGCGGCCTGTGTCTGCTCGGCCGGAACCTCCGGGATTTCGGTCACCAGTTCGGATGATTGCTGAATGGCGGTCGCCAGCTTGCCGTTGATCCATTCCTTGTCCTTGGGCAGCAGATGCACCGTGCCGAACAGATAGATGGTGGTATCGGCATCGGCGATCTTCCACAGCGCCGGATGCAGCTGCTCTGGCGCGGCGGCTGCGGTTTGCACCGGTTGCGGCTTGGGGAGCTTCTGGTCGGCCAGCGCCATTTGCGGGGTGGCAAGCAGCATTAGCGCCGTGGCAAGCAAGCGAGTGCGGATCTGTTTCATATGCGTCCCATTTCCTTTGTCATGATTTGCAATTGCTGAACGCAGGGCGATCAGCGCGATCTTTTGTAGAGCCAGCCCAGCAGCCATACCGTCATCACCGCCGCGAAGATCAGCTTGCCATCCGGTTCAGGGGTAAAGCCCCCGCGCCAGGCCAGCCACCAGCCAACGCTGGCCGTGAAATAGATATAAGTCGCCGCCACTGCGCCAAAATTATAGGCTGCCATTTCATGCTCATCGATGGAGAGGTGCCACAGGATCGACAGCCACAGCGTCAGCCCCAGCGCCGCCAGCAGCAACACGGCCAGCATGGGCGAAAGCGGTGTGTCGGCGAACACCGCAATGGCGCTTGGACCACCTTTGCCGTAGAGTCCGGTCACAGCCATCACCATGCCGACGATGCCGCCAAGCAGGCATGAGGCAAGGATAAGATTGCGGCTGCGGTTGACGCTGGGGGCGGTCCGTCCGTCCCGGCTCAGCTGGCGTAGAATCTTCCAAG
>JBGAIR010000046.1:0-18979 GCA_044225335.1 Novosphingobium sp. | reverse complement strand
CTGGCAAACAGTCAGGCCGAAGCGCGGCTGCGCCGCCGGGCAATGGCGGCTGCGGAGCTTTCCCATGAGTGAAGGCCTCAATCACTGGCACTACGTTGTCTCGGCCTATGTGCTGGGCGTGGGCGGCACATTTGCTTTGACGCTGTGGAGCTGGCTGGCGATGCGCCGGGCCGAAACACGGCGCGACAGGAGCCGGGAACGATGAGCGGAGCGATCAAGGCAAAGCATCAACGGCTGGTGCTGGTGCTAGTGGCGCTGGCGGCACTGATTGCTGCGGCGTTGCTGGCGGCATGGGCGCTGCGCAATCAGGCGTCCTATTTCTACCTCCCTGCCGATATGGTCGCCAGTCCGCCCGAAGCCGGGCGCGCGGTGCGGCTTGGCGGCATGGTGGAACGCGGTTCAATCAAGACCGATGCCGATGGGGTGACGATCCGTTTCGTGGTTGGCGATGGCAAGGCCCGCGTGCCAGTGGTGTTCAAAGGCATCCGCCCCGATCTGTTTGTTGAAGGATCGGGCGTGGTTGCGGAAGGCAAGATGGGCGCAGATGGCACATTCGTGGCCGACAATCTGCTGGCCAAACATGACGAGAAATATGTGCCGCGCGAGATGAAGGATATGACCGAGCAGCAAGCCCGGCAGGCGGTGGCGGAAACCAGATGATCGCCGATTTCGGCCTTGCTGCCCTTTGGCTGGCGGCGGCGCTGGCGGCGCTGCAACTGCTGGCCGCTGCCCTGTCATTTTCGCCGCGCGGCGTGGTGCTGGGCGGCATTGTCCGCCCGGTGGCAATGGTGCAGGGCGTGCTGGCTGCGCTGGCCTTTGTCGCGCTGGTGGTGCTGTTCTGCCAGACTGATCTGTCGGTGAAGCTGGTTGCCGAAAATTCGCATTCGGCCAAGCCGTTCCTCTATAAATTCGCGGGGGCATGGGGGAATCACGAAGGTTCCATGCTGCTGTGGGTGACGATCATGGGGCTGGCTGGCGGCTTCGTCGCGCTGGTCGAACGGCGTCTGCCCGAACAGACCATGCTGGCGACGCTGGGCGGGCAGGCTTTCGTCAGCCTTGGGTTCTATGCCTTTCTGCTGATTGCCTCGAACCCGTTTGCCCGGCTCGATCCCGCACCGCCGGAAGGGCTGGGGCTGAACCCGCTTTTGCAGGATCCCGGCCTCGCCTTTCACCCGCCGACATTATACATCGGCTATGTCGGGCTTTCGATCGCCTTCAGCTTTGCGGTTGGCGCCCTGCTGACGCGAGAGGTTGGCCCCGCCTTTGCCCGCGCCATGCGGCCCTGGGTGATGGGGGCATGGATTTTCCTGACGCTGGGCATCACCGCCGGATCATACTGGGCCTATTATGAGCTGGGCTGGGGCGGCTGGTGGTTCTGGGATCCGGTTGAAAACGCATCCTTGATGCCCTGGCTGGCGGCAACGGCGCTGCTGCATTCCGCCAGTGTGCTGGCCGCCCGCAATGCGCTGAGGGCCTGGACGGTGATGCTGGGCGTGGTGGCTTTTTCGATGTCGATGGTCGGCACTTTTCTGGTCCGCTCCGGCATCCTTACCAGCGTTCACGCTTTCGCGGTCGATCCGCAACGCGGCACATTCATTCTGGCGCTGCTGGCGATCAATATCGGCGGGGCGCTGTTGCTGTTCGCCTTGCGCGCCGCCAGCGTGACCGAGGGTGAACGCTTCGCCATCACCAGCCGCGAAGGGGCGCTGGTGTTCAACAATGTCATGCTCAGCAGCGCGCTGGGCATTGTGCTGGTCGGCACGCTGTATCCACTGCTGGCCGAAGCTCTGGGAGCCAAGGTTTCGGTTGGGCCGCCCTATTTCAATCCGATGACCGCGATCTTCATCCTGCCAATGCTGGTGGTGATGGCGATCGGGCCGTTGCTGCGCTGGCGACGCGACTCGATTTCGCGTTTCGGGCGTTTGCTGGCGATCCCAGGTGTGCTGTTGCTTGGCACCGCGGCCTGGCTTTCAGGGGCAGGGATTGCCCTGATGCCACTGATCGGCATCGCTCTGGCCGCCGGACTGGCGGTGGCAGCATGGCTGCCGCTGCGCGGGCGCAAGCTGCGGCAAGTGAAATTGCCACTGTGGGGAATGGTGGTGGCGCATTTCGGCGTCGCGGTCGCTCTGTTCGGCATGGCCTGTGACAGCGCCTTCACAACCGAGCGACTGGTGGCGGTAAGCATCGGGCAAAAGGTCGCGGTCGGCCCATGGCAGATCGAGCTGCGCAAGATATCTCCGGTTGCCGGACCGAACTGGACTGCACTGCAAGGCGATATGGCGGCCAGCTATAAAGGTGGCACGGCGCAGCTCATCCAGCCGCAGGCCCGCGCATTCTGGGCACCGCCCCAGCAGACCAGCGAATCGGCATTGCTGACGCGGTGGAATGGCCAGCTTTACGCAGTGCTGGGTGAACGGGCCGAGGACGGCCGCTGGCAGCTGCGATTGTGGTGGAAACCCTTCGTACCGATGATCTGGTATGGCGGGGTGCTGATCGCGCTGGGCGGCATTCTGGCATTGCTGGGCCGCGTTGCCAGCGACATTCGCCGTATCGTCGCGCGCGAGAAGATCGCCTGGCGCAGACAGAGGCGGGGCCGATGAGCGACGCCGCAGGCAAATCACCACGCTGGGCGCTATGGCTGCCGCTGGCGTTGTTCGCCGGGTTCGTGGTGCTGGTAGTGGTCGGGCTGTACCGTCCGGCTGATCGCGAGGTAGCCAGCACCATGATTGGCAAGCCTCTGCCGCAATTCGCACTGCCCGCAGCCACGCCGGGAAAACCCGGACTGTCGCGGGTGGACATGGTGGGGGGCAAGCCGCGTTTGCTGAACGTCTTCGCCAGCTGGTGCGCGCCATGCGCGGTGGAAGCGCCGCAGCTGGAAGCCTTGCGCAAGGCGGGTGTCGAGGTGAATGGCGTCGCCATTCGCGACAAGCCGGATGATCTTGCTGCTTTTCTCAAGGCCAATGGCAATCCCTTTGCCCGGATCGGGGCTGACAATCTCAGCCAGGTGCAGCTGGCGATTGGTTCATCCGGTGTGCCGGAAACCTTCGTTATCGATGCCGGGGGTGTGATCCGCTATCAGCATATTGGCGAAATCCGCCCCGATCAGGTGCCGATGATCCTCGCCAGGCTGAAGGAGGCGGAACAGTGATGCGGCTGATTCTGGCTTTGCTTGCGCTGATGGCGACAGTGCCAGCGGCGGCGCAGGATTCAATGCCGCCCGCGCCCTATGCCTATCGCCAGCTTGACGATCCCGCGCAGGAGGCAAAGGCGCAGGCGCTGATGGAAACGCTGCGCTGCCTGAAGTGCCAGAGCCAGTCGATCGCCGATTCCGATGCGCCCATGGCTGGCGATATGCGCAGCCAGGTGCGGATGCGGATCGCGGCAGGCGAACAGCCGGAAGCGATCCGGGCATGGCTGATCGAACGCTACGGCGATTATGTCAGCTATACGCCGCGTGTTACCGCCATGACCTGGCCATTGTTCGCCGCGCCGCTGCTGTTGCTCGCCGTGGCAGCCTTGTTGCTGCGTCGGCGCTTTAGTGGAAAGGCGGGCGCATGAACGGCTGGGTAATCGTGATCGGGCTGGCGTTGGCAGTGTTCGCGGCGCTGGCCTGGCTGTTCAAGACGCCGCGACAGGGCTGGGAAGTGATCGGTGCGGCCGTGCTGCTGGGTATCGCCGGTTTTGCGATGCAAGCGCGGCCGATGCAGCCGGGCGCGCCCAAGGCGGCCGACGAGGCGATGAATGGCGGCGGCGAAGCGCTGGTCAAGGCGCGGCAGCAGCTGGCCAATCAGGCGAATCCTGCCGCAAACCAGTGGCTGCTGATCGGTGATGCGCTGGCGCGTAATGGCCAGTTCGGCGATGCTGCCGGGGTTGTGCTGGGCGCGGTTGAAAAGGATCCGCGCAATGCCGATGCCTGGCTGGCGCTGGCCAATGATCTGACCGCGCATGCGCAGGGCAATCTGACCCCGGCCTCGCTCTATTCCTATCAGCGCGCCATGCAGGCCGATCCGCGGCATCCCGGTCCGCCGTTCTTCATGGGGCTGGCCATGGCACAGGCCGGTCGGCTGAACGAGGCGCGCAAGCTGTGGGCCGATCTGCTGGCGCGCAGCCCCGCAGGTGCCCCCTGGCGGGGCGATCTGGCGGCGCGGCTGAACCGGCTGGACATGATCATTGCCATGCGCCAGCGCCAGCAACAGCAGGCGGCTCAAGGCGTTCCGCAGGAGATGCAGGAATGATCGCGATTCCTTTTGTTGCCGGGCCTACTGCGTGCTGCTAAGGCGCGCCGCCTTTGCTGCTAACGCTGGCGGCAAATGGTAAAGCTTCAGCGGGGGCGCAACATCGCATGAGCACTTCGGCACAAGACGATTCGGCACAACCGGCTGGCAGCGCGCTGCCGCAGGATGCGCCTGCGCAAACCGGCGGCCACGGCCATCATCACGGCAGCCTTGCGGCGCTGGCGATGGGGGCGCTGGGCGTGGTGTTTGGCGATATCGGCACCAGCCCGCTTTATGCGATGCGTGATACATTTGCCGGGCACCATTCCTTGCCGCTGGACCGGCTGCATGTGTTCGGCATCGTCAGCCTGATGTTCTGGTCGATGATGATCATCGTGACGCTGAAATATGTCTCGGTGATCATGCGCGCGGATAACAAGGGCGAGGGCGGCAGCCTGGCGCTGCTGGCGCTGATCAACCAGCATGCGCCCGGCAAGGCATGGTCAGCGGGCATCGTGCTGATGGGCGTGTTCGCAACCGCGCTGTTCTATGGCGACAGCATGATCACCCCTGCGGTGTCGGTGATGGGCGCGATCGAAGGTCTGGCGGTTTATGAACCCGCGATGGGCCGCTTTGTCGTGCCGCTGGTCGTGGGTATTCTGGTGTTTCTGTTCATGATCCAGAGCCGCGGCACGGCGCGGGTTGCCACCTTCTTTGGCCCGATCATGATCATCTATTTCACCTCGATCTCGGTGCTGGGAATCGTCAGCATTCTGCAGATGCCCGAAGTGCTCTTCGCGCTGAGCCCGCATCATGCCGCCAGCCTGTTCATCAATGATCCGCTCAAGGGCTTTCTGGCGATGGGTTCAGCCGTTCTGGCCGTTACCGGCGCAGAGGCGCTCTATGCCGATATGGGCCATTTTGGCCGCAACCCGATCCGCGTTTCCTGGCTGGCGGTGGTGCTGCCGGCGCTGGTCTGCAACTATCTGGGGCAGGCCGCGCTGCTGCTGCGCGATCCATCGGCGCTGCAAAGCCCGTTCTATTTCCTGGCGCCGGAATGGTTCCAGTGGCCACTGCTGATCATTGCCAGCGCCGCCGCGATCATCGCCAGCCAAGCGGTGATTTCCGGCGCGTTTTCGGTAACCCAGCAGGCGATCCAGCTGGGCTTCATGCCGCGCATGACGATCAAGCACACCAGCGAGACCGCGCTGGGGCAAATCTATATTCCGGTGGTCAACACCGGGCTGATGATCGCGGTGATCCTGCTGGTGCTGGTGTTCCAGCATTCCAGCAATCTGACCGCTGCCTATGGCATCGCGGTGACCGGGGCGATGACCATCGACAACGTGCTGCTGGCGGTGGTGCTGTTCCAGCTGTGGCGCTGGAAAAAGTGGATGGCGGTGCCGCTGCTGGCGCTGTTCTTCGCGCTTGATGCGGCCTATCTTTCAGCGAACTTCACCAAGATTCCCGATGGCGGCTGGGTGCCGCTGGCGATGGGTCTGGTGATCTTCACCTTGCTGACCACATGGTCGCGCGGACGAGCGCTGATGCGGCAGAACATGGCCGAAGGTTCGATCCCGATCGAGGTTTTCGCCAAGAGCGCGCATTCCAGCGCTGCCCGCGTGCCGGGCACTGCGGTATTCATGGCCAGCACCAGCGCCGGGGTGCCATCGGCGCTGCTGCACAATATCAAGCACAACAAGGTGCTGCATGAACGCGTGGTGATCCTGACGGTGGACATTCAGGACGTGCCCTATGTCGATCCGGCAGAGCGGTGCAGCTGCAAGGATCTGGGGCAGGGCTTCTTCCGGCTGACGCTGCGGTTTGGCTTCCTTGAGGAAACCGATGTGCCCGCCGCGCTGAAGAGCGTCAGCATGTGCGGGGCACCGTTCGAGATGATGAAGACCAGCTTCTTCCTCTCGCGGCAGACCTTGCTGCCATCTTCCAAGCCGGGCATGGCGATCTGGCGGGAAAAGCTGTTCGCATGGATGCTGCGCAATGCGGCCAGCGCCATGGAGTTCTTCCGCCTGCCGACCAATCGCGTGGTGGAACTGGGCAGCCAGGTAGAGATCTGATGCGTCGCCCGGTGGTTTTTGCTGCGGCTCTGGCGCTGATTTCAGCAAGCGTGCTGGCTGCAACGCAGACCGGGATTCTGGCACAGATTGCCGGGCGCTATGAGCGTAGTTTCAAAAGCGGCGATGTCTCTGGTGAAACCTATAGCGTCACCGATGTGGTCGAGATCGTGCCGCAGGGCAGCAATCGCGCCCGCGTCAGCATGGAGCTGAATTTCTTCAACGGTCACAGCTGCGACATCGAAGGTGTGGCCAATGTGGAAGGCCAGCGGCTGGTGCTGCGCGCGCCCGAACTGGATATGACTGATGGCACGCATTGCCGCCTGGTGATCTGGAAGCAGGGCAATCTGCTGCGCTGGTCCGATGGGCGCCGCAGCTGCGTCAATGCCTGCGGTGCACGCGGCGTGCTCGACAATCGTGGTGCGCCGATGCCGATGCGGCTGCGCCGTCCGCTCTAAGCTTGCACGCCCCTGTTTCGCGCCGCAAACCATGGCCTGAAAATCAATGATTCAGACCTTTTGCTTGGCGACAGCGCGCACAAGTCGTTCAGTTACAAATCCAACAGCCTGACCGTTTTTGTCCAACAGGGGCTGCTGTGCAAGCAGCGACGGCGCAGCGCAAATGGCATTCACCAACTCAAGCTGCCTTTCCCTCTGCCCCGCTGTGCAAGCTACGACAGCTCCGGCGTGATCAAGCTGAAACGCTATCTTTACATCGGCAAAAGCAGCATCATTGGGCAACCTGTTCACTTCGATTTCCAATAAGGGTTGTTGCTTTTGTCGCGCCGCTTCATCGCCTTGCTGGGTACCGGGGATCCAGAATCTGGCCAGCTCGTGCACAACTGCATAGCTTGGTGAGCCGTTGCTCGCTTTGGGAGGCGAGAAGCGCTTGGCTTGCGCTATCGCGCAAATCTGGCTTGCTAGCTTGGTGTCACCGACAACGTTCATAGCTTTGCAGCGCAATCCGCGGCCATCCGGTCCGATCACCATCTCAATTTCAGCAGAGGCAGACACATTGTTGCTCACGGCCCAGTTGGGATAATCCTGAAATGTCAATCGATCCGCAAAACTGGGCACGCTTATCGACAGTACGGCCGAAGCCAATATTGCAGTAAATGGCATGAAGAACGTCCTGCTACTTCAAGTGGCAGTATTGCATCATTTACAATGTGCCGCAAACCATGGCCGCCATGGCCGCATCAGGGCAATTGCGCGTTCCACTTCCCCGGTTGAAACCGCAAAGCTGAACCGCATGAAGCGGTGGCCACCCGCCGGATCGAAATCGACGCCGGGTGCGGTGGCAATGCCGGTGTCTTCCAGCAGTTGCTGGCAGAACGCCATGCTGTCGTGGCTGAAATCGGAAATGTCGGCATAGATGTAGAATGCGCCATCGGGCGGAGCGATCCTGCGCAGGCCCATTTCCGGCAGTGCCGCCAACAGCAGCGCCCGATTGCGTGCATATGTGGCGATGTGTCCTTCCAGCTCATCACTGGCGTCCATCGCGGCCAGCCCGGCATGCTGGGCCAGGCTGGGCGGAGTGAGGAACAGATTGCCCATCCGCGCCCGTGCGGCAGCGATGTCACTCTCTGGCACCACCAGCCAGCCCAGCCGCCATCCGGCCATGCTGTAGTATTTAGAGAAGCTGTTGACGATCAGCGCATCAGGCGCGTGGCGCAGCATCGAAGGGGTCAGCTGGTCATAGGCGATGCCGTGATAGATCTCGTCGGAAATGATCGCGATTCCACGTTCGCGGCAGACGCGGGCAATCGCGGCCAGTTCCGCTTCCGGAATGATCGTGCCGGTGGGATTGGCCGGGCTGGCGATGATCACCCCATCAGGTGCGGGATCAAGCGCGGCCAGCGCCGCTGCAGTCAGTTGAAACCGCTGCTCTTCGCCACAAGGAAGCTCCACTGCCTGCATATGCAGTGCCTTCACGTTGTTGCGATAGGCGACATAGCCGGGGCGGGCCATGGCGATGCGGGCCCCGGGGGCAAAGCGCATGTTCAGCGCCAGCACCAGTGCGGGTGACGCACCGCAGGTCAGGATGACTTGTTCCGGGTTGATGGTGACGCCGTGCTGCTCGGCATAGAGCCGCGCAATCCGGGTTTTCAGCAGCGGGCTTTCCCAATAGCCCATCGGATCGCGATCCAGCACCTGATGCGCCTGCGCGATGGCGGCAGCGGGCGCTCCGGTGGATGGCTGCCCGAACTCCATGTGAATGACAGGGCGGCCGGCCATCTTGAGGCGGTGCGCGGCGCGGCTGATGGCGATGGCCTGGAATTGATCAACTTCGGCAGTCATGCCCGCGCGTTACCACCATGCGGGCAAAAGAAAAGGCGCGGCGCTCTCTGCCAGAGCACCGCGCCCTTCGTTGTTGAGGGTTGCGCCTCAGCCGAGGTTGGCGCTGACCATGCAATAGAGCATCGGTATCGACAGCAGCGTGTTGGTGCGGCTGGCATAGAGCGCACGCGGAGCCGCTGCGGCCTTTTCTTCGGCGCTGGCTTCAACCAGACCCAGAATCTTCTTCTGCGCCGGCCAGATGATGAACCACACGTTGAAGGCCATGATCAGTGCCAGCCACATGCCCAGACCGATCAGATTGACATTGCCTTCACCGGTGAAGGTCATCGCCTGATGGGCATAGCCATCGACAATCGCAATGCCGAGGCCGGTCAGCACGGTGAACAGCGCGCCATAGCGGAAGAAGAACAGGACCTTGGGCGCGATATAGCCGGTGACGCCGCCCTTCAGCTCGGCCGGGATCGCCGGCATGGTCGGCACCTGCACAAAGTTCAGGTAATAGAGCAGACCGATCCAGACGATGCCGAAGAAGACGTGCAGCCAGCGCAGCACCGAATTGGCGTCAACCGATGCAGAACCGGAGAAGTGCAGCATCACGGCGATGGCGAGCACCAGCCCGGTGAGCAGCACCAGATGGAGGTTTCCGAAAAACTTGGCCATTGTTTCCCCCTAGGTCGGAAGTGTTATCTTTGGTTCGATTCTCCGCCATATGGCGGATTGCGGCTGCCTTATCGCGCTTTTGGCCGGGCTTGTCACATGCTTTTGCGAACTATTGTCATTCGGGCGCATGTCACTCGTGGGGCGGTTCGGCCAGCACCTCGTCCTTCGCTTCCGCCGCCAGCCCGTGCCGCATCAGCATCGGCAACTGGATAAAGGTGAACAGGAACGACAGCGGCATGAACAGCCACAGCTTGGCGGCGATCCAGGTTTCGGTGCTGACCAGATATTCCCCGCCGCGCTTGAGGCACATCGCCTCGTTCAGCACCGCCAGGAACAGGAAGAACCATGCCCAGTTGCGCGAAAGCTTGATCCAGCCGGCCTCATCCAGCCCTTCAAATGCGGCTTCCAGCAGATATTTCAGCATCGCCCTGCCGCGCCACAATCCGCCAAACAACAGCGCCGAAAACAGCAGATAAATCGCGGTTGGCTTGTGCCTGATCCAGTCCGGGTTCTGCGTGTAGATCGTGATCGCGCCAAACCCGACGATCAACGCAGTGGTCAGCCAGAGCATCGGGGAAATCCGGCCCAGCTTCCAGCGGGAAACCAGCAGCGCGATCACCGATGCCCCCATGAACCATGCGGTGCCGGTGATGACGGCCATCACCTCGGCCACCGGAGCCTTGTCGGCATGGGCAGGCGCATAGTGGCGATAGGCCAGGAAGAAGACCAGCAGCGGTCCGAAATCGACCGCGAAATTGAGCAGACCGGATTTCGGTGCTTTGGCGGGCGGCTGGCTGTCGCTCATCATGCCACCCCGGCAATAACGCGGGCGACCAGATCGGGATCGAACGGACGCAGATCGTCGATCCGTTCGCCGACGCCAATGGCATGGATCGGCAGGCCATATTGCTCTGCCGCTGCCACCAGCACACCGCCCCGCGCGGTGCCATCCAGCTTGGTCATGATCAGTCCGGTCACCCCGGCAACCTCCTTGAAAGTCTCGATCTGCTGCAGTGCGTTCTGGCCATTGGTGGCATCCAGCACCAACACCACATCATGCGGTGCTTCCGGGTTGAGTCGGCCCAGCACACGGCGGATCTTGGCGAGTTCATCCATCAGTTCGCGCTTGTTCTGCAATCGCCCGGCGGTATCGACGATCAGCACATCGGTGCCCGCATCGGTGGCGGCCTTGACCGCATCGAACACCACGGCGGACGGATCACCGCCTTCCGGCCCCTTGATGATCGGCACGCCCAGTCGGTCGGCCCAGACGCCCAACTGGCCGATAGCGGCGGCGCGGAATGTATCGCCCGCCGCCAGCATCACGCCGTAATCCTGTTCCTGAAACAGATGCGCCAGCTTGGCGATGGTGGTGGTCTTGCCCGAACCATTGACGCCGATCACCAGCAAAACCTGCGGGCGCGGGAAGGCGATGATTTCCAGCGGTTTTGCCACCGGGCGGAGAATGGCCGCGATTTCCGTTGCAACCGCCTGCCTGATCGCGGCTTCATCCGCGCCGCGTTCAAAGCGTTCCGCGGCCAGCCGCTCACGAATGCGGGCCGCCGCGCGGGGACCAAGATCTGACAGGATCAGCGCATCCTCGATCTCGTCAAGCTGCTCCGGCTCAAGCCGGGTTTTGCTGACGATACCGGCCAGATTTTCGGAGAGCCGTTCAGATGTCTTGCGAAAACCGCCGAACAGGCGGTCGCTCCAGCTGCCGCTGTCCTGTCCGCTCATGCCAGCAGACCTTCGATGATACGGGTTGGGGTGTGGGTCACGATCATTCCGGGTGTGGTTCCGGGTGCCAGACGCACCCGCGCGAAATTGGGCGCATGGCCGGTTCCGTCGCGCTCGGCAAGCACTTCCAGTGCTTTGCCGCATTGCGCTTGCAGCCATGCCGCGCGCTTTGTGGCTACGGCGGAGCGAAGCGCGGCAGCGCGGGCTTTGATCACCTGGCTGGCAACTTGCGGCATGCGTGCCGCTGGCGTGCCGGGGCGCGGCGAATAGGGAAAGATATGGCCATGCACCACGCCCAGTTCGGCGATGATCGAAAGATTGGCCTGATGCGCGGCCTCGTCCTCGGTGGGAAAACCGGCAATCAGATCGGCCCCCAGTGCAATGTCAGGGCGGCGTGCACGCAGACTGTCCATCAGCTTCACCGCATCGCCGCGCAAATGCCTGCGCTTCATGCGTTTCAGGATCAGATCATCACCATGCTGCAGCGACAGATGAACATGCGGCATCACCCGCTTTTCGCCTGCCAGCAGTTCCAGCAGCAGCGGATCGATCTCGATCCCATCCAGCGAGGACAGTCGCAGGCGAGGCAGGGCAGGGAAGGCATCAAGGATCACCGCCACCAGGCTGCCCAGCTCTGGCGCTTCGGGCAGATCATGGCCCCAGCTGGTCAGATCAACGCCGGTCAGCACCACTTCGCGCGCGCCCTGATCGAGATGACGGGCCACTTCGCCCAATACCTGCGCGATGCTGAGGGACCGGCTGCTTCCGCGCCCCTGCGGGATCACGCAAAAGGTGCAGGCGTGATCGCAGCCATTCTGCACGGCGATAAAGGCCCGGGTATGGGCACTGGGCACCGGCGCAGCCTGCGGCGCGATGTTCCATGCACGCGGATCAAGTTTGGTTGTGTTGGCGATCAGCCCATCCACCTCAGGCATGGCGGCCAGTGCGTCACGCTCCACTTCCGCGGCGCAGCCGGTAACCAGCAGCCGCGCATCGGGGCGGGTCTGGCGGGCACGGCGGATTGCCTGACGGGTCTGGCGCACGGCCTCTGCCGTCACCGCGCAGCTGTTGACCACGATCAGATCCTGCTCCGCCGCCAGCATCCGGCGCAGTTCCTCGCTTTCCGACAGGTTGAGCCGGCAGCCCAGTGAAATCACCTCGGCGCTCACGCGGCGGTTCCGGCGCCCGCAAAATCGGCGGAATCAAAGCTGCCCTCAAAGCTGCGGGTGGCCGGGCCGGTCATCACGATTACCCCGTCATCGCGCCATTCGATGCGCAAAGTGCCGCCGGGCAAGGTAACGGCAGTGCTGCGATCAACCAGACCGCGACGCATCGCGGCAACGGCGGTGGCGCATGCGCCGGTGCCGCAGGCCAGCGTCAGCCCGGCGCCGCGCTCCCACACATGCAGGCGGATCGCCGTGCGGCTGTCAACGGTGGCGACATTCACATTGACGCGCTGCGGAAACAGTGGGTCATGTTCAATGACCGGGCCTAGCGCTGCCAGATCAATGGCATCGCAATCTTCGACGAAAAAGACCACATGCGGATTGCCGACATTGACTGCGGCAGGTGCATCCAGCGTATCCCAGCCGACCGGCATGGTCAGCGTATCCATCGCATAGGCCAGCGGAATTGCATCCCAATCGAAGCGGGGCTGCCCCATTTTCACGGCAATGCCGCTGTCAGCGGGATTGGTGGATAGCAGACCGCCCAGCGTTTCGATCACCACCGGGGCATTGTGCAACAAGCCGACAGCGCGGGTGGCATTGCCGCAGGCTTCCACTTCACCACCATCGGGATTGAATATCCGCATCCTGAGATCGGCCCGGCTGGATGATTCGAGCAGGATCAACTGATCGCAGCCAATCCCCCTGCGGCGGTCCGCCAGTGCGCTGGCCAGTTGCGCAGTGATTTCCGGCATAGGCTGATCGCGCGCATCCAGCACGACGAAATCATTGCCAAGGCCATGCATCTTGGTGAAGCGCACACGCATGGGCGCGCTCTATTCGTAACAGCGGGAATCGTCCAGTCTCAGGGCATCAGCCGGGCAACGCCCCGCGTTCAGCCGCGACCTGCTGCCTGGTGTTGGGCAGGCCCTGCTTCTTCCGCATCCTCGGCAGATGGTTGCCCGGCCTTTGCCAGTTCGGCGCTGATCTGGTCTGCGCTGGCGGGGCGGCCATACAGGAACCCCTGAACCTTGAAGCTGCCAAACTCACGAAGTGCGTTCAGCACATCTTCGTTTTCCACCCCTTCTGCGGTGACCGGCATGCCCAGTCCCTCGCTCAGCGAGACAATCGACTGGATGATGGTGGCGCTGTCCTTGTTGCCGGGCAGATTGGAAACGAAGCTGCGATCGATCTTGATCCGATCAAACGGCAGCTGGCGCAGCTGTGAAAGCGAGCTGTACCCGGTTCCGAAATCATCCAGCGAAATACATACGCCCTGATTCTTCAGGCTGACCACCAGAGTGCGAACCAGGCTGAGGTTTTCGTGCAGGCAGCTTTCGGTGATTTCGATTTCCAACCGGCTGGGCGGGAAGTTGCCTTCCACCAGCAGTTTGAGCAGCCGCTGCGCAAACCAGGGATCGCGCAGTTGCAGCGGGGAGATATTGACCGAAAGCGTCAGCTGCGGATCCCAGCCTTTGGCATCGCGCAGGGCCTGACGGATAAGCTGTTCCGAAAGCTCTGAAATCACGCCAATTTCTTCGGCGATGGGAATAAAGATGTCCGGGCTTACCAACCCCAGCTTGGGGGATTTCCAGCGCGCCAGCATTTCAAAGCCGGTCAGTCTGCCAGTGGCGAGATCGATCTGCTTTTCATAGAAAGGAACGAATTCGCCCTGAGCCAGCCCCAGACGAATGCCGCTTTCAAGCTCGCTGCGGAAACGCAGATCATCCGCCATTGCCGGCGCAAACCAGGCATACTGGTTCCGGCCATGGCTTTTGGCGTGATACATGGCGATATCGGCCATGTGCAGGAATGCGTCGGAATCATCCTGCTGCGAACCGCGATCGGTGCTGCTCAGTCCAGCGGAAATGGTGGTTTCAAGCGCAATTCCGGCATGGTCGAAGGGGCGGGCGACACAGTGGATCAGCCGTGTAACCAGGCGGTCAATCACGTCCGGCACGGTAGGATCGAACGGCACCACGCAGGCAAATTCATCGCCGCCGATCCGAGCGACCAGGCTGGATTCGGGCAGGGTCGCGCAAATGCGCCGTGCTGCCTCGCACAGGACTGCGTCGCCAGCGGCATGGCTGTGGATGTCGTTGATCTGCTTGAACTTGTCGAGATCGAGCATGATGAAGGCAACAGCACGCCCTTGCTTGCGGGCATCGGCGATCAGCGCGTCGGTGGCCGGGGCGATGCTGCGGCGGTTCAGGCAGCCGGTCAGCGGATCGGTTTCGGCAAGGACACGGGCCTGCTCTTCGGCGTTGCGGCGTTCGCGGACTTCTTCAGTCAATTCGCGGTATCGGCGCCAGCCGAAAATCACCAGCGCGACATTGAGCAGCAGGGCATTGGTCAGCAACAAGTCGGGCGGCAGACCATTGCCTGCCAGCACACGGACTACCCGCGGCAGCACAGTACCGCCGGTGCCCACAAACATAATGATGGCAGCAACGGCAATGCCAAGCGCGATAATGTCGCGCTCTGCCTTGCCCAGCCGTTTTTCGTTTCGCGCTTCTGCTGCGATTTTTGCCTGTGTCATTCCCGACCGTCCTTGTCGCGGTCTACTGGATATGACTGAGTAGGCTGAAATTTGCGTTAAGACGGCAGTCTGAAGCAAATATTCAGCCGTCCTCTCATTTCTTCAGGCCAATTTCGCGCAGTCGCTCCTGCAGATAGTCATCGGCAGTGATCGATACCGGATAGCGATCAGGATTTTCGGGGCTGATGCACTGCGGCAGCGTGACAAAGGGGAAATCGCTGCGCAGATGCAGGAAGAATGGCATGGAATAGCGGCTGAAACTGGCCCGCTGCGCATCGGGATTGCGCACACGGTGCGTGGTCGAAGGCAGGAAATGGTTGGTCAGCCGTTGCAGCATGTCGCCCACGTTGATCACCATCGCGCCTTCGGGTGGTGAGGCGGGGATCCAGTTGCCTTCCTTGGTCAGCAATTCCAGGCCTGCCTCTTCAGCACCCAGCAGCAGGGTGATGAGATTGATATCCTCATGCGCGCCGGCACGGATCGCACCGCCTTCTGCTGCCTCGATCGGAGGGTAGTGCAGCAGGCGCATCACCGAATTGCCGTCTTCTATGGCCGGGTCGAACCATTCCGGCTGCAGGCCCAGATAAACCGCGATGCGCGAAAGGATGGTCGCCCCGGTCTTGTCAAACTGGCGATAGAGTTCCTCAAACGTGTTGCGAAAGCCTTCGGGGCGTTGCGGCCAGACATTGGGCGGCATCGAGGCTGCAAGCGGGCTGTCCGACGCCACATCGCGGCCGACATGCCAGAACTCTTTCAGATCATGGGCCTTGGCACCCTTGGCGATTTCGATTCCGAACGGGGTATAGCCCCGCGCGCCGGAGATACCTTCAATGTAATAGCTGCGCTTTTCCGCATCGGGCAGGGCAAAGAATGCCTCGGTCAGCTTCCAGGCCTGATCGATCAGCGCCGCATCTATGCCGTGATCCTTGACCAGCGCGAAGCCGAAGTTGCGGAAACTGTCACCGATCGCCTGCGAAAACTGCGCTGGATCATCGGCAAGAGACAATACGGGAAGTCGATCGAGTTGCATGGTTGTGATTGTCCGGATTTTGCGTTTATGGACCGGCCATAGTCTCTTTTTCGGGTACTGGCATGACCAAAATCAAATCATACTGGCTGATGAAATCCGAACCCGATGTTTATGGCTGGGATGATCTGGTTGCGGAAGGGGAGGGCACCTGGGACGGGGTGCGCAATTACACCGCCCGCAACAATTTGCGCGCCATGCAGCCCGGCGACCTGACGTTTTTCTATCACAGCAACATTGGCGTGGAAATCGTCGGCATTGCCGAGATTACGCAATCGGGCATTCCTGACCCGACTGACGATACCGGGCGCTGGTCAGCCGTGAAGCTGAAGCCGGTTCGCAAGCTGCAGCGCCCGGTAACGCTGAAGGAGATCAAGGGCGACGCAGCGCTGGCTGACATGGATCTGCTGACCAAATTCCGCCTGTCGGTTTCCACCGTGAAACCGGCGGAATGGGAGCATATCCTCAAGCTGTCAGAGCGTTAGGTCGGGGCTGTTTACTGCCTCTATTTCCCGGCCTTCGCCCGCAAGCCCGAAACGCTGGCTCCCCCGGCGCTAAGCTGCTCAACATCGATCACCAGATGCAACAGGCGCAGCCCCTTGCGCTGCTTGGCCTCTGCCAGTGCCGCCGTGAATTGCTCGGTGGTTTCCACGCGCTCTGCCCATCCGCCAAAGGCGCGGGCGAGCGCGGCAAAATCCGGATTGCTTAGCGAAGTGCCGGAAACGCGGGCGGGGAATTCCCGCTCCTGATGCATACGGATCGTGCCATAGGCACCGTTGTCGACGAGCACGACCAGCAGATCGCAATCATACTGCACCGCAGTCGCCAGTTCCTGACCGTTCATCAGAAAATCGCCATCCCCGGCCAGCGCCACCACCGTCCTGTCGGGGAACCGGCGCGCTGCCGCCACCGCTGCCGGCACGCCATAGCCCATCGCGCCCGCTGTGGGGGCCAATTGGCAGGGAAAGCCGTTGTAATGCCAAAAGCGGTGCCACCAGCCGGAAAAATTGCCTGCACCATTGCAGATGAAGCTGTCGTCAGGCAGCGCCTGACGCATCGCTGCGACACAGGCGCCCATATCCAGCTGATGCCCGTTTGGCTTGGGGGTAGACCAATCCAGCCACTGGCAATGCGCCTCATCGCCCGCATCAAACGGGATAATGTCATCATCCCACAGCGCGGCCGCTTCGGCGAATTCCGCCATATCGGCGCAGATTGCCAGATCGGCGCGATAAACCCGCCCCAGTTCGGCCGGGTCCGGATGGATATGGATCAGTGTCTGTCCGGGATGTTCGGGAGTGATCAGCGTATAGCTGTCGGTGGTCGCTTCACCCAATCGCGCGCCGACGGCCAACACCAGATCGGCGGTCTTGATCCGTTCGACCAACTGCGGGTTCGGGCCGTAGCCCAGGTTGCCGGCCCAGACCTTGCTGGAATTGGGAATGGCATCCTGACGGCGGAACGCACCGGCAACGGGCAAACCGATCCGTTCGGCAAACCGTGTGAAATGTTCGCGCGCCTTGGCATGCCAGCCCGCGCCGCCGATGATGGCGATGGGGGCGGCGGCATCGGCGATCATGTCCATCACCGCTGCCATCGCATCGGGGCAGACAGTTTGCGCCGGACGATGCACCGCCGGGCGCGGGGCGATGCCGCGGACCTCTTGCAGCAGCATGTCTTCCGGCAAGGCAATAACCACCGGGCCGGGGCGTCCGGACATTGCGACAGACCAGGCGCGGGCAATGTATTCAGGGATGCGCGCGGGATCGTCGATCCGAAGCGCCAGCTTTGCCAGCGGCGCAAACATGGCCTCGAAATTGACTTCCTGAAAGCCTTCACGATCACGCATTCCGCGATCCACATCGCCGATGAACAGCAGCATCGGCTGCGAATCCTGCATGGCGACGTGAACGCCGATGCTGGCGTTGGTGGCACCGGGGCCGCGCGTGACGAAGCAGACCCCGGGCTTGCCGGTCATCGTGCCATCGGCGCAGGCCATAAAAGCCGCGCCGCCTTCCTGACGGCAGACCACCGTATCCACCTCTGGCGAATCGTGCAGCGCATCCAGCACCGCCAGAAAGCTTTCGCCCGGCACAGTAAAAATGCGGTCACAGCCCTGAGCAATTAGGCAGTCCACCAGCAGGCGTCCACCATTGACGGGATTGGCGTTAACTGTCGTGTCGTCGGTCATTGGCGGCTTCTAGCTGCTCGCAGATGGATGAGCAACGCGGCCGCAGCTGGAAACGAGTTGAACTCGGCTTGTGCCATATCGGGAAAGCCGCCGTTAACCGCGATTTCCCGGCTGGTGTGATGGTGAAGAACTTCTTAACTCGGTGTCATGAGAAGGTCACTTGTCCTCACCGACGAATCGGCACGCCACCCGTTTTTGGCAAGTCTTCCGCCGCATGTTCGCGCCGGAACGCAGCCAATGCCTGCCCGCCGCGCCCGCACCGGCTGGTTGCGCGACATTCGGGACTTTCTGGCCGTCTATTGCGCCAGTTTTGTGGTGGTCAGCATCTTCATCGCCTGATCACTGGCTCAGGCGGCGCGCTCCGCCCTGACCAGCAATACGCCCAGCCATGCCGAACCCAGGCACATGAAGGCGCTGAGCAGCAGCTGGTGGATCAGCGGCACGCCAAGCGCGGATAGCCCCATGGCAATCACCGAACCCAGCACCATCGCCCCTGAATTCACGATATTGTTAGCGGCAATCGTTCGCGAGGTCTGCGATTTGTCCACGAAGGTGGTGAGGAACGCATAAAGCGGCACCACGAACATGCCGCCTGCGGTGGCAATGCCAAGCAGGCTCAGCAGCAGGGGAATCGCGAGCGGTTCATGCGTAAAGCCGCGAACGTCCAGCAGCTGGTGCGACGATTGCCATTCGGCGCATACGAACCAGAAGGCAACGACGAAACCGGCCATGACCAACACCGAAACCGGCGAATAACGGGCCGATACCTTGCCCTTGAGCAGCGCGTTGACCGACATCGATCCCAGCGCCACGCCCACTGAAAACACCACCAGAAACAGGCTGGCAACTTCCTTGCTGGCAGACAGCACGTTCTTGGCCAGCGGCGGAAACGGGATGAACAGCACCGCGCCGATTGTCCAGAAAAAGCTGATCGCCATGATTGCCAGAAAGACGCGCCGATCTGCCAACGTGTCGCGGATCAGGCGAACCGGCGCCATCACCGGATTGAGATCGATTGGTTGCAGTGCGGTCAGCGGCGGCGCATCGGGGACGAACTTCGCGGTAAAAAATCC
>JBGAIR010000045.1:0-19009 GCA_044225335.1 Novosphingobium sp. | reverse complement strand
ATGGGACTGTCCGGGTTCTGCCGCAATTGCCTGGCGGACTGGATCGTCGAGGCTGGCGCGCCCTATGACAAGTCAGGCGCGCGCGAGGTGATCCACGGGATGCCCGTCGCCGAATGGAAAACGCGTTTTCAAAGCGAGGCGACGCCGGAACAGTTGGCAAGGATGGAAGCCAGCTTGCAGAAGAACCAGTCTGCTCTCTAAGAGGCAGGCAACCGATTCACTCATTTACCGGAGTATTCCCGATGGCCGAAGCCACCGACGACCGCCTGCGCCTTCTGATCGAGCGCGTTGAACGCCTTGAGGAAGAGAAAAAGGGCATCGCCGACGACATCAAGGATGTCTACGCCGAAGCCAAGGCCGTGGGCTATGATGCCAAGATCATGCGCCAGATCGTGCGCCTGCGTAAGATGAAGCCCGATGATCGCGCCGAAATGGAAGCGATTCTGGATACCTACAAGGCGGCACTTGGCCTGGGCTGATCCCTTGCGCCCGGCTGCGCAGTTCCTATCTCGGTAGTGCAAACTATCGGGAGCAGGCCATGATTTCCGTCACTACCAATGCCATCGAAGGCAAGCCGGTTCAGCGCTATCTGGGCATCGTTACGGGCGAGGTGATCGTCGGTGCGAACATCTTCCGTGATCTGTTCGCCAGCGTCCGCGATATCGTGGGCGGGCGTTCGGGTTCCTATGAGGATGTGCTGGCCCGCGCCCGCAAGCAGGCGCTGGAAGAAATGGAAGGCCAGGCCGCGCAGCTGGGCGGCAATGCCGTAATCGGCGTCGATATCGATTACGAGGTACTGGGCGCCAATGGTTCGATGCTGATGGTCAGCTGTTCGGGAACCGCCGTTTCCATTTGAGTGGTCGGGGCTATTTCAGCCCCGTGGCGATCATCAGCGCCAGCCCGTTCGACAGGGCGTGGGCCAGAATGCTGGCCCACAATCCGTGGCGCGTGCGCAGATAGCCCAGCGTCGTCCCGGCCCATAGCTGCGGGGCGACCAGCGGCAGCGCGAGCAGGCTGGGCTGCGAGAAATTGACGAGATGCGCTGCCCCGAACAGCAGGGCGGCACCATAGAATATCGTGCCGAAGTGGTGCTGGAACCAGCCCGGAGCTGTGCGCTTGCGCAACAGGAACCAGCCAAGCGGCGCGGCGATCAGAGCGGCGATCAGCCCAATGGCCGCCAGCGGGCTGTTGCCGCCGGTGATCACCAGCGGAATCCCCGCCGCCAGCGCACAGACCAGCAGCCACAACGCCCGCGGTCTGCCGCTCAGCCAGCCACGGAACAGCATTTCTTCCAGCAGCGGCGCGGCCAGCACCACCACCGGCAGCAGCCATTCCCTGGGAAACTTGTCAAAGGCATCGGGCCCGGCAATGCCGGTCAGCTTCTGCCAAAGCCCCAGCAGCGGTACCAGCACCACCAGCCCCAGCAGGTGAAGCGCAACGATCCGCAGCCAGTTCTGCCAGGCATCACGGGTGCTGAGCGGCGCAATTGCCAGCATTTGCGGATGGCGCAGGAAGCGCGCGAAATCTTGCCAGACGGCGGGAAGGGCTGGTTTGGTCACAACCGCGTTGTAGCGCCAATGTCTTAACCGAAACCATCCCTGCGCGGGCCGATCATCAGCAATGGTTGCCCAATCGCCCTTTCGCGGTGTAAGGGCCGCGCCATTCCCGCACAACAACAGTCAAGCGAACCATGGCAGGCCATTCCAAATTCAAGAACATCATGCACCGCAAGGGCGCTCAGGATAAAAAGCGTTCGGCGATGTTTTCCAAGCTCAGCCGCGAAATCACCGTGGCGGCCAAGATGGGTATGCCCGATCCGGACATGAACCCGCGCCTGCGTGCGGCGGTCAACGCGGCCAAGGCGCAATCGATGCCCAAGGACAATATCCAGCGAGCCATCGACAAGGCGAGCAAGGGCGATGCCGAGAATTATGAAGAAGTGCGCTATGAAGGCTATGGCCCCGGCGGCGTTGCGCTGATCGTTGAGGCTTTGACCGACAACCGCAACCGCACCGCCACCAATGTTCGCACCGCCTTTGCCAAGAATGGCGGAAATCTCGGCGCTTCCGGCGCGGTGAGCCATGGTTTCGAACGGCTGGGGCTGATCGAATATCCCGGCAGCGTCGGCGATGAAGACAAAGTGCTGGAAGCCGCGATCGAAGCAGGTGCGGATGATGTGGAAAGCGATGGCGAAAGCCATGCAATCTGGGTCGCGGTCGAAAACCTCCACCCGGTTGCGCGCGAACTGGAAAAGGCGCTGGGCGAGGCGGAAGGCGTCAAGCTGGCGTGGAAGCCCAATCTCAAGGTCGATGCCGACGAAGACACCGCCCGCACGCTGCTCAAGCTGATCGACGTGCTCGACGATGATGACGATGTGCAGGCCGTGTGGGGGAACTACGAGATTTCCGACGCCGTGATGGAGAAACTTTCCTGATCCTTCCCGGCACGGGGAGGGGGACCACGCGCAGCGTGGTGGAGGGGCAAGCGCCCTTTCGCACAACGCCGTCAGCTTGCCCGATCAGGTTTGGCCGGATTGGGCCTGTACAAATCGCGCCGGTTCGGGTTGGGCCTGTGCCCCTCCACCAGCTTCGCTGGTTCCCCTCCCCCAAGGGGGAGGATGCATGCTGATCCTTGGCCTCGATCCGTCGCTGTCCTGCACCGGCTGGGGGATTATCGCGCGTTCGGGCAACCGGATCAGTCATATCGCCAATGGTCAGGTCAAAACCGATCCGCAGGCAGCGCTGGCGGAGCGGCTGGTTGCGCTGGATCGCGAGCTGACCGATGTAATCTTGCGCCACCAACCCGATGTCGCGGCGGTGGAGGAAGTTTTCGTCAACAAGAACCCGCAATCGACGCTGAAGCTGGGGCAGGCGCGCGGCGTCTGTCTGCTGGCGGCGGCGCGCGGCGGGCTGGCGGTGCATGAATATGCCACCCGGCTGGTCAAGAAGGCAGTCGTGGGCACCGGGGCCGCGGAAAAGGCGCAGGTGCAGGCGATGCTGAAAGTGCTGCTGCCCGGTGTAAAACTGGCCGGAGCCGACGCGGCGGACGCGCTGGCGGTCGCCATCGCCCATGCGCATCTGGTGCGCGGTTAGAGATCCTCGCGCCGCAGCGCCGCCTGATAGCTCCATTCCGGCGCAGCGGTGCAGCCACCCACCCGCAGCCAGGCGCAGGCCTTGAACACGCTGTTGCGCTCGCAGCTCAGCAGGCGATAGCCCTGCGCGCCGTGCGGCAGGCGTTCAGCCAGCAACACATTGGCCGCCCCGGCAATTCGCGGTGGCAGCGGCGCATCGCGATCAAGCATCTCCTTCGGCGCGACATAGAGCGGCACCGGGCTTGGCAGCAGCGCCGGGACCAGATGCGCGCGCCATTGATCGGGCAGGGCAATGCCGCAAACCGGGGCATCGCTGCGCACCGCATCCAGCGCCGCCAGCGGGATCGGCGCGCCGCCACGCATTGCCTGCGCGCCGCCGGTCTCTGCCTCTGCGGCAAAGGAAAATGCCAGCCACAGCGCGCCCAGCCCAGCCAGCATCGGCGCGCCCAGCGCCTGACCGCGCGCGGCCATCAGGCGCTGCGTCAGGCTGACCATGCCAATCGCGCCCAGCACCACGATCAGGAAGGTGGAGAGCCAGATGAAGCGATATTCCTTATGCGCGATCAGCGAATGGAACGCGATGTTGACCGCCAGCGCTGCTAGCAGCGGGCGATAGCGACGCGGCGCGGCCAGCGCCGCCGCTACGATCAGCACCGCAGCCGGGCCGAGATGCAGCCACAGCAGGCGAAGATATTCCAGCGGCCCGCTCTCGCCAAAGCGCGCGGCGCGGCCTTGCTGCATGTTGAAGGCGATATTCTGCCAGACCCAGGCAAAGGGC
Organism: Novosphingobium sp.; assembly: GCA_044225335.1. GTDB lineage: Bacteria > Pseudomonadota > Alphaproteobacteria > Sphingomonadales > Sphingomonadaceae > Novosphingobium. The sequence goes on along the minus strand of JBGAIR010000045.1, from coordinate 15,140 downwards.
TCATGGCCCATCGCCGCATCGCTCAGCCCGCCGATCAGCGCCGCTGCGCCGCCGCCGATCAGGAGCTGCCCCCAGCCGCGCCAGTTCCGCCCCAACGCGCCCAGCGCCAGCACAGCGGCAAAGGGGGCATATTGCAGCCGCACGATCACCCCAAGCCCCAGCAGCAGCCCGGCAAGGCGCAAGGCGCGGCGCGAGGGCGCATCGCCAAGCAGCAGCGCCGCCGCCAGCACCAGCAGCGGTGTCGCCAGACCTTCCGAGAGCAGCAGCTCGGAAAACAGAACGCTTTCATACCACAGCGCCGCCACCAGCAGCGCCAGCAAGGCCTGCGCCCGCCCGCTTTGCGCGCCCAGCTTCCATGCGGCGGGCAGCGCCAGCAGCGTCAGCGCCACAAAGCTCCACCGCACCGCCAGCATCGGGGCCAGAGTGCCCGGTGCCAGCTTTGCCCCCAGCCACCACGGCACTGCCAGCAGCTGCGCGATCAGCCCGTTGCGGATGCCATAGCGATATTCCCAGGGCACGATGCCATCGCCCGTCGCCAGCCGCCGTGCCTGCTCCAGATATTGCATGATCTCATCGGCATGGCTGATCTCGAAAGGTGAGAACATGCGCCAGCGCAGCCACAGCCCGGCCAGCACGATGGCGGCTGCGGCCAGCATCCAATTGCGATTGTCAGGGGCGGCAGGCTGCATGCGCCGGGCATAGCGGGGCGGGGCGGGGGTGTCACCTGCGGCTTGTGCGGCTCACCCGCGCCCGGCGCAATTCCCGCTTTCCCCGTCCGGCCCCATGTGCAATAGAACAAACCATGATCGCAAAGCTGACCGGAACCTTTGATGATTTCGGCCCGGATTGGGCGGTGATCGATGTTGGCGGGGTGGGCTATCTGGTCCATTGCAGTGCCCGCACGCTGGCCGCATTGGGAGAGCGCGGGGGACCTTGCGTGGTCCACACCGAATTGCAGGTTTCCGAAAACGACATGCGGCTGATTGGCTTTGCCAGCGCGGGCGAACGCGCGTGGTTCCGCCTGCTCACCGGCATTCAGGGGGTGGGCAGCAAGATGGCGCTGGCGGTGCTTTCGGCGCTGGCGGTGGAAGAATTGCAGCGCGCCTGCGCCGCTGGCGATGCGGCAATGGTCGCCCGCGCGCAGGGCGTTGGGCCGAAACTGGCGGCGCGGATCGTCAATGAGCTGAAGGACAAGGCCAGCGGCGGAGCAGGCGGCCTGCCTGCCGCACCCGGCAATGCGGCGGCTGCCCCGGTGGGATCGGCGGGAGCCGATGCGGTGTCCGCGCTGCAGAACCTTGGCTTCAAGCCCAATGTAGCCACTGACGCCGTCGCCCGCGCCCTCGATGAACTGGGCGAAGGCGCCGGGCTGAACGATCTGATCCGCGTGGCGTTGAAGAGGGCGGGGGGGTGATGCAAGTGCGGCCAGCTTATCGTTGGCGCACGTGGTTGCGCGAACATTTGCCGTGGGCGTTGGTGAAATGTGTACCCAAGGGCACTGACTGCGAAGCGATTGGCGGCGATCACCAGTGGTACAATGAGGATAACATCCATTCGGCCTGTTATCATTGTAAAATCACGCGTGTTGGCCAGCTTTGGAGATCGTAGGTCCAATGACCGACAACCCCCTCCTTACCCCACAACGCACGGCCGATGATGCCGATGCCGCGCTGCGGCCCAAGACGCTGGCGGAATTCGTTGGCCAGGCGGCGGCGAAGGATAATCTGCGGGTGTTTATCGAAAGCGCGCGTTCGCGGCGCGAGGCGATGGATCATGTGCTGTTCTATGGTCCGCCGGGGCTGGGCAAGACCACGCTGGCCCAGATCGTCGCGCGTGAGCTGGGGGTCGGCTTCCGGGCGACTTCCGGCCCGGTGATCGCCAAATCGGGCGATCTCGCCGCGCTGCTGACCAATCTGGAAGAAGGCGATGTGCTGTTCATCGACGAGATTCACCGCCTCAACCCGGTGGTGGAGGAAGTGCTCTATCCGGCGATGGAGGATCGCGCACTCGATCTGATCATTGGTGAGGGGCCATCGGCGCGCTCGGTGCGGATCGATCTGCCGCCCTTCACCCTGATCGGCGCGACCACCCGGCAGGGGCTGTTGACCACCCCGCTGCGCGACCGCTTTGGCATTCCGGTGCGGCTGAATTTCTATACAATTGAAGAGCTTGAACGTGTAATTGCGCGGGGTGCCGATCTGCTGGGCGTGGGCATCGAGGCCGAGGGCGCGCGTGAAATCGCCCGCCGCGCGCGCGGTACGCCGCGGGTCGCCGGGCGGCTGCTGCGCCGGGTCCGCGATTTCGCGCAGGTGCTGGGGCATGGCGTGATCAGCCGCGATCTCGCCGATAGTTCGCTGACCCGGCTGGAGGTCGATTCGCTGGGGCTCGATGCGCAGGACCGGCGTTATCTGATGATGATCGCCGATATCTATCGCGGCGGTCCGGTTGGGGTGGAAACGCTGGCGGCGGGCCTTTCCGAGCCGCGCGATACGATCGAGGATGTGATCGAGCCTTTCCTGATCCAGCTGGGGCTGATTGCCCGTACGGCACGGGGGCGTTGCCTGAATGATCGCGGCTGGAAACATCTGGGGCTGACTCCGCCATCGGGCGGGCAGGCAGCAGGCGGACAGGGCGGGTTGTTCGAATCGGGCGAGGCAGACGAAACCGGCTGAATGGCCCTGTCCCTGTTGGGAATTGCCTGCGAAGCGGTCTCACAATGGGACAGTTGTTGTTCCGGGTGCCGACAATCGCGAAAAATCGCATCGGCGCGCCGCAAAAACACAGTTAACACCATTGCCGCGTTAACTTTCCTCTGCGCTTTTTGACCTACAGGGGCGTGATTGGCAGCACGAGCTGTATTCAAGAGCAGCCCAGCAGGCAAAGAGAGCAGAGCTTATGTCGGTACGGATGGCCATTGCGAAACTTGCGGCGTTTGCCGCTGGCGGTGCAATCATTGGCGGTGGGGCAGTGCATGTTGCAGAGGCACCCGCAACCGAAGTGCAATATATCAAGCACGCCCGCGTGGCCCAGGCCCCGCGTGCCCGCCATGTTGTGCATCGTCAGGTTGCGATGGCACCGCGCAAGGTCAAGCGCATCCGCCGCGTGATCACCCGCCGTTGCTGCACCCAGCAGCAGGCTCAGCCGCAGATGGCATGGGCTGCGGTTCCCGCGCCCTATGTGCCGCTGCCGCAGCAGCCCGCGGTCAGTTCCAGCGGTGGTGGTCAGCAGATCATCATCGGCGGCAGCTCTGGCGGTGGCTGGGGCTTTGGCGGCGGCTTCTTTGGCGGCTTCTTCGGCGGCAGCTCGGGCGGCGGCGGCAGTGTCGTCATCTCCACCACCACTTCGGGCGGTTCGACCTCGACCTCCACTGGCGGCTTTACCTCCACCTCGACGGGCGGTTCCTCATCGACTTCGACCGGTGGGTTCACCTCGACCGGTGGTTCCTCCTCGACCTCGACCGGCGGGCTGACCAGCACCACGACAACCGGTGGCATCTCCAGCAGCTCGACCACTTCGACCGGTGGCGTTTCGACTTCAACCGGCGGTGTTTCGACCTCCACGGGCGGTGTCTCCACTTCGACCGGTGGTGTCTCGACTTCGACTGGTGGCGTGTCGACCTCGACCGGCGGTGTTTCGACCTCCACGTCGACCGGCGGCGTGTCGACTTCGACTGGCGGCGTCTCAACATCGACCTCGACCAGCTCGGGCGGCATTTCCACTTCGACCACCAGCTCCAGCGGTGGTTCGTCGTCATCGTCCAGCTCGTCTTCTTCGGGTTCGTCGAGCTCGTCCTCCAGCGGCAGCAGCTCCAGCAGCAGCGGCGGCCACTCCAGCTCGGGCGGTCACAGCAGCAGCGGTGGTCATTCCAGCTCCGGTGGCCACTCCAGTTCGGGCGGCCACAGCAGCAGCGGCGGTTCTTCGGGCGGCAGCTCCAGCGGTTCGTCGTCGTCCTCGTCGAGCTCCTCGTCGTCATCCTCCAGCTCTTCGAGCGGTTCGACCTCGGGCGGTTCGACCACTTCGGGTGGCAGCACCAGCAGCTCGGGTTCCTCGTCGGGCAGCAGCTCTTCGAGCGGTTCGACTTCGGGTGGTTCGACCACTTCGGGCGGCAGCACCAGCAGCTCCGGTTCCACCTCGGGCAGCAGCTCTTCCTCGACCAGCTCGAGCAGCAGCAGCTCTTCGTCGACCACTTCCGGTGGCGGCACCACCACCTCGACCAGCTCGGGCACCGATGTTCCCGCGCCGCCGATGGTCCTGCTGTTCGGCGCCGCAGCCGCCACGCTGGCTGGCCGTCGCCGCCTGGCAAAGAAGGCCAAGGCTGCCTGACGGCACCAGCCTTGCAGAACAACGAAAGGGGCGGTCCATCGGGCCGCCCCTTTTGCTTTGGCTATGGTGCGCAGGTGCCTCGCTGCTCGCAATCAGTCGCGCCAATAGTCATGCGCCTGCACGCCATCGAAAGCGGCCTGAGCGTTGGCAACATTTCTTGAAACCTGCGCCCTGATCCGCAGGGACAGGGATCATTGCGACCCAGCTTTTCCAGCAGTTCCACCTCACCACCACGGATGAAGCGGTGGCCGCGCTTTACGCGGCTTTCCGAAGGGAATCCCTTGCGGCGTTTCGAGGTAACCTCAAAAGCAGGCGAGCGCGATGAGGCGTTCGATCTTGTCCATGATAGCCTCCTGTCAGCAGCTGCGCGCGAATTTGCGCGCGCGGCGCTACTGACAGGGGCCTAAGCTGGAATCAAGCCGCCAGCTTGCGCAGCACGTAGTGCAGGATGCCGCCGTTGTTGAAATACTCGATTTCATTGGCGGTATCGATTCGGCACAGCGCGGTGAAGCTGAAGCTTGAGCCATCCTTGCGGGTGACCTTTACTTCCACATCCTGACGCGGCTTGAGGCTGGCAACACCTTCGATGGTGAAGCTGCAATCGCCATCCAGTCCCAGGCTGGCGCGGGTATCGCCATCCTTGAACTGCAGCGGCAGCACGCCCATGCCGACCAGGTTGGAGCGGTGGATTCGTTCGAAACTTTCCACGATCACCGCGCGCACGCCCAGCAGATTGGTGCCCTTGGCCGCCCAGTCGCGGCTGGAACCAGTCCCATATTCCTTGCCGGCGACCACCACCATCGGCGTGCCATCGGCCTTGTGCTTCATCGCCACATCGTAAACCGGCAGCACCTGATCGCCATAGCGGCTCATGCCGCCTTCGATGCCTGGCACCATTTCGTTGCGGATGCGGATATTGGCAAAGGTGCCGCGCATCATCACTTCGTGATGGCCGCGCCGTGCACCATAGGAGTTGAAGTCTGCCTTGGCGACCTGATGTTCCATCAGCCACTCACCGGCCGGGCTGTCAGCCTTGATGTTGCCAGCGGGGCTGATGTGATCGGTGGTGATCGAATCGCCCAGAATCAGAAGCGGCTTGGCCTCGACGATATCCTGCACCGGGGCAGGGGTCATGGTCAGCCCTTCGAAATAGGGCGGATTGGCGACATAGGTGGAACCGGCGCGCCACTGATAGGTTTCGCTGCCGGTCACATTGATCGCCTGCCAATGGGAATCGCCCTTGTAGACATCGGCATAGCGGGCCTGGAACATGGCGCGATCCATGCAGCTGGCCATGGTGGAGGACACTTCCTCATTGCTCGGCCAGATATCTTTCAGGAACACGTCCTGGCCTGCGCTGCCCTTGCCGATGGGGGTGGTAACGAAATCCTCGATCACCGTGCCCTTCAGCGCATAGGCGACAACCAGCGGCGGCGAGGCGAGGAAGTTGGCGCGCACATCGGGGCTGACGCGACCTTCGAAGTTGCGGTTGCCAGAAATCACCGCGGCGGCGACCAGACCATTTTCATTGATGGCCTTGCTGATCGGTTCGGCCAGTGGGCCGGAGTTGCCGATGCAGGTGGTGCAGCCATAGCCAACCAGATTGAAGCCGACCGCATCGAGATGCGATTGCAGCCCGGCCTTTTCCAGATAGTCGGTGACCACCTGCGATCCGGGGGCAAGGCTGGTCTTCACCCAGGGCTTGGGCCGAAGGCCCAGCTCATTGGCCTTTTTGGCGACCAGACCGGCAGCCACCAGCACGCCGGGGTTGGAAGTGTTGGTGCAGCTGGTGATTGCGGCGATCATCACATCGCCATCGCCGATGTCGAAGTCCTTGCCTTCCACCGGCACGCGGGCGTTGGCCTTCTTGTAGGTTTCGGCCATGTCCTTGGCGAAAACATCATCAACCTGGGTGAGATCGACGCGGTCCTGCGGGCGCTTCGGCCCGGCGAGCGAGGGGACGACAGTGCCCATGTCGAGTTCCAGCGTGCTGGAGAACACCGGATCGGGACCATTGGGATCGAGCCAGAAGCCCTGTTCCTTGGCATAGGCTTCAACCAGCGCAATCTGGGCTTCTTCGCGCCCGGTCAGGCGCAGGTAATCCAGCGTCTTGTCATCGATGCCGAAAAAGCCGCAAGTGGCACCATATTCCGGCGCCATGTTGGCCAGCGTCGCGCGGTCCGCCAGGCTGAGCGAGGCAAGGCCGGGGCCATAATATTCAACAAAGCGGCCAACCACGCCATGCTTGCGCAGCATATTGGTGCAGGTCAGCACCAGATCAGTGGCGGTAACGCCTTCCTTCAGCGCGCCGGTCAGCTTGAAGCCGACCACTTCGGGGATCAGCATCGAAACCGGCTGGCCCAGCATTGCGGCCTCGGCCTCGATCCCGCCAACGCCCCAGCCCAGCACGCCCAGGCCATTGACCATGGTGGTGTGGCTATCGGTGCCGACGCAGGTATCGGGATAGGCAACCTTCGCGCCGCTCGCGTCAGTGCTGGTCCACACCGTCTGCGCGATGTTTTCCAGATTCACCTGATGGCAGATGCCGGTGCCGGGGGGCACGGCATAGAAATTGGCGAGGCTCTTGGAACCCCACTTCAGAAAGTCATAGCGTTCCAGATTGCGGTGATATTCGATCTCCACATTCTGTTCGAAGGCTTTGGGATGGCCGAATTCGTCCACCATCACCGAGTGGTCGATCACCAGATTGACCGGCACCAGCGGATTGATCTTGCTGGTATCGCCGCCCAGCTTGGCAATGGCATCGCGCATCGCTGCCAGATCGACCACGCAGGGCACGCCGGTGAAATCCTGCAGCAGCACGCGGGCCGGCCGATACTGAATTTCGTTCGACGATTCGCTGGGGTTCTTCTGCCAGTCGACCACGGCCTGAATATCGGCAGTGGAAACGGTGAAGCCGCCATCTTCAAAGCGGAGCAGGTTTTCCAGCAGGACTTTCATGCTGAACGGCAGTCGGCTGACATCGCCAAGCTTCGCGGCCGCCTTCTTCAGCGAGTAATAGGCGTAGTCCTGCCCGCCGACCGAAAGGGTAGAGCGAGTGCCGAGCGTGTCCTGTCCGACCTGAGTCATGCGTCTTGTCTCCTGTATGTGGAGCCCCTGCCAGATATCGCGAAAGTAAATGGCCCCCTTTCGCGCATGCAGCAGAACCGGCTTTCGGCGCCGCCGATGCGCGGGAAATGGCTCCGCGTCAAGGGTGGGCGGGCAGCTTAGACTAAAGTGCGGTCTGTTCCGTGTGATCGGCGCGTTTACCCGTTGCGATCCAGCAGCCAGCCACGATCAGAAGCGCCCCGGCGATGGTCGGCGCGGTCAGCTGTTCGCCAAACATCAGCCAGCCCATCAATGCTGCCCAGATGAAGGCACTATATTCCAGCGGCAGCAGCACCTGCGTTTCCTCGCGGCCATAGCCCCAGGAAATCAGCATCAGCGAAATCATCGCCAGCATCGCTGCGCCGCCGATATGCAGCCAGGTGCCATGATCGGGCCACTGCGCCAGCCACGGGGCCAGCAGGACCAGAAACAGGCCGGTGAACACCGCCTGGAACATCGCCACTTCGCGCGGATCGGCCAGCTGTGCCTGCTGGCGCTGCAGGATCAGGTTCCAGGCATAAAGCACGGCCGATGTCAGGATCGCGGCGATCCCCCAGCCGACATCAGGGGTATAATCGCCCCGGCCCAGCTGCGCCGCAGCGATCACGATCACCCCCGCCAGCCCCATCAGCGAGGCGATCACCGCGCGCCGTCCGATGGTTTCGCCCAGGGTGACCGCTGCCAGATAGAGCGCAATCAGCGGGGCAATAAATGACATCGCCATGCCTTCCGCCATCGGCAGATATTTCAGCCCCCAGAAAAAGCTGGTCGCCATGCCGGCGCTGTTCAGGCCGCGCAGGGCGTGCAGCCGCATCGCCGCGCGCGCCGGTCTGCGTCCGCCGCCCAGCCGCCAGACCGGATACATCAGCACTACCCCGGCGGCAGAGCGCCACAGCATCGCGCTATAGGCACCAACCGCCAGACTTGCGCCCTTCATCAGCGCGTCCATCACCGAAAAACAGGCAATGCCCGCTGCCACCGCCGCAAAGGGCAGCAGCGAATGATGGCGGCGGGGCGGCGGCGCTGACACGAGATGTTCTCCTCAAAGCGGGCGGTAGGCAAATGGCCGTGCCGCCGCAAGCGCGGGGCAAAATTCTGCTGTAACCAAGCAAGTGATTGCAGCGAACAAGCTGGCGCGATAGCCTGCTTTGCGAAAGGCCTGCCCATGTCCGAAGCCATGCCCCAACCAGCGGAAATTGAACCGGAACAAACGCCTGCGCCGCCGCGCGGAGGTGATCTGGTGCGGCGGCATCACGGGTTCACGCGGATCTGGCACTGGATCAATGCGCTGACGCTGTGCGTGATGCTGATGAGCGGGCTGATGATCTTCAACGCCCATCCCCGACTCTATTGGGGACAGTATGGTGCCAATGCCGATCCGGCCTGGCTGGCGTTGGATGGGGGAGACGGGATTCCCTTTCCCGGCTGGATCACCATTCCTTCGTTCTACAGTCTGGCCGATGCGCGGCTGTGGCATTTTGCCTTTGCCTGGATTCTGGTGATCGGGCTGGCGTTCTATCTGCTGTGGTCGCTGCTGTCTGGCCATCTGCGCCGCGATCTGGCTCCGCGCCTTGCCGAATTGCATCCGGCGCATCTCTGGCATGACATTACCGAACATGCGCGGCTGCACTTTCCGACTGGAGCGGCGGCGCTGCGCTATAACATCCTGCAAAAACTGGCCTATGGCGCGGTGCTGCTGGTGCTGTTGCCGGGGGTGATCCTGACCGGGCTGACCATGTCGCCGGGATTGAACGCGGCGTTCCCCTGGCTGCTAGATCTGTTCGGCGGGCGGCAATCGGCGCGCAGCATCCACTTCCTTTGCGCCGCCGGGCTGGTGGCGTTTTTCGTGGTTCACATTATCATGGTGGTGCTGGCCGGGCCGATCAATGAAGTGCGATCGATGCTGACCGGCTGGTACCGCTTGCCCAGCGACCGAAAGGAAACGGCATGAGCGCGGACCAGCCAGTGATCTCGCGCCGCCGCTTGCTGGGCTTTGGCGCCGCCGGCGCAGGCGGATTGCTGCTGGGCGGCTGCGATGCGCTCAATTCCTCGGAAAATTTCCGCGACGGGCTGAAGGTGGGCAGCGGCCTGACCATGCGCGCGCAGCGTTTCCTGATCGGCGATGCGCTGGCGCGCGAATTTGCCGAGGGGGATATCTCGCCGGTGTTCAAGGCCAATGGCAGCCTGGGCGTGGAAGGCGCGGACTATGCCCGCATGGTTGCGGGCGGGTTCGCCGATTGGCGGCTGGTGGTGGACGGGCTGGTCCGTCAGCCGCTGGCGCTGCCGCTGACCGCTTTGCAGGCGATGCCGCAGCGCACCCAGATCACCCGGCATGATTGCGTTGAAGGGTGGAGTGCAATCGGCAAGTGGCAGGGACCGCAGCTGGGCACTGTGCTGGCGCAGGCGGGGCTGCTGCCCGCGGCGCGCTACGTGGTGTTTCACTGCGCTGACCGGCTGGAAGGCAAACCGTTCTACGAATCGATCGACCTGATCGATGCTTTCCATCCGCAGACGATCCTGGCCTGGCGCATGAATGACCAAGCGCTGAGCGTGCCGCATGGCGCACCGCTGCGGCTGCGGGTGGAACGGCAGCTGGGATACAAGCAGGCCAAATATCTGATGCGGATCGAACTGCGCGAAAGCCTGTCCGGCATCTATGGCGGCAAGGGCGGCTTCTGGGAGGATAACCGCGATTACCAATGGTATGCGGGTATCTGACCCGCAGTCGGCCTTCAGCACATCGGGCTATCGCAAGCGGGTGGCATTCGATAGTGATGCAGCGATGCCAAGCCTGACCTGCCATTGCCGCCGCGTAAGCCTGCAAACCACACGGCGCCCGGACTTCATCCACGAATGCAACTGTTCGCTCTGCCAGAAGACAGGCGCGATATGGGGCTATTTCGCGCCGGATGAGGTTGCAACCGACGGGGAAACCTCAAGTTATTGTCGAAGCGACAAGAGCGAGCCGGGCGTGGATGTACATTTCTGCGCAAACTGCGGGGCCACAACCCATTTCAAACTGACCGAAGCCGCCAAAGAAAAACACGGCGACACAATGATGGGCGTCAATATGCGCCTGGCCGATGCGCAAGATCTGCATGGCATCGAACTTCGCTTTCCCGACGGGCGTGCATGGTCGGGCGTAGGCGAGTTTGGCTATGTAAGGGCCGCGCGCATCATCGACTGACCCGCACCGTCACATCAGCTTGCGGACCTGTTCTGCGGAATAGAGCCACAGATCGGCCCCTTCGCGCTGCACGCTGGCCATCGCCTTGTTGAATTCGGCCATATGCGCGCTGGCGGAATGGGCGGCGAGCGCTTCCTGATCGCGCCAGCGCTCTGAAACGCGGATCAGATCCGGCTCGTCGATGTCGCGGGCAAAGGCATAGTGCAGGCAGCCTTCCTCAGCCCGGGTGGCCGCGACCATTGCCGAAGCCTGTTCCTGCACCTTGTCAAATTCACCCTGTGCCAGCCGCAGCCAGCCTTCGATCAACAGCATCTTGCTCTCCCACGCTGCGCGTTATGTTACATGCCCAGAAACAGCCCGGCCAGGGCCGCGCTCATCAGATTGGACAGGCTGCCCGCGACCAGCGCCTTGATCCCCAGCTTGGCGATCAGCGGGCGCTGATTGGGGGCGAGGCTGCCGGTGACGGCCATCTGGATCGCGATCGAGCTGAAATTGGCGAAACCGCACAAAGCGAAAGTGACAATGGCAACCGTCTGCTGCGACAATTCCTTTGCCTGTCCCAGATCGATAAAGGCGACGAATTCATTGAGCACCAGCTTGCTGCCGAAAAAGCCGCCAGCGCGCATCGCCTCGGCCCAGTCCGGCGCACCGAGCAAGCGGAAGATCGGGGCAAAGGCATAGCCCAGCACCATCTGGAACGAGAGTTCGGGATGGCCGAACCAGCTTCCCACCCAGCCGAACAGCCCGTTGGCCAGCGCCACCAGCGCGACAAAGGCCAGCACCATCGCGCCCACCGCCACCGCCAGCCGGACACCGGTCTGCGCGCCCTGGGCAGCGGCCATGATGATATTGGCGGGGCGTTCCTCATCATGCAGCGCCAGTGGCTGACCGTCTTCGGGCACCACGGCGGCGGCATCGCTGCGCGGATCGGGCATGATCAGCTTGGCCATGACGATCCCGCCCGGCGCTGACATGAATGCCGCGGCAACCAGATAATCGATGCGGATGCCCATGCTGGCATAGGCGGCCAGAATCGTCCCGGCCACTCCGGCCATGCCCACGCTCATCAGGCAGAACAGCTGCGACGGCGTCAGCGCGGCCAGATAGGGGCGGATCACCAGCGGGCTTTCCGATTGACCGACAAAGATGTTCGATGCGGCGGAAAGGCTTTCCACCTTGCTGATGCCGGTAATCTTTTCCAGCGCGCCGCCGATCCATTTGATCACCAGCTGCATCGCGCCGACATAATAGAGGATCGAAATCAGCGCGGCGAAGAAGATGATCACCGGCAGTGCCTGAATGGCGAAATTCTGCCCCAGCTTGTCCGATGCCAGCGGCCCGAACAGGAACTCGGTTCCGGCATGGGCATATCCCAGCAGCGCGGATACTCCGCCTGCCACGGCCTGCAACGCGCGATTGCCCCAGGGCACATAGAGCACCAGCGCGGCAAATCCGGCCTGCAAGGCAAAGGCCGCACCAACAACCCGCAGGCGAATTGCCTTGCGATCAGAGGAAAGCAGGATCGCCACCAGCAGGATGATCGCCATACCGGCCAGGCTGGAAAGAATATGCATATGTTCGGCTGCCCCCATGGCGTTTTCGTGATTTGGCAACTTCGTAGTCATACCGGGCGCGCGCGCCTAGCGGAAAAATTGGCCCTCTTTCCGTGGACGATCTTCCTCGCTAAGCCTTGGCGATGCAGACACCCGAAAACACCATCCCGCGCTCGCTGTTCATCTTCTCGCTGCTCTATGGCGGTCTGGCCATTCTGGCCGGGGTGCTTGGCACCAAGCTGGCATCGCTGGGTCATTGGCCGGTGCTGGGTGATCTGGCGGTGGAATCAGGGATATTCGCCTTTCTGCTGCTGGTGGTGCTGTCCAGCGCGGTGGCGGAACTGTTTGGGCAGGGCATGGCCAACCGGCTGGTGCGCTATGGCTTTGTGCCGCTGATTGTTTCGATGGTGCTGCTGACGCTGGTGATTCGCGTGGTTCCGCCCGCGCCGTTCTGGAGCGATCAGGAAGCCTTCGCCCGTTTGCTGGGGCAGGGCGCGCGGATGCAGTTTGCCGGGCTGATTTCCTATGGCACTTCGCAGACGCTCAACGTCTATCTGTTTTCGCGGATTGCTGGCGGGCAGGGCAAGGCGCTGATGTTCCGGGCATGGATTTCCAGCCTGCTGTCGCAGGTGGTCGATACGGTGCTGTTCATCACCATATCCTTCTATGGCGTGATCGACAGCGCCACCGGCCAGCCGATGCCGCTGGGCGCGATCATGGAAGGGCAGATCATTTCCAAGCTGCTGCTTTCCACCATCATGGTGCCGCCGCTGATCTGGCTGTTCGTGAAGCTGGGCCGCAAGCTGGATGGCAAGGCCTAGGTGGCGTGACCTAAAGAATCCCCGGCAAATCCAGCCCCTGTTCGCGTGCGCAGGCGCGGGCTTCTTCATAGCCGGCGTCGGCATGGCGCATCACGCCGGTGGCGGGATCGTTCCACAGCACGCGCTCCAGCCGCCGCGCGGCATCATCGCTGCCATCGGCCACGATCACCATGCCGGCATGCTGCGAATAGCCCATGCCTACCCCGCCGCCATGATGCAGCGAAACCCAGGTCGCGCCCGAGGCGGTGTTGAGCAGCGCATTGAGCAGCGGCCAGTCCGACACGGCATCCGATCCATCGCGCATCGCCTCGGTCTCGCGATTGGGGCTGGCGACCGAACCGGAATCGAGGTGATCGCGCCCGATCACGATTGGCGCTTTCAGTTCACCATTGCGGACCATCTCGTTGAAGGCCCGCCCCAGCCGGTGGCGCTGCCCCAGTCCAACCCAGCAAATCCGCGCGGGCAGGCCCTGAAAGTGAATCCGCTCGCGTGCCATATCCAGCCAGTTGTGCAGATGCGGATCATCGGGGATCAGCTCTTTCACGCGGGCATCGGTCTTGTAGATATCCTCGGGATCGCCAGACAGCGCCGCCCAGCGGAACGGACCGATCCCGCGGCAGAACAGCGGGCGGATATAGGCGGGGACGAAGCCGGGGAAATCAAAGGCGTTCTCCACGCCTTCATCCTTGGCAACCTGACGGATATTGTTGCCATAGTCGAAGGTCGGCACGCCTGCTGCGGCGAAATCCAGCATCGCGCGGACATGCACCGCCATTGAAGCGCGGGCGGCCTTTTCAACGCTGGCGGGATCACGTTCGCGCCCGTCCATCCACTGATCCAGCGTCCAGCCCTGCGGCAGATAGCCATTGACCGGATCATGTGCCGATGTCTGATCGGTAACCGCAGCAGGGCGGATGCCGCGCCGGTAGATTTCGGGGAAGACATCCGCCGCATTGCCCAGCAGGCCAACCGATACCGGCGTCTTGCTGGTGCTGACGATTTCCAGCGCTTCGTCCAGACTGTCGGTATGGCGATCGATATAGCCGGTGCGCAGCCGCATTTCGATGCGCGAAGGCTGGCATTCCACCGCCAGACAGGATGCACCCGCCATGGTCGCGGCCAGCGGCTGCGCGCCGCCCATGCCGCCCAGCCCGCTGGTTAAAATCCATTTGCCGGCAAGATCGCCGCCATAGTGCTGACGGCCCATCTCGACGAAGGTTTCATAGGTGCCCTGAACGATGCCCTGCGAACCGATGTAGATCCATGAACCGGCGGTCATCTGGCCATACATCATCAGCCCGGCGCGATCGAGCGCATGGAAATGATCCCAGGTCGCCCATTCCGGCACCAGATTGGAATTGGCCAGCAGCACGCGCGGTGCGTCCTTGTGGGTGCGGAACACGCCCACCGGCTTGCCGGACTGGATCAGCAGGGTCTGATCATCTTCCAGCCGCTCCAGCGCAGCGGTGATCTGATCGAAACATTCCCAGTTGCGCGCGGCGCGGCCAATGCCGCCATAGACCACCAGCGCGGCCGGATCTTCCGCAACATCGGGATCGAGATTGTTCATCAGCATCCGCAGCGGCGCTTCGGTAAGCCAGCTTTTGGCGCTGAGCTGCGTGCCATGCGCGGCGCGGATGACGCGGCTGTTATCGAGACGGTTCATGACGGGTCTCCTGACGGGTGTTGGGCAAAATCGAGGCAGGCGGAAAGAATATCGCGCAGCCGCGCCTGCATCGGCGCGGCGCGGGCCGGGTTCCATGCGGGCGGCCATTCGCCGTCTTCATCGGCATAGCCGCGAATGGCGAGCTCCATCTGCACCGCATGGATGCCGCGCGCCGGTTCGCCATAGTGGCGGGTGATCCAGCCGCCCTTAAAACGGCCATTGATGATATGGCTGTCACCAGCGCAGCGGGCAGCGATGGCCTGCGTCAGCCGCGCATCGCAGCTGGCACCATCGAAGCTGCCGATATTGAACTGCGGCAATTCCCTTTCAAACAGGCGCGGCACATGGCTGCGGATCGAATGCGCATCATAGAGCACCACCGCCGGGTGAAGCGCGCGCAGCCGCTCGATCTGCTGGCGCAGTGCAGCGTGATAGGGCGCGAACCAGATCTCGCGCCGCCGTGCGATTTCCGCCGCATCGGGCTC
>JBGAIR010000044.1:0-19147 GCA_044225335.1 Novosphingobium sp. | reverse complement strand
TCCGCCAACGACGAGATCGCCGAAGTTATCGGCCGGCTGGACCAGATCGGCCTCGGCCAGTTCGACGATGAAGCCAAGCCCCCCTCTCCGGCGAATAACGATGGCGTGGAAATCCGCGATGCAGTCGATGTCATGGCGCAGCGCATCAAGCACACTATCGATGGGCTGAATGATGTCGCGCAGCGTGATGCTCTGACCGGATTGATCAATCGCAGCTACTTTCGCCGCAATGTCGAACGCCTGCTGCAGCAATCGCGCAGCCGCGGTGAAGCGGGCTGCCTGATGTTTCTGGACATAGACGGCTTCAAATCGGTCAATGATACGCTGGGGCACAATTACGGCGATCGGCTTTTGCAGATTGCGGCAGATCGGCTGAAGCTTGCCGCGCGCGTTGACGATGCCGGAAATAATGGTGAAAACAACGCCGATCAAAACTCCATAATCTCGCGGTTTGGCGGAGACGAGTTCACCGTTTTCATACCCGCACGCGCTTCGCGGCAGCTTATCGAACGGCTCGCCGCGCGCATCCACAGGGTGCTGGCTGAACCTTTTGAGCTTGGCGCACATGCCGTCAGCATCAGTGCCAGCATCGGCGTTGCTTTCTCGCCGCAGGATGGTGACAGCTATATCAGCCTGCTGCGCGCGGCTGACACGGCCATGTATCATGCCAAGCGCTGCGGCCAGAACCTGCTGAAATTCTATACCCCGGCACTGGATGAAGAGGCACGGCGGTTTGCCGAACGCGAACAGGAATTGCGCGAAGCGCTGGCCAAAGGCGAATTCGAGCTGTTCTATCAGCCGCTTTATGATTGCCGCACCCTGCGGATCAGTTCCGCCGAGGCGCTGATCCGGTGGCGGCATCCCAAACGCGGGCTAATCATGCCCGGCGAATTCATTCCGCTGGCCGAGCAATCCAATCTGATTGGCCAGATTGGCGAATGGGTGATCGGTGAAGCGGCGCGGCATATTGCCGATCTGACTGCCGGTGGCTGCCCCTTGCGTATCTCGATCAACGTCTCGCCCAACCAGTTGCAGCAGATGGAATTCATCGCGCTGGTCAATGCTTCGCTGAAGCGCTGGGGCGCACAGCCGCAGCTGCTGGAGCTGGAAATCACCGAAAGCATGGCCATGCAGAATGCCGAACTCGCCGCAGACCGGTTGCAGCGGATCAGCAAGCTTGGCGTTTCGGTGGCGATCGACGATTTCGGCACCGGCTATTCCAATCTGGCCAGCCTGATCCAGCTGCCTTTCAAGCGCCTGAAGATCGACCGTTCGCTGCTGACCGATCTGACACGCCGCCCGGCGGCCCGCGTGCTGGTACAGACCATCATCTCGATGGCCAACAGCCTGGGCTTTCATTCGGTTGCCGAAGGTGTCGAAACGCGCGAACAGCTTGATCTGCTGGTGGCGATGGGCTGCGATGTTGCGCAAGGACATCTGCTTTCGCATCCCGTCAGCGCAGCCGATCTGCGCAAGCTGATTACCTCGGGCAAACCCCTAGGCCTTGCCGACGAGACTCTAACCCGCGTGGCGTAAATACTTGTTGCAGGTAATAGTAAGATGTTGATCGAGCTCCTCTTTCCGGCCCCATGCCGCTCTGCCATCGGCGATCCGGCGCAGGTGCACGCCTGTGAATCCGGACGCTCGCCCGAACGCGGGAAAGTGATCTGATGCTGCACGTCAATTTCGATGGCATGGCGATTGACCTGCGCAATGTGCTGGTGGTCGACGATATGGAATCCAACTGCCTTCTGCTGGGACGGCGGCTTGAGATTCTTGGCTATTCGGTCAGCTGTGTCGATAGCGGCCCGGCAACACTGGCCTATGTCGAGCATACGATACCCGATATCATTCTGCTCGATTTCCTGATGCCGCAAATGAACGGCGTGGAAGTGCTCCGCGAATTGCGCGCCGCCGAAGCGACGCGGGATGTGCCCGTGATCATGGTGACTGGCCGCGCCGAAAGCGAAGCCACTGTCGAGGCGCTGGAAGCCGGGGCTGATGATTATGTGCTGAAGCCGATCGATTTCGATGTCTTGCGGGCGCGCATCGACATCCAGCTGGCCAAGCGGGCCCGCGCGGAAAACCTGAAGCGCGCCAATGCTGCGCTGGATGAACGTGTAACCCTGCGCAGCATGGCGCTGGCGGATCTGGAAGGCGAACTCAAAGAGGAAATCCAGCGCCGCCATGTTCTGGAACAGCGCGTTGAACAGCTCGCCGAAGGTTCTTCGGAATTGGCAGCGCCCTGTAGCGGCAATCAGCTGGCTGAACTGCTTGCAGAACTGGACGGCAGTTTCGAGGCAATCTGCACCACCGCAGCCACCGGACAGCGCACCGATCTGACCCAGCTGGCTGAATTTCGTGATCTTCTTGCCAAGGCCCGGGCCAGCATCACCGCCTGACCGGCCTGGAAATCAGGCGCGCAATCCGGCCCATTCCGGGTGCCGGGCAAAGGCTGCCGCCACATAGCTGCAGGCGGGTTCGATCCTGAATCCTTCGCTGCGGGCGTCGTCCACCAGCGCCGCAACAAGCAATCCGGCCACGCCGCGTCCGCCGATCTCGGGCGGTACCAGGGTATGTTCCGCAACGCGCACATCGCCGTGCTGCACCCAGGTCAACCGGCCAATCGCCGAAGCTCCGGCAACATGGGCGTGATATTCGCCCGCCTCGCCGCCGCCGGTCCTGACAATCGAAACCTGTTCCATAGCTTGCGCCTTTCTGTGTCGGTTGATGTCGCTTGTAACACCGCAATACACAGATGACAGGCCCGCAGCCTATCGTCCCTTGATCAAATCGCAATGGAACATATAGTGAACATATGCGATTCGATCAGACTGCCCTGCTGGCGCCCGCGCGGCTGCATGAAATCCATGGGGATGAGCCAGACCGCGCGGCCATGCTGCATTTCGCGCTGGCGGCAGCAGGGGCGCGAAGCCATGGCCCGATCCTGCTGCTGCGTGTGCCCCAGCACCGTCAGGATGGCATGGCCTATGGCGAAGGGCTGCGCGAATTGGGAATCGATCCGGCACGACTGGTGCTGATCGAATTGCGCGATACGCTGGCGCTGCTGCGTGCCGGGGTGGATGCGGCGCGCTGCACGGGGATCGCCGCGGTGCTGATCGAAAGCCGGGGCACGGCCCGCGAATATGATCTGACTGCCAGTCGGCGGCTGACGCTGGCCGCTGAAGCATCCGCACTTTGCGTGCTGATGCTGCGGGTGTCTGCACCGGAGCGGCCCAGCGCTGCGCAAACCCGCTGGCGGATCAGCGCCGCGCCCTCTGCACCGCTGGCCGCCAATGCCCCCGGCCCGCCTGCGATTCATGCCGAATTGCTGCGCCAGCGCAGCGGGCCGGCGGGGCAGCACTGGCGGTTGGAATGGGATGCGGAACATGGCTGCTTCATCGAAGCGGCGCTGCCTGGCGCTGTGGTTTCCCTACCTGCCCTGCGAAAGGGCATGGAGGGAGGAACCAGCGCCATCGCCCGCGCTGCCTGACGCCCCCCTATCCGAACCGCAGACATCCGAACCACGCGCATTGGTCAGCCGCAGCGGCAATGCCATGCGGCTGGTGGCGGTCAATCGCGCGGCGGCGCTGATCGGGCTGATCCCCGGCATGATGCTGGCCGATGCCCGCGCCCGGCACCCGGCGCTGCTCACCTTGCCGCATCAGCCAGAGGGTGATGCGCTGTTGCTGGAACGGCTGGCGCACAGAATGCGGCGCTTCACCCCGATGGTCGCGTCCGATCCACCCGATGGGCTGCTGCTGGATATTACCGGCTGCGCGCATCTGTTTGGCGGAGAGGCAGAGCTGACAGCGCAGGCAATAGCCTTGACCGGGCTGACCACCCGCCATGCGCTGGCCGAAAATGCCGCCGCCGCGCGAGCGCTGGTGCGCTATGGCGGCGATGCCGATGTCATGGCTCTGCCTGTGACCGCGCTGGAACTGGATGAGCGGGCAACTGTGGCGCTGCGCCGCGCCGGGTTGACCACCTTGGGCGAGCTTGCCCGGCGGCCGATGGCGGCGCTGGCGGCGCGGCTGGGCGAAGCTGCGGTGCTGCGCCTGCGCCAGATCATCGGCGATGCCGACAGCCCGATTGCACCGCTACGCCGCCTGCCGATGCCGCGCGAGGAAATGCGCTTTGCCGAGCCACTGGGCCGGATAGAGGATGCGCTGGAAGCCACCGAAGAACTGCTGGTCCGCCTCGTCCGACAGTTGGAGCAGCGCGGCGAAGGGCTGCGGCGGCTGGCACTGGCGCTTTATCGCAGCGATGGCCAGATCCGGCAGCTGAGCGTGGAAACCGGCCTGCCAAGCCGCGATCCGGCGCTGCTGATCCGGCTGCTGCGGGAACGGATCGATACGCTGACCGATCCGCTCGATCCCGGCTTTGGTTTTGACATGATCCGCATCGCCGCTCCCCGCCGTGAGGGATTGACCGCACAGCAGCAACCGCTGGGCGGTGCAAAGGCGCAAGGCCAGGAAAGCCTGGCGCATCTGCTTGACCGGCTGGCAACCCGCTGGGGCGCGGAAAGCGTGCTGCGCCTGCATCCGCATGACAGCCATATCCCCGAACGCGGCCAATATCTCGCACCAGCGCAGCAGGCTCCGCCATCCCTCTGGCCGTCCCGCCCAGATGCCGCGCCGCGCCCGCTCTGGCTGTTCGAACCGCCACAGCCGGTTACCGCCATGGCCGAAGTGCCCGATGGACCGCCCCAGCGGTTCCGTTGGCGCGGACAGGTGCATGAGGTGCGGCTGGCAGAAGGACCGGAACGGATCGCAGGGGAATGGTGGCGGCGGCGCGAAGGGCACCGCCCCGGTCATGGCGGGCTGACTCGTGACTATTACCGGATCGAGGATAGCAGCGGGCGGCGTTACTGGCTGTTCCGCCACGGGCTTTACGATGAAACCCCGCATCCGCGCTGGTATCTGCACGGACTGTTTGCATGAATGCCCGCCCTTCCCCGGCAGCGTCACCCTTTTTCGCGGAGCCTGTCGCCGCCAGCAATTTCAGCTTTCTGCGCGGTGCCTCTGCGGCTGAGACAATGGTCGCCCGCGCCCATGCGCTGGGGATGGGCGGAATCGGGATTGCCGATCGCAATACCGTTGCCGGCGTGGTGCGCGCGCATCGCGTTTGGAAGCAACTGGGCGGGATCAATGGCCCGTTCCGCCTGATCGTGGGGGCGCGACTGGGGTTTGCCGATGGCACGCCCGATGTGGTGGCCTATCCCCGCACCCGCCATGGCTGGGGGCGGCTGACCCGGCTGCTGACGCTGGGCAACCGCCGTGCGGCCAAGGGTTCCTGCGAGCTTACCCTGCCCGATCTGATCGATCATGCGCAGGATCTGGCGCTGATCGCGATGGATGGCGATGCGCTGCTGCTGGAAACGCTGCGTCACGCCACGCCCTATCTCTGGCTGGCGGCAACCATGCCTCGCGCCGGACGCGATGCGCGGCGGCTGGCCGCACGGCAACATCTCTCGGCGGAAACCGGCGTGCCGCTGATCGCCAGCAATGATGCGCTTTATGCCACGGCCGATGATCGCCCGCTGGCCGATGTGCTGACCTGCATCCGCGAAGGCACCAGCCTGCGTCAGGCCGGGCGCATATTGGCCGCCAATGCCGAACGGCATCTGAAATCCCCGGCGGAGATGGCCCGGCTGCTGCGCGCCTGCCCGGAAGCGCTGGAACAGACCCGCGCGCTGTTCGCCTGCGTCAGCTTCACCCTTGCCGATCTGCAATATGAATATCCGCATGAGCCGGTTCCCCCCGGCTGGGAACCACAGGGCTGGCTGGAACATATGGTGGAGGAAGCAGCATTGGCGATGTTTCCCGCCGGGCTGCCTGAAAACTATCGCAAGACGCTGAATGAGGAATTTCGCCTGATCCGCAGCCGCGGCTATGCCTGTTATTTCCTGACCGTGCATGATGTGGTGCGCCATGCCCGCAGCCTCGATCCGCCGATCCTGTGCCAGGGGCGTGGCAGCGCCGCCAATTCGCTGGTCTGCTATCTGCTGGGCATCACCCCGGTCGATCCAGTGCGGGAAAAGCTGCTGTTCTCGCGCTTTCTTTCCGAAAATCGCGATGAGCCGCCCGATATCGATGTCGATTTCGAGCATGAACGGCGCGAGGAAGTGATCCAGTATGTCTATCGGCGCTATGGCCGTGAACGCGCCGGGATTGCCGCAACGGTGATCCATTATCGTCAGCGCAGCGCCCTGCGCGAAGTGGGCAAGGCGCTGGGATTGAGCGAGGATGTAACCGCGCGGCTTTCCGGCACCATCTGGGGCAGCTGGGGTGGCAGCGAAATGCCTGAAAACCGGCTGGCCGAAGCCGGATTCGATCCCGCCAATCCGGAAATGGTACGGCTGCGCGATCTGGTCGGCCGGGTGCTCGATTATCCGCGCCATCTTTCGCAGCATGTTGGCGGCTTTGTGCTGACCGAGGGGCGGCTGGACGAGCTGGTGCCGATCCACAACGCCGCCATGCCCGATCGCACCTTCATCGAATGGGACAAGGACGATATCGACGAGCTGAAAATCATGAAGGTGGATGTGCTGGCGCTGGGAATGCTCACCTGCATCCGCAAGAGCTTTGATCTGATGCGCCTGCATGGGCTGGGGAATTACACGCTGGCCAATGTGCCGCTGGAAGATCCCGCCACCTATGCCATGCTGCAAAAAGGCGACAGCATCGGCACCTTCCAGGTCGAAAGCCGGGCGCAGATGGCGATGCTGCCGCGTATGAAACCGGCCTGCCTGTACGATCTGGTGATCCAGGTGGCGATTGTTCGCCCCGGCCCGATCCAGGGCGGCATGGTCCACCCCTATCTGCGCCGCCGCAATGGCGAGGAAGCAGTGGTGTTCCCCGGCCCGCCGGGCGAGATGCAAGATGTATTGGGCAAGACGTTGGGCGTGCCACTGTTTCAGGAACAGGCGATGAAGCTGGCGATCAGGGCGGCGGGCTTCACCCCTGCTCAGGCCGATGGGCTGCGCCGGGCCATGGCCACTTTTCGCAGCCACGGCACGATCCATAATTATGAGGAGATGCTGATCGAGGGCATGGTGGCACGCGGGTATGAGCGCGAATTTGCCGAACGCTGCTTTGAACAGATCAAGGGGTTCGGTGATTATGGCTTTCCCGAAAGCCACGCTCAGGCCTTTGCCTGGCTGGCCTATGTCTCGTCATGGCTGAAATGCCGCTATCCGGCAGTGTTCGCCTGCGCGCTGCTGAACAGCCAACCGATGGGATTTTATGCGCCTGCCCAGATCGTGCGCGATGCGCGGGAACATGGGGTAGAGGTGCAGCCGATCAGCATCGCCGCCAGCGATTGGAACAACCGGCTGGAAGGAGAGCGCATTCTGCGGCTCGGCCTGCGCCAGATCGATGGTTTCCGGCAGGAATGGGCCGAAGCACTGATGGCGGCCCGCACCAAGGCGCCCTTCCCCTCGGTCGAAGCAATGGCCCACCGGGCCAGTCTGCCGCCGCGTGCGCTGCAATTGCTGGCCGATGCTGATGCGCTCGCGGCGCTGGGTCATGCCCGGCGCGAAGCCGGGTGGGAAGTGCGGCGGATGCCCCCCGTGCAGCTGCCTCTGTTCGCAGCAATGGACGCGCCGGAACTTGGGCAGGAAAGCGCTCCCGCCCTGCCCGCGCTGCCGCTGTCGGAAGAGGTGGTGGCCGATTACCAGACCCACCGCCTGTCGCTGAAGGGGCATCCCATGCAGTTCCTGCGCGCCTATTTTGCTGCGCGCGAGGTGCTGTCCTGCGCGGAAGTAAACGCGGCGAAGGACGGCGCACGGGTTCGCTGTGCGGGGGCGGTGCTGGTCCGCCAGCGACCGGGCAAGGGCAATGCGGTATTCATCACCATCGAAGACGAAACCGGCGTGGTCAACGCATTGCTGTGGGCGCGAGAGATGGAAAAACAGCGCCGTGCAGTGATGGCGGCGCGATTGATGGTGATCTCTGGCGAAGTGCAGCGCAGCAAGGAAGGCGTGGTGCATCTGATGGCCAGCCGGGTGCATGATGTTACCGCCATGCTGAGCCGCCTTTCCGATCAATCCGCCGCCCTGCCCCAGCTTTCCCGCGCGGATGAGGCAACGCGCCCCACAGAGGCGCACCCGCCCGGCCAGTCATCACACCGCCACCCTCGCAATGTTAGGATCCTGCCACGCTCAAGGGATTTTCACTAGATGGCGCCCGATAGGCGCCGCTTATCGAGCAGTCGCTGACAATGCATCACACGCCAGCAACAACGCGCCGCGCAGGCCAGATTCCGTGCCAAGCACCGGTGCCTTCACCTGATGCCGAGCCTGCCCCGGCAAATAGCCTGCATCGATCTGCCGGGTTTGCAGAGCAACCCGCTCGATCAGCCCCGGCGTCTGCATGACGCCGCCGCCCAGCACGATGGTTTCGACAGCGGTGGTGGCGAACAGGGTCTGGCACAGCTGCGCCAGATACCCCGCCACCAATTCATGTGCTTGATGATCGGCGGGCAGTTCGGAAAGCGAAGCCCCCCAACGCGCCTTGATCGCCGGACCAGACGCCAGCCCTTCCAGACAGTCGCCATGGAAAGGGCAAATGCCAGAAAAACCGTCATCCCCGCGCTCTCGCCGGGGGTACAGATGCCCCATTTCGGCATGCGCAGCACCATGCACAGTCCGGCCATCGATCACCAGCCCGCCGCCAATGCCCGTGCCCACGGTAACATAGGCCAGCGACGTGGCATCGCTTGCCGAAAGGCTTTGATACTCGGCAATGGCCGCAGCGTTGACATCGGTTTCAAAGCCGACCGGCACGCCGAAACGGCGCGCAAAAAATCCCGCGATATCGCAATGCGACCAACCCGGCTTGGGCGTGGCGGTGATATGCCCCCAGCCCGCTGACTGCGGATCCAGATCGGCAGGGCCGAAAGTGCCGATGCCCAGCGCCGCAATGCTGCCCTGCTTCTCCAGCCAGGCCGCTGCTGCTTCCAGCGTTTCCGCAGGCGTGGTGGTCGGAATGCTATGGCTGACGACCGGACCATGCGGATCGCCCGCCACCGCCAGCACGAATTTCGTGCCGCCCGCCTCGATCGCGCCCAGCAAGGGAACGGCGGCGCTCAAGCAGCAACTCGCTCGGCCAGGCGGCAATTGTCCCCTTCGATCTCCAGCTGCAGCAAGGGTGCAGGTACGCCGCCAAACCGCGCCGAAGCCGCATCAGGCTGCTGCGGAATCACCGCACCTTCAAGGCCCCAGAAATCGACAAAGCTGGAAACCACCAGATCGGCGGAGACAAACCAGCTATAGGTCTGGAAAGGTTCCGCTGCCGGATTGGCCAGCACCAGCCCGCTGCCGTTGAGCGGGCGGTATTCACCGAAAAGACTGTCCGCGACCATGCCGTAAAGTCCATTCGGAGCCTGACGCAGATCAGGCGCGAAGGTAGAGCTTTGCGTCACCCAAAAGGCATAATAGCGCCCGCCATGCGCGATCACATGCGCGCGCTCCAGCTCGTTGTTGACCGCATCGGCATGGATAAGTGGCGGTAACAGCTGCCAGCCCTGTTCACCCTTGCGGGCGATGCCAACCGCGCCATTGAAATCGCTGTCGCCATCCGCCAGCGAAGCGGTGAAAATCAGATATTCCGCCCCATCGGCAGGATCACAAAAATAGGCCGGATCGCGAAACGCCTTGATCCGGCCCGGTTCACCATGATGGGCATCGGCGCTTTGATAGAACGGCGCACCCGCTGCCAGAACCAGCTGCGGCGGCGTCCAATGATCCGGCAGGCCATCGGCACTCAACGCGGCAGTGCTTTCAAACAGAACTTGCTGGTACCCGCCGGGCCGGTCGCTCGCCCCGGCACCGGTGAAATACAGCCAGACCTGCTCACCATCGGTCATCGCCGAACCCGCCCATTCACGCTCATAGGGAACGACAAAGTCAGGCAGCGCGGGACCAAGGTCAAGCCAGCGATCTTGCTGGCGTTCGATCAGGTGGATTTTCGCTTCGAAGTGACGAAGCGAGGGATCGCGGCGGTCAGGCGCGGTCAGCGCCATCCACAATTCGCGGCCAGCGCAGGCAGCAATGCGACCGGTGCGATCCTGGATCGGCCACATATCCCAATAGACCCGGCCATCAGCCAGCCCAGAACGGTCCGGCTGCGTGATCAGCGGAACCGCACTGCCGCCAGCCGACGCAATCCGGCGGACATGCTGCGAGGTCCATGCACTGGTCATAATATCATTACATCCAAACAGTATGGCGAAAACGGGCCGGATCGAAATCCGGCCCGCCACGCGACCCTGGGGGTTAGAATTCAAAGCGAACCGAAGCCGACACCGTGCGACCATTGATCGAACGGGCACGAACATAGTTGTTGGTGCCGCCTGTGATCGATCCCTCCTCCGCTTCGGTGATGCCGGTGACGTTGAACAGATTGTTGGCGTTCAGCGACAGCTCGACATTGTCCACCGGGCGGAAATTCACGAAGGCGTTGACCTGCGTATAGGCCGGGAAGATCAGCTTGTTTTCATCCTGCGCATAGGCCTTGGTCGTGCCGACCAGATTCAGCCCCAGACGCACCTTGTCAAAATCAAGCGCGGGCGTGATCTGATAGATCAGCGTTGCCTGACGGCGCGGCGTATGCCCTTCATTGGCGGGGGAAATGGCATCCTTGGCGATGCGGGCATGGGTATAGGTTGCCCCGGCGCGCAGATCGAAGATGCCCGACTTATAGGCCGTTTCCAGCTCCACCCCGGTCGCCTTGTAGGTGCGATTCAGGAAGCCTTTCGTCACTTCGAAGTTCTGTTCCTCGGTCTTGGCGTGGAAGCCGGTGATGAACAGACCGAACGGGCCGCTGCGATATTTGAAGCCCAGTTCATACTGGTTGACGTAGTCAATCGCATCTTCCTTGCTGACCGAACCATCGGCTTTGACCACGCCGAACAGCAGGCGGTCGGCATTGGCCCGGCCACCGCGGCTGACGCGGGCGAAAACCGCGGAATCGCTGTTCAGGCGATAGTTCGCACCGAACGAGAACGACAGGTAACCGACATTGTAGTTGATCGGGCTGGGCTTCGCATTGTCGATCAGCGAAACGCTGCGTTCCACCGGCTGGATCGTGCCATCACCGTTCACGTCATAATTGGCGGCCTGCAGCGTTCCGGCATAGTTGCCACGCGCCTTGACGTGATCATAGCGCAGGCTGCCATCCAGCGTCAGCGCGCCCAGATCGACATTGAGTGCAGCATAGGGCGCATCGATGTCATAGGTAGCATCATAGCTGCGCTGGCAGCAGTTGCCCCAGGCGGGAACGCCATAGGCATACAGACCATTGGCGGTCAGCACGGTTCCGGTGCTGTTGGTGACGTTCACCAGCGCGGCATTGCGGCCCTTCACTTCCAGCAGATAGCTGTTCCAGACCCAATCCATGTCAATGTTCTGACGCGCCTTGTAAAAGCCTGCTGTCAGCGTTGCCGCACCCAGGCTCTTGCTCAGCTTGATGTCATTGGTGAAACCGCCGAAATCATTGATCTTCACGTTGAACAGATGCACCCGCATCAGCAGCCCGTTGCCGTTCAGCGTTGCGGGATTGATCGTCTGACCAGCGCTGGGACCATTGGCATAGCGCAGACCATAGGTGCCGGCGGTTCCCGTCAGCAGCTCACCCACCGAATTGGCGAGCGATTGGGCACTGGCAACTTCGGCCGGGAAAGGCGAAACGAAACGCCCCGAAACGCTCGACCAGCGGAAGCGTTCCTCCAGCTTCAGCCCATCAGCAACATCAAACGCAGCCTCAAGCCCCACCGAGGTAACCAGCGGATGCATGCCATCGGTAATATCGGTGGTGGCGCGGTTGTTGTTGCCGTCCAGGCCGAAATCGCTGGTGAAATAGGCGCTGTGCGGCGTGTCCTTCTTGATGTCGAAGCCAGAAAAGGACTGGAACTTCGGATCGGAATTGGTGCCAGTTACCAGCGCCGGCATCGGCAGATAGCCGATCGCACGATCATCCAGATGCTTCACATACAGGCGAACATAGCCACTATCGAATTCCTGCGTGACATTGGCCTTGATCTGATAGCCGCTGTTGCCGTGATACCCGGCGTGACGCGGACCTTCGCCTTCACGCCAGAAACCGCCGACGTTGAACAGCGTGTGTTCACCAAGGCGGCCACCATAGTCGAAATCGAGCCGGTATTCATTGTAATCCAGACCGACCGTGCCGATGACAACGCCGCCAGCTTCCTTGCCGCTCTTGGAGATGAAGTTGATCACGCCGCCCGGCGCGTTTGATGCCAGTGTCGAAGCGGAACCGCCACGCACTGCCTGAATCGATGCGACCGACTGATCGGCGCGCAAAAAGATATCGGCATTACCAAAGGCAATATCGCCGAACTGCATCACCGGAAGCCCGTCTTCCTGCAGCTGCAGGAACTTGGCACCGCCCGATGCAACCGGAAGACCGCGCACCGCGATGTTCGCATTGCCATCGCCGCCGGTCGATTCAGACCGAATACCGGGAATCTGGCGGAAAATCTCTGCGGTGGTGCGCGGCGCGGCAGCAGCCACCGCATCATCGGAAAGAACGCTCACCGAAATGGAGCTATCCAGCCGGTTCGCAGGCTTGGCGCTGGCGGTAACAACGATCTGATCGAGATCCAGCGCGTCCGATCCCTGCTGCTGATCATTGGCAGCCGGGGCGGTTTCCTGAGCGAAAACGGGGGTCGATACGGCGACCAGCGCCGTGCTGAAAGCAAGAGCAATACGCAGCTTCATGATGGTCAAACTCCTCTCCTGACTTTTTGATTCGTGGCAATGCATAGGGTGATTTAAATCGTTTGCAATGATTTTATGCAAACGATTGAAATTTGCCCGCAACCGTGCCACTGTCCGTCAGCAAGGTGCCGCAAGAGCGCCTTCCGGAGTGGAGCGCGAACCATGCAAGGCACTGCAAAACCAAAACTTTCCCTGGCCCGCATAGTCGAGATGAACATCGGATTCTTCGGCTTGCAGTTCAGTTTCGGGCTGCAGCAAGCGAACATGGGGCCGATCTATGGCTTTCTGGGTGCCGATGAGGCGACCATGCCGCTGTTATGGCTCGCTGGCCCGATGACCGGGCTGATCATCCAGCCGATCATTGGCGCGATGAGCGATCGCACCCATTCGCGCTGGGGGCGCCGTACGCCCTATTTCCTGATCGGGGCGGTGCTATGCTCGCTTTGTCTGTTCCTGATGCCCTATTCCGCCGCCTTGTGGATGGCCGCTTCGCTGCTGTGGATCCTTGACGCGGGCAACAACATCACGATGGAGCCCTACCGCGCCTATGTTGCGGACCGTCTGCAGCCCGATCAACGCCCTATCGGCTTTCTGACGCAGAGTGCCTTCACCGGTCTTGCGCAGACATTGTCCTATCTTGCGCCAACCTTGCTCACCGCCTTTGTTTCCAAGGATCTGCTCGATGCCAACGGAATCCCGGTGGTGGTGCGGATCGCCTTTGTCATTGGTGCCGTTCTTTCGATTTCCACCATCGTCTGGTCGGTCTGGCGGGTGCCCGAGCTGCCTCTGGACGCCGCGGAGCAGGCCGCGCTGGCGGCACGGCCGATGACGCTGCGCGCCACGCTGGCCGAAATTGGCAGCGCGATCCGCGAAATGCCGCGCCCGATGCGACAGCTGGCGCTGGCGATGCTGTGCCAATGGTACGCCATGTTCGCCTATTGGCAGTACATCACCTTTGCCGTCGCCAGGGCATTGTATGGCACGCATGACGCAAACAGTGCGGCCTTTCGCGATGCCACCCTCACCACGCAGCAGGCCGGTGCGCTCTACAACCTTGTTGCCTTTCTGGCCGCGCTGCTGCTGATCCCTGTGGTAAGGCGATATGGTGCCAGATCGGTCCATGTCATCTGCCTGGCTGCTTCCGGCGCGGCGATGCTGGCTATCCCCCATGCCTATTCAACCGCCACACTGTTTCCACTGATGATCGGAATCGGGCTTGGCTGGGCGGGCATGATGGGCAACACCTATGTCATGCTGGCCGATTCCATCCCGCCCGAACGCACCGGAATCTACATGGGCATTTTCAACATGTTCATCGTCATCCCCATGCTGATTCAAACATTCACCATGCCAATCATCTATCGCCCGCTGCTGGCAGGTGATCCGCGCAATGTGCTGATGATGGGTGGAGTGCTGATGCTGGCCGGTGCGATCGCAACGCTTTTCGTACAAGCCGGTGCCGCCCCAAAACGGGCGATGGCTGCCGCCGCGGCATAGGGACAGAGCAATGGCCCGTCGCAGCAAAGACAGGGGTGAAGAAATGGCGGGCGCTGCGCCCGGCCCCATTCGAACCATCACCGATCTGGCCCGATTGGCCGGGGTTTCGGCCGGAACCGTTTCGCGCGCCCTGGCCAATCATGCGCTGGTGAACGACGCAACCCGCGATCGCATTCAGGCACTGGCCCGTGAACACGGGTTCCGGCCCAATGAGATGGCAAGCCGGTTGCGCCGCCAGAAGACCGGTGTGATCGGAGTGGTCATTCCGCTGGGCCATGATCGCCAACAGCAGATCTCTGACACTTTCTTCATGACCCTGCTGGGCCACATTGCCGACGAATTGACGGTGAAAGGCTATGACCTGATGCTGCGCCGGGTCATTCCGGACAGTGACGGAGACTGGCTGGATCGATTCATCGGTTCGGGCATGATCGACGGGGTCATCGTCATCGGCCAGTCCGACCAGTTTGAACGCATCGAAGATGTCGCCGATGGCTACCGCCCGATGGTGGTCTGGGGCAACCATCAGGAAGGCCAGCGCCATTGCGTTGTCGGCACCGACAACCGGCTGGGCGGCAAGCTCGCCGCTGAACGGCTGATCGCGGCGGGTGCTACCGATATTGCCTTTCTGGGCGATACCGGCGCCATCGAATTCGGCGCACGCTATGCCGGTGCCTGTGAAATCGCCCGGCGCATGCAGGTTCCGATCCGGGCGCTCCCCACCCACCTCGCCCCTGATCACATGGTGCGCGATGTTGTCGAACATCTGAGCGCGATCCTGCCCGGCTGCGACGGCATCTTTGCCGCATCCGATGCAATCGCCGTCGCCTGCATGCAGGAACTGCGTAAGCGCGCCATCACGCTTCCCGATCAGGTCCGGCTGGTCGGGTTCGATGATCTGCCTGTCGCCGCGCAAACCACCCCAAGGCTCACCACCGTGCGGCAAGACATCGCCGCCGGCGCGCGCGGGCTGGTCGAGCTGCTGCTGCGGCGACTGTCTGGCGAGGATACCGAAAGCCTGATCATGCCACCGCGCCTGATCATGCGCGAAACGGCCTGACAGTTCCGCCGCCGCGGCCTGGCGAATGGACGCCGGTCAGCAAGCTGACTTTTGCCAGGCGCATCAGAGCGGGCAGTACTTGATCGGCTTGGTTTGCAGCGTGCCCGATGCCGTCGTTGCAGCAAGGGAAGCCCCGATGATCATGCGCGACTGATACAAGATGCACAGAGCCGTGGTTTGCCAGTTCAGTGCAAAAGCCGCTCTATCAGTTGGCATCCCGCAAGCCAGGGACCAAATCCCGTGGCAGAATTGAGATGTCCTACCGCGCCCGCATCAACCAGCTCTGCATCCCAACTGTCTGCCAACTGCGCAACCCGTTCAAACCGTGCCAGCGGATCATTACGGCTGGCCGCCACAATGGTCGGAAATGGTAATGGCGAGCGAGCCATGGGAAGCCATCCTCCTGCGTCCAGCTCGGCAAGCGTCGGGTAACCGGCAGGCAGCGGCGATTCCACGTCTGCTGGTGTTGCCAGCAAGGCACCTTTGATCGCCCGCGTGGCGCTGCTCGCCCATGCCGCCACCATGAGACAGCCGGCACTGTGCGCCGCGATTACCACTGGGCCCGGTATCGCTTGTAACGCCGCATCCAACGCTGCGACGCGCGCAGTGCACGAAAGACGATCAGTCACCAACGGAGCGACAGTGACCGAACCAGGGAATTGCCGGGCAGCGTGGGTTTGCCAATGATCCTCGACGTGATCGCGCAAACCCGGCACGAAAAGCACTGTGGCGGTCACGCTGCCGCGCTAAGCTGCGGTGAACGACGACCAGGGCGCGGACCAGCCAGCCAGCCGTTCTTTTCAAGTGTCTCCTCGACGCTCGAATAAAAAGTGCCGATCTGGTAGATTTCCCTGGCTTCCTTGCCGCTGGCAATCGGTCGCCACAATTCTTCGGAAATCCGCACCGCCTTTTCAATTTGCTGGACCGATGTGGCGCGTTCGCCCTTGCGGCCCCACAGGTTGTCCTCCTGGCCGACGCGAACGTGCAGGCCCATCGCGATTCCCATGGTGATCAGCGGATACATGCTGCGCATCAGGCCTTCGACAGTGCAGATCGCGTTCTGCGGCAGGCGATTGATGAATTCCATCAGGTTGCGCGGATTGGGGCCATCGTGCCCACCGCCGATCGCTACCCAGTTGCAAACCAGCGGCCCCATGTAGTGGCCGCTGCGGACCAGTCGCTCGACCGTTTCCAGATCACGCGCGCATCCCACTTGAAAATGGGTTTGAATGCCAGCTGCGGTAAGCCGCTTCATATGTTCCTTCATGAACCTGGGGCCAGCGTCGTAGTACATCTCGGTATAGGCTTCGCGGTAGACATCCCACATGGTAGTGCCCTTGGCATCGTCCTCGGTGATCAGCTCCATCACGTTCATCTGGTTGGTGTTTACCGCCAGCGTCACCTGATCGGGCGCGGGGGTCAACTCGGCCAGCATGTGACGGGTATCGTCATCCAGCCATTCGGCAGCGGCGCTTTCGCTCTTGGGGGCAAAGCTGATCGATCCGCCAACCTGCAGCACCATGTCTGGCACCGCGGTGCGGAGGCGGTCGAGCATTTCATTGAAGCGATCGAGATCTTTCGAACCAGTGCCATCCGGTTCGCGCACGTGCAGATGCAGCACAGTTGCGCCAGCGTTGTAGCAATCGACCGCCTTTTGCACCTGTTCGGAGAAGCTGACCGGAATATCATCGCTGTCGGCCGGCATGAAGCTGGGCGCGTAGGGGGCGACCTGGATCACCAGCGGATCCTGATTTTCGGGCAGCAGGCTTTCGTCGAAGAATTGCATCTCTCTTCTCCTCTTGGTCCTCAGAATGGCTTGTCGCCAATGATCCCGGCCCGCTCCATCTGGCGAACGCACGGGGGGTAATCCATGACAGCGTAATGCTGGGTGCAGCGGTTATCCCAGATCGCAATGGAGTTTGGCTGCCA
This sequence comes from Novosphingobium sp., assembly GCA_044225335.1. Lineage (GTDB taxonomy): Bacteria > Pseudomonadota > Alphaproteobacteria > Sphingomonadales > Sphingomonadaceae > Novosphingobium. The sequence continues at coordinate 1,916 of JBGAIR010000044.1, read as the reverse complement.
GCGCCACCGCACCTGATATTCAGGGATCTGCGCCCGGCCGATCAGATAGTGCAGCAGATTTGCCCCGCCCGGCGCATAGTCCTGCCCGTAACGGACGTTGGCGGCGGTGTGGAAATTTGTGAAATGGGTGGTGAAACCGCACACGTATAGGCTTTTTCGCCCCGTTTCCGGATGAGTGCGCACCACCGGATGCTCGGCATCGGGAAACCTGTCCTTGAGCGCCAGGCGCTGTTCATCGGGCATCCGGGCGCCAAAGCTCGCCTCGATAGAGTGGCGCGCTTTCAGCGGGGCGATTGTTTCCTTGATATGGGCTGGCAAATCCTCATAGGCGCGCTCCATATTGGCCCACATCGTATCGCCGCCCACGGGCGGGCAAACGATGCAGCGCAGCACCGCACCCATCTGCGGGGCTTCCCGCCAGGTCGTATCGGCGTGCCATGAATTCTCGTAAAAATCCGGTGGGCTGGTCTCGTCCTTGTATATCCTGACGAGCCCGGGGTTCTCGGGATCGCTTCCGGCCACCGGATGGTCTTCCAGCTTGCCGAACCGCTCCGCGAACGCGACATGATCGGAGCGGGAAATCTCCTGATCGCGCAGAAACAGCACTTTATGCTCAAGCAGTGCCGCCTTGATTTCACCGAACAGGTCATCATCGTGCACCGCTTCAGACAGGTTCACGCCGGACAGTTCGGCACCGATGTGCTGGGTCAGCTTCTCGACCTTCATAGCACGAACACCGATGATCCAATGGTCTTGCCGGCTTCCAGATCGCGGTGTGCCTGAACACATTGATCAAGCCTGTAACGCTGTCCGATCTCCACCTTGATGCGCCCGGCGGAGAGATGATCGAACCAGAATTTGGCCATTTCGGCGCGCTCCGCCGGATCGGCAAAGAAATCGGCAAAGGCCGGGCGGATGAAATAGACCGAGCCCTGCAGCATCAGCTGAAACGCATCGATCGGCGGGATCGGACCAGATGCCGTTCCGCAGCCGACCAGCACCCCGCGCCGCCGCAAGGATTTCAGCGATCCTGCGAAAGTGTCTTTTCCAACCGAATCGAACACCGTTTGCACACCTTCACCGCCGGTCAGTTCCCTAACGCGATCGGCGACGTCCTCACGGCGATAGAATACGATCTCATCGCAACCCATCGCGCGCGCCTTTTCCGCTTTTTCCTCACTGGAAACGGTGCCGATCACCCGGATACCCAGCAGCTTTGCTACCTGGATGGCCAACAGCCCGACACCACCAGCGGCAGCATGAATCAGCACGGTGTCGCCCGCTTTCAGTCGGGGATCGGCCTTCATCAACCAGTATACCGCTGTCAGTCCGCGCATCGTTGAAGCCGCAGCGGTTTCAAACGAAACATTGTCTGGCAGCTTGAACAGCGGGCCTTCCGGCATGACACGCTCGGCAGCGTACGCTCCCAGCGGGCCGCCATTATAACTCACCCGGTCACCGACCGTGACGCCGCTAACCCCCGGTCCAATCGCCAGGATCGTTCCGGCGCCTTCCACGCCGATTCCGCAGGGCGGCTGAACTGGATAATAACCTGAACGGAAGTAGGTATCAGCGAAATTGCATCCGACTGCACCGTGACGGATCAGCACTTCACCGGGGCCCGGCTCACCAACCTGCATTTCTTCAAGCGTCAGGACTTCAGGTCCACCAGCCTTGTGCAAACGCACCGCCACAGTTTTGCCCATCTCGCTCTCCCCGGCTCTTTGCACCACATTATCGCAGCAGGGATTGGAAATTTCTCATTTCGTGCCATATTTTTATCTTTTGGTGCCACTGCGAGGAATCTTGGCATGGCGGATTTGGTCCGGGTTGCGGCGCTGACCGGCTATTTTGAAACCATGGCAGGTCTGGGGATCGACCCACGCCCCCTACTGCGACAGCAGGGCCTCTCCGCC
>JBGAIR010000043.1:0-19362 GCA_044225335.1 Novosphingobium sp. | reverse complement strand
GCCGATCGACCGTATCGACCCGAGCATGGCCCGCGCCGCGATCGCCGCGGAAGATTCCGGTTTCTGCCAGCATCACGGCTTCGATTTCGAGGCGATCGAAAAGGCGTATGAGCGCAACGCCACCGGCAAGAAGAAAATCCGCGGCGGCTCCACCATCAGCCAGCAGACCGCCAAGAATGTCTTCCTGTGGCAAGGCAATGGCTGGACACGCTATGCCCGCAAGGGGCTGGAGGTGTGGTTCACTTTCCTGATCGAGAATATCTGGGGCAAGCGGCGGATCATGGAGGTTTACCTCAATGTCGCCGAAACCGGGATCGGCACCTATGGCGCTGAAGCCGGAGCGCAGCGCTATTACAAGCATTCTGCCGCCAGCCTGAGCCGGGTGGAGGCGGCGCGCATTGCCGCTGCACTGCCTGCTCCCAAACGCCGCGCGGTCACCGGAGCAACTGGCTTCACGCGCCGTCATGGCAATGCCATTGCCGCCCGCAGCAATGTCGTCCGCAGCGACGCGCTTGATTCCTGCGTCTATCGCTGATCGCCTGATCCGAAGCGCACGCTCCGGATCAGGCATTTCAACCGGGGATCAGGCCCCCAGATCGGTGGCCTTCAGCGTATAGCCACCATCGCTGTCATCGGTGCCAAAGCTGCGGACCTGAACCAGCAGCTGCCCTGACGTGCGGGCCGTGAAATTCAGCTTTTCGGTGCCGCTGGTGTTCTCGTCGATCGACTTCACTTCCGAGAAACCGGCCGATTTGGCGTCTGCATCGTCCGCTTCCACCGGGTTGGGCAGGCCGATTGCCACAACGCCATCATAGGGCGCGGTCAGTTCCAGCCGGTATGAGTGCCCGGCAACAACCGAAACCGTGTAGAATTTCACATCGTCACCATCGGCCAGCTTGCCCGCGACGCTCGATCCCACAGCCAGCGGAGCGGGCGGCGGCGGCGGCGGCGGCGTGGGGATGCGCTTCAGCGACAGCGTGAAATCGCCCACATCGTCACTCAGTGAATCGACCTGCAGATAATAGGTGCCCGTCACCGGCAGGCGGCGGCGGATCATCGGGTTCAGCTCGTCGGAATCGTCATTGCTGGCGATCACCGAATAGCTGCCATCGCGCGCTGGACCGGCCAGATTGAGCTTGGTATCCTTTTCCGAGGTAGAGCGCAGTTCAACCCACTGCCCGGCGGTGCCGCTGAACGAATACATGCGCGGATCGCTGGAGGAAACCTTGCCCTTGGCGGTGGAATCGAGGCTGACCGCAGTCACGCCGCCGCCGCTCGCGCCCAGATTGCGGCCGCGTGCCAGCACTTCGCGCGCGGCATCCCCCGCGGCAACGCCAACCGTATAACGACCAGCGGCGGGCGCGACGAAACGCAGCCGCTCACCGTCGCTGGTGGTCTGAATGCTGCCGCCCTTTTCAAAGACATCGCCCGGCGTCGGTGCCAGCACCTTGCCCGAAGCGTCGCAGAGCGAAAGCGCGTGGACCTTCGGTGCATCGGAATCGCTGTCCTCATCATCACCATTGCTGCTGGCCTGCTGCGCATCAAGCGCGGCGAGATCGATGATCACGCCCTGGCCGGTCGCCAGTTCGATCGTATAGGCACGCGCCGCACCGGCAGGGACGCTGGCAGCCGTGCCAAGCGAGAGCGCGGTGCCGCCGGCGGGGCAGGCCGCGAGCGCAGGCGCGGCAAAAGCGACAGCCGCAACAGCCAGCGCCGATGCGCCAGAGTTGCGCAGAAAATTCAATGTCAACATGGACTTCCCTTCATTGATGCGAGGCCCCGAAACTAGGCTTGTTCGCCGCCAAACCAAAGCGAAGAGACCCTTTCGCGAGGCTGAATAATCTTGCACCCGCTTAGCATCCGGCGCTTGCACATTTGCGACAAGATTGGCGCCAGCGAAAAAGAATGCGCTGAAAGAAAAAGGGGAGGAACGGCTTCCCGTCCCCCCCCTTTGGGTACTGGTTTGATCCGGTGATGGGATCAGAAGCCGAAGCTAACTGTACCAATGAACGTGCGCGGAGAGCCAAGCTGAGCAAAGGTCACCGGGCTTACGCCTGCACTGGTAGCATTGTTGGTGGTCGACAGGAAATTGGTAGTGCCGCTGAAAGCACCAACATAGGTCTTGTCGAACAGATTCTGCACATTGAACAGCAGATAGGCTTGCTTGCCCATGCCGAGGAACTCAAGCGAGAGTTTCGCGTCGAGATCGACAATTGTGTAGGCTGGCGATTTTGCCGGGAAGTATTCGGCAACTGCAGTGCTCGCGTTGCCTGCACCGCTGTTGTAGTTGGTCGCAACCAGGAAGGGCAGGTTCTGGTCATTGACATAACGCGGGCCGGTCCGCTTGGCTTGCACGCCAATCGAAAGCGGGCCGACACTGCCCTCGACGCGCCCGCCGAAGGTGTAGACAGGCGATCCGGATTCGCGCTTACCCGCAGTCTGCAGATAGGCAACGTTACCAACCGTGGTGCAACCGTAGAACTTGTTGTTCACCTGCACCTGATTGCAGTTGAAGCCCGCGTCGATGTTGTCCTTGATCTTCGACTTCAGATAGGAGCCGAAGGCATAGACGGTCACGTTTTCGACTGGCGAGAAGGCAACCGATCCGTCGATACCGTACTTGTTCACACGGCCCAGGTTACGGTAGATCGTGGTGTTCAGATCACGGTCATAGGCCGAAGCGAGGCGGTTGGTGTAGATTGTGTACCAAGCCGAAAGCTGCGCGATCAACGTACCCGAGCGATAGCGAACGCCCATATCGAAGTTGTCGGTGATTTCCGGCTCAGGCTTCGCCGCAGCATTTCCGACCGGATAGTAGAACGACTGATAAAGATTGTCGGTGCCGGGAACCTGCAGGCCGCGCGAGTAGTTTGCAAAAACACTCGCACCAGAACCAACCTTGTAGGTCAGACCAACGTTCGGAAGCACGCGGCTGAAATTGAACTCACGATGCTGCGGTTCAGCATAGCCGGTCACCGTATTGGTCGCGCTGTTAAAGCTGTAGGGGAACGTCGCCTTCACTGCAGCAATCGCAGCGGCCGTAGTCGGGCAGATCACGTTGTTGCTGGTGCTGAAGCAGTTGTTCGTCAGACTGCGCTTGAAGAATGGTGCGCGCAGGCCAGCAGTGACGCTGAGCGCGCCATCCATGAACTTGCCGCGATATTCACCGGAAATCTGATGAAGAATCGCGTAGGACAAGCGGTTGCGCTTCTGAAGAACCTGTCCGTCGCCAGTGATGATCTTGTCGTCAACCGGGAACGGCGTAGAGGGCGATCCATCAGCATTGAACTTGGCAAATTCGCCGGTTTGTTTGTGGCGTCCACGATCATAGGTGTATGCAACGCGAACGGTGTTGTCCGGATTGATATCATAACGCAGCGAAGCAATCACGCCAAGGCGCCAGGTCTGGGTTTCGCTGGGCGCGTAAAGCCGGACGGTGTCCAGCTTGTCGCCATCGCCGTTCAAATCCGTGCCAGCGAAATACTGGGTTCCGGAAAGATTGCTGAAAAAGCCGGTGTAGCCGGCATAGCCCGCCGCAGTGGTAAGACCTTCCGAAACAACCAGCGACTGCGTTCCGCCGTTCGCCTTGGTATACTGGATTGACGGGTCCACGGTCAGGACGAGACCATCAGCCAGCGTGAAGCGCGAGTTGATGCGAATATTTCCCGTGTCCGAAGGATTGAGGCGATAGTCAAACAGCGACGAGCATGAGTTGGTGGTATCCACCAGACCGGGACGGGCGTCTGGCATGGTGCAACGCGCGACTGAATAGAAACGCTCATTGTCTGCCAGCGGGAAACGATCGCCGGAACCAGAGCCTGCAACGCGCGTGCCGTAATTCTCGGTCCACATCGGCAACGATGCTACAACATTGTTCCGGTTCTTGTTGAAGTGGCCAGCGACCGAGATGAAATCATCACCAGCAAGCGGCTGATAAATCTTGGCGTTGAACTGCTTCTTGTTGATTTCGCCGTAGTTGTTCAAGAAGACATTGTTGGTCGAAGAACTAGCCGCGAAGAATGCGCGCAATCCGCTGGATGTTAGCACGCCGGTGTCAACGACACCGAAAATGCGCATGAACTCATAGCTGCCAGCCGATCCGATCACACGCACACCAAAATCCTTGGAAGGATTGCGCGTGCGATAGTTGACCGTCGATCCGGACGCCGAGGCTGTAGGGCTGTCAACATCGGTGGTCCCGAGATTCACGTTGACCTGCTCGATCAGTTCAGGATCAAGCTGCTGGTTGGAATACAGCGCGTAGTTGCCGGTATCGTTCAGCGGAAGCCCGTCAAAAGTTTGCGAGATACGGGTTGAATCGAAGCCGCGAATAGTCAGAGTGCCGCCCGACGAACCGAACGGATCGTTGTTCTGAAAGCTTACACCGGGCACCATGTTGATGATGTCATTGATCGTCTGCCCGGGGGCCTGACGGCTGATGATGGTTTGATCCAGAACCTGCTTCGCCTTCGCTGTGTCAGGAGCATCTACACCAGCAACACCCTTGAGGCGCGCGCCGGTGACGACGATTTCCTTTTCGAAATCCACCGAACCGGTCGACTGAGCAAGAGCAGGAGTTGCAAAACCGGCGATACCGATCGCGATAGTGCTGGCGGCCGAGGCCAAGGCAAGGTTGAGACGCATGTCGTTTGAATCCCTGTTTAGTGCTGGACTGAAATCAAATCCAATGCGCGCAGGCCGCGAATCACGGGGCTGCACGAACTGGACACGCTCATACAAGCGTGACCCGCACCGCTAAACACCCCAATGTGACAAGCCTGTGACTAGTTGCCCGAACGGACCGTGGTACCACCGGCGGGTGCGAAACAAGATTTCAAATTGAAACATAATGGCGCAATGATTGGTCATATCGGCGCGAATTCATGCGGCAGACAGCGCCTATCGGGAACAAGCCGCCAGACGATTCTTGCTGCACTGCGGCATTTGTGCAACGCTTCGCGAATGAGGACCATATGAGCGGCGCGCATCACCACAATCACGGGCATGATCATGGGCACGGGCATCACCATGGCCACCACCATGGGCATGGGCATGGGCATGGGCATGGGCATGGGCATGGGCACGCCCACGGCCAGGGCAGTCATGGTGCTGCATTTGCGTTGGCGATTGCGCTCAATGCCGGGTTTGTGGTGGTCGAGGCAATTGCCAGCTTTGTCAGCGGATCGGCGGCACTGCTGGCTGATGCCGGTCACAATCTGGGCGATGTGCTCTCGCTGGTACTGGCATGGGGAGCCAGCGTGCTGGCGGCACGGCCGAAATCGGGCGGATTCACCTATGGCCTGAAAAGCTCGTCGATTCTGGCCGCCATCGCCAATGCGGCCTTGCTATGGATTGCCCTGGGCGCAGTGCTGATCGAATCGCTGCGGCGGTTCTGGGACCCTGAGCCGGTCAATGGCTGGCAGATGATGGCAGTGGCCGGTGCAGGGATTCTGGTCAATCTGCTCTCCGCGCTGCTGTTTGCCGGAGGGCGCAAGGCAGACCTCAATCTGCGTGCCGCCTTTCAGCATCTCATCGCCGACGCGGTGGTATCGGCCAGTGTCGTCTTCGCCGGGCTGGCGATCCTGATCACCGGCCAGCAATGGATCGATCCGGTTGCCAGCCTGATCATCACCATCGGCCTCGCCTGGGGCAGCTGGGATCTGCTGAAGGAAGCGCTGCGCATGGGGATGCTGGGAGTGCCGGCGCATATTGATGAGGAAGCGGTGACCGGATTTCTGCAGGAACAACCGGGAGTTGCCGCGCTGCATGATCTGCACATCTGGCCGATGAGCACCACCGAAACCGCACTGACCGCGCATCTGGTGATCCCCGGCGGCCATCCCGGCGACGCATTCCTCCGCGAAATGACCGATGCGCTGGAGCATCGCTTTGGCATTCATCACGCCACCATCCAGATCGAGCAGGCGGCCGAGCAATGCAGCCTGCACGCCGCACACGCGCATTAGCGGTCGGCGCGAAATTCGTCAGAGGACGAATTTCGATACGGCACCGGCCATGCCACAAGCGGCCAACGCAATTCAGGAGATTGGAATGTTCGGATCGAGGAATATCATGGGGCTGTTCACCGGCGCGGTGGTTGCCGTGGCGCTGGCCAGTGGCGCACAGGCGCAGGTTGACGCCAAGGCCACTTTCCAGGCCCGCTATGGCGAACTGCGCACGGCGATGCAGGCCAAGGATGCCGCAGCCGTCAGCAAGATTCTGGCACCCGACTATCAGATGACCGACATTCAGGGCGGAACCCATGATGCCGCCGAAGTCAGCCAGATGATGCAGCGCGGGCCCGCTGCCGATCCTGAGCGGAAGACCGAAACCACGGTGCTGAACGCCACCATCACCGGCACCACCGCCACCGTTCAGCAGCAGATGATGTTCTCTGGCAAGCGCGCCGGCCCGGATGGCGCAGAACATTCGATGGAAGTGCAGATCCTTTCGGACGACAGCTGGGTGAAATCCGGCGACGCCTGGGTGCTGAAGAGCAGCTTGCAGAAGGAACTGACCGTCAAGAAGGACGGCGAAGTCTTCTTCCACCAGGCGAACTGACAAATGCAAACGGGGGGCCTCTCAGCCCCCCGTTTCAATTCCAATCAAAAGTAACTGCGGCGGCGCGGAAAAATCAGGCCGCTTCTTCCTTGCCCTTGAGCACGCGCACCGGCTCCTTGCGGCCTTCGACCACATCCTTGTCCACCACCACTTCGGCAATGCCTTCTTCGGTGGGGATGTCGAACATGGTATCAAGCAACAGCCCTTCGACAATCGAGCGCAGCCCGCGCGCGCCGGTCTTGCGGGCGATCGCCTTGTTGGCGATGGCTTCCAGCGCATCATCGGTAAAGGTCAGCGCGACCTCTTCCAGATCGAACAGCTTGGCATATTGCTTCACCAGCGCGTTTTTCGGTTCACGCAGGATCTTGACCAGCGCGGTCACATCCAGATCTTCCAGCGTGGCGATAACCGGCAGGCGGCCGACGAATTCCGGGATCAGCCCGAATTTCAACAGATCTTCAGGCTCCGCCTTTTGCAGCAATTCGCCCACCCGGCGCTTGTCGGGATCGGCAACATGCGCGCCAAAGCCGATCGAACGCTTTTGCAGACGATCCGCGATTATCTTTTCAAGGCCAGCAAAGGCACCGCCGCAGATGAACAGGATATTGGTGGTATCCACCTGCAGGAATTCCTGCTGCGGATGCTTGCGTCCGCCCTGCGGCGGCACGCTGGCAGTGGTGCCTTCCATAAGCTTGAGCAGCGCCTGCTGCACGCCTTCGCCCGAAACGTCGCGCGTGATGCTGGGGTTTTCGGCCTTGCGGCTGATCTTGTCGATCTCGTCGATATAGACGATGCCGTGCTGCGCCTTGTCGACATTATAGTCGCTGGCCTGCAGCAGCTTGAGGATGATGTTTTCCACGTCCTCACCCACGTAGCCGGCTTCGGTCAGCGTGGTGGCATCGGCCATGGTGAAGGGCACGTCGAAGGTCTTGGCCAAAGTCTGCGCCAGCAGGGTTTTGCCCGAACCGGTCGGCCCGACCAGCAGGATGTTGCTCTTCGACAGTTCAACATCGCCGCCCTTGCCGCTGTGCTTCAGCCGCTTGTAGTGGTTGTGCACCGCGACTGACAGCACGCGCTTGGCGCGGTCCTGACCGATCACATAATCGTTCAGCGTTTCGAAGATATCCTTCGGGCTGGGAACGCCGCCGTCCTTCTTGCCGGCGATCCCTGCCTTGGTTTCTTCGCGGATGATGTCATTGCACAGCTCCACGCATTCATCGCAGATGAACACGGTCGGCCCGGCGATGAGCTTGCGCACTTCGTGCTGCGACTTACCGCAGAAGCTGCAGTAGAGTGTGCTTTTGGCGTCGGTTCCGCTCAGTTTGGTCATGCCTTCATCCAGTTGCCCCGCACCTGCGGAGATTCGCCGAGTGTAAAGCGGCGAAACGATTCTTCAACTCTGCCGATTACAACCGCCATATTGCCGTCGCCTGAAGCGGCAGGGTTACTCATTCCTTCCTAGCGGAGACAGGACAACCCTGCACTCACCCTATTCCGGAACCCTATTCAGGCCCTTATTCGGGTGCGCCGCCCGATCCGCTGGCATCGCCAACGGAATCGCTGTCCGGACGCGATTCAAACACCTTGTCGACCAGACCAAAGGCCTTGGCTTCTTCGGCATCGAGCCAATTGTCGCGATCAACCGCCGCGCCGATTTCCTCTACACTCTTGCCGGTGAACTTCGCGTAAAGCTCATTCAGCCGGGTGCGCAGACGCAGGATTTCGCGGGCCTGGATTTCGATATCGCTGGCCATGCCGCGCGAACCGCCCGAAGGCTGATGGATCATGATCCGCGATTGCGGCAACGCAATGCGCATTCCCGGTTCACCCGCCGCCAACAGGAAACTGCCCATCGAGCAGGCCTGACCGATGCAGACCGTGGAAACGCGCGGGCGGATATATTGCATGGTATCGTGGATGGCCAGACCCGCCGTCACCACCCCGCCGGGCGAATTGATATACATCGAGATATCCTTGCTGGGATTCTCGCTTTCCAGAAACAGCAGCTGCGCCACGATGATCGAGGCCATGTGATCCTCGACCTCTCCGGTCACAAAGATGATCCGTTCACGCAGCAGGCGCGAATAGATATCGAAGCTGCGCTCGCCGCGGCTGCTTTGCTCGACCACCATCGGCACGAGTGCGCCGGTGATGGGATCGCGGGTGAATTTTCCTTGCGCTCCGGAAGCGCCGAACAGGTCGAGCATGGAAGTCCTCATCTGGTTGGAAAGCCTATGTCGCGATGAAGCGCGCGATGTTCAAGTGCGTTAACCCCTTTCGCGCAAATTCGCTGTCGCTTTCGTGCCTTACGGCGTCTTACCGGGCCGTTTACCATTCATTGAGACAATCCAGTTATTTAGCGGGTGAGACAGCCAGGGAACGGAGACCACCAGTGAACATTTTCAAAAAGCTGCTTGCCGATTCGAGTGGCGCCACCGCCATCGAATATGGGCTGATTGCCGCTCTTATCGCGGTCGCTGCGATTACCGCCATGCAGGGGCTGGGTAATCAGCTGAAGACCACCTTCAACAAGACGTCGAGCGCGATGCAGTCTGCCGCTTAAGGCACTGTTTCAAACGCTTGCACAAAGGGCTGGCCGTGGGGACGGGCCAGCCCTTTGCCGTGCCTGCGCGGCACGCGGCCGATCCCGATGACTGCGATGCGGCCGCGGCAACTGGTTCAGAGTGGCTAGTTCAGGCGGGCCTGAAAGGCGAAAGTGCAGGACGGCGCCGTGCCCGTGCCGGAATAGGAAGCCAGCTGGCCGCTGGGCGTTATCCTGATTCGCCGCACATTCGGATCATAGCCATTGGCATCGGGTGCAGGCGTGATCGCTGTGCCGGACGCGTTCAGAAACTCGATCGAATCCGTAGTGGATGACAGCGAGGTGAACGGGGCGGTAAAGCCGCATCCCGGCGTGCCCTGCACCAGCGTAAATGGTGCGCCGGTACCGGAAAAATTGCCGACATAAAGATCAAGCCCGGTGGGCAGCGTATCATCGACCACCACCGTTCCGCTATCGGGTGAATCCTGATTGCTGGTGACGTTGATCGAATAGGTTATGGTCGCGCCCGGAATGGCCTTCGGATTGCTGGAATTGATCCCGTCTGCCAGAATCGTGCTGCTCTTGGTGACAGACAGGTTGACCTTGGCCATTTTCGCGATGGTGTAATACCCATCGGCGGGCGCAGGAACCGAGAAATTCAGCGATCCGCTGCCGTCATAGGCAATGTACTGCAAGGCCGTGAAATTGCCAGTGGTGCCGCTGCGATAGAACAGGCCCCAGTTGTCACCCGTGGTGGCGGTAACTCCCAGCTTGGCCAGATTGAATGCCATGCCGGCATTGCCGGTGCCGCCCGACGTCTGATCAACATACCAGATCCGCTGGGCGCGCAGCAGGAATCCGCTCGGCAGATCGGCAGTGGTGGTGCCGGTTGCCGGTGTTTGCGAAGCCAGCCCCGCCAGCAGATAGCGACCGCTGGCCAGCCAGGTACCGGCAGTCAGCGTCAATCCGGCGGATGTGCCAGTGCCCAGCGTGCCATCTGCCTCCTGGCCGATGCCACCGACCTGATAGCGATACCCGGCGCTGTTGCTGTAACGGCTTTCGGTGCCGACCCCGCCGGGCGTCGCATATTTCGCAGTCAGATAAGACAGCAGGATGCGCTTTTCCGCGCTGGCCAGTCGCCGCGAATAGACCAGCAGCTCGCTGATCACGCCGTCGTGATTGTTGCCGCTCGCATTCTCACCGCCGCCGACATAGAAATGGTCTGCCGCGGCTTCGGTATAGCTGCCGCTGGTGGCCATGCTGGCAAGCGTGACGCCATCGCGTGCAATGCTTTGATTGCTGCTGGTAGTCGCGCCGAAATTCCAGATGTAGTTGCGATTGAGCACGGAACTGTTGCCATTCCAGCTCGCGGTCAATCGACCCACTCCAACAAAGTGATCCCAGTAGATGGTCCCATCCACCCAGGGAATATGCGTGCTGATCCGCGCGTTGGTATTGCTGATTGGCCCTTGCAGCGTAGCAAAACTGCTTTTGATCGTTCGCGTCGTCGTCACCAGCAGGATATCGGTATTGGTAACGATTGTGCCATCACCATAAAGCCCGGCCGGAATTTCAAGAATATTCCACACGCCATCAAACGAAACACCGCCGCCAGAGGCATAGGTGGGCAAGGTGTGATACCCGGCCGAAAAACTGGTGGCATCGCCTGCGGTGAATGCGTTCGGGCTCTTGTCCAGCCAGCTGCTGACCGTTGCGCCCGCCGCCGGATTGGTGCCCCCGCCATTGCCGGTATCGGTGCGGTTCACGTCAAGCCCGTCCAGCCACAGGCGCTGGCTGCCGGTTATATCATGCGGCGCATCCGCGATTGCGGCGCTGGACGACAGCAATAGCGCGAGCGGCAATGCTCTCTTCGTTGTAAGACCCATGCGCCGCATTTTGTCATTAAATCATTGACGCGCAAGTACCAAGACAACCTAACCATGCCCTTGCCAAACAGGGTAAAACATCTCAGCTTCTGCAGCTGGAGAATACCAATGAAGCATTCGGTTCTTTCGCTATCCAGCATTCTGCTCACCGCCGGACTGGCAGTTCCTGCCGTGGCCCAAGGCATTCCGGATCACGGCAGCTCTGGCCCGAACAGCGCCCCCGCGCAAACGCAGGCCTATCTGCAAAGGATTGATGCGATTGACGACAATGGGCCGCAGCTCAATGCGGTGATCGCGATCAACCCCGATGCGCTTGCCCAGGCCCGCGCCATCGATGCGCAGGGCAGCGCGGCAAAAGGCCCGCTCACCGGCAGGGCGGTGCTGATCAAGGACAATATCGAAACCGCCGATCCCATCGCCACCACCGCAGGCAGTCTGGCGCTGAAAGACAACATCACCCGCCGCGACGCGCCGCTGGTGGCGCGGCTGCGCGCTGCGGGCGTGGTGGTGCTGGGCAAAACCAATCTTTCAGAATGGGCCAATATCCGCTCCCCCGTCAGCTCGTCTGGCTGGAGCGGAGTTGGCGGGCAGACCAGAAATCCCCATGCGATTGACCGCAACCCCTGCGGTTCTTCATCAGGCAGCGGCGCGGCAGTGGCCGCGGGGCTGGCCTGGGCGGCGATCGGTACCGAAACCGATGGATCGATCACCTGCCCGGCCAGCGTCAACGGCATTGTCGGTTTGAAGCCCACGGTCGGGCTGGTCAGCCGCACCCATATCGTGCCGATCAGCGCCAGTCAGGATACCGCCGGTCCGATGACCACCAGCGTCCGCGACGCGGCGCTGCTGCTCACCGCCATGGCCGGGACCGATCCTGCAGACAGCGCGACGGCAGAGGCGGGCAGCCACGCAATCAATTTTGCCAAGCGGCTGGATAGCGCATCGCTGAAAGGCATGCGGATCGGGGTGCTGCGCAAGCAGGCAGGCAATCACCGGGGTGTGCTGGCGGTGTTTGACCGCGCCCTGGCCGATCTGCAGGCCGCCGGGGCGGTGCTGGTGGACATCAATTACGATCCGCCCGGTGACATGTTCCGTGATGAAAGCTTAGTGCTGCATTACGAATTGCGGCGCGACCTCAATTCCTATCTGGCGGGATTGCCGGGCAATCCGCCGGTACGCAGCCTCAGCGATGTGATCGCCTTCAACAAGGCCCATGCCGATCAGGAAATGCGCTGGTTCGCACAGGAAACCTTCGAAGCATCGGACAAGCTCACCGATGCTGAAGCCTGGCGCAAGGCGCGCGACAATTCGCTGCGGCTGGCTGGCAAGGAAGGGATTGACCGGCTGCTGGCCGAAAATCGGGCAAGCCTGCTGATCGCGCCCACCGAAGGCCCGGCCTGGCCGATAAATCTGGTTACCGGCGATCATTTCATTCCGGTCGGCGCAGGCAGTCTGGCAGCGATTGCCGGCTATCCCCACCTGACCGTGCCAATGGGCGCGGTTGAAGGTCTGCCGGTGGGACTAAGCTTTATCGGTCCGCGCTGGTCAGATGAAGCGGTGCTGCAGGCGGGCGCAGCCTATGAACGCGCCCGCACTGTAAAGCTGGCTCCGCCCAGCCTGAAGCGCTGGGGAGAATAATCGCCTTCAGTTGCTGGCAGCCGCTTCCTTTGGAACCTTCTTGTAGGGAACAAAGTCACCCAGATTGACGAAACCGGTCGGGAAATGCCCGCTGCGATCAACCGTGGTTACGATGTCCAGACGGCAGAACTGGCTGCCATTGGTGCGTGTAACCAGAATATCATCGGAATCGAGATGCTCGGCATTGGCCGGGCGGTTGACGTAGATGACATTGCCGAAACCATAGACCAGCGCGGTCTTGTCCAGAACGCGCATGTCACGGGTGTCCCAGTTGCTGATGCAGCTGACCGGCTTGCCAGCCTCGCGACCTTCCAGCATCTTTGCCAGTTCCTGTTCCGGCGTCAGCCGTTCGCGCGCCTGCAATGCCGGAGAGGCAAGCAGCGCTGCAGCGGCGAAAGCATAAGCAATCCTGCGCATTGTCCGACTCCTTCTCATTGTTCGATGCAGACGTGATAACACATTATGCTGAACCGAAACTGACGCAAAGCGGCATTTGACGGCCCGCTACGCGGCAGGCCGTTTGCGTTGCAGACCGGATCGCTTGCACGAGGCAACCAGATCGCCGTGCTGGTTATAGGCCTGATGCAGAAAGGTGACGATCCCGGCATCGGGGCGCGAGCGGGATTCGCGCAACTCGATCACCTCGGTCACCACATGCACCGTATCGCCGTGGAACAAAGGCTTGGGAAAGCGCACCTCGTCCCAGCCCAGATTGGCAACTGCGGTGCCCAGCGTGGTGTCCCCCACGCTGATCCCCACCATCAGCCCCAGCGTGAAGCAAGAATTGACGATGCGGGTGCCGAATTCGGTGCCCTGCATATATTCCTCATCCAGATGCAGCTGCGCCGGATTGTGGGTCATGGTGGTGAACAGCACATTGTCCGTTTCGGTAACGGTGCGGCGGATCGCGTGTTCGAACCGCTGCCCTATGTGAAGCTCATCAAACCAGACGCCTGCCATCTTTCGCTCTCCAGATATGTCTGCTGGCTTCCTATCAGCAGGTGGGCGGCGGCACCATAGCCGGTGATGGACGTGCGCTTGCGCCTGAGATATAGATAATGATGTCTTAAACATCAGGATGGCTGTATGATCATCGCCGCGCAAATTCGTGCCGCCCGCGCCCTGCTGGGCATCGACCAACGGCAACTGGCGGAACTGGCCGGGGTTTCGCTGCCCACGATCCAGCGGATGGAGTCCACCAGCGGCGAAGTGCGCGGCACGGTGGATACGCTGATGAAGGTAATCCGCGCGCTGGAAGGCGCCGGGGTGGAGATCATCGGTGATCACGCCCCCAGCGGCGGCTATGGTCGCGGAGTGCGGCTGCGCGAAAGCGCGGCGGGCCATGCCCCGCTCAGCCCGGCATCGCTGCTTTACGATCAGCCCGCCCCCGCCAAAAGGCCCGCAGGCGAATGAGCCCGGCCTTTACCCCCAAGCTGCTGACCGTCTGGCGCGAAGGCTATTCGCTGACGCGGCTGCGCGCCGATGCGCTGGCCGGGCTGACAGTGGCAATCGTCGCCCTGCCGCTGGCCATGGCGCTGGGCATCGCCAGCGGGGCATCACCAGACAAAGGACTGGTCACCGCGATTGTCGCCGGGTTCCTGATTTCCGCGCTGGGCGGATCGCGGGTGCAGGTGGGCGGGCCGACCGGGGCCTTCGTGGTGGTGATCGCCGGGGTGATCGCCCAGCATGGCTATGCCGGACTGGTGCTGGCGACCGGGCTGGCCGGGATCATTCTGGTGGTGGCGGGCTATGCCGGGATCGGCAAGCTGATGCGCTTTGTGCCGGTGCCGGTCGTCACCGGATTTACGGCGGGGATCGCGGTGATCATCGCCTCCAGCCAGATCGGCGATCTGCTGGGGTTGAAAGCGGGCAAGGTTCCCGCCGAATTCCTGGGCAAGTGGGAAGCCTATCTGCGGGCCATCGCCACCACCAGCTGGCCAACGCTGCTGATCGGCGCGGCCTCGCTGGCGCTGATCCTGCTGCTGCGCCGCTTTGCCCCGCGCGCGCCGGGCTATCTGATCGCCATCGTCGCCGCTTCGCTGGCGGTGCTGCTGTTGCATCTGCCGGTCGATACGGTCGGCGCGCGTTTTCCCGATATGCCCACCGGCCTACCCGCACCGCATATTCCCGGCTTCACGCTGGCGATGCTGCGCGACGTGCTGCCATCAGCCTTTACCATCGCCTTTCTGGCCGGGATCGAGGCGCTGCTATCTGCCGTGGTGGCCGATGGGATGACCGGTTACAAACACCGCTCGGGGCAGGAGCTGGTCGGTCAGGGTGTGGCCAATATCGCTTCTGCCCTGTTCGGCGGGCTGCCCGCCACCGGCGCCATCGCCCGCACCGCCACCAATATCCGTTCCGGCGCGCAGACCCCGCTCGCAGGCATGTTCCACGCGCTGTTCCTGCTGGCGATCCTGCTGATCGCCGGGCCGCTCGTTGCCTATGTGCCGATGCCTGCGCTGGCCGCAATCCTGCTGGTGGTGGCCTGGGGGATGAGCGAGATCGATCGCTTTCGCGCGCTGCTGCGCATGGATGCGGGCGAACGGGCGCTGCTGCTGCTGACCTTTGGCCTGACCGTGCTGGTTGATCTGACAGTGGCGATCGGGGTGGGGGTGACGCTGGCCTCGCTGCTGTTCATGGCCCGGATGAGCGAGGCTACCGGGGTGCTGGGCGACGATGACAGCGTGGAAGACCCGCAGCAACGCGCCGCCCTGCCCGCCGGGGTGGAGGTGTTCCGCATCGCCGGGCCGATGTTTTTCGGCGTCGCCGGTGAAATGCTGGAAACGCTGGGCCGGATCGACCGGGTGCCGCGCGCAGTGATCCTGCGGCTGGACCGCGTGCCCTATATCGATTCCTCCGGCATCCAGGTGCTGGAAACTTTCGTGCGCCAGGCCCGCGCCAGCGGCACCCGCGTGATCCTTTGTGACATGCCGCGCCCGGTCTGGGAAACCCTAGCCCGCACCCACCCCCGCTTCGCCGGAGCCGAGCGCGTGCAATCGCTGGACGGTGCGATCAGGCGGATGGGGAAGGCGGGTTAGTGGGCATGCCAGCATGACGAGCGTCCGCTATGGGGTTGGCGCGGATACAGATTGGCCGTCAGAAGAGATTGGCAAACGCAGAAGTTGTGACGGCTCCACACTGGAATATATCACAACAGCGGCGATATTCAGCGATGTGATAGTCTTACTAATTTCTACATATATGTATCTTTGATAAAATATGTTATTGTCGATAGACCGTAAAAGGAAATGGCGTTTTTGATGTTCGACATACCTGATGATGCCCCACCGCATATTCTCGCATCTGGCACACTTGAAGATGGCTCCGAAGGCGGCGCCATCTTCTCGCCTTGTGATGTATACCGTTATGTACTGTGGCGAGTATGGGATCACCAAAAACCGATTTGGCTTTACGGAATGCTCAACCCCAGCAAGGCCACACACAAGCAAGGCGATCCAACCATCGACCGACAAATAAAGCGTACCCGCATAAATGCGGGCGGCGGAATAATTGTGGTCAATACCGGAGCGCTTCGCGAAACAGATCGCCAAATTGCAATCAATCACCCGGACCCGATCGGACCAGACAACCTTTTCTGGATTCAGGCGGCAATCCCAATGGCTCAAATACACGTTCTTGCCCATGGTCCGGGAGCAGCCAAGTTCGGCGGCGAAAAGCTGTTCCGCAAAGCCTTCGACGGAATAGACACGAAGGCTCTGAATATTACGAAGGATGGCTGGCCTGGGCACCCACTTTATGTTGCGTATAGCGCGCCTCTGCTAAACTTTAGGTACTAGGTAGGGATCAGCTTGACTGCCCTGCAGATCGTCCGCAATTTCGTCGTGTCCAGACAGTCCGATTTTCGCAGAAAATGTCTATAATAAAACCGTTGTAACAACCGCTGCAACTGCCTCGCAGCCTAAACCCCCGCCGCCTCGATCTCCGCAGCCTTCGCCTCCACTAGCGCTACGATGTGATCAAGCATGTCCTCGCTCTGCACATGGTGGTCGGTTACGCCGGAGAGATAGACCATATGCTTGCCATTGCCGCCGCCGGTGACGCCGATATCGGTTTCGCGCGCTTCGCCGGGGCCGTTGACGACGCAGCCCAGCACCGAGAGCGAAAGCGGCGTCTTGATGTGCTGCAGGCGGTCTTCCAGCGCGGCCACGGTGCGGATCACGTCGAAACCCTGCCGTGCGCAGCTGGGGCAGGATACCACCCGCACTCCGCGCGTGCGCAGGCCGAGTGATTTCAGGATTTCAAAGCCGACGCGCACTTCCTCTTCCGGCTCGGCCGAAAGCGAGACGCGGATGGTGTCGCCCACCCCGGCCCACAGCAGATTGCCGATGCCGATGCTGCTTTTCACCGTACCGCCGATCAGCCCGCCGGCCTCGGTAATCCCCAGATGCAGCGGGCAATCCACCGCCTCGGCCAGCCCCATATAGGCGGCCACTGCCAGGAACACGTCGCTGGCCTTCACCGCCACCTTGTATTCGTGGAAATCATGATCCTGCAGCAGCTTGATATGATCCAGCGCGCTTTCGACGAGTGCTTCCGGGCAAGGCTCGCCATATTTTTCCAGCAGGTCCTTTTCGAGACTTCCGGCATTGACGCCGATGCGGATCGCGCAGCCATTGGCCTTGGCGGCGCGAACCACTTCCGCCACCCGGTCTGACGAGCCGATATTGCCGGGATTGATCCGCAGGCAGGCCGCACCCGCATCGGCGGCTTCCAGCGCGCGCTTGTAGTGGAAATGGATATCCGCGATCAGCGGCACCCGCGCTGCTTTGGCGATCTGGCGAAAAGCGGCTGTGCTGGCCTCATCCGGGCAGGAAACGCGGATCAGATCGGCCCCGGCATCCTCGCAGCGGCGGATCTGGTTGATCGTCGCCACCGGATCGCTGGTCAGCGTATTGGTCATGGTCTGCACGGTGATCGGCGCATCGCCGCCCACCGGCACCTTGCCAACCATGATCTGCCGCGATGTGCGCCGCGCGATATCGCGCCAGGGTCTGATAGAGGACATGGGAGCGATATAGGCGCGGCCGCCATGCTGCGCAAACTGTGCCGCAGGGGGACAGGTGCAAATGCGCGATTGCGGACATTCGCCCATTGCGAGACCCTGAAAAAAGAGTCGCAATTACAGGATAATAGCCATGAAGAACTGCTTCTTCATGCTGGCCGCCATGTTTATGGCGATCCCCGGCACCGCGCAGGCGCAAACCGCCCCGGCGCAGGTACAATTCGTCGGAACGATCACCGGCAGTGCCGCAGAAACACTCAAGGTAAGGCAGCCAGACGGAACGCTTGTGCCATGGGCTGGTCCCCTCCCCGATTTCCCCTATGTGAAGGGCGATCAGATCACGGTTTCCTTCACCGCTGTACCCGGTGCACCCAATACGGCGACTGACGGCATCTATCGTTTCCAGGTTGTCGGGCAGAACCAGCAGATCGGCGGAACCCGTGGCGGCGCGCCGCAAGGCAGCACGCTGATGACCGGGCTGGATGTTTCTGGCCCGATTGCGGCCAATTCGCTCTATCAGGCGGCAAGCGGGCTGACGCTGGTCTATAATTCCAACACCAATGCCTATTCGATCGAAATGCCAAGCGGCAACTATTCGATCGGCGAATTCGGCGTTCCCACGCTGTCCTATAACCAAACCGCCAATACGCTTTCGGCGATTTCCGGCGGCGGCTCTGGCTGCGAGGATTATCTCAACGGGGCGGCGGGATGTTACCGGCTGACCGGAGACATGACCAACGCCGCCTTCAACAATATCGGGGTTCTGGATTCGGTTGACGGCTCAAAATCCGGGCTGTTCAGCATCCTGTTTTCGGGCGACTGGTTCGTCGACGGAAAAAAGGTGACCGGCAGCACCAGCGGCGGAACCGATGTGCCTGAACCGGGCCAGCTGCTGCTCACCGCGATGGCGCTGGCGGTGTTGATGCTCCGCCGCCGCGGCCGGTTGGTACTTGCCTGATAGTTTAATTGGAAATCCGCTTGCTTGCGAACTCCGGTTCGGCACCGGCCCGGTGCCGGACGATGCGAAACGCGTGCTTCGGATCAGGCACTAAAACAGCTGGGCGAACAGGAATTCGGGATCAAGGTGATCGCCGACACGGAAAGTGATGTCGGCCAGTTTCTCAAACCCATAGCGGCGGTAAAAGCGGTGGGCGCCGTCATTATGAGCATAGACGGAAATCTGCACCTCATCCGCACCGCGCGCGGCAAATTCCGCCATGGCCCAGTCCATCAGCCTGCCGCCCAGCCCCATGCCGGTGGCATCGGGCGCCGTGTAGAGCTGTTTCAGCTCCATCACCCGCGTGCCGCGCGCATGGTCCGGAAAGCCGCAGTTCAGCCCCAGCTTGCACCAGCCGAGCAGCTGCCCTTCGCGCTCCGCCAGGCGATACAGCCGATTGGGATCGGCCAGCTCGGCTTCCAAAGCATCATGCGAATAGGCCTGCACCAGAAAGGCATCCAGATCCTGCTGGCTATAAAGATGGCCGAACTTGGCAACGAAACTGTCCACCCCCAACCGCGCCAGCGCGGGAATATCGGCTGCCTTGGCCGCGCGCAGTGTTACGTCGTTCATATCGCTCTCGTCATGCAGATGCTGAAAGGGTCTTCCGTGTAACCGCCAAACGGCGGGCATTCGGCAAAACCATGCGCTTCGTAAAGCCGGCGGGCAGGCACGAACTGTTCGGGCCGACCGGTTTCCAGGCTGACCTGCGCAT
>JBGAIR010000042.1:0-19959 GCA_044225335.1 Novosphingobium sp. | reverse complement strand
CGCGTTGCGCTGCACCAGGCGATAGGCGGCGTCGCGTTCCAGCCCGGCCTGGGTCAGCGCCAGCAGCACGCGCTGCGAGTGGACAAGCCCGCCCATCCTGTCGAGGTTCTTCTGCATCCGTTCGGGATAGACCACCAGCTTGTCGACCACGCTGGTCAACCGGGCGAGGGCGAAGTCCAGCGTGATGGTGGCATCAGGGCCGATGAAGCGTTCCACGGATGAATGCGAAATATCGCGCTCATGCCAAAGCGCCACGTTTTCCAATGCCGGGGTGACGGCAGAGCGGACCATGCGGGCCAGCCCGGTCAGGTTTTCGGTCAGCACCGGATTGCGCTTGTGCGGCATGGCCGAGCTGCCCTTTTGCCCGGGCGAGAAATATTCCTCTGCCTCCAGAACTTCGGTGCGCTGCAGGTGGCGGATTTCCACGGCAAGCCGTTCGATGCTGCTGGCGATTACCCCCAGCGTGGCAAAGAACATGGCGTGGCGATCGCGCGGGATCACCTGGGTGCTGACCGGCTCGGGCAAGAGGCCCAGCTTGTCAGCGACATATTCCTCAACCGAGGGATCGATATTGGCAAAGGTGCCGACTGCACCGGAAATTGCGCAGGTGGCCACTTCGGCGCGGGCATGGACCAGCCGCGCCCGGCACCGGCTGAATTCGGCGTAGGCTTCGGCCAGCTTCTTGCCAAAGGTGGTCGGCTCGGCATGGATGCCGTGGCTGCGGCCGATGGTGGGGGTGTATTTATGCTCCAGCGCCCGGCGCTTGATCGCCGCCAGCAGTGCGTCGATATCATCGAGCAGTATGTCCGAGGCACGCGCCAGTTGCACCGCCAGCGTGGTATCAAGCACGTCAGAGCTGGTCATGCCCTGATGCATGAAGCGCGCTTCGGGGCCGACCTGCTGAGCGACCCAATCGAGGAAGGCGATTACATCGTGCTTGGTCACTGCCTCGATCGCGTCAATCGCGGCCACGTCGATGACGGGATTGGTGGCCCACCAATCCCACAGCGCCCTGGCACCGCTTTGCGGAACCACACCCAGCTCGCCCAGCTTTTCGGTGGCATGCGCCTCGATTTCGAACCAGATGCGATAGCGTGCTTCGGGTTCCCAGATCGCGACCATCGCGGGGCGGGCATAGCGGGGGACCATCATCGACTCCTTGACTGATCCGGGGTGGCTGATCCGCGCAGCCGCTAGGGGTCGGCGGCGCGGAAGGCAAGGGGGTTAGCCCTGCCTTCCACCCTGCGGTGCCCGGCGCTGGTGAAAGCGGCGCTGCGGCGCATTGCCTTCGCGCTGGCCGCTTGCATCGGCACGTCCGCGCGGCTGACCGCCGGAAGGCCTGCGATCATCGCGTTGACGGCGCTCGTCCCGCTGCGGGCGATCGCTGCCTTGCGGACGAGCCTCACGGTGAGGCCGCTCGCTACGCGGGGCGTCGTCGCGGCGGGGGCGATGATCTTCACGGCGCGGCGCGCTGGCATCGCGGGTCGGGCGTTCGTCTGCACCGAAGCCCGGCTGCCAGCCGCTGCGCTGCGGCTGATCGCCTCGGCGGTCATCACGGCGCGGCTGCTGAGCCCGACCGCGAACGGGGCGTGCGTCGCCTGCGCGGCCATCGCGGCGCGACCGCTCACCATCGCGCCGTTCCTCATTGCGACCGGAACCATCACGGCGCGGCCCTCGCTGCGGACGAGCGCCTTCGCCAGTCGCTTCGCTCACCGCCTTGCGCGAAGGCAGCGGCAGGCGCTTGGCCTCCACCACGAAATTCTCGGGCAGCGGGATTTCGGTCAGCTTCACACGGGTCAGCCGCTCGATATCCCGGATATAGGGCTTTTCATCCGGCGCGACGAAGCTTTCGGCACAGCCGTCCGCCCCGGCACGCGCGGTGCGGCCGATGCGGTGGACATATTGCTCCGGCACATTGGGAATTTCGAAATTGAACACATGGCTGACGCCGGGGATATCGATCCCGCGGGCGGCGATGTCGGTCGCGACCAGCACGCGGATGCTGCCGCTCTTGAAGCCCTTGATCGCGGCGGTACGCTGCGCCTGGCTCTTGTTGCCATGGATCGCGGCACAGGGAATGCCTGCGGTGGCGAGATGCCGCACCACGCGGTCTGCACCATGCTTGGTGCGGGTAAAGACCAGCGCCAGTTCGATCGAGTTATCCGCCAGCCCACTGCGCAGCTTCAGCGTCAGCAGTGCCTGCTTTTCAGCCTGATTGATATGGGTAAGCGATTGCGTCACACGCTCGGCAGTGGTCGATTGCGGGGACACTTCGACGCGGACGGGATTGCGGATGAACTGCTTGCCCAGATCGGCAATCGCCTGCGGCATGGTGGCCGAGAAGAACAGGCTCTGCCGTTCCTGCGGTACCATGTTGGCGATCCGTTTCAGGGGGACGATAAAGCCCAGATCCATCATTTGATCGGCTTCATCCAGCACCAGGATTTCGACATGGCGCAGCGTCAGCGCGCGATTGTCGATCAGATCGAGCAAACGGCCCGGCGTTGCCACCAGCACATCGCAGCCCGGCACCAGCGCGCGGGCCTGCTTGCCCACCGGCACGCCGCCGAACACGCATTGCACCGAAAGCGAGAGATAGCGGGCATAGCCGCGCATGTTTTCGGCGATCTGGCTGGCCAGCTCGCGCGTGGGGGCCAGCACCAGCATCCGGCAACCGGCATTGTGGTGAGGCTTGGGATCGCTGGCCAGACGGTGCAACGAGGGAAGGGAAAAGGCAGCGGTCTTGCCGGTGCCAGTCTGGGCAATGCCCAGCAGATCACGCCCCTGCAGCAGCGGCGGAATCGCCTGCGCCTGAATCGGGGTCATTTCGGTATAGCCCTTGGTGGCAAGCGCGCGTTGCAGCGGCTCGATCAGCCCGAGCTGGTTGAACTGGTTCATGATAATCTTTCAACAAAATGGATCGGCGCGCGCAGGCACAACGGGCCGCGCGGACGGTCAGGGTTCTAATGATGCGACCCTGCGTGAATAGGAAGCGCCAGGTTCTGTATCGACCGCTGGTCCGGCGCGGATCCCATGGCTGGAAAGCCGGGCCTCACGCTGCGCGGGACGACGGCGGGTTTACCCCAAGCGCCGGTCGATAGCCGGGCCTCTAGCGATATGTTGCGCGAAATGCAAGCGAATTGCCGAAGTGTCCGCTCAGGCCCAGCAAAAGCCCAATGATGTCTCACCGTTATGGATGCCGCTGGAATCAAAGCGCCGTTCGACAATCTGGCCCTTGCCGCTGTGGTCCACCGCCACCACTGTTGAGCAGCGAGTGCCGTAAACCGGGTTGCGTATGAATGGTGCGGTTTGCGGTGCCTCGCTGGCGATCTCGGATGGATCGGCGCTGACCAGCCCTACCGGGGCCAGCGTTTCTTCGGCCAGCGCCGAGAACAGCGGCGCGAAACCTTCGGTATCGCTGCCCAGCCAATCGAGCAGCGCGGCCTTGAGCAGCAGGGTCTTGGGCCAGGGTTGATCGAGCGGCCCGTTGGACAGACCATAGATGCCATGGGTCAATCTTGCCCGGACCGGTTCGGGCCGATTGCTGAGGAAATGCGCGCTCTGGCTGTCGGCAGCGATCAGGTTGAACGGATTGAATCCATCGATCGGGGCGGTTGCCGGATCGGCTCCGGTCAGCAGGCTGCTGACCAGCGCCCCGCGCGATTTGGCTTCCGGATCCGGCACGCCATAGCCGCGGAGATTGGTGACAAGCACAAAGCGGCCCTGCTCGCTGACGCCCAGCCAGGTGCCACCCGATTGCAGATCGCGCCCGGCGACAATGCCGCTGCCATCGTCCCAGGGGGCGAGCGGCGCGGCAGGCCGCGCGTGATATTCATCGCGATTGCCGATCGCCACCAGCCGCCAGCGCGGATGCGCCATCCACGCCACCGCCGCCACGCACATCAGAGCAGTCCCTTGGCACGCAGCGAAACATGGCCTTCGCGGCCGATGATGACGTGATCGTGGACAACGATGCCCAGCAGCCTCCCGGCCTCGGCAATGCGGCGGGTTATCTGGATATCGGCCTGGCTGGGTTCGGGCGAACCGGAAGGGTGATTGTGGACGAGGATCAGCGCCGCCGCACCCAGATCCAGTGCCTTGCGCACCACCTCGCGCGGATGGATCGCGGCCTCGTCGAGCGAGCCATCGGTGACGTGATGATCCAGGATCAGGCGGTTCTGGGTATTGAGATAGAGCACCCGCACGCGCTCCACTGTCAGATGCGCCATGTCGATGGTCAGATAGTCGATCAGCGCCTGCCAGCTTGCCAGCAGCGGCTTGTCCTGAACGCCTGCCCTGGCCATGCGCCGCGCTGCCAGTGCCACGATGCGCAGGGCCGCGGCGCTGGTTTCGCCCATGCCGGGATGTTGTGCCAGCGCACGGGAATCGGCGTTGAACACCCCCGCCAGCCCGCCGAACCGCGCCAACAGGCTTTTTGCGAGTGGTTTGACATCGCGGCGTGGGATCGCGGTCATCAGCAGATATTCGATCACTTCGTAATCGCCCAGCGCGCCGTCGCCGCCTTCCAGCAAACGCGCGCGTAGCCGGGCGCGATGCCCGGCACCATCATGCTTGCTTTCGTTCGGCTGGGGCTGGTCGTTTTCCGACAAAGGCAGGTCCGCTTTCTGCAATGCAACCAAGCACTCCATTGCCTTTCGCAGACGCTCGGCGCAAGTGTAGCGCAATGGTCGAGCCCGAAGGCGAAATTGCCGAATCTCCAGAACAGGCAGATGCGCCGCGGCGTCGCAAGCGGCGCTGGCGGGTGCTTGGCGTGCTTGCTGGCGTTTCCGCATTGGGGCTGGGCGCGGCCTGGCTGGAGCGTGAGCAACTGGCCGACAAGGTTATCGCCGGGCAATTGCAAGACCTTGGCCTGCCAGCGAAATATGAGATTGAATCAATCGGCACGCAGCAGCAGGTGCTGCGCAACATCGTGATTGGCGATCCCCGTAACCCGGACCTTACCATAGAACGCGCGGTGGTGGAGATTTCGCCCAGTTTCGGCCTGCCAACCGTTAGCAAGATCACATTGCTGCGGCCGCGCCTGTTCGGCAGCTATCGGCAGGCGAAGGCAAGTTTCGGTTCGCTCGACAAGCTGCTGTTCGAAGGCAAGCGCACTAACAGCGGCCTGCCTGACATGGCGCTGGAACTGATCGACGGACGCGCCCGGATCGACAACGATTATGGCGTGCTGGGCGTGAAGGCAGAGGGCAGCGGCAATCTGCAGGACGGGTTCAGCGGAATTGTCGCGGCAGTCGCCCCGAGCGTTGCGGGGGGAGGCTGCACCGCCAGTAAGGCAACGCTTTACGGCAGGGTGACGATCAATGACGCGCGGCCGCGTCTGGTCGGGCCATTGCGGTTCGACCGGATCGCCTGTCCCGGGCAGAAGCTGGCGCTGGGCACGGGCGGTATACAAATCGATGTCCGCACCAATGCTGCGTTTGACAGCGTGGATGGCAAGCTGGGCCTGTCAGCCGGTGCTCTCGCCGTGCAAGGGCAGCGGGCAAGCAAGCTGCTGGGCAATGGCGATTTCACATTGCGCGGCGGCGACCTGACTGCGCGATACCGGGCCGAAGGGCAGGGCATCAGTGCCGGTTGGGCTGATGCCTCCACTCTGGCCCTTGATGGCAGCTTGCGCAGCCATGATCGCTTTGCCCGCTGGGAGAGCGAAGGAACGCTGGGCGGCGCTTCACTGCGGCCGGGGCGAGATCTCAACGCGGCGCTGGCAGCCGCGCAGCGCGGAGCCGAGGGTTCGCTTGCCGCGCCGCTGCTGCGCCAGATCGGCCAGGCTTTGCTGCGCGAAGGGCGGGGGAGCCAGCTGACCGGCAGCTATGTCTGGCGACAGACCGGGGCTGTCACCAATCTGGTGGTGCCACGCGCGGTGCTGCGCGGTGGCAGCGGCAGCGACCTGCTGTCGCTTTCGCGGCTGCAATTCACCGCCGGAGGAAGTACGGGCCCGCACCTTTCGAGCAATATCAGGACGGGCGGAACTGGCCTGCCGCGTCTGGAAGGACGGGTGGAGCGCGGTGCTGGCGGCCAGATCGTCACGCGCTTTGCGATGCAGGAATATCGCGCGGGCGATGCACGTCTGGCCTTGCCGCGCCTGACTTTGGTGCAGAATGCGCGGGGCGGTTTGGGTTTTTCTGGCAGCGCCATGCTATCAGGGCCGCTGCCCGGCGGACGGGCCGAGCGATTGGCACTGCCGATTCTGGGCAATTGGTCACAGCGCGATGGGCTGGCGATGTGGCGCAAATGCACGCCCGTCAGCTTTGATCGCCTGTCTTTCGCCAATCTCACGCTTGATCGGCGGTCGCTGGTGCTTTGCCCCGGTGCGGGCGGGGCGATTGTGCGGCAGGATCGGCGCGGCCTGCGCATTGCGGCTGGCACCGCACGACTTGATCTGAGCGGGCGGCTGGGTTCCAGCCCGCTGGTGCTGCGCAGCGGTGCGGTGGGCCTGGCCTGGCCCGGCACGATTGCGGTGAAAGATGCCGATGTTGAAATCGGCGATCGCAAGGAACCAAACCGCTTTCACATCGCCTTGCTGAAAGGCCAGCTGGGCCGAGCGATGAGCGGGCAGTTTTCCGGCCTCGAAGCCCGGCTGGCTGCGGTGCCGCTCGATCTGCTCGAAGGTCAGGGCAACTGGAACTATTCCGGCGGAACCCTGTCACTGGGCGCCGCCGCGTTTCGCGTGCTGGACCGGGAAGAGGAAGATCGCTTCAATCCGCTGATCGCGCGCGATGCCACGCTGACGCTGACCGATGGCAAGATTGATGCGGTTGCCGAACTGCGTGAGCCGGTCACCGATTCGTCCGTCGCCACGGTGACCATTGCCCATGACCTGGGATCGAGCACCGGTCATGCCGATCTCGCTATCCCCGGCATCGTGTTTTCCCGCAGCGGCAAGAAGCTGCAACCCGATTCGCTTTCAAAGCTGACGCAGGGCGTGATCGCAAATGCCGAGGGCACGATTACCGGCAGCGGCCGAATCGATTGGTCCGCCCAGGGGGTGACCAGCACCGGGCGCTTCAGCACGAATCGATTCGATTTCGCCGCGCCGTTTGGTCCGACCGATGGCGTCAGCGGTACGGTGGAGTTCACCGATCTGCTGGGGCTGGTTACCGCCCCGAATCAGCGATTGAAGATCGCCGCGATCAACCCTGGCGTCGAAGTGAATGATGGCGAAGCCTCGTTTGAACTTCAGCCGGGGCATGTGCTGGTTGTTCATGGCGCGCATTGGCCATTTGTCGATGGCACGTTGGATTTGTTGCCAACCCGCATGGTGCTGGGTGCGGCAGAGGTGCGGCGCTATACGCTGAAAGTGGTGGGGGCGGATGCCGCCAAATTCGTCACCCGGCTCGAACTGGGCAACATTGCCGCAACCGGGATTTTTGATGGCGAACTGCCGATCGTGTTTGACGAGAAAGGCGGCCATGTTGAAGGCGGGCTGCTGATTTCCCGCCCGCCCGGCGGCAGCCTGTCCTATGTCGGTACGCTCAGCTATCAGGATCTGTCGGCGATGGGCAACTTCGCCTTCGATATGCTGAAATCCATAAAATACAAGAAGATGACAGTTGGAATGGATGGATCGCTGGAAGGCGAGATCGTTACCCGCGTCAGCTTCGAAGGGATCAGCCAGGGCACCAATGCGGGCAAGGGGCTGGTCTCGCGCTATGTTGCTGGGCAGGTGGCGAAGCTGCCGCTGCGTTTCAACGTCAACATCCGCGCGCCGTTTCGCTATCTGATGGGCGAATACCAGGCGATCTATGACTCTGCCGGGACCTCTGCCGAGGAACTTGGCCTGTTTCAGGCTCAGGGCAATCAGGCTCAGGGCAAGCGGCCAACAGGCGGACCACCCACCACCAATTCACCCGTTCACGGTGGCATTCAGCCTCCAGAAAGCAGGGACAAGCCATGATCATGCATGAATTGACCAATAGCGTTCCAACTGCGAACATCGCGGCCATGAAGAATGATGGCGTGACGGGGTTCTGCGGCGAACGCGAAGGGTTGGCCCGGCGGATGCTGTTGCCGAAAGGCGCGGCGATGCTGGGGGTGTTGGTGGGCGGCGCGATGGCGCTTTCAGGCTGTGTCTCGGTCAATGCACCGGATAAGCCGATCGTGATCGAGCTCAACATCAACATCAAGGCTGAAGTCGTTCACAAGCTGGCTGCGGATGCGCAGAACACTGTCCAGCAGAACGGCGACATTTTTTAGGGTGCTGAATATGATCAAGTCTGCCCATATTGAACGAATTCGCCACAATCCGGTCGCGCTGTTCGGCGCGTCGCTGTTGTTGACGGCGGTTGTGCTGACTGCTCCCGCTGACGCGCAGAGCCGCGATCCGGCCTATGCCGCCGCCCGCGCTGCCGGGCAGGTGGGTGAAAAGACCGACGGCTATCTGGGCTATCCGGTGCCGCCGAGCCCCGACGTTCGCCGCCTTGCCGAAGATATCAACATCAAGCGCAAGGCGCTTTATGCCGATCAGGCGCAGGCCAAGGGCGCAACCACCGAGGATTATGCCTTCGCCGCCGGCTGCATCGCCATTTCGCGCACCGCACCGGGCGAAAATCATCAGGCACCCGACGGCAGCTGGCGCACGCGCGATGCAGGCCTGCCGCTGCGCGACAATCGCTGCCCGTAACCAGACGATGCAACCGGTGCCCCGCTGCTGCTTTTTCCCCGCAGTGCAGCGGGCGCGGTTGACTTGGGGTATTCCTTCCCAAAAAGGGGCCGCGCGCTAGGCTCTCCGTGCTTACGGAAGCGTTTGGCGCGCGTGTTTTTCCGGTCGGTACTGCCAGTTTCTGGCGCCGCATCAGCAGGGCTTTCGCGTGACCGATTCGAGCGAAAATGGCGGGGGGAGCAATCTCGACCGCAGGATCGCCGAAGCGCAGGCAAAGCACACTCGCGGAATCACCGCAGCCGAAGGTCGCGCGGAATCGCGTGGCTGGGCAGTGGGGATCGAGTTTGTGGGAACTGTGCTGGTCAGCGCCTTCATTGGCTGGGGTATTGATCGCTGGACTGGTACGAAAACGCCCTGGGGGCTGATTGTGTTGTTGTTGCTCGGCTTCGCCGCCGGGACGCGCCGCGCAATGCAGACTTCGGCACAATTCGATACCGATCCAGGCAATGACGACGTTGCTTGATTACAGGGCTTAGGGATTTCGCATGGCCAATCCGATGGAACAGTTCTCGGTTGAGACGATCAAGCCGCTTACGCTGGGCGGCTATGATGTTTCCTTCACGAACTCTTCGCTGTGGATGCTGGTAGCGCTGGCAGCTGTTTCGATCTTTCTGTTCATCGGTACGGCAAAGCCGCAGCTGGTGCCGGGCCGCTGGCAGGCAGCGACTGAGTATCTCTATGGCTTTGTCCAGAAAATGCTCGATGAAAATGTCGGCCCCGAGGGCCGCCGGTTCGCGCCGCTGATCTTCTCGATCTTCATTTTCGTGCTGGCCTGCAATCTGCTCGGCCTGATCCCCTGGGTGCATGCTTTCACTCCCACCAGCCACATTTCGGTGACGCTGGGGCTGGCGATGATCGTGTTTGTAACGGTTTGCGTGGTTGGGTTCATGCGCCATGGGCTGCACTTCTTTGCGCTGTTCTGGCCGCATGGTTCGGGCATCGCGCTGGGCGCTTTCGTGTTCGTGATCGAATTCCTCAGCTTTCTGTCGCGGCCGTTCACACTGGCGATCCGACTGTTCGCCAATATGACCGCTGGTCACGTGCTGCTGAAGGTGTTCGGAACATTCGTGGTCGCGCTGGGCTCGTTTGGCGCGCTGCCCTATGTGCTTGGCATTCTGCCGCTCGCGGTCAATATCGCACTGACCGCGCTGGAAGTGCTGATCGCGGTGGTTCAGGCCTATGTTTTCGCATTGCTGGCTTCGCTCTATCTGAATGACGCCATCAATCTTCACTGAACTTTTTCACTCAACTTTCTAAACGCAAAAGGAATTCATCATGGATCCAGCATCAGCAAAAGTCATCGGCGCCGGTCTGGCCGCTATCGGTGCAGGTCTGGCCGCTATCGGCGTGGGCTCGATCTTCGGTCAGTATCTGAATGGCGCTGTGCGCAATCCGGAAGCTGACGCCAAGATGGGCGGCCGTCTGATTTTCGGCTTCGCCGTGACCGAAGCTCTGGGTCTGATCGCGGCGGTTGTCGCGCTGGCTCTGGCGTTCAGCTGATTACCGTTCCGGCCGGGTAAAACCGGCCGGTTTTGCAACCGCATATCGAGCCCCTGTAGTTGGGGGTAGAGGGACCAAGATGCCCCAGTTCGATTTCGCGCATGTGTTTTGGCCGCAAGTGGCCTGGCTCGCGCTGTTCTTCGTCGTGCTTTACTTTGGCGTGGTCCGCATGACCCTGCCCAAGCTGGGCAAGGTGATGACCGAGCGTGAAGACAAGATCGCTGGCGATCTTGCTGCCGCCAAATCCGCCAAGGAAACGGCGGATGAGGTTGACGCGCGCTATCACACCGAAATGACCGCATCGCGCGATGCGGCGCGTCAGTCCATTGCCGAAGCCAAGGCCAAGGCAAGCAAGGCATCGGAAGCCCGTCTGGCAGAGGCTGCGACAGCGGCTGAAGCACAGGTTGCCGATGCCGAGGCCCGGATTGCGAAATCGGTCAAGGCTGCGGAATCCGCCCTGCGCGATGCCGCTGCCGAAAGCGCACAGGCAATCGTTGCCAAGCTGACCGGCGTCGAACCCAAGCTGGACGCGGCCAAGGCCAGCGTTGCGGCGCAGTTCTGAAGGCGGATATGATGATTGTCACGATGCTTAGTGCTGCCGCCGAAGGTGCCGAACACGAAGCAACCCTGCTTGGGCTGGGGCCTGAGGGCTGGGTCTATACCGGGATCACGATCTTTTTCCTGATCGCGATTTTCGGTGCGAAGGCTCACCGTCAACTTCTCGGTGCGCTCGATGCGCAGATCGCAGAGACGCGCAAGTCGCTGGACGAGGCCAAGGCTATTCGCGAGGAAGCCGAGGCCGTTCTGGCGAGCGCCAAGGCCCAGCAGGCCGCCAGCGCCAAGGAAGCCAAGGCCATCATCGCCCACGCAAGCGATGAAGCCAAAGCCATCATTGCCAAGGCCGAAGCGGACACCAGCGATCTGGTCGCGCGGCGTGAGAAGATGGCGGAAGACAAGATTGCCGCTGCCGAGCGCAGTGCGGTTGAAGAGCTGCGGGCCAAGGCTGCGGATGCGGCGGCTGCGGCAGCGCGCGGTCTGATTGCCGCCAATCACGATGCCAAGGCCGACAAGGCACTGGTTGATCAGGCGATTGGCAGCCTCTGACGAATTTTCCAGTTGGAGAGGGAAAGGGCGGCCCGCAGAGGCCGCCCTTTTTCGTTGTGGTGCGTGTCAGGTGCCGGGCTGCAGCACGATCTTGCCGATGATCTGGCGCGCGGCCATGGCCTGCAAGGCATTGCGCCACGATGACAGCGGCACAATGCGATCAATCCGTGGGGACAACTGACCGGCAGCCGCCATTGCATCCACCGCATCCCGGATCGCCCGGCCACGTTCTGGAAAACGGCGGGCATATTCGCCCGCCCGCACACCCACCACCGAGAAGCCCTTGATGAGCGGTATATTGACCGCGATCTCGGGAATGCGTCCGCCGGCAAAACCGACCACGAGCAGCTTGCCGCCAAAGGCAACGCAGCGCGTGCTTTCGTCAAACACATCGCCGCCAACCGGATCCAGCACCAGATCGCACAGCCTGCCGCCGGTCAGCTCCATCACCTGCTCGCGAAAACGCTCTTCGGCCAGCAGCACCGCATCCGGCTTGCAGGCTTCGCGCAGCGTATCCAGCTTGGCGGCGCTGCCGCTGGCCGCGATCACACGCGCACCCAGTGCCTTGGCCAGGTCGCAGGCCGCAAGGCCAACACCGCCGCTGGCGCCATGCACCAGCACCCATTGCCCGGCCTGCAACCCGCCCTGTTCAACCAGCGCGGTATAGGCGGTGCCATAGGCCGCGCCCAAAGCGGCGGCGGCGGGATAGCTCAGCCCTTCGGGGATCAGCCGCAGCGCCGATGCCGAGGTGGCGGCATATTCGGCCAGCGCCCCGGTCTTGTTGCCGCCC
Source organism: Novosphingobium sp. (assembly GCA_044225335.1). Taxonomy (GTDB): domain Bacteria; phylum Pseudomonadota; class Alphaproteobacteria; order Sphingomonadales; family Sphingomonadaceae; genus Novosphingobium. Next base: position 7,888 of record JBGAIR010000042.1, on the reverse strand, counting down.
ATCACCCGGTCGCCGGGTTTGAACGGGCTGTCGGGATCGGCTTCGATCACCTCGCCCGCCAGTTCCAGCCCCAGCGTGAATGGCACCGCGGGCTTGAACTGATATTCGCCGCGCGTCATCAGCAGATCGGGAAAGTTCAGCGAGGCTGCATGGACGCGCAGCAGCACTTCACCCGGCTGGCGCGCTGGTATTGGCAGATCCAGCAGGGCGCAGCCCGATAGATCGGTGGAAAGCCGCTCGACGACAAGCGCCTGCATCGGCCTAGAACGTGTCCTTGGCAGTGCGCAGCGCGGCAAAGGTCGCCACCGCGTCTCCGCCATCGCTCCAGCGGGCCTGCAGTGACGGATCATCAGCGCGCAGGAAGGGATTGGTTGCCAGCTCGCGTTCGAGCAGGGTGGGCACGGTTGGTTCATCTGCGTCGCGCTTGCGGCGGATTTCTTCGGCATAGGCGGCAAGCGCGGCGTTGTCCGGATCGGCATGCAGCGCGAAACGCGCGTTGCTGGCGGTATATTCATGCGCGCAATAAAGCTGCGTTTCGGCGGGCAGCGCCTTGATCCGGCTGAGGCTGGCCCAGAATTGCGGAGCAGTGCCTTCAAACATTCGGCCGCATCCCAGCGCAAAGACGGAATCGCCGACAAAGGCCGCGTTTGCATCTGCCAGGTGATAGGCGATATGGCCGTTGGTGTGGCCGCCCACATCCAGCACGGCGGCGGTGTAAGCGCCGATGGTCACGGTATCGCCGCCAGCCACCTGGCGATCAACCACCGGGGTGCGGGCCGAATCGACAGCGGATGCAGTCACCGTGCAGCCGGTGGCCGCCTTGATCACCTCATTGCCGCCGGCATGATCCGGGTGCCAATGCGTGTTCCAGATCTGGGTGATCTGCCAGCCCTTTGCCTCTGCCTCGCGCAGATAGGCGTCGCCATCGGGCGTATCGATGCACACCGTCTCGCCGCTGGTGGGATCATGAAGCAGAAATCCGTAGTTGTCGGACAGGCAGCTGAACTGATGAATCTGTAGCATTGGTTTCTCCCGTCCCGTCTCAATAGCGCGATACAGGCAAAGCAAAAGCCCGCCCGGCCATTCCTTTGCAAGGAAACGGCCGGACGGGCTTTTTGTGGTCTGCCTGAAAGGTCAGGGAAGGATATTAGTCCTTCTTGGCCTTCAGTGCGGCACCCAGGATGTCGCCCAGCGAAGCGCCGGCATCCGAGGAACCATACTGTTCCACGGCTTCCTTTTCTTCATGCAGCTGGCGCGCCTTGACCGAGAAGTTCGGCTTCTTCGAACGATCGAAGCCGGTGACCATGGCATCGAGCTTCTGGCCAACCTGGAAGCGGTCCGGACGCTGTTCGTCGCGGTCGCGGCCCAGATCGCTGCGCTTGATGAAGCCGATCGCGCCGTCGTCGCCTGCCTGCACTTCCAGGCCGCCATCGCGGACTTCGAGCACGGTGACGGTGACGACTTCGTTCTTCTTCAGGCCGCTGGCCGAAGCGGCGACGCCGCCTGCGGGCGCGCCCTTTTCGAGCTGCTTCATGCCCAGGCTGATGCGTTCCTTTTCGACATCGATGTCGAGCACGATGGCCGAAACCTGCTCACCCTTGCGGTGCAGCGCCAGCGCGTCTTCGCCCGAGATGCCCCAGGCGATATCCGACATGTGGACCATGCCGTCGACATCGCCATCCAGCCCGATGAACAGGCCGAATTCGGTGGCGTTCTTGACTTCGCCTTCCACGGTCGTGCCGACCGGGTGCTTTTCGGCAAAGGCTTCCCAGGGGTTCTGCTGAGCCTGCTTCAGGCCTAGGCTGATGCGGCGCTTGTCGCTGTCGACTTCCAGAACAAGCACGTCGACTTCCTGGCTGCTCGAAACGATCTTGCCGGGGTGGACGTTCTTCTTGGTCCAGCTCATTTCCGAAACGTGGACCAGACCTTCGATGCCGGCTTCCAGTTCGACGAAGGCACCATATTCGGTGATGTTGGTGACAACACCGCGCAGCTTGGCGCCAACCGGGTACTTGGCGATGACGCCTTCCCACGGATCGCTTTCCAGCTGCTTCATGCCCAGCGAGATGCGCTGCGTATCCTGATTGATGCGGACGATCTGCACCCGCACGGTGTCACCGATATTGATGACTTCGCTGGGGTGGTTGACGCGCTTGTAGCTCATGTCGGTGACATGGAGCAGGCCGTCGATGCCGCCGAGATCGACGAAGGCACCGTAATCGGTGATGTTCTTGACCACACCATCGATGATCTGGCCTTCGGCGAGGTTCTGGATCAGGCCCGAACGCTGTTCTGCGCGGGTTTCTTCCAGCACGGCGCGACGCGACACGACGATGTTGCCGCGGCGGCGATCCATCTTCAGGATCTGGAAGGGCTGCGGGATGTCCATCAGCGGCTGCACATCGCGAACCGGACGGATATCGACCTGCGAGCCGGGCAGGAAGGCCACGGCGCCATCGAGATCGACGGTAAAGCCGCCCTTGACGCGGCCGAAGATCACGCCGTCAACGCGCTTGCCTTCGCCGAATTCATTTTCCAGCTTGTCCCAGGCGGCTTCGCGGCGGGCGCGGTCGCGGCTGAGCATGGCTTCGCCATCGGCGTTTTCGACGCGATCAACAAAAACTTCGACTTCATCGCCGACCGACAGACCGTGCGGCTGGCCGGGCATCGCGAATTCCTTCAGCGGAACGCGGCCTTCGCTCTTCAGGCCGACGTCGATCACGGCCTTGTCGTTTTCGATTGCGGTAATGGTGCCCTTGACGACGCGGCCTTCAAAGCCGCCATCGGCGGCGCCGCCGAGTGTTTCGTCGAGCAGCGCGGCGAAATCGTCGCGCGTCGGGTTGGCAGTGGTTGCCATGGTTGTGTTTCCTGTATCGATCCCGGTCTTCACCGGGACATGTGTTTTCCGGCCAGGCGGTTTTTCCGCCGGTCTTTCTCCGCCGCAGCACCATTGCCTAGGCGGGCCAAAGGGCCGAGCCGCCACGGGGGCCGAATGCCGTCCGTGGCACCCTGCGCAGATCTGCACCCGCGCCGGATCGGCGGCCCTTAGGCCTGCACTGGCGGGAATGCAAGGATATTGGTCAGATCGCGGGGCGATAGTTCTTGCGCTTCAGCGTGACCATATAGTCGGCCAGATCGTGAATCTGGGCACGATCCACGCTGAAGTTCATCGCATCGGGAAAATTGTGCGAATCGCGCAGAAATCGCCGCAAAGTCGTGCCGGTCAGGCCCGGCCGATTGGCGATGTCGGGGAATGGCGGCGATTCAGGATTGGGTGAACCCTGATCGAAGGTGATGGCATGGCACCCGGCGCAGTGCTGCTGCGCAAAGCTTTGTCCTCGCATGACGCCGGGGGAGGGCTGGCGCGCTGGCTTTGCCGGAGCGGAAACGGCTGCGAGGGTGCCAGCAAGGATAAGGGCAGTTGTGGCGATGAATTTCATGCTGTTTCTGCCCCTTGATCAATGATGTCGCGCAATGCTCCCGCCTCGCTTCGGAGATTGCTGCTGCCCGGTCAAGTCCCGCAGTTTCAGAAGGCCTTGTTTCACTTTCCTTAAGGCATTGTCGCTAAACAGTTAACCACGAGATTTGTGGAAATACGTGGGATTGCGGTTGCGATGTGCCTTTGGCCGTCAATGCGAACAGCATGGAAGCTGCTGCAGGCGTGCGCGCTTGGCGGGACGCTTTTGTGCGCCGCAAGCCCGGTGACCGCGCAAACGGTCAACACCTACAACGTCACTGATGCAACGCCGGGTGCTATCACCGATCTAAGCTGCAATCTGGCGACATCCAGCCAGATCGTCAGAACCTTTACAGTAGGCACCAGCTTTATCGTCGGCGATGTCGATCTTGGCGTGCTGATCAATCACACCTATCGCAGCGATCTGCGCATCTTTCTGACCTCACCAGCCGGAACCACGGTGACGGTGATGACCTGGACTGGCAACGTCCAGTCTGGCGACAATCTCAACGATCTGTTCGATGACGAGGCTGCGGCTTCTATCGCCACGCACAATGCCACCGTGATCGATCCGCTGACCGCGCCCTATTATTCGCACAGCTTTCAGCCATCGAGCCCGCTTTCCGCGTTTGATGGGCAGAACGCTGCCGGAACCTGGACGCTGCGGATCTGTGACGCCGTGGGCAGCGATACCGGCAATTTCCGGCGGGCGGATCTCTATCTGACCTCGACCAGTCTTTCGGTTACCAAAACCTCCACTGTGATCAGTGATCCGGTGAACGGCACCAGCAATCCCAAGGCGATCCCCGGCGCTGTGGTGCAATACTGCCTGCTGGTCACGAACAATGGTCGCTCCACTGCGCCCAACGTAACTGCACCGCAAACCAACCTTACCGTGCTTGATCCGGTTCCCTCCGGGCTGACCTATGTGCCAGGCAGCATGCTGTCGGGCAGTTCCTGCGCAACCGCAACCACGGCCGAGGACGATGACAATACCGGCACTGATGAAAGCGATCCGATCGGTATGTCGGTCAGCGGCGCGACCATCACCGGCATCACCGCATCGCTGGCACCAAACGCCAGCATGGCATTAGTGTTCAGCGCCAAGGTGAACTAGCGACCGCTAAGCCATTGCGGGCGATAGCGGGTAACCAGCAGCAGCAATGTGGGCAGGGCCATGGTCAGCAGCACATCCTTGGTGCTTTCTCCCCATTGCATTGCCGCATCCGGCCAGATTTCGACATGGAAATCATTCCATTCATTGGCCAGTTCCAGCACCAGCACCACTGCCCAGGGCCAGATGCGCGCTACCGAGGTGCGGAACAGCGCAGCAAGGCCGATTTGCATCGCCACACCAACCAGCACATGTAGCGCATCGTGGCTGAAGCCGATGCTGTGTTCGATATAGGATTTGATGGTGGTCCAGTGATCGCTGAGTTTTGCAACCAACGTATAGAGGCGGTCGGTCAGCCCCATCGTGACTGGACTATCTCGATGGCGCGGCGAATGGCTTCATCGCGGCCAAGATCGGAGGTATCGAGCAACACGGCGTCGGCAGCCGCGATCAGGGGCGCTTCAGCGCGGGTGCGGTCACGCAGGTCGCGCGCCTCCAGATCGGCAGCGATTTCCGCCAGCGACACATCGCGTCCCTGTGCCTGCATTTCCCGAAAGCGCCGCTCTGCCCGGGCCGGGACCGAGGCAATGACGAACAGCTTTGCCTCTGCTTCCGGGGCGATCACCGTGCCGATATCGCGGCCATCGAGCACCGCACCGCCGGGGCGCATGGCGAACGCGCGCTGACGCTCGTAAAGTGCCTGCCGCACCGCAGGGTGCACAGATACGCGGCTGGCCAGTCCGCCGCTTGCCTCGCTGCGCAGTTCGGGATCGTCAAGCAGGCTGTCGGGAAAGGCACAGGCAGCCTCTGCGTCCCGCGCGTCATCAGGATTGCCCTGATTGAGCGCCACCTGTCGGCCCACTGCGCGATAGAGCAGGCCGGTATCCAGATGCGGCAGGCCGAAATGCGCGGCCAGCGCCTTGGCAATGGTGCCCTTGCCCGACGCGGTGGGGCCATCGACGGCAATGATCATGGTCTGGCTCCGCGCTGACGCCAGGCCTTTGCCAGCCCCCAGATCGCAATGGCGGCCCAGAACACTTCCAGCACCAGTGATGCCGGGTTGAGATTGACCAGCAGCGAGATCGTGAGCAGCAGCGCCCCCGCCAGATTGGTGCCGTGCAGCACGAAGGGATTGGGCTGCTTCGCCTGGGTCATATAGCCATAGGCGAAGATGATCAGCGCCATGCCGATAAATCCGGCCAGATTGGCAAGCGTTTCATTCATGCCGCCAGCCCGTCCAGCAGTGCTTCAAACACCGGAAAGCTGGTAGCGATCGGACGGGTATCGTCCACTTCCACGCCAGCTTTGCTGACGAGCCCGGCCACCGCCATGCTCATGGCGATGCGGTGATCGAGATGGGTGGCGATGGGGTGGTTGTTGCCGCCGGACAGGTGATCGCCGCCAGTGCCGTCGATCACCAGCCCGTCCTCGCGCTCTTCAATCCGCGCTCCGGCGGCGGTCAGGGCGGCGGCCATTACGGCCAACCGATCCGATTCCTTGACGCGCAGTTCATCCAGTCCGCTGGTCACGGTGCGGCCCTGTGCCAGCGCCGCCGCCACGAACAGCACCGGAAATTCGTCAATCATGCTGGGGGCGATGGCGGGATCGACCGTGATGCCATGCAGCAGTGAATGTTTGACCAGCAGATCGGCAACCGGTTCACCGCCGACTTCACGCGGGTTCACTTCATCGATGCTGCCGCCCATTTGCCGCAGCACGCTGATCAGCCCGGCGCGAGTCGGGTTCAGCCCGACATTCTCGATCAGCAATTCGCTGCCCGGCACCAGCAGCGCGGCGACGATGAAGAATGCCGCCGAAGATGGATCCCCCGGCACTTCGATGGTCTGTGGGCGCAGCTCTGCCTCGCCGCGAATGGAGATGGTGCGCGTACCATCGGCATCGGTATCGACCGTCAATTCTGCTCCAAACCCGCGCAGCATGCGTTCGGAATGATCGCGGGTCGGCACCGGTTCGATCACGGTAGTGATTCCCGGCGTATTCAGCCCGGCAAGCAGCACCGCGCTCTTCACCTGTGCGGAAGCGACCGGCAGCCGGTAGGCGATCGGCACGGCGGGCATTGCTCCGCGCAGCATCAGCGGCAGTGTGCCGCCGGGGCTGGCGGTGAAGTCCGCGCCCATCTGGCTGAGCGGATCGATCACCCGGCTCATCGGCCGCTTCGAAAGGCTGGCATCGCCGATGAAGCTGGCGGTAATCGGATGGCTGGCGATCAGGCCCATCAGCAAACGGGTGGATGTGCCGGAATTGCCCATATCGAGCGCCGTTTGGGGCTGCAGCAGCGCCCCCACGCCAACGCCGTGGACGCACCAGTTGCCGCCACCCAGCCGCTCTACACCCGCACCCATCGCGCGCATGGCCGCGGCGGTTGCCAGAACGTCCTCACCCTCCAGCAGGCCGGAAATGCGGGTTTCGCCGACCGCCAGCGCGCCGAGCATGATCGAGCGATGGCTGATGGACTTGTCGCCCGGCACGCGAATGCGGCCTTTCAGCGGCCCCGCGGGCAGAAAGCGTCGGGGAATCATGGTTGCGGGATCGGCTGCGGACACGCGCTGACTTTCAAATATAGGCAAACATAAGCGGTAATTGCGCGCGGCTTTTGACAGCGGGCGCGCGCTATGGCAAGGCGCGCGCCGCGCTTGCAAAGGCGCAAGCCTTATCCAATAGGTATGCAAGAGTTTCGGCCTGCCGCTGCGGCGATGGGCAGCAATGAGGAATTGAAATGGCCAAGCCAGAATGGGGCGCCAAGCATGGCTGCCCGAAATGCGGCACCCGCTTTTACGATCTGGGCAAGGATGACCCGGTGACCTGCATCGAATGCGGCTATGCCTGGCATCCGGAACCGGTGCTGAAATCGAAGCAGCCGATTCCCTATGAAGAAATTCAGAAGGAAAAGGTTGAAGAGGTCGTCGATGGCGATCTGGCCGATGCCGATCTGGATATCGACGAGGACGGCGATTCGCCGGACAATGACGTTGATCTGGGCGGTGACGACGATCTGGGCGTTGGTCTGGACGGCGACGGCGAAGACGAGAATTAACCCCTTGCCAAGCGCGAAAGCCGCCACTAGAGGGGCGGCCTCTCGCGCTTCGGCGTAAGGGCGGTGGGCCTCCCAGGGCTTGCCGGATTGAGTGGAATGGGGCCTTAGCTCAGCTGGGAGAGCGCCTGCATGGCATGCAGGAGGTCAGCGGTTCGATCCCGCTAGGCTCCACCATTCAGACTATTGAGTAACTGTTTGCCACGCTGGCTGACGAGGTTTCGTCCGCCGGCGTTTTTCGCGTATTTGGAGTTTTCGGGCGAAT
>JBGAIR010000099.1:0-2545 GCA_044225335.1 Novosphingobium sp. | reverse complement strand
TGGCCGACGCGCCCCAGCGGTACCTGCCGCGCCAGCTTACCCATCACCACTTCCTTGGGATGGCCGGAACTGGCGGCGATGCCATCAAGGATGGGCGTATCGATAAAAGTGGGGTGCACGGAATTGCAGCGAATGTCCCAGCCGCGTTTGGCGCAATAGAGCGCCACCGATTTTGATAGCATCCACACCGCTGCCTTGCTGGCGTTGTAGCCGGGCATGGTGTCGCTGGCGATCAGCCCGGCGATGGAGGAGATGTTGATGATCGATCCGGGCTGATTGTCCTTCAGCAGCGGCAGCGCTTTCTGGCAGCCGAGGAACACCGAATCGACATTGATGGCGAAGCCGCGATGCCATTCTTCCAGCGTGCAGCTTTCGATATTGCCGCGCACGCCAACCCCGGCGTTGTTGACCAGCACAGAAAGCCCGCCCAGCGCATTGTCTGCCAGTTCCACCGCCGCGATCCAGTCTGCTTCCTGGGTGACGTCATGACGGATGGAAAAGGCCGTGCCCGCGCCCAGTTCGGCATTGATCGCCTCTGCCTGCGTGGCAGCGCCATCGCCGTTGATGTCGGTCAGCAGCACCTTGGCACCTTCGCGCGCCAGCATCCATGCCTGCGCCGCGCCCAGACCCTGCGCTGCGCCCGTGATAAGTGCCTTCTTACCCGTTACCCGTCCGCTCATTGCCATCTCCTCCCAATATGCCGGGACCGAGCAGCAGAAGCAGCCTTACGTCAATCCCCAATCCGCGCGCGCGGGCATCGGCGATGAAACTTTCGATGCCGGATCGCAGAACGCGGTGGACCGTGATGTCCTCTCCATCCACCCCGCCGCCGGGGCCGGTGCAGGTCAGCCCATGCGCGCGCAGCAGCGTAAATCCTTCGCTGACCATACCGGGGGAAGAATAGAACTGGCCCACCACTTCCATATGCGCAGCACGATAGCCGGTTTCTTCCTCCAGTTCTCGATTGGCTGCGTTGGTGGTGTCTTCACCCAGCTTGTCCACATCGTCACCGACGAGGCCAGCGGGAAGTTCGATGGTGCGGCGCCCCAGCGGCACGCGGTATTGCTCCACCAGAATGACGTGGTCGGCTTCATCCACAGCCAGGATCACCGCTGCGGTTATGCCGCGCGTGCGGCTGACATATTCCCATTTGCCGCGCGTCTTGGCGGCGATGAATTTGCCCTGCCAGCGGATTTCTTCGGGCAGATCGGCGTCGCTACTCATACTTCGATCAGCCGGTCGGGCAGTTCGTTCACATCATCTTCGGCGCGGGGGAAATGTTCGGCCAGCACTGCGCCGACCCGCTCCACTGCCGCGACCATGCCTGCCGCAATCCGATCCTGCCGGATTTCCGCCAGCATCGCCGCCATTGCCTCGCCCCAGACATCGGCGGAAACTCTGGATGCAATCGCCGCATCGGCCACGATTTCCGCACGGTGTTCACGCATCGAAAGATAGATCAGAATGCCGGTGCGCCCGGTCGTCCGCCGCTCCGCGCCAACCTTGAAACAGGTGATCGCACGGGCGCGGGCGCGGGCGGATTTGATGTGGCCAGGGATCAGCGCAAATTTCAGCGGCTGCCATAGCTGCAGCACTATCATGCTGACGAATTTGATCATGGCCGCGCTGGCCGCAAAGGCCAGCACCCCGCGATGGGTCCATTCATGGCCCCAATCGGCGAGCAGCCGGTCGTAGAGGCCAAGGTAGAAATCCGGAAAGACCGAGATGACGGTCAGCGCGGTAAAGGCCACCGCTGCTGCCCAAGCCAGCGCGACATCGCTGTAGCCATCGGAGCGTTCGGTCAGAATGGTCACGATCTCGCCCGCGCTTTGCGCTTCGGCAGCGGCCACCGCGTCGGATATGCGGGCACGGTCGGCATCGCTGATTGTTGGTTGCCTTGCCACTACCAGTCCCCCGAAGCGCCGCCGCCGCCGAAATCACCGCCGCCAAAGCCGCCCCAGTCGCTTCCGCCACCGCCGCCGCCGGTGCTCCAGCCACCCCCTCCACGGTTGGCATGGTGCATGGCTTCACTGATACCCCACAGCACAATACCCGGATCAATGCCGCTGCGCCGTCCACGCCGCCTTCCACCGCGGCTGAAAATCGCGATCAGAACGACTATCATCACGATCCAGAAAATGGCGCTGCCCACAGTGCCACTGCTCACTTGCGCGTGATTTTTTTTCGCTGCCGCCGCCGCTTCTGCAACCGCCTTGGTATCTGCTGGATCGCGGTTCAGCTGCATAATAATCGCATCGACACCCGCAGCAATGCCACCGGGATAGTCATTGGCCTTGAAGCGCGGCACCATTACGTCGCGGATGATCCGTCCCGCCAGCACGTCGGGCAAAAACTGCTCAAGTCCGTACCCGACTTCGATATCCAGCTTGCGCTCGGTTGGGGCGACCAGCAGGATCAGCCCCTGATCGCTGCTCTTGCCACCCAAGCCCCAGTTGTGACCCAGGTTGACGGCATAGCTCCGCACATCTTCCCCATCGAGGCTTGAAACCGTCACAACCATCACCGCCCGCCCGGTCTGCTGGTT
>JBGAIR010000041.1:6975-20090 GCA_044225335.1 Novosphingobium sp. | reverse complement strand
CTGCTGCCGCTCGTTCATGCGCAGCAGCCCGTGATCGACGAAAACACAGGTCAGCTGCTCACCGATGGCTTCATGGATCAGCACCGCGGCCACCGCGCTGTCGACGCCGCCTGAAAGCCCGCAGATCACCCGCCCAATGCCCACCTGGGCACGGATTTCCTCGATCTTGGTGCGGCGGAATTCGGCCATGGTCCAGTCGCCTGCCAGCCCGCAGACGCGGTGGACGAAATTGGCGATCAGCTTTGCCCCATCGGGGGTATGAACCACTTCGGGATGGAACTGGGTACCGTAATAGCGGCGCTCGTCATCGGCGATCACCGCAAAAGGTGCGCCATCCGATGTGGCAACGATGCGAAAGCCGGGGGCGAACTGCGTCACCTTGTCGCCATGGCTCATCCACACCTGACGGCGCTCGCCCACCTGCCACAGCCCGTCAAACAGCACGCAGGGTTCGGTGACGGTCAGAAAGGCGCGGCCGAATTCGCCGCCTTCTCCGGTTTCATGGCCGGGGCGCACTTCGCCGCCGAGTTGCTGGCTCATCACCTGCTGGCCATAACAGATGCCAAGGATCGGTAAGCCGCTGTCAAACAGGCATTGCGGCGCGCGCGGGCTGCCCTCCGCCGGGACCGAGGCGGGTGAGCCGGAGAGGATGATCCCCTTGGGATTCATCCGCTTGAACGCGGCCTCTGCGGCGGAAAAGGGGGCGATTTCGGAATAGACCCCGGCTTCGCGCACGCGGCGGGCGATCAGCTGGGTTACCTGGCTGCCGAAATCGACGATGAGGATGGAATCGCCGAGGTGAATCTGGGGGGGCTGGACCGTCATGGCCTGCCGATAAGGAGGGGTTAGCGCGCTGACAAGAGGCACGCAGCGGCATCGCCGCGATTGTCAACGATTGCTGGCGCGCTAATAAGGTGAGAAAGCATACAGGAGCCTCCCCCGACATGTCGCAACCCCAGACCCATCGCGGCTCGATCGCCGTGGTCTTTGCCATTGTGCTGATCGATATGCTGGGGTTCGGCATTGTCATGCCGGTGCTGCCGCAACTGATCATGCATCTGGGGCATATGCCGGTGGATAGCGCCGCCGTATGGGCGGGGTGGCTGGGCGCAGGCTATGCGGCGATGCAGTTCTTCTGCGCACCGATCATCGGCAATCTTTCAGACCGCTTCGGACGGCGACCGGTGTTGCTGGGATCGCTGGCGGGGTTCGGCATCGATTATGTGGTGATGGGGCTGGCACCCAGCCTGTGGTGGCTGGTGCTGGGGCGGCTGGTGGCCGGGGTGACCGGTGCAAGCTGGACCGCGGCCTATGCCTGCATCGCCGATCTCAGCCCGCCGGAACGCCGCGCTGCCAATTTCGGCCTGATGGGGATGGCCTTTGGCATCGGTTTCATCATCGGACCGGCGCTGGGCGGGCTGCTGGGCACGCTGGGGCCGCGCGTGCCGTTCATCGCCGCGGCGATCATGGCCTTTGCCAATGTGGCGGTGGGGCTGGTGGTGCTGAAGGAAAGCCTGCCTGCCGAGCGTCGCCGTCGGTTCGAGTGGAAGCGCGCCAATGCCTTCGCCGCATTGAAGGCGCTGCGCCATCAGAGCGGGGCGGTGGTATGGTTCGTTGCCGCGCTGGGGTTCTGGCAGCTGGCCCATGTCGTCTATCCGGCGATCTGGTCATACGTGGCGATTGCCGCCTGGGGCTATGATCAGAAGCAGATCGGGCTGGCGCTGGCCGTGGTGGGATTGTCCAGCGCCCTGGTGCAGGGCTTTGGCCTGCGTTACATCCAGCCCCGGCTGGGTGAGCGACGGGCGGTGATGCTGGGGATTGCCGCCTTTGTTGTCTCCGCATTGCTGTATGGCATGGCAAGCGGGCATGGCGGCGTTTATCTGGCAATTCTGGTCGGCGGCCTTCAGGGGTTCATCCAGCCTTCGATCTCGGCGATGAACAGCCGCGCGGTTGATGCCAGCAGCCAGGGTGAATTGCAGGGCGCAACGCAAAGCATCGGCAGCATTGCCGCGATCATCGGTCCGCCGCTTTATGCCGGGGTGCTGGCAAGGTTCGATGGGCCCAACGCCATCCGCGAATTTCCGACCATGCCCTTTCTGGTCGCGGCTGGCTTTTCGCTGGTCACGCTGGCGCTGTTCCTGATCGGGGCGCGGCGGCTGGCAGGTAGAATCTGATTCGAAATTCGCCCAAAGGCGGATTTCGGTTCAGACTCCTAAAGCGCCGGTGCCGGAACCAGCCGTTCCCTGAGTTCGGTCTTCAGCAGCTTGCCGATATGGCTGCGCGGCATTTCGGCAATGGCGTGCAGGGCGGAAACCCGCTGGGTCTTGCCAAGGCGGCTGTTTGCGATCTGGCGAATGTCCTCAAGGCAGTCTTCGCCGACGCCGGGTTTCAGCACCACAAAGCCGACCGGGGTTTCGCCCCATTGATCGCTGGGCACGCCCACCACCGCTGCTTCGACAACGCGGTCATCCTTGGCCAGTTCCATCTCCAGATCGATCGGGAAGATGTTGAACCCGCCGGAAATGATCACATCCTTGGTCCGCCCGACCAGTTCGACGAAGCCATCGGCATCGATCCGGCCAACATCGCCCATGCGCTGCCAGGTGCTGCCATCGGCGGGATCGATCCAATAGCCCTCGCGGGTTTTTTCGGGCTGGTTCTTGTAACCCAGCATCATGGTCGAGGATTTGCCGACCAATTCCCCGGCCATGCCCGGCGGCACCTCATTGCCATCTTCATCCAGCACTTTCAGGAAATGGCCGGGTGCGGGCTTGCCCACGGTATGCAGCTTGTCCGGATGTTCGTGGATCGGGAAGATGCAGGCAACGCCGCCCTCGGTCATGCCATAGATCTCGATCAGCCCGCCCGGCATCCGCCGCAGCACCTCTGCCTTGAGATCGGCGGGGAAGGGGGCGGAGGTGCAATATTTCATCCGCATGGCGGAGAGATCGTAATCATCGAAATGCGCGAACTGCATCAGCCGACGATATTGCACCGGCACCAGCATGGTGTGGGTGATCTTTTCATCCTGCGCCCGGCGCAGCCAGCCCTCGGTATCGAACTTGCCCATGATCGAGGCGCAGCCGCCCGAATAGATCGTCGGCAGGAACACCGCCATGGTGGTGTTGGAATAAAGTGGGGTGGAGGTCAGCGTGCGGCTGTCCTTGCCATAGTTCATCGCCGCCCGGAACGTCATCTGCCGCCAGCGCATGCCGTGCGAATGGACGATGCCCTTGGGGATGCCGGTGGTGCCCGAAGAATAGATGATGTTGAAGGGGTCATTTTCCGCAGGGGTGAAGGGCTGGGCCATGGTTCCCGGCGCGGCCATGAAACCGTCCAGTTCCTCATCCAGCACGATCTGATTGGCGATGGGCAGGGCAAAATCGCCCAGCTCGGTCAGTTTGGCGCGGTCGATGAACAGATGCATCGCCTCTGAATCGGCGGCCATGCCGGCCAACTGATCGGGGCTGGCGCTGGTGGTCAGCGGCGCGGCGCAGCCACCAGCGCGGATGGCGGCCAGAAACACCAGCGCGTAATTGACCGTGGAGGTGCCGAGGATCGCCACCGCCTGTCCGCGCTGAAGACCATCAGCCTGCAACCGGGCGGCAATCCGCTCGATCCGCGCCGCAGCTTCGCGCCAGGAGAGATTGGTGGAGCCATCAAACAGCGCCGGTGCATCGCCGCGATAATCGCCCCATGCGGCAACGAGGCCGGGGAAAGAACCGAATTCCTGATCGAGTTGCGCGGCGGGATCGCTGGTCATGCTGGCGGGGCCTCTCCGGTATTGCTTTGCAACCCTTTTGGCCGAGCATCGGTCTGCCTGTCCAGCCTGCGCGGGCAATTGTGGCGGTCAGAATTTAAGTTGCAAAATACGCAACACCCCTTCCGGCTTTTGCACTGGCAATCTCTACCATAATAGTTATGTTGCAACTGCGAACTGAATTCGCCAACGCAAAAATACGCAGAAGGAAATACCCATGCGCAGCATCGTAACAATCGTGCTGCCGATCATCGCAGCCGTTGGAACCAGCGGCCTGATGTTCACCGCCACGCTCGTCTGAGCCTGGTGGCTGGGGCTTTTAGCCCCGGGCAGCTCCCCCAGCGAAACGGCCGCCACGCCCCTCCTCTCCAATCAGGGCGCGGCGGCCGTTTCCATTTCTGGCCTGATGTTTGTCAGGACGAGCAGGGAGAGGGGCATGCGCGGGTTACGGATGGGGTGCTGGGATTCCGGTTTTGTGCATCATCACCGAAATTCCGTAATCGGCATTGTAGTGGGATAGGATGTCATTTTTTGACCACTGGTGTGATTTCCAGCCCGCCTGGCTCGACGATATTCACGCCGGAGAAGACGAAGATACCGCCACGAAACTCGACCAATTTGAAATCCTTGTAGCTGCCCAGATCGAATCCCCTCCACTTCAAGGGCTTGCCCATGAACGGAAGGATGCCGTTGGTGTCGAGCTTGGCTTCGTCGTTCCGGGGAAAGGGCTGTGCACGATCAAGCAGCATCACATTGACGGCGGTCTCGAGCTCGGCTGTCAGAACTTCCTTCAGCCGGGCGCCGTCATTTTCGGTCAGGTTCGCAAGCGGCATCGCCTGGCCTTCACAGCAGAAATATTTGATGGTCTTGCCAGCGTCGTTACCTGTCGCGACCTTGGTTTTGAGCACAATATAAGGGCGAAGATCATCGGTCTTCTTGACGAACGAGAGCACGACATAGGGCGATACTGTCATCGTGCTGCCACCCGGCTGCGGCGTGAGTGTGTAGGCCGTCCGGAACTGGTCGCCCGCGATGATCGTGTTGGTCATGTCAATCGCCTTTGCCCGGACGTCGAAGCGCAGGTCATCCTCAACATTGCGGACCTTTTCTGTGCCGGTCCCGGCGTTGATCGAACTCTGCACCAGCATGCCGACCAGGCCGAACAACATTCCGATTCCGCCGCCGCCCTGATAGCCCGAGACAACGACGTCGCTATCGGGTATCCGATGGACACCCATCGGAAGATCGCTCATCCCGTTCGCACCCTTTTCGGAAAAGATGATCGCTGTCGGGGGTGAAGAAGATGTCGGAGCTGGGTCAGCCTGTCCTTGCGGAGTTGCCGTTTGCGCCATCGCGGGCGCACTCGCGAGCAATGCGAGCATGATGATGCGCTTCATAGTATATCCCCCTGATCCCATGCCAAAATACCGCCTCAGGTGTTTGCCCGGCGAATACATATGCGTCTAGCGAACGGCTCAGCCAGGAACAACCTTAAAACCTGTTTCGAAATGCGGTGCAATATTACGCTAACAAGTGTAACATTCTCGAATTAACCCCACGCTTCGATCCTGACCTCGGCAGGTGGAAGCACTAACGGGCCGGCTGTTCTAAGCCGTCGGTTGTCACCGTGCCGTTTCGGTAACAGTGCATTTAATTCATGGTGACGGTCGCTTCTATCAACCAAGTGCGCTGAAATCCGAGCAGGCGAGAATGTCACGAGACACCCCCGCCCGCAGGAAAGGCAAAAGGGCGGGTTGCGCCCACTGCTGTGTGGCGCAACCCAGCAGCCGCTATTTGCTCGACAGCGCCTTCACCAGATCGAACAGATAGTCGCGCCCGGCGTAGAGCGAGCGCACTTCCAGCCGCTCGTTCAACCCGTGAATGCCATTGAGATCGGGATCAGCCCAGATACCGGGCACGCCATAGGTGGGAATACCCACCGCCCCCAGATAGACGCCATCGGTTGCGCCGGTCGACATGGTCGGGATCACCGGAACGCCGGGGAAATGTTTCGCGACCAGTGCTTCCATCGGGCCGATGATCGCCGGGTCCATCGGCGGCGATTTGGCAATCGGCTTGTCCTTTACGCGCTGTTCGATCTTCACTGCCGGATTGTTGATCGCGGCAGCCAGCATCGCCTGGGTTTCATCGGAGGTGCGCCCCGGGAACATCCGGCAATTGACGTTTGCGGTAACCGTCTGCGGCAGGGCATTCTGGGCATGGCCGCCATCGATCAGCGTGGCGACGCAGGTGGTGCGCAGCATGGAATGCAGCATCTTGTCCTGATTGAGGATCGCTTCCGCCGCCTTGTCTCCCGGATTTTTCGAGATCGCGACCATCGCCTTGCCCGCTGCATCACTGCGCAGTGCCCCGGTGCGAGCAAAGAAGGCGCGGGTGGTGTCATTCAGTTCGGCAGGAAATTCGAAATCGCGGATCTTGGCCAGCGCATCGCTCATCACATAGATGGCATTGTCGCGCACCGGCTGGCTGCTGTGGCCACCGGGGTTGGTGGTGGTCAGCAGGAAATCCTGATAGGCCTTTTCGCCGACCTGGATGGTCTGCACTTCCAGCTTGCCTTCGCTGTTCTTGCGCCCGCCGCCGCCTTCATTCAGGGCAAAGGCCGCATCGATCAGGTCACGGCGGTTCTTCGCCAGCCATTCCGCGCCGTTGAAGGCGCCGCTGGTTTCCTCGCCGCAGGTCAGCGCCAGCTTGACGGTGCGCTTGGGCTTGTACCCTTCGCGGGCAAAGCGGGCCAGCGTATCGGTCCAGATCGCGGCCTGCGATTTGTCGTCCAGCGTGCCGCGCGCATAGAAGTACCCGCTTTCCTCGATCAGGGTGAAGGGATCGCGCGTCCAGTCTTCGCGCCGCGCCTCAACCACGTCGATATGCGCCAGCAGCAGCATCGGCTTCAGCTTGCGGTCGGTGCCGGGATAGACCGCGACCAGCCCGCCATCGCGGGGGTGTTCAGGCACCGAGAACATGGTGATCTGGCTATCCGGCAGGCCCGCCGCCTTCAGCCGCGCCGCCATCCGCTCTGCCGCCAGCGTGCAGCTGCCGTTGGTTACGGTGGTATTAGTTTCGATCAGTTCCTTGTAGAGTGATCGGAACTCGGCCTGATCCGGGCGGATTGGCGCGGCGTTCTGCGCCAGAGCGCTGCCGGACAGAAGCGACAGGGCGATCAGCGCCCCCAGGGATTTCCTCACAATGTCCTCCTTGATCTGAACGTCTGATCCGAAACTGCCGTTTCGGATAGTCCGGCACCGGCCCGCTCCCCCGCCCGGCCACCCAACGAGATGGTATACTCTGGGTGGCCGGCAGGAGCGGGCCGAGCGGACAGAAATCGTCCTTCCACGAATTTCCGGATCAGACCTGATCGAAGCAGTTGAGCAGATTTCCCTGTGGATGGAAGAGGGCGAAGCGGGATTGTTGCCTTTGCTGCGGGGCGCTCGTCCCTATATGGTCCGAAACAGTTGAAAACACCCCGAACGCCAATGCCTATGGCGCGGATTCGATCAAGGTCCTGAAAGGGCTGGACGCCGTGCGCAAGCGGCCCGGCATGTATATCGGCGATACCGATGACGGATCGGGCCTGCATCACATGGTGTTCGAAGTTTCGGACAACGCCATTGACGAGGCGCTGGCCGGGCATTGCGATCTGGTGCTGATCGAGCTGAACCCCGATGGTTCGGTTTCGGTGGAAGACAATGGCCGCGGCATTCCCACCGATATCCACTCGGAAGAGGGCGTTTCCGCCGCTGAAGTGATCATGACGCAGCTGCACGCCGGCGGGAAGTTCGAAAACACCAGCGATGACAACGCCTACAAGGTTTCGGGCGGTCTGCACGGTGTGGGCGTGTCGGTGGTCAATGCGCTGTCGGAATGGCTGGAACTGACCGTCTGGCGGGATGGCAAGGAACACTGGATGAAGTTCGCCCATGGCGATGCCGTGGCGCCGCTGGTGGTGAAGGGCGATGCGCCTGCCGGCAAGAAGGGCACGCGGGTGACCTTCCTTGCCAGCACCGAAACCTTCAAGAACGTCACCGAGTTCGATTTCGAAAAGCTGGAGCATCGCTATCGCGAGCTGGCGTTCCTCAACTCCGGGGTGCGCATCCTGCTGCGCGATCGCCGCCATGCCGAAGTGCGCGAACATGACCTGTATTATGAAGGCGGGATCGCCGCTTTCGTCAAATGGCTGGATCGCAACAAGCAGGCATTGCTGCCCGATCCCATCGCCATTTCCGCCCAGCGTGACGGCATCGGCATCGATGTCGCGCTGGAATGGAACGATAGCTATTACGAAAACGTCCTGTGCTTTACCAACAACATCCCGCAGCGCGACGGCGGCACCCACCTTGCCGCGTTCCGCGCCGCGCTGACCCGCACGCTCAATGGCTATGCGGAAAAATCGGGCCTGCTCAAAAAGGAGAAGGTCAGCCTCTCTGGCGAGGATATGCGCGAAGGGTTGACCGCGATTGTTTCGGTCAAGCTGCCCGATCCCAAATTCTCCAGCCAGACCAAGGACAAGCTGGTCAGTTCTGAAGTGCGCCAGCCGCTGGAAAGCCTGATGGCAGACCGGATGAGCGAATGGCTGGAGGAAAATCCCGCCCATGCCAAGGCGGTGATTGGTAAGATCATCGATGCCGCCGCCGCCCGCGAAGCCGCGCGCCGTGCCCGTGAACTGACCCGCCGCAAGGGCGCGATGGATATCGCCAGCCTGCCCGGCAAGCTGGCCGATTGCCAGGAACGCGATCCCAGCAAATGCGAACTGTTCCTGGTCGAAGGGGATTCGGCAGGCGGCTCTGCCAAGCAGGGGCGTGATCGCCACTATCAGGCGATCCTGCCGCTGAAGGGCAAAATCCTGAACGTGGAACGCGCCCGGTTTGACCGGATCATTTCCTCAAAGGAAGTTGGCACGCTGATTCAGGCGATGGGCACCGGCATCCGCGATGAATTCAATCTGGAAAAGCTGCGCTATCACAAGATTGTGATCATGACCGACGCCGACGTGGACGGCGCGCATATCCGCACGCTGCTGCTCACCTTTTTCCATCGCCAGATGCCGGACATCATCCGCGCCGGGCATCTCTTCATTGCCCAGCCGCCGCTCTACAAGGTCAGCAAGGGCCGCAGCGAGGTGTACCTCAAGGATGCGGCCGCGCTGGATCGTTATCTGGTGGAAGCCGGCCTGTCCGGGCGGGTGCTGGAAACCAGCGGCGGTGCACGCGGTGGGCAAGAGCTGGAGGCGCTGGTCGAACATGCGCTGCGGCTTCGTTCGCTGATGGGCTTTGTGCCGCGCCGCTATGATGCCGGGGTGATCGAGGCATTGGCGCTGGCCGGTGTGTTCGCTCCCGATATCGCCGCAGCTGAGCGCGATGCGGCGCTGGCCCGCGCCGCCGAATGGCTGGGCCGCGCCGATCGTGAGGCGAAGTGGGGCGCGAGCCTGCGTGACGACGGATCGCTGCTGGTTGAACGGCTGTGGCGCGGGGTGACCGATGCCTTCCCGATTGACGCCGCCTTCCTGACCAGCGCCGAAGCGCGCAAGCTGGCGCGGCTCGCCGCCGAGCAGGCCGATGTCTATTCCGGCACCGCCCGGCTGGTTCGCGCCGGGGCTGCCGAGGTGGAGCCCGAACCGGAAGCTGCCGAGGATGCCGAAGCGGTTACCGAAGGGGTTCAGGCCCGTCCGGTCGATCTCGACGGGGCGATAACCCGCCCCAGCCAGCTGCTCGAAGCGGTGCTGGCAACGGGTCGCAAGGGCCTGTCGATCGCGCGCTACAAGGGGCTGGGCGAAATGAACGCCGAACAGCTGTGGGAAACCACGCTCGATCCCGACAATCGCGCGCTGTTGCAGGTCAAGGTGGAAGACGCCGATGTCACCGACGAGATCTTCACCCGGCTGATGGGCGATATCGTCGAACCGCGCCGTGATTTCATCCAGGAAAACGCGCTGAACGTCGCCAATCTTGACGTGTAGGGTGTGCTGTCAAGTTCCGATATTTCCCGCGCCCAGCCCAGTGTGCTTGCGCCGTCTGATCTCGGGCCACAAGTCGGGATTTCCTGCGGGCTTGGGCGAGAAAGCGACAATCGAGCGGTGGACGCCGGGCTAGCATTTGGACCGTCCGTGTTCTCGAAAAATTCCGGATTGGGGACCAAATAGCCATCATCGGTTCCAATGGCAGTGGGGGCCGGTGGCATGCACGCCTTCCGTTCCAGTGCGCTGCGTTGGGGGTCGCGAACAGTGGTAAAATCCGTCGGCGCCACGGCCTGAATGAGCGAGCGTTGCATGGCCCAACCGCTTCAATCTCGGCGCTCCTGATTGACTCATGGGACTGATGGCAACCGCCAGTTATATTGCAATGTTGCGCAACAGGATCACCGTGAAGATTGACCCAACTTGGCGCGACGTTCGCGAGTCACTCGCGGATGTAACCCGCTGCAAGCGTATTGGCCAAAGTTGGGAAATTGTATCCCACAGGCAACCGTGATGTGAGCTATGCATGACTAAACCATGGAATGTGCAATGAGCACGTTTCAAGGAGTACAGTCATGAAGAAGCTTGCTTTGATTGTTCCCGCCCTGGCGATGGTTGCCATCGCCCCCCAAGCTGCGCTGGCCAAGGCTTCGGGCATCACCATGGCCCAGGCGCGCGTGATCGCATTGAAGGTGGCACCGGGGCGGGTCGAGAAGGCCGAGCGTGAACGCGAGGGCGGCGGCGAGCGATATTCGTTCGACATCCGCCAGGGAAACCGGATTCACGAGATCGGCGTGGATGTCCGGACCGGCCGGATCGTCGAAGACAAGTTCGAACCGCTGAACGCCAGGGACTAGGCCGAACGGTGCTGCGCATCCTCCTTGCCGAAGACGATAAGGACACTCGCCAATTCGTCGAGCGCGGGCTCGGTGAACTCGGGCACAATGTCGTCGCGGCGGTAAACGGGGAGGATGCGCTTCACCTCGCCTTGACCGAGCGGGTAGACGTGATTGTTCTGGACCGGATGATGCCAGAACTGGACGGCTTTTCGGTTCTCAAGCGTCTGCGGGCAGGCGGGGTGTCAGCCCCGGTACTGATGCTGACGGCGCTCGGGCGGATCGAGGATCGTGTCGATGGTCTTGAGGCGGGAGCCGACGATTATCTGGTCAAACCATTTGCCTTCAGTGAACTGGCGGCGCGGATTCAGGCACTGGGACGGCGCTCGTCTCCGGCATCCATCACCACTCAGCTGAGTGCGGGCGAGATCGAAATTGACCTGTTGACCCGTGAGGTGCGGCGTGGGGGCAAGACGATCTTGCTTCAACCGCGCGAATTCCGCTTGCTGGAGGAATTGATGCGCCATGCGGGTGAGTTCGTGACCCGCACCATGTTACTCGAACGGGTGTGGGATTTCCATTTCGACCCGCAGACCAAGATCGTCGAAACGCATATGAGCCGACTGCGTTCCAAGCTCAACGAGGGTGGACGGACCGATCCAATCGAGACGGTGCGCGGCGTTGGTTACAGGCTGCGTGCGGCATGAGGCTGCGCCTGCTTCCCAGCAGCGCCGCCAGTCGCATCGCTTGGGTCGCGTTCATCGCCTATGCTGCCGCCATGCTGGTTCTGGGAACGGCCGTATTCTTCGCAACCCATTCCGCATTCTCCCGTCAGATCGATGCGACGATCGAGCAATCCTCGCGATCATTACAGCGCGAATATGGCGACGATGGCATCCGGGGCGTCATTGAGGCCGTCAACCAGTCGCACGGACCAGGCCCGATCTCGCTGGGGACAGCTTTGTTCGGCCCCAGTGGCGCGCGTATTGCTGGAAACCTGCAAACGAAAATGCCGCCCTTGGGCTGGCACAAAATCCTGTTTGAAGATCCGCTTGAAGGCCCCGATCCAGCGCGCGCCAAGAGCACGCCGCTGCCAGGTGGGTATCGCCTGGTAGTCGCGGCCGATCTTGAATCGCTCGAGGCGATCGACCGCACCATACTTGCGATGTTCGCGCTGGCCTTTGGCGCACTTCTGCTGCTCGGGCTTGGCGGCGCATTTCTGCTCGCAGGGTATCTTAAGCGCAGGCTTGCCGGGATCGAGATGGCCGCCGCTGCGGTCATCGAGGGCGACCTTGCCCAACGTGCCATGGTAGGGAACACCGGAGACGAATTTGACCGGATCGCGGCATCCATCAATGCCATGCTTGACCGGATAGCCGGGCTCATCACCAACCTACGTCAGGTCAGCGGCGATCTGGCGCATGATCTGCGGACGCCGCTCTCGCGCCTGCGCAATCAGCTCGAGCGCCTTCGGGGGGCAACCGATGAGGCTGAAAGTACTGAGCTTGTCGAGCAATCGATTACCCAGTCCGAGGATGTCCTGTCACTTTTCGATGCGATCTTGCGAATTTCGGAAGTTGAAGAGGGAAGCCTGAAGCGGGCCTATTCGCGCGTTGATCTGACTGCGCTCGTGAGCGAACTCGGTGAAACGCTGATCCCGCTAGCTGAGGATTCCAAACGCAACTTGACCGTCATGGTTGAACCCGGACTTGTGGTTTTCGGTGATCGCGAATTGCTCGCCCAGGCGCTGATCAATCTCGTCGAGAATTCCCTCAGGCATACTGTCGAAGGGACGCAAATCCGGATGGAGGCCCACGCCGAGGGCAAGGGAGCATCGGTTTCCGTTGCAGACAATGGGACCGGAATTCCCGAGGCCGATCGCGAACGAGTCCAGCAGCGCTTCGTGCGACTGGAAACGGCGCGCGGCACGGCCGGTCACGGCCTCGGCCTTAGCCTGGTGCGGGCCATTGCCATGGCCCATGGCGCGACGCTGACTCTTGGCGACTCGCATCCGGGGCTGGTCGCGACGATCGCCTTTGCGGAAAGGATCGAGCCCTGAAAGCACCATTCGCCCTGACCCTTGTCTTGCTGACAGGCGGCTGCGCCAGCTATGCTCCCGCCCCGCTGGCAGACAGTCCTGCGCTACTTGCCGATCCAGTTCCTCAGATTCTTGAGACCAAGGCGAGCGCAATCGAACGACCGTGGCTAAGCCCGACGCCAGTCGATCTTTCCGCGCCGCTTACCCAGCACGGGGTGGCGGCGCTCGCCGTGGTCAATAATCCCGATCTTATTGCCCTACGCGCAAGGGCAGGAGTTGCGGATGCGCAGGCCTTTGCGGCGGGGCTTCTGCCCGATCCCACGTTCAGCATTGGCGCGGACAAAGTGCTGAGCGGGCCGGATACCATGCTCAATATCGCGGGCGGTCTGGGCCTCGACCTCAATTCCCTGCGTAAGCGCGCAGTTACCCGCCAGCAGGCTAATGCCCAAGCACGACAGGTTCGGCTCGATCTTGCGTGGGCCGAATGGCAGACCGCCGGACAGGCCCGCATCC
>JBGAIR010000041.1:0-6947 GCA_044225335.1 Novosphingobium sp. | reverse complement strand
AGCGCAGCTCGCGCGAACGACACGGGCAGCACTGCGCGGCGACGTTCCGGTGGGCGATGCCGAGGCAGCACGGCTCGCCGCTTACGATGCAGCCGACCGGTTGCGGAGCGCCGAGCGGGATCTGCAAACTGCCCGGCAGGAACTCGCCCGGCTTCTCGGACTGCCGCCCGATACCGTGCTCGCCCTCGCGCCGCTGGCCTTGCCGGGAGCTCCGCTCGGTGCCGACCGCTTGTTCGCCATGGCGCGCGACAGCCGCACCGACCTCGCCGCCCTGCGGGCAGGCTACGACGCGCAGGAAGCAAGCGTCCACAAGGCGGTGCTCGATCAGTTTCCTTCGCTCAACCTGACCGTGACGCCGAATCGCGATTCAGCGGGCAATTTCCTGATCGGCCCGACCATCGATTTCACCCTGCCGCTGTGGAATCGCAATCGTGGCGGGATTGCGGTTGAACGCGCCACGCGCGAGGCGCTCAATGCCGAGTACGAGGCCCGGCTGTTCAACACTCGCGCCGAAATTACCGCTGCCTGGAACGGGATCGCGCTGGCCCGGCGACAACTGGCCGATGCTGAGGCTGGACTTCCGGGACTAGAGCGCCTGGCCGATGCAAGTGCACGGGCCAGCAGGCGGGGTGACCTGTCGCAGGCGGCAGCGATGACGGCCAGCCAGCAACTGCGCGACCGCCAACTGGTGATCGCTCAGGCTTGGCTGGCGATCGAAGAACAGACCATCGCGCTTGAACTGCTGAGCGGAACACCGATCGAGGGGTGGAAATGAAACGATTGCTGGCAATCCTGCCGCTTCTGGTACTGCTTGCCGCCTGTTCGAAAGGTGCGGGCAATGAGGGCGCCGCTCCAACCCCGGTTGCCTTGGTCAAGCTTGCGCAAGCGGCCACGGGCGATATCGCCCAGTCGATCACGCTTTACGGTGAAATCGAGCGCGGCGGAGACAGCCAGATCGTGCTGTCGGCACCAGTCGAGGCGACGGTCATCGCCATCGATGCTCCTGCGGGATCGGCGGTGGCCGCAGGCCAGGTGATTGCGCGGCTCAGGGCAAGTCCGGCAAGTCTGGCGCAATACCGTGCCGCTTCTGCCGATGCGACGGCGGCCTCACAGGCGCTGGCCCGCGCCCGGCGTTTGCGCGCTGACGGGCTGGCGAGCGATGCCGACGTCGAAGCTGCTCGATCGCGGGCAGCAGCATCCTCGGCTTTGCTAGCATCGTTCAACGAACGCAGCGCGAGCCTTGTCCTTCGCGCGCCGCACGCCGGATTTGTTGATTCGACTGGCGCCAGTGCGGGCGATCTCGTCCAGCCCGGCGCCGCGATCGCCACCCTGTCGCGCTCCGGTGCGGTCAAGGCAAGGTTCGGGATCGATCCGGCGCTCGCGCGCACTCTGTCAGCCGGCAGTCCGATTGAAGTGCATCCCGGTGACGGTTCCCCGCCATTCACAGTCCCAATCGCGAGCATCAGCCCGGTCGCCCATGCCCAGACCCGACTCGCCTCTGTTCTGGTCACGATTCCGGCGCAACAGGGTCTGGCCGCCGGCCAGCCGCTGTCGGCGCATGTAGTGACGCGTGCCTCACGTGCGGCAGTGACTGTCCCCTATGCCGCACTGCTCGACGATGGCGGACAACCCTTCGTATTTGTTGTCAAGGACGGCGTAGCCAAGCGTCGTGACGTTGCTGTTGGTGCGAGCGACACCGCGAACGTGGCGATCCTCAAGGGCGTTGCCGATGGCGAGGCGGTTGTTGTCGAGGGCGCCACCGCAGTCGAAGACGGAATGAAGGTCCGCACGCGATGAAGCTTCGCCTTGCCAACCACGCGCGCAGCCTGTGGCTTGCGATGCTGCTGCTCACGCTAGGCGGGATCGCAGGAGCCCTGCGGCTGCCGGTCAGTCTGTTCCCGCAGATTGATTATCCGCGCGTGGTCGTTGCGATCGATGCTGGCGAGCGTGACGCGGCGCAGATGGAGGCTGAGATTACGCGTCCGGTTGAGATCGCCCTGCGCTCTGTTCCGGGGGTCACGCACTTGCGCTCGACAACAAGTCGCGGTTCGGCGGAGGTGGCGCTCAACTTCGACTGGGGTCACGACATGACCTCGGCAACACTTGCGACCCAAGGCGCGTTGGCGACGGTCCTGTCGTCATTGCCGCCAGGTACGACATTTGACGTAAGGCGGTCGGACCCGACGCTGTTTCCGGTGGTTGGAATTGCGCTGACGTCGACTTCGCTCGATCAGGAAGCGCTGCGTCAGATCGCCGAACTCAAAGTGCGCCCGGCGCTGACCGCCGTCCCCGGTGTCGCCGGGGTCGATGTCCTTGGCGGCTCCCCCCGTGAATTCTCGGTCGATATCGATCCCGCGAAACTAGCCGCACTCGGCATGTCAAGCGACGACGTTGTAAAGGCATTGGGCCAGGCCAACGTCGTCCAGGGCCGGCCTGACTACACCCTCGTAACCAGCAATGGCCGCCGCGCGGTTCTGGTCAACGTGCGTCAGTCGCTCGGCGGCGATACGGTCAAGGTGGTGCGCGATGTCGATGCCCGATTGAAGGGCCTGGGGCTACCCCCGAGCGTGACTGTCACGCCGTTCTACGACCAATCGGAACTGGTGGTCGGGGCTGCCAACGCGGTGCGTGATGCCATCCTGCTAGGCGCGCTGCTTGCGGGGCTGGTGCTGTTCCTGTTCCTGCGTTCATTCCGGCTGATGGCCATCACTGCTGCTATCCTTCCTGCCGTACTGGCTGGAACCTGTCTGATCCTGTTCGCGATGGGTATGCACTTCGACATGATGACACTGGGCGGCATGGCGGCCGCGGTCGGGCTGATCGTCGACGATGCCGTGGTCATGCTTGAACACGTCATGCGCAGGATGCAGGAGGGCACAGCGCGCGATACGCCGGGCATCCTTGACGCTGCGGCGGAGATGGCAAGGCCTCTTTTCGGATCGACCGGGGCAACAATTGTGGTGTTTCTGCCGCTCGCGTTCATTTCCGGAGTAAGCGGTGGGTTCTTCAAGGCGCTGGCCGTTACCATGGTGGCCGCGCTGACGATCTCGCTGCTTTACGCGCGCTTCCTCATCCCGCTGGTCTGCGCCCATTGGCTGCGCCCCGCCGATGCCGAAGCGGCCGAAAGCGCAGCAGGATGGCTCGGTCGTCTTGCCGAGCAGTACCATCGCGCTATCGCACGTGCATTGTCCCGCCCGGTGCGGTTCGCCGCGATTGTCTGCCTAGTTCTTGCGCTTGCAGGTTCGTTTGCCTGGTACAAAGTTCCATCGGGTTTCATGCCCAAGATGGACGAGGGCGGGTTTATCCTTGACTACAAGGCCCAGCCTGGTGCCGCTCTTTCCGATACCGACGGACTGTTGCGCCAGGTCGAGGCCATCATTCAGAGCACTCCCGAAGTTGCCAGCTATTCGCGGCGCACCGGGCTGCAACTAGGCGGTGGTCTGACGGAGGCCGACGAGGGCGATTATTTCATTCGCCTGAAAGGCGGGTCGCGGCGGCCGATTGAAGAGGTAATGGGCGACATCCGGGGCCGGATCGAAAAGCAAGTTCCGGGGATCCAGATCGAAACCCTGCAATTGATGGAAGACCTTATTGGCGATCTGACCGCCGTGCCGCAGCCGATCGAGATCAAGCTGTTCGGTGATGATCCGGTCGCACTCGAAAAGACCGCAAAACATGTTGCCGAGGCAATCGGCAAGGTCAACGGCGTTGTCGAAGTGGTCGATGGCCTGCGGGTCGCGGGCGATGCCATTTCCGTGCGGGTCAGGCCGGGAACTGCGCAGCAGCAAGGGCTCGATCCGGCCGCAGTCGCAGGACAGGTCGAAGGGCTGATAGGCGGCAGTTCAGCCACCAGTGTCAGGATAGGGGAACAACTGATCGGGGTTCGGGTGCGAGGCCCCGCCGACATCCGCGCGCGTGCAGCCGAGGTTGCCAACCTGCCACTCACTGCGCCGGATGGTCATGTCGTGCGCGTCGGCCAGATCGCCGACGTTTCTATCATGGCCGGGCAGAAGCAACTTACCCGCGAAGACCTTGCGCCCTTCATCGATGTGACAGCACGGCTCGAAGGACGTGACCTCGGTTCGGCGATGACCGAAGTGCGCAAGACTGTGACGGGCTTGCATTTGCCGCCCTCTATCCGGGTCGATTATGGCGGGCTCTATGCTCAGCAGCGGCAAAGCTTCACCGACATGACCATGGTCTTTGGTGCCGCGCTGCTACTTTCCGCGCTCTTGCTGACTTTGCTGTTCGAACGAATTGCCTGGACCCTGGCAGCGGTTGTGACCGTGCTTCTGAGCGTCGCGGCAGTGTTCATCGGGCTGTGGCTCACCGGGATTGAACTCGACGTTTCGGCGCTGATGGGCCTGACCATGGTGGTCGGCATGGTGACCGAATTGATCGTGTTCTACTTTTCAGAACTCGACGGCGAGGCGACGATCGATCTCGCGGCACTTGCGGAGGCGGGATACAAGCGGCTGCGCCCGATCCTAATGTCGGCGCTGATCGCTATCCTGACATTAAGCCCATTAGCACTGGGGATCAGCCGGGGCGCTGGATTGCAGCAGCCGCTCGCGACAGCGATCATCTTCGGTCTGACTGCCGCGGTTCCGCTAGTTCTCCTACTGCTACCATCCTTGGTGTTGGCAATATCCAGTGTTGGGCACCGAAGGACTTCAGCCTAAGCCAGCCAATCCATCCTTGTTGCACCGACAGATATAGGGGCATGATTTGAAACTTGCAGGGCAGCCATTTGATCCCGTTTTTCCTCTGAAAGGCACCCAAGTATGGATTCGATCACCACCAATGAAATTGCCCGCAAACTCCTGAGCAGCTCCGGCGAAGCTCTGGATTCCGAACAGCGCGTGGTCCTAGAAGGAATTGGATCAAGAATTCCGGTGAGCCGCGATGCCGCCGACTTGGCCGATGAGTCGATGACGTTTGGAGACCGGCTCGCCGACAGAGTCGCCGCCGTCGGCGGTTCATGGCGCTTCATAATTGGCTTTTCGCTCATTCTTGCAGGCTGGATGCTGCTCAACACGGATGTGTTGGCACATTGGCATGTGGCGTTCGATCCCTATCCTTACATCTTCCTCAACCTGCTGCTATCCACGCTGGCTGCGATCCAGGCTCCGGTCATCATGATGAGCCAGAATCGGCAAGCGGCAAAGGATCGCGTTGCTGCGAGCCACGACTACACGGTCAACCTGCGGACCGAAGTCGAGATCATGGCGCTGCACGAAAAATGGGACCGCGCTCGGCTTGATGAGGTGGAAGCAAAAATCGATCGCGTTCTGTCTGCGCTCGAAAGACAGCAAAATTGATCGATTGGTGTTGAGCCTGGAGCAATTCCAAGTTTCGAGCGCTTCCTTTGCCTCATTAAGCAACTGCCTCCAGCCCTTTGCGCTGGATGATCGAAAGCAGCCTGAGTGCCGGACCGCCTGGCCGCTTCTTCCCGCGCTCCCAATCGGAGACCAGGTTCTTCGACACATTTAGATAGCGTGCGAACACCGGTTGCGAGACGTGCTCCGCCTCGCGGATCGCCTTAATTTCCTCGGGCTGGAGCGGCGTTGCCGGGACAAGGCAGGCCTCGTCGAACTCGCGCAGGGTGCGCTTGTCGACAGCTCCAGCCTTGTGGAGCCCTTCCATCATTTCGTGAACGGCGGCGAGCGCCTCGCTCTTATAGGTCTTGGGCATCGTCATTCACCTCGAACAATCTCTCTTCGCGCACTTCGGTGTCGATCTGGGCTTGCGTCAGTGCGAGCACGATCTTCGCCGCCTGCTTGTAGACCTTCAGTTCTGCCGCGCTGAGGTTGGCCTTGTCGCTCTTGGCAAAGCCAAAGGCGAATATGGCCCGTTCCTCGTGGCGGAAGAAGACCAGCGTGCGGTATCCGCCGGACTTGCCTCCACCCTCGCGCGCAACACGCTGCTTGATCAGGCCACCACCAAGATTGGCGTCCACCAGGCCGCGATTGGCCTGGTCGATGGCGGCAACAAGCGTTGCGTCACTGATCCCTTCACGGGTCGCAAACTTTGCGAACCAGCGGTTCTTGTAGATGCGGGTTCGCTGCTTACCGGTCATGGATGAGTCCATCTATCACGCTTTGTATTATGCTTCAATGAACGTCGATGTGCGGTCACGATCGCCCCGTCAGCATCGCTCGCTCAATCGCGGCTCCGATCGTCTCCGCCGCCTCCAACAGGTGCGCATCCTCGAAATGGGCGTACCGCGAGGTAGATTTGACCGTCGCATGACCGAGCAGCCGACCAATCATGGGCAGGCTCTCCCGGCCCATCACGGCGTGGCTGGCGTAGGTATGCCGCAAATCATGAAGCCTGACGTCCCTGAGCCGAGCCTCATCCCTGAATTTCGCCCATGGACTATGTATCGTCTGGATTGGTCGACGATAGCGCCAGTTCCAGAAGATCGACGCATTCTTGCCGCAGCGTGGGAGGGCGACGATCAAGTCGCGGGCCTCGTCGCCCAACCATACGGTTCGGGGGCCGGTCTTGCTGTCCCGGAGGTGAAGGCGGAGACCCTTGAGATCGGACCATTCAAGGGACAGAATCTCACCGACCCGGCATCCGGTCAGGACGAGCAGCAAGATCGCCGAGGCGTAGGCTTGCGCGGTTCGGTCCTCGCCCGCGCGAGCCTTGGCCAGGACTACGCCAAGGCGGGCCAGCTCGTCGTCGGACAGGAACCGGTTGCGATGGTTCTTCCGGTTCTGCCGGATTCCGTAGCATGGGTTCGTGTTCTCGACGCGATACCCCCATTCCTCCGCCTTGTTCAGCGCTGCGCGGAGAATCTCCAGGCAACGGTTTGCCGCGCCGGGGCCAGACTTGTCGGTCAGGGCGACGAACCACTTGGTAACTTCGGCCTCGCTCAAACTATCCACGAACGCTTCCGGGAAGGCGCCGTCGATATGGCTCCGGCGATAGCCCGTAGCTGT
>JBGAIR010000040.1:10543-20423 GCA_044225335.1 Novosphingobium sp. | reverse complement strand
TGCCTTCCCAGCTGCTCTGAGCCAGCTGATCCTCGGTGATGTGGCTGCGCTTCAGAGGGCGCAGAAATTCGAAGCGGGACACGCGGGTGCCGTCATCGGCAAGAATGCTGCGGGCGGGCACGAGCAAGGCGACCCGGCCCGAGCGGGCGTTCCGAACAGTTCGCTGCCGTCGCCCAGCGAGGCCGTAGAGCTCCTCGAGTCGCTTCAGCGTCAACGGCTTCACGGCCCGGGCGATTTCCAGTTCCAGCAGATGGGTTGTTGCGCCCGAGGCAGGATCGGTGCGTAGCAGCGTGTCCGAGAGGACTGTGAAGTCCTCGACCGCGATGGTTTCAAGGCCGAGATCGAGCGTCCCGGCCTGGCGGGCGGCATCAATACGCGCCTCGACCAGCCCCATGAACTCGTCAAAGATCGCGTTCTGCAGGGCGATCGGCAACGCGAGGATGCGATTGAGCCAGCGCTGGATTGACGGCAGGTCATCGACCATCGACCCGTCAGGAGCTTCGATCCTGAGACCCGTGAGCTCCTGGAAGCGCCCGAGGCTGACCGCTTCGAGCTTGCCGGTGAACAACAGGCCGAACCAGCGATGGAGCGCCTCCTTGGCATAGATGCTCTCGAGGTTGTCAGCCGGATCGAACAGGTTTTGACCGCCGGTCTGGCGCTGCCCGCGCGTCAAGGCACCGAGGCTGTCCAGGCGCCGCGCAATCGTCGAGATGAACCGGCGTTCGCCGCGCACATCGGTCGTCACCGGTCTGAACAGCGGGGCCGAAGCCTGGTTGGTGCGATTGGTGCGGCCAAGCCCCTGGATTGCTGCGTCTGCCCGCCAGCCCGGCTCGAGCAGAAAGTGGACGCGGCGAGCCTGGTTCTTGGCGGACAGATCAGCATGGTAGCTGCGTCCGGTTCCTCCGGCATCCGAGAAGACCAGGATGCGTTTGGTCCCGTCCATGAAGGCCTGGGTTTCAGCGACATTGGCGCGCGGTGACCGGGATTGGAGTTTCTGATGGCCATCGTGCCCGACGATAAGCCGCCGCGTCCGGCCGGTCACTTCCGCCACCTGGTCGACGCCGAAGCGTTCAATGATGGCATCAAGCGCGGTCGCGATCGGCGGCAAGGCGCAGAGCTGCTCGATCATCCGGTCGCGCGCGGCGAGTGCTGATCGACATAGTACCGGCGCGCCTTGCTCGTCGCTCATCGGTTCGGAGCGAGGATTGCCGTTTTCGTCGGTGAAGACGGCCATCAGCCGGACAGGAAAGCTCTTGGCGAGATAGTCGATCACATATTCCCGCGGGGACAGATCGATCTCCAGCGCTTCGCGTTCCTCGTCCGAGAGGTCGGCGAGCCGACGATCGAGCATGGCTTCTGCGGTCGAGACGAGCTGGACGACAACGGCGTGCCCCTCGGCCATTGCTGCGTCGATGGCTGGTAACAGGCTCGGCAGCTTCATCGACAGAAGCAGCTGCGCGAAGAAACGCTGCTTGGTTCCCTCGAAGATCGAGAACGCTGCGGATTTTGCACCAGAGTTGAGCGTCCCGCCGGTTTCGCCATCGACGATCCGGGTAGCCTCCAACGCTTCGTGCAAGTTGGCGTGAATAATCGCCCAGGCTTCAGCGTAGGCATCATAGACCGCGATCTGATCTTCGCTCAGGCAATGCTCGAGGATATCGTATTCGACGCCGGCGAAGGACAATGCGCGCGCGGTGTAGAGGCCGAGCGACTTGAGGTCCCGCGCGACCAGCTCCATCGCTGCGATTCCGCCGTCACGAATGTCGGCCACGAAGGCCTCGCGATTGGCGAAGGCGGTCTCCGGCCCCCACAGGCCAAGGCGCGTCGCATAGGCCAGGTTGTTGACGTCGGACGCGCCGGTTGCCGAGGCATAGAGCACCCGCGCGCGCGGCAGGAGGTTCTGCAGGCGCACGCCAGCGATACCTTGCTCCGAGCCCTTGACCTTGCCGCGCGATCCTTCCCCACCAGCGGCATTGGCCATGGCGTGCGCCTCGTCGAACACGATGACGCCGTCGAAGTCGTCGCCCGCCCATGCCAGGATCTGATCGAGCCGAGTTGCATCGTTTCGGCCCGAACGCAGCGTCGGGTAGGTCACGAAGAGAATGCCTTCGCGCATGGCGATGGGGGTGCCGAGTTTCCAGGAAGCCAGTGGCTGGATGTCGATCGGCAGACCACCAAGCGCAGCCCAGTCGCGCCGGGCATCTTCCAGTAGCGCCTCGTTCTTCGAAATCCAGACATGGCGGCGTTCCCCGCGCACCCAGCGATCGAGAATGACGCTCGCAACCTGACGGCCTTTGCCAGCGCCCGTGCCATCGCCAAGAAAATAGCCGTGCCGATAGACCTGGCCATCCGCCGATGCCTTGAGAGAGCAGCCTTTATCCTCCGGCTCGTACCGCCCGGGAAGATTGCGCGCATGGGCGCTTGACGCATAGATGAGCGTCTCTGCCTGGGCAGCAGACAGCAGGCCCTTGGCGACCAACCCTTCGGGCAGCTGCGGTACAGCTTCGGGCATCGGTGCAGCGATCGAGCCCATGGCGACGGACTCAACGAGCGGTGTCGGATGCTCGGCCGCACCGTCGATCACGATCCGGCTGGGACGATAGGGCAGATAGTGCCCGACCTGGGGCGCAAGCGGTGCAGGTATGTCGAGTGACTGGTAGGTCAATGGGCAGATGGCTTTCGGCGCTGCAGGGGTAATCCTTGCCGGTATCGGCAGCGAGCTGCGTGGCGAGACGACCAGTCGGAACGGCGTACGCGCCGGAAGACTCGATTGCTCGGGAGCAGTTTGCATGCCTCCCTTGGCGGGCAAGGCATCGACAAGATCGACAAGGTGATTGAAGTCGTTTGTGCGCTCAACGATGGGTTCGGCAGAGCCCTCGACTTTGTCCAGGACCAGCAGCCGTGTGGTTATTCCGGTGCCGTGCTTCACGAAAGCACGTTCGACCGCGGCATTGAGCCGCAGCGAGACTGGCCCCTTCAAACCCGCCAGAAACCTAGCGCAATCGAACCATTCGGGCATGATCGCGACAAGCCGACCGCCGGACGCCAGACGGTTCAAGGCCGACCGCAGGTGGCGCGAGCCGGTGCGACCGTCGTGCCCTCGCTCGATGCCGTGAGAATAGGGCGGGTTCATCAATACGACGCTCGGGACGATGGCGGGATCGAGCAATTCGTCGATCAGTTCGGCGTCATGGCCGGTCACTCGGGCAGCCGGGAACAAGGCAGTCAGGCAGTCGCGGCGCAGCGGCGAAATCTCGTTGAGAGCAAGGTGCGAGCCAGCCTTGGCCGCCCAGACCGCGAGCATCCCAGTTCCGGCCGAGGGCTCTAGGACGAGCTCATCTGCAACCAGCGCGCAAGCCCGGGCGGCCAGCCAGGCAAGGCGCGGCGGCGTTGCGAACTGCTGCCATTCAATCTGCTCGTCGCTGCGGTTATTCTGGGCCGGAAGTTGGGACTCCAGCGCGGTAAACACCTGGTCAGCGTCGGCGGCCGAAGCGGAAGGGTCGATCTGTGCGCTGACCTGAAGGTATTCGGTCTGAGCCAATTCCAAGGCGATATGCGCATCTCGCACCGACCAGCGTCCCTCTGCGTCTGTGCCCCCGAAATGAGCGGTCAGAAGCGTATGCAGTTGCCGACGCGTGATCGGTTCACCGGATGCCATACTTGCGGCGATGGTGCGCGCGGCCAGCAGGGCCAGCGGTTCAGATGGTGGGGGAAGCAAGAGAACGGGAGCAGAGCTTGGCATTTGGAACCTCCTGACGAAGCCCAGTCCACTTGCCGGGCGTCATCAGGCCAAAAGCCTTCTCCCCTCTCTTCACGTCAGGACTTGGACTGCAGCCACGCTTGCAAGGCGTCGTTCCAATCTTTCCCGGGACCGCGCGGACGACGCGTGACGATCGTTCGGCTCTCACAGGCGTAGGCGCCGCGCGCGCGTTTCTCGGCGAGTTCGCCGCCTGCATCATGGTCGACGAAAAGGTGCAATTCGCGCACGCTGTCCGGGATCGAAACGAGACCAAAACGCTCATTACCGAGCGAGGCCCAGCAAGGGATCTGGGTCAGGGCCTTGGCAGCAAGCGCGCTCTCGATACCCTCGGCAAGGCCGAGCCGTCCTTCGACGGGATCGAAGAGACGAACAGCGCCCGATGCCAGACTCCCGAGCGCGCGCTTGGGATTGTCGAAGGGGACGACTGCGGGCCTTACCAGATTGAGAAACGTGCGGTGAATGGCCACCAAACCATGATCCATGGTCACTGCCGCGATCAAAGCAGGCAAGTACTGCGTGTTCCCCTTCGGGCCGAGCGGGGTGCGAGGGTGAAATCTTAGGGCGCGAGAGACAGCGCGAATGCCGCGGGCCTCAAGATAGGCCTTGGCGAGGGTATCACCGATTGGCGTCGATTCGCGCCAGATCCGCTCTGCAAATGCGCGGCGGGCGGGCTTGTCGGAATTGGCGCATGCATCGACTTCGGCGTCTTGAAACATGCTCGCCGGCGAAACACCTCGTCCGGCGAGCGCCGGCCAGGACCCGATCCCGACCGCAGCTCGCGAAACAGTGAAAGAGGATGGCGCGTCGGCCCAAAGTTACGCCGAGCGAGGCGTTCGATCACCGCGCGGCCGGCATCGCGCTGCTGCTCTTCGATGCCCGACCGATCCTCCGAGCTCCTCGCAAAGCCGTTTTGCCACTGAGCAAGGACGAGTTGAAGAGACCGGGAGAACACGGGGCGGCTGCGCGGGGCTCTCAAACTCAAATATCGCCCCTTGCGAGCGACCTCTCCTCCCAGGCGCGCGCGCAAAACGCTTTCCTACACCCCCCATGTTCCCCATACGTTCCATCTTGATTCGAAGCAATGCGACGAGATGGAAGATGATCAAATTTGGAATGATCGGCATGCTCCTGATGACCGTTCCGGCGGTGCAGGTTTCAGCCCAGGCAGACGCGCCATCCTTCGCGATATTCGAACATCGCCCCGCACCGGCAGTAGCTGAGCCTGTCCAACCCTCCGGTGCGGCACAGAGTGAGATGGATTGGGGGCCAAGCAAGGCAGCCCCCTCGTTTCGCGAGGCAATCTACACGGCGAACGTCCGAGAGGCAGAGCTCCGATACAGTCTCCCCTCAGGCTTGTTGCAGGCGCTGATCTGGACGGAATCGCGGTTCAACCCGATGGCGATCAGCCCCGCTGGCGCAGCGGGGTTAGCACAGCTGATGCCAGGCACTGCTCGTTATCTCGGCGTCGCGAATCGGCATGATCCCGTCGCGAGCATCGATGGCGGGGCACGTTACCTCCGAGAGATGCTCGACAAGTTCGGGCAGATTCACCTCGCGCTTGCGGCCTACAACGCAGGGCCTGGAGCGGTTATCCGTGCCGGCGGCATTCCCCGAAACAACGAAACGCCAAGCTATGTCCGCAGCGTTCTGGACAGATGGCAAGCAATTAGCTCGCGCATCTGAAGCGTGTTTGTATAGCAGTGGTGAAGAACGGATTGCTTTAGCGGGGAAGGCTGAGTTTGATGGCTCCGAAAAGAGATCGAGGCACCGAGGATGGCAATGTCATTCGCTTCGATTTCCGGGACGAATTTAAGAAGCAGCGCGGCAATCGGCGGCGCAAGGAGTGGATCTTGGGACTGGGGGTTTTTTCGATCGTATTCGCTGGTGGAATGCTGGCATTGAACTGGCCCACGTTGAACCAGGCTTTGTTCACCTCTTCAGAGCTCACACCGAGGTTCTCGCTGATAGCGGGGGCTTCTTCGCCACGATTTGAGCTATGCGGAATGACGCGTCGCACCTGCGTCGTGGATGGCGACACCTTCTGGCTCGAGGGAGAGAAGATCAGAATCGCTGACATCGACACGCCCGATATCAGCGAACCTAAGTGCGATGCCGAGTATCAGCTCGGCATGAAAGCCACTCATCGGCTTCGTGACCTATTGAACGAAGGCGCTTTCGAGGTCCGGCCGATCGGAAACCGCGACGAGGATCGATTTGGGCGCAAGCTGCGCGTCATCGTTCGGCATGGTCAATCGCTTGGAGATCAGCTCGTTAGCGAAGGCCTTGCTCGGACTTGGACGGGACGACGCGAACCTTGGTGTTGAACCGTGACCAGGAACTCTGGGCCGTAGCGTTGTGGGTCGAAAAGAACCATGGTGATCAAGGCACAACTTACATCTCGGATCAGATCGAGCGCCTTGCATCTGTAAATGATGACGGTGGTGTCGCCATGTGGCGCGAAGTCGCTGATCGCTTCGACCGGTTGAGAAGAATCCCAGGTTCGGGTGAGGCAAGCTAATCAGGGGACGCGACATCCGCAGCCATTCCTACGCTAAGCTTTTCGACGAGCTGTAGCGCTCTTCGCACAACCGACTCCCGGATGACCAAGCGCTGTCCTTCCCGGTAGGTCGGATCACCGCTGCGCGAAATATAGTCTGCATCAACAATGCCTTCGCGGTGCGCCAAGAGATGCCGCTGTTGAAAGAGACGTGTCAGTTCAGAGAGTTCCGAGGTGGTCAAGTGATCCTCGAAGCCCTTTCCGAAGGCCGTTCGCCATAACTGGCTCCCTTCAGTGAGATTCTGGAATGCGTTTCGTCGGACTTTGATTGGATCTGGCTGATTCTGGTAATGCGCCTCTGCAAAACGCTGGAAAGCCATGACAACGTTTTGAAGGCCTGCTTCGGTGAGCAGGCGAATGGTGTTCTCTGACGCATCGACATCAGAGATCCCGTTCCGGATTGCCGGGATGGCATCAAGCGAAGCGCGAATTGTTTCGAGCGACTGCCGAAATACTCGTTCAGCGCTGTTGTGGCCGCACGAGGGGCAAAAGAACGCAGAACCGATCACCGCGAAGCGGCAGGAGCATTCCTCGCAAGTCAGCTTCAGGCGCATCGGCTCTGCAGCAGACGCGGGTACGACAACGTCACGAAAGCCACGCTCGACCTTCATTTTCATGGTGATGAAGCTGCCTTTGCGCTGGCGCCGATTGAAGGCCTCAGCATCACGGCGCATCGCCTGATTGATTGTGCCTTTCACCTGAGCAAAGGCCTGTTCCTGAATTTTTTCAACTTGCTCCGTTGTCCACCATTTCTGAGCGTCGGCGGAATGCCCGCAAAATGGGCAAAACACCTTTTCATCGCGCACGATTTCACGCCAGTCTTGATCATGAACCTTGAACTCAAACATGCAGTCGTCGTGAGGACACTCGCGATCGATGTATCCGTCTTCGTCGACTGCGATATCCGGCGTGATGGTAATCTTCTGCCCGTCCAACTGACGAAGGATACGGGATAGCTCATCGAACATGCAGCCCTCCGCCGAATACAGGGGCAAACTAGCGCGTTTTTGTTTTGTTCGCCAGCGTGAGGAATTCGAAACCCACCACAATGGCGCTTGCCAGTTTCGAACGGAGCTCCGTCAAGCTGAGCTTATCCCTTGGCGAACGCCACATTTATGACCTTACCGCCCTCCCTGATCGTATCGAGGTAATCGCTCCACCACTGGGCCATGCGAACCCGTTCGTCCCAGTGCTTGCCGCGGTGATAGACGCCGCGAACGGCATTGCTGTCGCCATGGGCCAATCCTCGTTCGATCGCGTCCGGGTTCCAAAGGCCGCTTTCGTTCAGCATAGTGGAGGCGGTTGCCCGCAGGCCATGAGCGGTCACCTCGTCCTTCGTGAAGCCCATCCGGCGGAAGGCGGCATTCAAGGTGTTCTCGCTCATTGGGCGAACAGAGGCACGGGCCGAGGGGAACACATAACCTTCGGTTCCGACCATCTCGGCGAGTTCTTTCAGGTAGCCAATCACCTGCTTCGAGAGCGGAACGGCATGAGGGCGCCGTGACTTCATCTTGCCTTCAGGGATGCGCCAGACACCGTCTTCGAGGTCGATCTCCTTCCATTCAGCATGCCGTAGCTCGCCAGGCCGCACAAAGACGTGAGGGGCGATGAGAAGAGCGTACCTGGTGATGAAGTTGCCTGTGTAGTCCTGGATCGCTCGTAGAAGCCCGCCAAGCTCCTTGGGTTCGAGAATCGCGGCGTAGTGCTTTGCCTTTGGCGTGATCAGTGCCCCACGAAGCATTGACGTGGGGTCGCCTTTGCAGCGCGTGGTGGCAACGCCATACCGGAAGACGCGGCTCGCAAACGACCGGGTCTTCTTCGCGGTCTCGTGCTTGCCCTTGGCCTCGAGCCGCTTGAGAGGAGCGAGCACTTCAAACGGCTCGATCTCGTCGATCGGTCGGCTGCCAATCGCGTCCACCAGCTGCTCGAGGAAGAAGTTGGCCTTCACGATGGTGGCATCTGCCCTGCCACTTTGCACCATCATCTGATCGATGTACTCCCGCGCCACTGCCTCGAAGGTCTGGGCGGAGAGGAATTCGGCGCGAATCTTCTGCTTGCGCTTCTCCATCGCCGGGTCGCCGCCGGACGCGATCTTGTGCCGCGCCTCATAGGCTGTCTGCCTTGCCTGTTTGAGGCTGATCTCGGGGTAGGCACCGATCGACAGCTTCTTTTCGACCGGGCCGATCCGGTAGCGGAATCGCCAGAGTTTGCCGCCGGCTGGGGAGACCTCGATGTACAATCCGCGGTCGTCAGCAACCTTGTAAGGCTTGTCCTTTGGCTTGAGTGCTCGAAGCCGAGTCTCGGTCAGCGGCATGTGCGGGCCTTTTCCCGATGTGATTTTCGCAAAGGCCCGCAAAAGGCCCGCAAAAGTGTGCGGAACCCCCGAGAAAAGGCGGGACGATCCGGCACGATCCAAGGGCCAATTCCCTTGGATTTCTGCGGGTTTAATACACTTTTTGGGATGTTCCGAGAAGAACAAATGGTGCCCAGAAGAGGACTCGAACCTCCACGCCCTTGCGAGCGCCAGCACCTGAAGCTGGTGCGTCTACCAATTCCGCCATCTGGGCACGGAGCGGTGGGCCGGATAGCCCGCCGCCGGGTAGGAGCGCGCCACTAGCCGGGGGTCGAAAGCTTGTCAACGCCTCGTTGCGCCTGTTTGCATATTCCTCCGGGCAAAGCTGCGCCGCGCTGTTGCGCAGCCGTGCCGCATGGTTGCGCAACAACGCGGCGCTGTGCAAAGGAGGGATGTGCGGCGCGATGTTGCGCGCGAGGGTTTTTGACGAGGTTCTGGCAATGGGTGGTGCTTCTTCCGACAACAGGCTGCGCGGCAAGCTGGTGGTGCTGGTTGGCGGCGGCGGCTTTCTGGGCACGCGCGTGGCGCAGGAACTGCTGAGCCGGGGTGCCCGGCTGCGGATCGTCAGCCGCAATCCTGAACGCGCCATCCGGATCAAGCCGCTGGGCAATCTTGGCCAGGTACAGTTGCTGCGCTGCGATGTAACCAAGCCCGAGAGCCTGCCGCAGGTGCTGCAAGGCGCGGATGCACTGGTCAATCTGGTTGGCGCATTTGCAGGCGATCTCGATGCCATCCAGGGCAGCGGTGCGGGGGCGTTGGCAGCGGCGGCGCGAATCGCCGGTATCGGTGCAATGGTGCATGTTTCGGCGCTGGGTGCCGACGCCGAGGGCGACACCGCCTATGCCCGCAGCAAGGCCGCCGGTGAAGCTGCGGTGCTGGCTGCCTATCCGCAGGCAAGCATTATTCGCCCCGCTGCCCTGTTCGGGCCGGATGATCACTTCATCAACCTGTTCGCCGGGCTGATCGCAGCATTGCCGGTGCTGCCGGTGTTCGCGCCAGAGGCCAGACTGCAACCGCTGTTAGTGGACGACGCCGCGCAGGCCGTGGTCAGTGCCTTGGCGGATCCCGCACGCCATGGCGGCACGACCTTCGAGATCGCCGGGCCCGAAGCGATCAGCATGGCAGACATCAACCAGCGCATTGCCGATGCCCAGGAGCGCAAGCCTTTGTTCGCGCCGCTGCCCGATGCGGTTTCGGGCGCGATTGCCAC
>JBGAIR010000040.1:0-10488 GCA_044225335.1 Novosphingobium sp. | reverse complement strand
CGCGCCAGCAATGGCGATTGCTGCGCGCTGGCAATGTTCTGCAAGGCAACCTGCCCGGACTGAAGGAGTTGGGCGTTTCGCCGCGTCCGTTGGGGCTGTTCCTTGATCGCTGGATGGTGCGCTATCGCAAGCATGGTCGCTTCACCAAGCCGGCAAGCGCAGGCTAAGCGGCGAGCACCCTTCCCTTTTTCAGCGTAACTGCGTAGCATCGCCGCTGATTGAGCGAGAACAGAGGGCGCTTTCGATGCAGATTATACGGACGATGCTGTGGGTTGTGGCCACAGCACTGCTGGTTGCCTTCATTGCCATGAACTGGGAACAGTGGGTGGAAGTGCGCTTCTGGCCGCTGGACAATACCTATCTGCATTTCGTCTGGCCGGTCGGTTTCGTCGCGCTGTTCTTTTATCTGCTCGGGCTGTTGCCGATGTGGTTGCTGTCCAAGGCCGGACGCTGGCGGCTCAACCGGCGGATTGCCGCGCTGGAAAACTCGGTCAAGGCAGCCAGCGCCACCATCGCGCCACCGATTGCCACCTCGACGCAGCTTGACGCGGCAGGGGAAGACGCGCCATCGGCGCAGGCATGAACACGAATCCGGTCTTTCTCGCGCTCGATCTTCCCCGGCTGGATGCAGCCGAAACCCTGGCCCGCAAGGTTTCCGCTCATATTGGCGGTATCAAGCTGGGCATGGAATTCTTCTATACCCATGGCCATCACGGCGTGCATGAAATCGCCAAGATCGGCCTGCCGATATTTCTTGACCTGAAGCTGCACGATATTCCCAATACGGTGGCGGCCGCGATGCAGGCGATTCACGTGCTGGAACCGGCGATCGTTACCGTGCATGCCGCTGGCGGACAGGCGATGATGGAAGATGCAAAGGCCGCGGCAGGCGAACATTGCAAGGTGGTGGGCGTCACCCTGCTGACCAGTCTGGACGAAAGCGACATGGCCCGCACCGGCATTGGCGGCAGCGCGCATGATCAAGTGATGCGGCTGGCCGAACTGGCGCAGGTTTCGGGGCTCGATGGAATCGTCTGCTCCGGGCAGGAAGTGGCCGCGGTTCATTCGCAATGGAAGAACGGCTTCTTTGTGGTGCCTGGCCTGCGCCCGGCCCAATCAGGATCGGTCCAATCAAACGTCGGCGATCAGAAGCGCACGGTCACCCCCAGGCAGGCACGCGATGGCGGTGCCAGCGTGCTGGTGATCGGACGCCCGATCAGCCGTGCGGAAGATCCGGTGGCAGCGGCGCGCGCAATCGAGGCGACGCTCTGATCCAGTTCAGCCTTGCGACAGTCTTCGCGCTGCATCAGGCAGGCATCAAGCGAAGGAGGATCGCAATGAAATCAATGATAACTGTACTGCCTGCAGCGGCGATGGCGCTGGCTGCGCTTCCCGCTGCCGCGATGGCGCAGGATAGCAGCGGCAGCCAGCTGATCAGCGCGGGGCATACGCTGCTGACCCTGTCCGCCGATGGCAAGAGCACGCGCACACCCGATCTCGCCGTATTCAGTGCGGGGGTGAGCAGCCAGGGCAAGACTGCAGGCGAG
This sequence comes from Novosphingobium sp., assembly GCA_044225335.1. GTDB lineage: Bacteria > Pseudomonadota > Alphaproteobacteria > Sphingomonadales > Sphingomonadaceae > Novosphingobium. The sequence goes on along the minus strand of JBGAIR010000040.1, from coordinate 8,941 downwards.
GCGATGGCCGCCAATGCCGCCAACATGAACCGGGTGATCGCCGCGCTCAAGAAGGCCGGCATTGCCGATCGGGATATCCAGACCAGCAATATCAATCTCAATCCGGTCTATGCGCAGCCGGTGGTTGGCCCCAATGGCCAGATCGATAATCAGGAGCCGCGCATTATCGGCTATCAGGCCAGCAACACGCTTTCCGTGCGGCAGCGCGATCTGAAGCAGTTCGGCAAGGTGCTGGATACTTTGGTGGCGGCAGGTGCCAACCAGATCAATGGCCCCAGTTTCGAGGTCGACAATCCCGACAGCGCATTGGATGAAGCCCGGCTTGCCGCCATGCAAAAGGCACGCGCGCGGGCCGATCTCTATGCCCGCGCCGCCGGGCTGAAGGTGGCGCGGATCATATCGATCAGCGAATCGGGCGGCTACGCCCCGCCCCGGCCAATGATGTATGCGATGAAGGCAATGGCCGATTCTGCCCCCACGCCGGTGGCTGCGGGCGAGGTGGAACTGAACATCAACGTTACCGTGCAGTTTGAACTGGCACCATAAGCCTCGATTGGCCGGATAGCTTGACCTTGGGCCATGGCGCGCTAACCGCTGCGCTATGGCCCGGACTGCGATCAAGATCTGCGGAATAAGCACTGCTGAAACGCTGGAAGCAGCGGTGAAAGCGCGCGTCGAATATATCGGGCTGGTGTTCGTGGAAAAAAGCCCGCGTCATGTCTCGCTGACTACTGCCGCAGAACTGGGCGCTCGTGCCGCCGGACGCATTGGCCGGGTCGGGCTGTTTGTCGATGCCGGCGATGGCACCATCGGTGAAGCGATCACCGCCGCCGGACTGGATGCGTTGCAACTGCACGGCAGGGAAACGCCAGAACAGGTAGCCCGAATCAGGGCGCGGTTTGGCTTGCCGGTGTGGAAGGCCCTGTCCATTGCCAGTGCCGCCGATATTGCGAAGGCGGATGGTTATGCTGGCGCGGCGGACCTGATCCTGTTTGACGCCAAGACGCCCGACGGAAACCTGCCCGGCGGCATTGGGCTGCGTTTTGACTGGTCGCTGCTGCGGCATTGGAACCGTCAGGCCCCGTGGGGGCTGGCTGGCGGCCTGGATGCGGGCAATGTTGGCGATGCAATCGCGCAGACCGGCGCGCCGCTGGTGGATTGCTCTTCGGGCGTGGAAACCGCGCCCGGCGTAAAGAGTACTGAAAAGATCGCCGATTTCTGCGCAGCCGTGCGCAGCGCATAGAAAAGGGGCGACCCGTCGCCGAGCCGCCCCCAATCAATCAGCAGTTCCGGAAAATCAGAACTTCACGCCAACGCCAACCACTGCGGCGTTGCCGTCAGCGCGGTTGTTGTCGAGGAAGAAGTGACGATATTCGACCTTGCCATAGAAATTGCCGCCGAAGCCCTGCTCATAGCCGGCACCCAGGTGGATGCTGCCATTGTCGCAGATGCCGCAGGTTTCGGTGGTGTAGCCCGAAGCGGCGTAGAGCTTGCCCTTGTCGCCAACCTTGGTGCCGACGCGGCCGGTGAAGCCCCAGGCTACCTTGGTGCCGCTGTCAGCGATCTTATCGCCCGAAACTTCAACACCAGCGAAAGCGGTTTCGCCGAGGTCAAAGTCGTAACCCGCAGCAACACCATAGGTGTCTTGCGTGTAACCCTGGGCCCAGAACACGCCGCCGCGTGCTTCAACCCGTGCTTCATTCGCGAGAGCGGGGGTGGCAATCGCCAGCGAGGCGAGAAGCGGCAGAACAAACTTACGCATAATAAACTCCTTGAACATTCAGCCCTGCGAAAGGGGCTGAACGGCAAATAGGAACCCGATTCTTGCATTGCGATGAATTTGTGGTTCAGAAACATCACTGACATGCCACATTGTTGCATAATTGACACACAATTGTTAATATGAGAGCAAGGTTATTGCCCATCGATTAGCGCGCCAGGGCCCGGAAAAGCTGGACTTGATGGCAATGCTCTGCCAAGCGCCGCCATCATGACTGCGCCAAGCCCCATAAAAAATTCATTCCGCACCCAGCCAGACGAACGCGGCCATTTTGGCCAGTTCGGCGGGCGCTATGTTGCCGAAACGCTGATGCCGCTGATCCTTGATCTGGAACGCGAATATAATGCCGCCAAGGCTGATCCAGCGTTCAAGGCCGAATTTGACGATCTGCTGGAACATTATGTCGGACGCCCCAGCCCGCTCTATTTCGCGCCGCGCCTGACCGAGGAGCTTGGCAAATCTGCCCTGCCCGGGAAGGGGGCCCAAGTCTGGTTCAAGCGCGACGAGCTGAACCACACCGGCGCGCACAAGATCAACAATTGCATCGGCCAGATCCTGCTGGCGATGCGCATGGGCAAGACGCGGATCATCGCCGAAACCGGCGCGGGCCAGCATGGCGTCGCCACCGCCACAGTCTGCGCGCGGTTCGGCCTGCCCTGCGTGATTTTCATGGGCGCGACCGATGTTGCCCGCCAGGCCCCCAATGTGTTCCGCATGAAGCTGCTCGGCGCGGAAGTCCGCCCGGTCACCGCTGGCGCGGCGACGCTGAAGGATGCGATGAACGAGGCTCTGCGCGATTGGGTCGCCAATGTGCATGACACTTTCTACATCATCGGCACCGCCGCCGGCCCCCACCCCTATCCCGAACTCGTCCGCGATTTCCAAAGCGTGATCGGCAAGGAAGCGCGGGCGCAGATGCTGGCGCGCACTGGCCGTCTGCCCGATCTGCTGGTCGCCGCGATTGGCGGGGGCTCCAACGCCATCGGGTTGTTCCATCCCTTCCTCGATGATCCCGGCGTCAAGATGCTCGGCGTCGAGGCGGCAGGCTACGGGCTGGACAAGGATCATGCCGCCAGCCTCGCGGGCGGACGCCCCGGCATCCTGCATGGCAACAAGACCTATCTGCTGCAGGATGACGATGGCCAGATCGTCGAAGGACACTCGATCAGCGCCGGGCTGGACTATCCCGGCATCGGTCCGGAACATGCCTGGCTGAAGGAAGTGGGCCGGGTCGATTACACCAGCGTCACCGATGACGAGGCACTGGACGCATTCCAGCTACTGTGCCGCACCGAGGGCATCATCCCGGCGCTGGAACCCAGCCATGCGATTGCAGCGGTAAAGAAAGTCGCGCCGACCCTGCCGAAGGATTCAATCATCCTCGCCAATCTGTGCGGGCGCGGCGACAAGGATATCTTCTCAGTTGCGGAGCATTTGGGGGTGTCGCTCTAATTGGCATTGGAAGGGAACTGAAATGACTCCTACTGAGATCGCTGAGAACGCCTTTCAAAGGATAAACAAAAAGATCACGAACATCGTGTTCTTGGAAATCCAGAACGATCGTGAGTTGATGAGGCACTATCTGCGCTGCATTGAGAATCATGGTCTGGACAACACAAATCAACAGATTGGGAAAGCGGTCAAACAGCGTTATCAGCTTACGAACGCCATAGAACGGGATAATGATCCTAGCTGTACCCTGATTCAAAGCCATCAGACATTTGAGTAAGAAATGAGCCGCCTCTCCTCTGCCTTCGCCAAGGGCCGCCCCGCCCTCGTCACCTTCGTCACCGGTGGTGACGGGCCGACCGACGCCATTCTCGACGCGCTCGTTGAAGGCGGCGCGGATGTGATCGAGTTGGGGATGCCCTTCACCGATCCCATGGCTGATGGCCCGGCGATCCAGCAGGCCAATCTGCGCAGCCTGGGCGCGGGCACCAGCACCGCCGATATCTTCCGCATCGCCGCTGATTTCCGCGCGCGCCACCCGGAAGTGCCGCTGGTGCTGATGGGCTATGCCAATCCCATGGTAACGCGCGGCGCGGATTGGTTTGCCGCGGAATGCGTGAATGCGGGCGTGGACGGCGTGATCTGCGTCGATATTCCGCCCGAGGAAGATGGCGAGCTTGGCCCGGCGCTGCGCGGGGCGGGCGTCAGCCTGATCCGCCTTGCCACCCCCACTACGGATGCCGCCCGCCTGCCCGCGGTGCTGGATGGTTCTTCAGGCTTTCTCTATTATGTCTCGGTTGCCGGAATCACCGGAATGCAGCAGGCCGCGCAAAGCTCGATCGCCGATGCAGTCGCACGGCTGAAAGCCCATGCCACCATCCCGGTGGCCGTGGGCTTTGGTGTGCGCACGCCGGAACAGGCCGCAGATATTGCCCGCGTTGCCGATGGCGTGGTGGTCGGTTCCGCACTGGTCGATCTGGTCGGTCAGCACGGCATGGCCGCTGCTGAGCCTGTGCGCAGCTTGACCAAGGCGCTTGCAGACGCGGTGCATTCCGCGCGATAGGACAAAACCATGAGCTGGCTAGATCGCGTCCGCAATTCGATCCCCTTCACCACGAAGCGGGACACGCCCGATAATCTCTGGATCAAATGCCCTTCGTGCAGCGAAATGCTGTTCACCAAGGAGTATGAGGAAAACCAGAGCGTCTGCCCGCGCTGTGAACATCACGGCCGCATCGGGGCCGATGCCCGTTTTGCCCAATTGCTCGATCCCGGTTTCGAGATTCTTCCCGCGCCGAAGGTGAAGGAAGATCCGCTGAAATTCCGCGACAGCAAGAAATATCCGGATCGGCTGAAGGCCGCACGTCTGGCCAACCCCCATCCCGATGCGCTGACCAATGCGCTGGGCAGCATCAACGGCAACAAGGCGGTGCTGGGCGTTCAGGATTTCGCCTTCATGGGCGGATCGATGGGCATGGCAGTTGGCGCGGCCTTTGTTGCCGGGGCAGACCGGGCGCTGAAGGAAAAATGCGGCTATGTGATCTGCACCGCCGCCGGCGGCGCACGCATGCAGGAAGGCATCCTCAGCCTGATGCAGATGCCCAAGAGCACCGTGGCGGTGCGGCGGCTGAATGCCGCGGGCTTGCCCTATATCGTCGTGCTGACCGATCCCACCACCGGCGGCGTCACCGCCAGCTATGCCATGCTGGGCGATATCCATATTGCCGAGCCGGGCTGCCTGATCGGCTTTGCCGGGCAGCGCGTGATTCAGGACACTATCCGCGAAAAACTGCCCGAATGGTTCCAGCGCGCCGAATATCTGCACGAGCATGGCATGGTCGATATGGTCGTGCATCGCCGTGAACTGAAGGACACGCTGGGGCAGGTTCTGAATTATCTGCAGGGGGCCAAGGCGGCTTAGCAGTCCCCTCCACCACCCGCTGCGCGGGCGGTCCCCCTCCCCATTTGCCTGTCGGAAAATGGGGAGGATCGCAGAAGCTGTTTGATCCTCCCTGTTTTTGCGAAGCACAAACGGGGAGGTGGCATTCGCAAGGCGAATGACGGAGGGGCACTTTGAAAGACTTCGCCATATCCGATAATCCCCGCGTGCAGGCGCAGCTGGATCGCCTGGGCGCGCTCAGCCTGCCACAGGGGCGGATCGGGCTGGAGACAATCCATCAATTGCTGGACCGGCTCGGCAATCCGCAACGCGCCCTGCCCCCGGTGCTTCATGTCGCCGGAACCAATGGCAAGGGCAGCACCTGCGCCTATCTGCGCGCCATGCTGGAGGCACAGGGCCTGACCGTCCACGCCGCCACCAAGCCGCATCTTGTCCGCTACAACGAACGCATTCGCATTGCCGGCAAACTGATCGAGGATGATCTTCTCGCCGATCTGCTGGCCGAAGTGCTTGATTGCGGGGCCGATCTTTCCCCCAGCTTTTTCGAGGTAACCACCGCCGCCACCTTCCTGGCGTTCCACCGCATTCCTGCCGATGCCTGCGTGATCGAGGTTGGCCTGGGCGGACGCTTTGATGCCAGCAATGTGCTGGACGGGCAGGCAGCCTGCGGCATCGCCTCGCTGGGCATCGATCATGAGGCGTTTCTGCTTGCCCCCGACGCTGGCGCGCCGGGCGATCCGCTCTGCCGCATCGCCTTTGAAAAGGCCGGAATCGCGCGGATCGGCGTGCCGCTGGTAACCCAGGCCTATCGCAGCGATGTAACGCGCACGGTGATCGCCCATGCCATGCGGGTTGGCGCAAAGACCGCAATCCGCGATCTCGACTGGTTTGCCGATATCGGCGAAGGGATCGCCTATCGCGACCGGCATGGCGAACTGGATTTGCCGCTGCCCACGCTGGCCGGATCGCATCAGGCAGACAATGCCGCGCTGGCGGTGGCAATGCTGCGGCACCAATCCCAGATCGAGATTTCGGCAGAGGCCATGGCGCAGGGCATTCGTGCCGCCCGCTGGCCGGCGCGACTGCAATTGCTTGGCCCAGGCCCGCTAACCGAACTGGTGCCGGGGCGTCAGGTATGGCTGGATGGCGGGCACAATGTCGATGCAGGCCTGGCCATCGCGCGTCACTTCGCCGATGCCGCGCCGCTGCACCTCATCACTGGGATGCTGGCAAACAAAGACCCTGCCGCGATTGTCGCACCGCTGCGCGGCAAGCTGCTGTCGCTGTCAGTCGTGCCCGCGCCGGGCCATAACGCCCATGCACCAGAGGATTTCGCCGCACACAGCGATCTGCCGGTGCGGCCCTTTGCCGATGTCGCCAGCGCGCTGGCAGCATTACCGCCCGGCGGCGATGTGCTGATCGCGGGATCGCTCTATCTGGCAGGCGAAGTGTTGCGGCTTAACCAGGATTTTCCGGAGTAGCCTTTCGCTCGGCCCGGGCGGTGCGTGCCCATTCCAGCAACACGAACACGGTTGAAACTATCGCCGTCGCCGCCGTCCAGCGGAACACGGTGGCATAGCCATAGATATCGAAGGCTTCACCCGTGGCGCCCCGCCCCAGCGTGCCGATCAGTGACACCAGCGAGCCGAGCAGCGCATATTGAATAGCGCCATATTGCTTGGAAACGATGCTGGAAACATAGGCAACAAAGGCCGTCAGCGCGAGGCCAGTGACGATATTCTCATAGCAGATCGCCAGCAGCAGCCGCACCATCCGGTCATCCGTGGCAAACCAGCTTGCCAGCACATTCAGCCGCAGCAGATGCGAGAAGCTGTCAATGGCATGACCGCCTTCAGCCAGATCGGCATAGAGAAAATTGCCCAGCGGCGGCAGCACCGCACCCATCAGGATGGTGGGGAAACGCCCAAGCCGGACGAAGCAGTAACCGCCAAGGCTGATGCCCGCCATCGTCATGAAAATGCCGAAGACCTTGGACGCCAGCGCGACCTCTTCCTTGGTATAGTGCAGCTCTTGCAGGTAGAACGGATAGGCGAAGCTGGCCCAGATATTGTAGCAGATTGCATAGGTCAGGATGAAACCGATCACGCTGAGTACGCCCCAGCCCAGCCGTCCCGAAAGCTCGGCAAGCGGTTCCACCAGCGCTGAATAGAGATGGTTCATCGCCGTGCGTACCGGCGTATGGGTGGGATCTGCCGCTTGCAACACATAGCGCGGCTGGCGGCGCATCCAGTTGCTCAGCGCCGCAACGGCGAGCGGCACCAGCACCGTGGCAACGATGATCCAGGGACCATACAGCTTGGTGAAGTCCGCAACCGAAGGCGGCGGTGCATCGCTGTCACCGCTCAGCATGCCCAGCATGAAATGAAGGATCGTACCAATCGCCCACATCCAGCTGACGCCAACTGTCGCCAGCGCGATGGCGCGATATTCGGGCTTCAGCGCGCCCGGTTCGGCCAGCATGGCGTGAAGCTTGCCCGGCTCTGGCCGCTCGCTGTCCGGCGCGCGCAAGGTAACGCCCAGCATCACGGCCAGCATCAGCGCCCCCATCACCAGATAGACCATGCCCCAGCTCATCGATGATGCCATCACCAGCGCAAAGGCACCGCCCACGATCGAAGCAGTGCGATAACCGAACTGGTTGAGCGCCGAGAGCAATTCGATCGGCGCCGTCTCATCGGCCTGATCGATGCGCCATCCATCGATGGCGATGTCCTGCGTGGCGGAAGCGATTGCCCCAACGAAGGCAGACAATGCGAAATAGCCAATCGCCTTGGTCGGATCGGTAATCGCCAGCAGGCCAAAGCTGATCACCGAAATCGCCTGACACAGGAAAATCCAGCTTTTGCGCCTTCCCAGCCGCTCCAGCAGCGGCAAGGGCACCCGGTCAACAATCGGCGACCACAGGAATTTGAACGAATAGGACAGGCCGATCCACGACAGCACGCCAATGGTGGCCAGCTTGATCCCCACTTCACCCAGCCAGGCGTTAAGTGTGCCGACCAGCAGGGCAAAGGGCAGGCCTGAAGCAAAACCGAACGCCAGCATCGTCGCTGATTTGCGGTTCTGCAGTGCAACCGCCAGCAGCTTCAATCCTTTGGGGCGCTCCGTCTTTGCGGCAGCCTCAGCCATCTCGTACCCTTCCCTTGCAAATTCCGCGCGAAACTAGCGCCGAAATGCGATATGCCTAGCCCCTATGGAGAGGACATTCACATTGCCAGGGCTTTCGCCCACCGCTGGCCAACTGGCTTTGGCCAAAGCGATTGCCGATGGCAGCACCCGCAGCCTGAGCGAAACCGCGCAGGTTCCAGCCAGCGTCTATATCGACCCCGCCCATTGGGCGCGGGAAAAGGCGCTGCTGTTTGATCGCGCGCCGCAGGTGTTGTGCCCTTCGGCACTCATTCCCAATCCCAACATGGCGGTGCCGCATGATGCCACCGGCCGCCCTTTGCTGATCACGCGTGACAATGATGGCGGGGTGCATGTTTTCCTGAACGTCTGCCGCCATCGCGGCACCCGGCTGGTCGAAGGGCAGGATGTGCAGTGCGCGCGGCGGATGACCTGCCCCTATCACGCCTGGACCTATGCCACCGATGGTCGGCTGCTGGCGTTGCCCCGGCCCGATACTTTTCCGGGGCTGGACAAGAATGATTTCGCGCTGGCTGAACTGCCCAGTTGCGAGGCGGGCGGATTGATCTGGTATGCACCGGTGCCCGATGCCGATTTCGGCGATGCGCGCATTCTGGGGGAGGATTTTGATCGCTTCGCCCTGCGCGATCTGCACCTGTTCTGTC
>JBGAIR010000039.1:0-21248 GCA_044225335.1 Novosphingobium sp. | reverse complement strand
GAAGCGCAGGACAACTATTCGATAGAATCGCTGCGCCGCGCCAATGCCGCGATTGCCGAAGGTGCCTTTGCCGACGAGATCGTTCCGGTAACCGTGGTCAGCCGCGCCGGTGAATCCGTGGTCGATATCGATGAAGGGCCGGGCAAAGGCCGTCCTGACAAGATCCCGACACTGCGCCCGGCCTTCGCCAAGGACGGCACCATCACCGCTGCCACTTCCAGCTCGATCTCGGACGGCGCGGCGGCGCTGGTGCTGACCCGCGAAAGCGTGGCCAAGGCCAAGGGCGCATCGCCGGTCGCACGGATCATTGCCGTTGCCGCCCATGCGCAAGAGCCCAAGGACTTCACCATCGCCCCCATCGGCGCGATCAACAAGGTGCTCGAAAAGACCGGCTGGGCGCTGGGCGATGTCGATCTGTTCGAGGTCAACGAAGCTTTTGCCTGCGTCGCCATGTTTGCCATGCACGATCTCGGCATCCCGCATGAAAAGATCAATGTGCATGGCGGCGCGACTGCGCTGGGCCATCCGATCGGCGCTTCGGGCGCACGAATCATCACCACGCTGATCGCGGCGCTGAAGCGCCACGGCAAGCGCAAGGGTATCGCCAGCCTGTGCATCGGCGGCGGCGAAGCAACTGCGATTGCAGTCGAACTGGTCTAAACGAACAGCGCCAATTGTCGCACCACAGCGACAATTGGCGACACTCATGTCCGGAAACTGACAGCCGGATTCCGTCGCTGTTCAGGCCCGTTCACCTAATCCCTGTGTTCAGCAGCCGGGGCGATCCCTCTCCCGCTCCGGCAGCAGAAACCGTAACTCAGGGAACCGAACGATGAAGCTCAAGATTTTGATCGCCGCCATTGCAGCAGCTGGCGTCACCCTTCCTGCCGCCGCGCAAGCTGGCGTCACTCGCCACGAAATCCGCCGCGATGTGCGCGATGTGCATCAGGAACGCCGCGATCTGGCCCGCGCCGAAGCTTCTGGCAATCCGAAGCGGATCGCAGCGGAAAAGCGTGAACTGCGAGGAGCCCGGCATGAACTGCGCGAGGATTCGCGCGCCTATGCCCACAAGGTGCATCGCCACCATCACCGCCACTATCGCTGATCGAACCGGACGGGGGAGCTTTCGTCAGGGCTCCCCTGCCCCCCACAGCCGGTCCTTCGCGACAAAGCCGTGACGCGGTCCGACGGTGAATGCACACCAGCCGCGATCACAATCGCCCAGCTTTCCAACCACGCCGGGAGCCAGCCGCCACAGCAATTTGCCGCCGCCCTGCAGCTCCATCATATCAGCCGGATCATGGCCAATGACATAGGCTGTACGCTGGCGGACCAGGAAACGGGCCAGCATCCACCCCTGCGCCCCATCGGGATCGCGAACCAGCCGCCAGCCTTCCTTGATGCGCAGCACCTTCACCGGCAGCTGCGGGCGATGATAAACCCAGTTGATGCGATAATCCTCACCCGGCCCGACCCGCATATTGACCTCTGACACCCGGATAGAGGCCCAGTAGGGCACATGGGTATCTTCAGCAGACAGCGGTGCAGCCAGGCCAAGGGCCAGAAACATCCCGGCCGCAAGCGCGGCGATTGATCGGGTAAGGCGCATGCAGGTCCAATAGCCCCCTCACCCCACAGGTTTCAAGCCGCTTGACCAGCAAGTGCCGCAGCGCCTAGCGCTATGGGCATGACAGTGGTGACCGATCCTTCCCGCAGCCATCGCCTTTCCGGCAAACCGCGCGTGCATGTGACGCGCCGCCTGCTTCCTTCGGTAGAAGAACGCATGGGCGAATTGTTCGATGTTACGCTGAACACCGAAGACCGACCGCTGACCCGCGAGGAACTGATCGCCGCGATGCGCAGTGCCGATGTGCTGGTGCCAACCGTAACCGATCGCATCGATGCCGAGATGATCGCTGACGCGGGTGACCGGCTGGGGCTGATCGCCAATTTTGGCGCGGGCACCGATCACATCGATCTGGCGGCAGCGCGCGCGCGCAAGATCATCATCACCAATACGCCCGGCGTTTTCACCGATGATACCGCCGATGTCACCATGATGCTGATCCTGTCGGTGCCGCGCCGGCTGGGTGAAGGCAGCAGGCTGGTTCGTGACGGCAAATGGACTGGCTGGGCCCCTTCGGCGATGCTCGGCCGCTGTATCGGCGGCAAGCAGCTGGGCATTGTCGGCATGGGGCGGATCGGTCAGGCGGTAGCGCATCGGGCCCGCGCCTTTGGCATGGATGTGGTCTATCACAACCGCCACCGCTTGCCCGCCAGCATCGAAAACATGTTCGGTGCCCGGTTCGAACCGGATCTGGACCGGCTGCTGGCAGAATCGGACATCGTCACGCTGCATTGCCCCGCCAGTACCGATACCCGCCATATTCTGGATGCGCGCCGGATCGGTTTGCTGAAGCCCGAGGCCTTCGTGGTAAACACCGCGCGCGGCGATGTGATCGATGAAGATGCGCTGATCACCGCGTTGGAAGCCGGACGGATCGGCGGGGCAGGTCTGGATGTTTTCGCACGCGAGCCGCAGGTCGATCCGCGATTGATCGCCCTGCCCAATGTCATCACCCTGCCCCATCTGGGCAGCGCGACGATTGAGGGACGCGAACACGCCGGTGAAAAGATCATCGCCAATATCCGCTTCTGGGCAGATGGTCATCGCCCGCCGGATCAGGTGCTGGAAGGCTGGCTTTAACCCATTTGGATTAGGGCACCCTTCGCGCCCGGTTGACTGCGCGCCTTGCTAGGGCATGGCGGATTGTTCTAGAGCCGCGCGGGAATGTGTGTGGTGCTGGTCCGCAGTGCCGACAGGGGAGAATATCGATGCGCAAGCTTTCCGCACTTGGCCTTGCTGCCGTCACCGCACTGATGTCGGTTGCAGCCTTTGCGCAAGATGCCCTGGAAGACGTGGCTGACAGCGGCGATACCGCATGGATTCTTGTCGCTTCCGCCTTTGTGCTGATGATGGCCATGCCCGGTCTGACGCTGTTCTACGGCGGGCTGGTCCGCGCCAAGAACTTCCTCTCCGTGCTGGTACAGGTTGGCGCTGTGGCGGCGATAGTTTCGACGCTGTGGGTGATCTGCGGCTACACAATCGCCTTTGGCGCGGTTTCCAGCGGCTGGATCGGTCAGGGCAATGCCTGGATGCTGATCCAGCTGGGCAATGTGCGCGAAGGCTATGCCATTCCCGAAAGCGCCTTTGCCCTGTTTCAGATGACTTTTGCCGCCATCACCCCGGCGCTGATGGTGGGTGCATGGGTTGATCGCGCGCGGTTCGGCTGGGTCGTTGCCTTCAGCGCGATCTGGAGCCTGCTGGTCTATGCCCCGGTCGCCCACTGGCTGTGGGGCGGTGGCTGGCTGGCATCGCGCATTGGCACGCTGGATTTCGCTGGCGGGATCGTGGTGCATACCACCGCCGGGGTTTCCGCACTGGTGGCGGCGATGCTGATCGGCAAGCGCCAGGGCTTTCCGCGCACGCTGATGCTGCCGCATAGCCCGGCCTTGACCATGGCCGGTGCGGCACTGCTGTGGGTGGGCTGGTTCGGGTTCAACGGCGGCTCTGCCTATACCGCCAATGATGATGCCGCCTCCGCAATCATCAATACCCATCTGGGTGCCAGCGTTGCCGCGCTGGTGTGGCTGCTGATCGAACGCTTCACCGTGGGCAAGCCGACCAGTGTTGGCTTTGCCACTGGTGCCGTAGCCGGGCTGGCGACCATCACTCCCGCGGCCGGTTTCGTTTCTCCGGGTGCTGCCATCGTGCTGGGCGCGGTTGCGGCATGCGTATGCTATCCGATGATCCAGTTGGTGAAGAAACAGCTGAAGATCGACGATTCCCTCGATGTGTTCGCGGTGCATGGCGTGGGTGGGATCACCGGGTCGCTGCTGCTGGCAGTGTTCATCTCGCCCGCACTGGGCGGCACCGGCTATGTCGAAGGCAAGACCATGATCAGCCAGTTTGCAGCGCAAGCCGTGGGCGTGGGCGTTGTCGCGATCTGGTCGGCGATTGCCAGCGCGGTGATCGCGGTTGCAGTCTCGCTGGTACTGCCGATGCGCGTGGGCGAAGATGCCGAACGCGAAGGGCTGGACATCACCAGCCACGGCGAACGGGCGTGGGAGCTGGATTGAGCAGGCCTGTCGCCAATGGCCCCACTGCTTACCTCGGCGCGCCGCACCATAGCCCTGTCGTTCACCGCATCCGGGCGGGCAACCCGCTCGGAGGTGCTGGCCTATGGCGTGTTCGTATTGGCAATCAGCTTCCCGATTTTGGTCATCTGTGGATTCGTGCTGCCCTATGAACAGCGCCGTCTGGTCGATCTGGGGTTGACCGTACTGGCAACACTGCCGGCGGTGGCGCTGCTGATCCGGCGGCTGCATGATCAGGCACGCGGTGCCAGCTGGGCCTTGCCGGCGATTGCTGCATTCCTGTGCTGGGCCGCGCGAACCGCCGCTGGCTACGCAATGGGGCCATCGGCGCGCAGCCAGTTTGACCAGCTGATCTGGCCGCTCGATTGGCTGCTGACTGTCGCCAATCTGCTGACCATAGCGTTGCTGCTGTTGCCCGGAACCAAAGGCAGCAATGCTTTCGGCCCCGATCCGCGCCAGTTGCCAGCCGACTAAGCCGCGGCGGAATACCGGGACAAAAGCTCACCAATCAGGCGAATGCCGCGGTGGTTTCGTGCCAGCGCCAGATGATGCAACGGCAGTTCGATCTGGTGATCGGATTCATGCGGCAATCCGCGCGCTGCCGCCGGTGCGACGATGCCATCGATGGGCGACCAGACCGCGATTGTCGTCACTGGCGGCTTGCTTTCGCGCTCAATCGGCAGCGGCGGATTATCCACCGGATGATCATTGAGGAATTCATAAAGCCGCCAGGCATTGTTGGCCCGCGGACTGCCGGAAAACGGGCTGCCCAGCGTGACTACCAGACTGACAAGATCAGACCGGCGCTTGGCCAGCTCGCGGGCGTAGATTCCGCCCAGGCTCCAGCCCACCAGTGCAACCTTTTGACCGCCGTTGCGCTGCGATATCACCACAAGGCGTTCTTCAAGCCTGTCCAGCAGATCGACGCGCGCACCGCGATTCTTACCCAGCCCCCAGCCATAGGCCGCATAGCCCGCCGCCCGCAGCGATCGCCGCAGCCTGATCGATGACAGATCGCCGGTCTGATAGCCGGGCAGCACCATCACCGCCTGCCCATTACCTGCTGCAACCGGCACGGCCCGACGCAGCGGACTGGCCAGCAGCGGCGGAATTTGCAGCGCCTCACCTGCCCAGCGCAGCAGCGAAGGGGCTATATCGTCACGGTTGTGGACCAGCCGTTCGCGCAAGCTCAGTCCCCGGTCAGAATCCGGTCAACCAGTTCCTTCACTGTCGGTGTGAAATTGTTGGAATAGAAAGGATCCTGCTTGAAACGATAGGCGGCATGGCCTGCGAACATCAGGTTCTTGTCGATATCCCCGCCATGCGCGATGTCCTGCAATGTCTTCTGGATGCAGAAGCTGCGCGGATCGGCGAGGCGGCCGGTGGTGTAATCATCATGGTCCTTCCATGAGGAAAACCCGCAGTGGGAAAGGCAGCCCATGCAATCCTTCTGATCCTGCTGGATCACGCCGCGCTCTTCAGGGGTGACGAAAACCACCGTATCATCAGGGGTGCGCAGCGCGTGGTGATAACCCTCTGCCACCCAGCCGCGCGCGCGATCCAGATCACGCGGCGTTACCCAGAAATTCTTGCCCTTCACGCCCACATCCAGCTGCACGGTATGCTCACCAGCCTGCACCTTGGAATAGGGTATCTGCCGCTGCGAACGGGCTTCCAGTTCGCGCAGAAAGGGATTGCGCACGGCCGAGCTGTAAAAGCCGGTCGGTGAAAAGCGGTGCAACAGCACGTCACCGGATTCCAGCGTGCGAAGATGATCCTTCCACGCCTGCGGGATCGGGCTTTCCTGGGTAAGCAGTGGGCGGGTGCCATATTGGAAGGCGATGGTGCCCAGTTCGGGATTGTCGATCCAGTGATCCCATTCGCGCAGGAACCACACCCCGCCGGCCATCACGATCGGCACATCGTCTGAAACACCTTCGGCCCGCATCGTTTCGCGCAGCGCCTTGACGCGGGGATAGGGATCTTCCGGCTTCAGCGGATCTTCCGCGTTGGACAGGCCATTGTGCCCGCCCGCCAGCCAAGGATCTTCATAGACCACCGCAGCCATCAGATGCGCCACCTTGTGATAGGCACGCTTCCAAAGGGCCCGAAAAGCGCGGGCCGAGCTGATGATCGGCAGATAGTGGACGTTGAACCGTTCCGCGATTTCGGAGAGACGATAAGGCATCCCTGCACCGCAGGTCACGCCCGTCACCAACCCTCGGGTACGTTCCAGCACGCCTTCCAGCACCTGCTGCGCGCCGCCCATTTCCCACAGCACATTGATGTTGATCGCGCCCTTACCGCTGGCAATGTCATAGGCGCGCTTCACCTGCTCCACCGCGCCATCGATGGCATATTGGATCAGCTGTTCATGGCGTTCGCGCCGGGTCAGCGCATCATAGACCTGCGGGATGATCTTGCCTTCGGCGTCATAGCTGTCTGCATTGACCGCGCTGACGGTGCCAATGCCGCCTGCAGCAGCCCACGCGCCGGAGCTGTTGTGATTCGAAACGGCCACACCCTTGCCGCCCTCGACCAATGGCCAAACCTCGCGGCCACCATAAAGTATCGGCTTCAACCCCTTGAAACTTGCAGCAACGCTCATTGCGAACCAATCTTTCCCTTGGCCGTGACACACGGCTTTATCGCGCTGGCCGCTGGCCTTTCGCCAACCGCCTCAAACCGCGCGAAATACCCCTTGAGTTCAGGCTTAAGCACAAATTCCATCAGGCGAAAGCCCACCGCCTGAAATTCACAAAACAACATCGCCGGCGGCATTCCATGCTGATCGGCGGGGCGATCGACATCGACCACGATAACCTGTCCGCCGGGCCGCAGCGCGGGGCGCATGTGCCACAGAAAGGCATAGGGCTCGCTCACCTCATGATACATATGCACCATGAATATGCGATCGAAGCTCTTGTCCGGCAGGCGCGGATCTTCCTCCAGGCCCAGCCGGATGGATACATTGTCGAGCCGCTCACGCTCGACCCGGGCCCCTAGCCGCTGGATCACCGCGGGATCGATATCCTCTGCCAGCACTCGCCCGTTCTTGCCGACACGCTCGCCCAGACGAACAGTATAATATCCCTCACCCGCACCGATATCGGCAACGGTGGTGCCGGGGCGGATATCGGCAAGGTCCATCACTACCTTTGCCTCGCCCAGATCGTCGCGCTGGTCCTCGGTGGAAAATTCCGTGCCGCCGGGTTTGGAAACCGGCCGGTCGGCGCGCGGAAAGGATCGTGCCCCTTCCGGTCGATCCGCATCAGGCGCGGCGCGATGGCAGCCCGCCACAGCCAGCAACAGCGCCAGTGCAGCGGCGGCACGCATCAGTCGACGTCCTCCACCTCAACCTTCTCGCCCGTCACGCGCTGCGCCAGAGCAGCGGCCATGAAGGGATCGAGCGCGCCATCCAGCACATCGTCCGGCGCGGTTGAAGTGGTGCCGGTGCGCAGATCCTTCACCAGCTGATAGGGTTGCAGAACATAGGAACGGATCTGATGCCCCCAGCCGATATCGCTTTTTGAGGCATGTTCTGCGCTGGCAGCCTCTTCGCGCTTGCGCATCTCTTCCTCAAACAGCCGCGCTTTCAGCATGTTCATCGCGATTTCGCGGTTCTTGTGCTGCGAACGGTCAATCTGGCTGGCGACGATGATGCCCGATGGCACATGCGTGATGCGCACCGCCGAATCGGTGGTGTTCACATGCTGCCCGCCAGCACCACTGGCGCGGTAAGTGTCGATCTTCAGATCGGCGGGATTCACCTCGATGTCGATATTGTCATCGATCACCGGATAGACCCAGACCGAGCTGAAGCTGGTGTGACGCCGGGCCGAACTGTCATAGGGGCTGATCCGGACCAGCCGGTGCACGCCGCTTTCGGTCTTGGCATAGCCATAGGCGTTTTCGCCCTTGATCAGCAGCGTCGCGCTCTTGATCCCGGCCTGTTCACCGGCGTGATAATCGACCAGTTCCACCTTGTAGCCGTGCCGTTCTGCCCAGCGGGTGTACATCCGCTGCAGCATTTCCGCCCAGTCCTGGCTTTCGGTGCCGCCCGCCCCGGCATGGACTTCCAGATAGGCGTCATTGGCGTCGGCCTCGCCCGCCAGCAGCGCCTGAACCTTGTCGGCGTCGGCACGCTCGGCCAGTGCGGCCAGTGCGGCCAGTCCTTCCTCCACGGTGGCCTCGTCGTCCTCGGCCTCGCCCAGTTCGACATATTCGATGGCATCGGCCATTTCCTTGCCAATACCGTTGACGGTGCCAACCGCAGCCTCCAGCCGCCGCCGCTCGCGCATCACCGCTTCGGCTTCCTTGGGATTGTCCCACAGCTTCGGGTCTTCAACCCGCGCGTTCAGTTCATCGAGACGGCGCAGCGCGCGGTCCCAGTCAAGGAACTTGCGTACCAGTGCCAAAGCGGCCTGGATCCGGTCGATATGGGCCTGCCCTTCGGCACGCATCTTGATCACTCCAAAATAGCACGGGGGCGATAGCTGTCGCCGCTCGCGCCCCGCTTAGCGCAAGCGCCCCGATTGTAAAGCGGGCGGGCTCAGCGCCGTCGCTGCGCCTTGAGAGCGCGCACCGCTTCCAGCGTCAAACGCACATGATCGCGATAATCCGAATTTGAATATACCAGCCGGATTCGGCCAGTGCGGTCGATTACATAGGATGTCCGGCTGGCCAGCCCCGGTGGCACACCTTCGCGGCGTAGCGGCACGTCATAGGCGGCGATTATCGCGGGCGATGCAATCGCCACCGGAAAGCGATCACGGCAGGCCTCGGTCGAAAAGCGCTGCAAGGTTGGCAGATCGTCGTTCGAAAGACCGATCAAGCTGGCCCCGGCAGCGCGGAAATCATCCGCCGCTTCGGCAAAGGCGTGGGCTTCCAGAGTGCATCCCTGGGTGAATGCCTTGGGGAAGAAATAGATTACAACGGGCCCGCGCCTTAATGCGGCGCGCAGGTTGAATGCGAAAGGCTGGCCGGCCAGAGCGCCCTGAGTGGCGAAATTGGGGGCCTGCGCCCCTTGCGGCAAATCTGCTGAAGCAGGCGTACCCGGCAACAGCGCCAGCGCTGCTGCGGCAAGGATCAATAGCGGTTTCATGGACGAATTCTGCGCCCGATCAGCCACGATGTCCAGCGCGCCTATTGCACGGTAACCGAGCTGTCGATCGAAATGCTGGGCGATGCAATCGGTGCCTGCGCGCCGCCATCGGCAGCAGCGCTCGCGGTGCCGCTGTCAGCGGGTTTCGGTCCCTGCGCTCCCCTGCGGATAGCCGCGATCAACGCGGCGCGCTGAGCGGCCAGTTCATCCAGACGATGCGTGCGGTCTGGCTGGGTATCCGCCTTGAAGGCTTCCCAGATCAGCGACGACTTCGGATCATCGCCGGGCATTCCACCGAACACCTGCTTGCCAGATATGCGATCGATCTTGACCATCCGGACACCAGCCGGAGCGACGAAAGGTTCGTGGCTCCAGCGATCACGCGTTGCCAGCACGAATTGCTTGAAGATCGGCGCCGCGAAGGTGCCGCCCTGCGCATAACCACCCAGCGAGCGCGGCTGATCATAGCCCAGATAGACCGCGCCGACATAATCCTGCGAACCGCCCGCGAACCAGACATTGGTCGGGCCAGAGGTGGTGCCGGTCTTGCCGAACAGCGGCAGGTTGAGGTCACGCAGCACCACAGCAGTGCCTCGCGTCACCACCCCTTCCAGCATATGCACCACCTGATAGGCAGTGCGCGGGTCCATCACCTGCTTGCCACGCGGGGTCAGCCGCGGCATCGGCTTGCCATCCCATTCCGCCATGTTGCAGCGGTCACAGCGCCGCGTATCGGCGCGCCAGATCACCTTGCCGCTGCGGTCCTGAATGAAATCGATCAGCGTCGGCGTATATTGAACGCCGTTGTTGGCCAGCGCAGCATAGGCATTGGCCATTTGCTGCACCGTGGTTTCGCCCGCACCCAGCGCGAAGGAAAGATAGGGCGGATATTTGCCGATTCCCACCCGCTCGATGGTTTTCACGACATTGTCCATGCCCGCGTCATTGGCGATCCGCACCGTCATCAGGTTGCGTGATTGTTCAAGCCCCCAGCGCATGGTGTGCGTGCCGCTGCCACCGCCGCCGCCAAAGTTGACGAAGCATTTCTTGCCCAGCCGCGCACCCTGATAGACGCAGAAAGTTCCGTCCAGCACCTCGCTGGCCGGTGTCGCGCCATGATCCAGGCCCGTGCCATAGACAAAGGGCTTGATGGTTGAACCCGGCTGACGTTCAGCCTGGGTGGCGCGGTTGAAGCTGCCAAGGCCGGAATCGAACCCGCCCTGCATCGCCAGCACCCGGCCCGAATGCGGGCTTTCGATCAGCATGCCGCCGGAAACTTCCGGGATGGCGCGAACAGCCCAGGCCGCACCAGCGGGCGCGGCGGCAATCACATCACCCGCGCGAAGCGTATCGGGTAGCCCGACCAGCGGCGCGCTAATTCCATCAGGAAAACCGATGGTGGCCTGCGAACCCTGCCGGGAAATCACCAGCCCAACCCGCCAATCCTGATAGTTGATCGACTTGTTGAGCGTCAGCAACTGCGTTTGCCAGCTTTCCGGATCGACATCGACATGGTCGATAGGACCGCGCCAGCCCTTGCCGGAATTGTAGCGCAGCAGGCCCGCGCGCAGCGAATCCTGCGCGGCCTTCTGCATCTGCGGATCAAGCGAGGTGCGGACCCACAGTCCGCCAGCATAGACGCTGTTCGGGCCGTCTTCAGCCTTTTCGCCATATTTCTCGATCAACAGGCGGCGAACGTCTTCGACGAAATATCCCACCGAAGGATCATAAGCATCGGCACGCTTGGGAATCAGGCCCAGCGGCTGCGCCATGGCCGCCTGCGCCTCAGCGCTGCTGACCACCCCGTTCTTGACCATCTGGCCAAGCACCCAGTTGCGCCGTTCCAATGCCCGTGCGGCATTTTTGGCGCGACCATAGGTTTCCGGTGCGCGCGGCAGAATGGCGAGGAATGCGGCCTCGTGCAGTTGCAGATCGCTGACATCCTTGCCGAAATAGGCGCGGGCAGCGGCCTGCACGCCGAAACTTTGCCGACCGAGCGGAATTTCGTTGAGGTAAAGTTCAAGAATCTGCTGCTTGGTCAGCACGCTTTCGATCCGGCGCGCCAGGATCATTTCCTTGAATTTGCGGGTGATCGAATATTCGTTGCCGATCAGGATATTCTTGGCGACCTGCTGAGTGATCGTCGATCCGCCCTTGGCCCGCCGCCCGGAACCAAACTTGACAACATAATCGACCACGGCCCCGGCCAGGCCGGGAAAATCGACCCCGCCGTGAGACCAGAAGGTCTTATCCTCAGCCGAGAGGAAGGCGTTGTAAACCCGCGGCGGCAGATCGACGAAGCGCAGTTGCACCCGCCGTTCGCGCGCATAGCTATACACGATCTCGCCATTGTTGCCGCGCACCATGGTCGGCAATGGCGGCTGATAGGTGAGCAGCTTGTCCGCCGATGGCAAAGTCCGCAGCACAGTGACCCACAACAGCAGCCACAGCACGAACAACACGCCGATCGCATAGCAGATGCGGCGGAAATTCTTGCTGGTTTCCCATCGGGCGCGGAACCACTCACCAAAACGGGTCGCGCGCAAACCGGCCAGCAACCCACCGGCTTCGCGGCGGATACGCAGGCGGAAACTGTCTGGCTGGTTCTCGGCCTCAGGCATCGCGGGCGGCTCTAGCACGGCGATGCAAGGGATTTCCAGACGCTTCCTGAAGCACTTGTCAATTCACGGGTGTTTTTACGGCTTCCCGCGCGAAAAACACACGGATTGCTTGCGCGGTGACTTCGGCAAAATTCTTGCGGCCCTCCGGCGAATTGAGCCGCGACGCCTCGGCCGGATTGTTGATATAGCCGCTTTCGAACAGCACCGACGGCACGTCCGGCGCCTTCAGCACCGCAAATGCCGCCGATTGCGGCTCGCTTTCCCGAAACGGCAGCCGCCCCGCCCCTTCGCGCAGGATCAGCCGCGCCAGCTCTTCGGAACGAGCCTGGGTTTCGCGCTGCGACAGGTCAATCAGAATGGCGCTGACGTTTTCATCCTGATCGGAGATGGCAACGCCGTTCACGCGAACAACGGCATTTTCGCGGCTGGCCAGACGCTCGGCCGCTTCATTGGTGCCCTTTGCCGAAAGGGTATAAACTGTGGCCCCGCTGACGCCGGTATCCTGCTCGGTACTGTCAGCATGACTCGAAATGAACATATCCGCACCCAGCCGCCGCGCGATCCCCGATCTTTCGCCCAGAAAGATATAGCGGTCATCATCGCGCGTCAGAGCCACGCGGATGCCGCCCTGCCGCAGCAATTCATCGCGCAGCGCCAAAGCCAACGCCAGCGTGAGGTCCTTTTCCTTCAATTCGCCGCGCCCGGCACCCGGATCCTTTCCGCCATGGCCAGCGTCGATCACCACCAGCGGTCGCCCAGCATCGGGCGGCCCCAGCACCTTGGGCAGGCCGATGATCCCTTCGGCGGGAGGCAGATCGACTTTGATGATATAATCATAGCCACGCCCGGGCGCACCAAAGGCGCGATCAGCGGCAACCATGGCGGCAAACACCGCCAGGGGGGCAAGAAACAGGGCAAGGACCAGTGCAACGCGCCGCATCGCCGGCCTGCCTAGAGTCTGGAACCGCGGCGCGCAATCTTTTGACGCAGCACCATCATGCAGGACTTCGTAAACCCTTGCCGTTTAGATGGATGCGCAATGTCATTGCTCTGTAACCAACTTGCCGTCGTGGCAAGCCGGTGCTAGGCAGACTGCACCAGCACCAGCCAGTTGCCGGTAAGCGCCACCAGTTTCTTTGCGGAACTGCGGCGAATTTCGATCACAGCTGGTGGCTGAACACAAGGTATTCCGGGCGTTTCGCCTTTTGGAACCACACAGGTTGATGCAGGAATGAATAGTCTTTCGCCGTATTGTCCGCAGCAGCCCGCAAGGGCGCTGGCGGTGCAACCGGCGGATCTGCCGCACCATAATTCGCGGTGCCTGTTCCTTTCCGCAGACACGAACCAAGCCGCCGCAGCAGCGCATCGCCGCTGCGGCTTCACAAATACCGCCGCGCATGGTTCCGGGTTTCACCCGGCCCGGCGCGGCTGTTTCGCACAGATACGCGCCAGCCAGCCGGGCTTTGCCCCCTTAAGGGCGGCCTCGCCGCGGCGCGCACGGAGATTTACAGATGACAACGCGCATGCTTATCGATGCGCGCCACCAGGAAGAAACCCGGGTGGCGGTGCTCAAGGGCAACCGGATTGAAGAATTCGATTTTGAATCTGCCGATCACAAGCAGATCAAGGGCAATATCTATCTTGCCAAGGTAACCAGGGTCGAACCGTCGCTGCAGGCGGCCTTTGTTGACTTTGGCGGCAATCGCCACGGCTTTCTGGCTTTCAGCGAAATCCACCCCGATTACTACCAGATCCCCAAAGAGGATCGCGAGGCGCTGCTCGCCGAAGAAGCCGCCCATGCCGAGGAAGAGGCCGCCCTGCGCGCCGCCGCCGAAGGTGAGGAAGACTTCATCGGTGATGACGAACTCGGCGAAGGGCTGGCGGATGATCTGGCCGGCAACGACGGCGGCAATGTCACCGAGATCGACACCTCCGAAAAGGACGAAGTCGCCACGATCGAGGATGGTCATGTCGAAAATGGCTTCGATCACGGCGACGAAACCAGCGATGGCGACGAGCCGCGCGAAGATGGCGAAGGCGAAGGCCGGGGCCGTCGTGGTCGCCGCCGTCAGGGCGGGCGCGCCCAGGCCAAGGAAGCCGATGACATTCGCGCCAAGCGCATGGCACTGCGCCGCCGCTACAAGATTCAGGATGTCATCCAGCGCCGTCAGGTGCTGCTGGTGCAGGTCGTCAAGGAAGAACGCGGCAATAAGGGTGCGGCGCTGACCACCTATCTCAGCCTGGCTGGCCGTTACTGCGTGCTGATGCCCAATTCCAGCCATGGCGGCGGCATCAGCCGCAAGATTTCATCGGCTTCGGATCGCAAGCGGCTGAAATCGATCATTGCGGAAATGAACCTGCCCAAGACCATGGGCTGCATCGTCCGCACCGCCGGGCTGCAGCGCACCAAGACAGAGATCAAACGTGACTTCGATTACCTTGCCCGGCTGTGGGACGGCATCCGCGAAACCACGCTGAAAAGCTCGGCCCCGGCGCTGATCCATTCCGATAGCGACCTGATCAAGCGCGCAATCCGCGATATCTACAACAAGGAAATCGAGGACGTCGTTGTCGAGGGTGAGGCAGGTTATCGCGCCGCGCGCGATTTCATGAAACTGCTGATGCCCAGCCACGCCAAGCGTGTGAAGCAATATGCCGATCCGGTGCCGCTGTTCCAGCGCTATGGCGCCGAGGATCAGCTGACCGCGATGTATGATCCGGTCGTCCAGCTGAAGAGCGGCGGCTATATCGTCATCAACCCCACCGAAGCGCTGGTTTCGATCGACATCAACTCGGGCCGCTCCACCAAGGAGCACGGGATCGAGGCGACCGCGCTCAACACCAATCTGGAAGCCGCCCGCGAAATCGCCCGCCAGCTGCGCCTGCGCGATATGGCCGGGCTGGTGGTGATCGATTTCATCGACATGGAATATGGCTCCAACGTCCGCAAGGTCGAGAAGGCCATGAAGGACGCGCTGAAGAACGACCGCGCCCGCATTCAGGTTGGCCGCATCTCCGGTTTCGGCCTCATGGAAATGAGCCGCCAGCGCCTGCGCACCGGCGTGCTGGAAGCCACCACTCGCTCCTGCCCGCATTGCGATGGTTCAGGTCTGGTCCGCACCGCCTCCAGCGCCGGGCTTTCAGCACTGCGCCTGATCGAGGACGAAGCGGCCAAGGGCCGTGGTTCGATCATCTCGCTCTACGCCAGCACCGAAGCGGCAGTCTATCTGCTCAACGCCAAACGCAGCGATCTTGCCGAAATCGAAGCGCTTTACGGCGTGCGGGTGGAAGTTCTGCCCGAAGGCGAGAATGAGGGCGCGAAGATGCGGGTTGCCTCTTCCGGCCCGCGCCCCGAATTCATGCCGCGCTTCGAACCGATCATTGATGACAGCATCGATGAAGACATCCCCGATGAAGATTTCGAGGATGAGGAAGAGGCTGAAACCCAGCGCGATGATGGCGAAGGCCGTGGCAAACGCCGCCGCAAGCGCCGTCGCCGCGGTGGCCGTGATCGCCGCGATGACGAAAGTCAGGGCAGCAGCAGCGATGCCGAAGCGGACGAGGAAACGGAAGATGATCGCTCGGCCGAGGGCGAAACCAGCGAGGACGCGGACGAGGGCGAAGGCCAGCGCAAGCGTCGCCGTCGTGGCCGTCGTCGGCGCGGTGGTCGTGGCCGTGATGATGGTGCTGCCGAGACTGCGGGTGATGAGGCAGAAGCAGAAGGCGAAGCTGCTGCCGAAGCCGAGCCTGTTGAGGCCACCACCGCTGAGGAAGCTCCGGCCAAGCCCAAGCGCACCCGCCGGAAAAAGGCTGACGCCGAAGCTTCAGCAGAGGACGCTCCGGTTGTTGAAGCGGCCGAAGCACCTGTGGCAGAGGAAGCTCCGGCCAAGCCCAAGCGCACCCGCCGGAAAAAGGCTGATGCCGAGGCCCCGGCCGAGGAAGCCGTGGCCGTCGAAGCTGCCCCTGTCGAAACCGCAACGGCGGAAGCACCGGCCAAGCCGAAGCGTAGCCGCAAGAAAGCCGTAGAGCCTGCAGCGGAAGCGGTGAGCGAAGCGGTCAGCACAGAAGCTGAAGAAACCGCCCAGGCCGAAAACGACGCCCCCCGCCGTGGCGGCTGGTGGCAGCGGACCTTTGGCAACTGACGGCCCAGGCCTGATTGAATGAGCGAAACCCCTGCCCCGCCCGTGCCGCGACCAGCGCATCACAGGCCGGGCGGGGGATTTCACAATCCGCCGGGCAGCCCGCCACGCCGCGCGACGCTTCGCGACTATCTCAAATTCCTACTGTGGGACATGCGTCGGGCCAAGCTGCCGCCGCTGCCCGACAATCTGATTGCGCCGGATCAGCCGGATATCGCGGCGCTTGGCGATAATCAGCTCGCCTGGCTAGGCCATGCCTGCTTTGCCATCCGGATGGGTGGCAAGCTGGTGCTGACTGATCCCTTTCTTACCCGCACCGCCGGTCCATTCGGGCTTGGGCCGAAGCGCTTCCTGCCCGCCGCTGCGGCTCCGCAGAATCTCCCCCGGCTTGATCTGATCGTGATCAGCCACAACCACTATGATCATATAGATGCAGCGGCGCTGCGCGCTTATCGCTGGCGTGGTGAGACGCCGGTGGTTTGCCCACTGGGGGTAGGCGCGCTGATGCGCAGGCTGGGTTATGGCACCGTGATCGAATTGGATTGGTGGGAAAACTGGCAGCTTGATGCGCTGACCATCACCGCGCTGCCTGCCGTGCATTTTTCCGGACGCGGGCCGTTCGATCGCGACAAGACGCTATGGGCCAGCATGGCGATCACCTCGCCCGATCGAAAGCTGTGGTTTGGCGGCGATACCGGCTATGGGCAGGTGTTTCGCGAAATCGGCCAGCGCGCAGGGCCGTTCGATCTCGCGCTGGTGGGCATCGGTGCCTATGAACCGCGCATCATCATGGAAGCCAGCCACGCCACCCCGGAAGAGGCAATCACCATTGCCCGCGATATCGGCGCGACGAAGGCGCTGGGGATGCATTGGGGCAGCATCATGC
The DNA here is from genome assembly GCA_044225335.1 of Novosphingobium sp. Classification (GTDB taxonomy): domain Bacteria; phylum Pseudomonadota; class Alphaproteobacteria; order Sphingomonadales; family Sphingomonadaceae; genus Novosphingobium. The sequence goes on along the minus strand of JBGAIR010000039.1, from coordinate 4,340 downwards.
TGACTCCCGAAGATCCGTTTGAAGCGCCAGAGCGATTCCGCGCGGCGGCGCTGCAGCAGCAATATGGTGAGGCCAACGCATGGATATTGCGGCAAGGCGAAGTGCGCGATTTCTAGACTCTTCTTGCGCCGCGCCTATTCGGCTTTCACCGCCCTGCCCCATTCCATCCATCCGGCAAAGCGGGGTGTCTTCGGCAGATAGGCTGCACCCAGTGGCTCCAGCACAAAATCAGCGCTACCGATGGCCGGTGTGACCGGCCGCGTCAGATGGCAGCCCCCGGCCAGCCGTTTCCACAGGGGTTCGATCCGCTGCTGCCATTTGTGCACAGCGGCATCCGGCGCAGCGCCATGTTCAGCGAAAAGCAACTGGCCGCCGGGGCGCAGAATACGGCGCATTTCGCTCAGAACCCGGGCCGGATCATGCACCGAACACAGCGTATAGGTGCAGACCACCGTATCAAAGCTGGCATCGACAAAAGGAATATCTTCACCAAAGCCCTGCCTGATGTCGGCCTTCCAGCCTTTGGCGGCGGCTTCGGCGCGGGCGTAGTCAATGCCCTTGCCCGATGGGTCCAGCCCGCAATAGCTGCTGATCGCGTCGCCGCGATAGAATTGCTGGTTGATCCCGCCACCACAGCCGATTTCGAACACATCGCCCTTGGCGAGCGGAACCACTTGCGAGCGCAGTTTCATGATACCCGGTGCGCTGCAAGCGCATTTTATGAAGCGCGGGACAATGTGTTCATCATACCAGCCAGCCAATCCCATGCTTGCCCTTCCCTTTTTCGTCCGTGACGCCATGATGGCAGATCATAATGCCACATGCGCTTCAGGGAGGAAGCAGGAATGTCAGCCTATCGCACCCCGGAGCAGCGTTTTGCCGCGCTGCCCGATTTTCCTTTTGCACCCAATTTCCTGACACTCCGCGATGGCCTGCAGCTGCACTATCTGGATGAGGGACCGCGCGAAGGTACGCCCGTACTGTTGCTGCATGGCGAGCCGACCTGGTGTTATCTGTGGCGACACATGATCCCGCTGCTCACCGCGCAGGGCTGCCGGGTGCTCGCTCCCGATCTGATCGGCTTTGGCCGCTCCGACAAACCGCTGGAGCGAACCGCCTATAGCTATGCCGGACAGGTCGCCTGGATGCGCGAATGGATCGAGGCGCTGGATCTGAAGGGGATGACGCTCGGCTGCCAGGACTGGGGATCGCTGATCGGGCTGCGGCTGGTGGCAGAACTCCCTGATCGCTTTGCGGGCGTGGCACTGGCGAATGGCGGCCTTCCCGCCGGGCAAGAGCCACCCCGCGCCTTTGCCATCTGGCGCGCCTTTTCGCGTTACAGCCCGCTGTTCCCGATTGGCCGAATCGTGAAATCCGGAACCAAACGTCAGCTTACCGCTGCGGAGATCGCGGCCTATGACGCCCCCTTCCCCACCCGCGCCAGCAAGGCTGCGGCACGCGTCTATCCCTCGTTGGTGCCCTTTGCCGGCAATGTCGCAGTGCCGGATCAGTTGCGCGCCTGGGAACAGTTTGATCGGTGGGAAAAGCCTTTCCTGTGCTGCTTCTCGGATGGCGATCCGATCACGCGCGGTGGCGATGCCATGTGGCTGGAGCGCGTACCGGGAACGCGCGGCATGAAGCATCGCACGCTGCGCGGCGGACATTTCATCCAGGAGGACGACCCCCAAGGCTTTGTCGCCGCGATTCTCGATGCTGCACGCGCTGGCACCTGATGCGACAGGCCGATGCTTTGCCGGGATGGGCAGACTGTATTTTCTTACCGGTTTGTTTTTGCACCGGATTGCCGAGCGCCACTTAGGTCGCTAGGCTCTGATTCGGATAATGAATATGAGCGAGCGCTCTACCCAAACGGCATCTTTGCCCCGGCTTACTTCCAAACAGCGCGAAGTGCTGGCGCTCGTCGCGGATAACCGGACCAGTAAGGAAATTGCAGCCACGCTGGGCATCTCGGAATCGGCGGTAAATCAACGAATCGAGATGGTTAGGGCGCAGCTTGGCGGATTGCCGCGCGGTGAGCTGGCGCGACTGTATCGCCAGGAAAGGGAGTTACCGACCCGCCGAAAAGCACCATTTCCACCGACATGGAAAAAAATTCACCTTCCGGCCCAGAGTGAAAACGGCAAAGAGGATCAGGCGGAAAGCATCCTTCCACACCTGCCTGATGGGTCGCAACAAAGTCACAGCGGTGAGGTGGATGGGTCGCAGCTTTCTGCATTTATTTTTCCAGCCGAGTCAGGATGGCTGTCGCGGGATGATCCCGCGACAGCCATCTCGCGTTGGATCGCCATGGCGGCATTGATCGGCCTTGGCCTTGTTCTGGCGATTGCCATTACCCAGTTCGTTGGCGCCGGTATTCCAGGAGCCTGAATTTTCCGGTGCGGCCCGGTGCGGCAACGCTTGCCCCGGCGCGCTGAATCGTTAGAGAGAGCCGCGACGCGGCCTTGCTGCCGCACAGCCAAAGGGCATCACAGGGCCAACCGGCATTTATAGGCCGACAGCGAGACAGGGATCGATATGGCGACTTTCACGCTTCCCGCGAACAGCAAGATCAAGGGCAAGGGCCGCACGCACAAGGCCGATGGCGCGGCGCGCGCGAAGAAATTTACCGTCTATCGCTATGATCCCGACAGCGGCGAAAACCCGCGTTACGATACGTTCGAGATCGATCTCGACAATTGCGGTCCGATGGTGCTCGACGCGCTGATCAAGATGAAGTCGGAAATCGATCCGACCCTCACCTTTCGCCGCTCCTGCCGCGAAGGCATCTGCGGCTCCTGCGCGATGAACATCAATGGCCGCAATGGCCTGGCCTGCACCACCGCGATTGAAGATCTGAAGGGCGATATCCGCATCACCCCGCTGCCGCATATGGATGTGATCAAGGATCTGGTTCCCGATTTCACCCATTTCTATGCGCAATATGCCTCCATCCGCCCCTGGTTGCAGACCGTCAGCACCACGCCTTCGGGCAAGGAACGCTTGCAATCGCCTGAGCAGCGCGAACAGCTGGATGGGCTTTACGAGTGCATCCTCTGCGCCTGCTGTTCCACCAGCTGCCCCAGCTATTGGTGGAATTCGGACAAGTTCCTCGGCCCGGCGATCCTGCTTCAGGCCTATCGCTGGCTGGCAGACAGCCGCGACGAGATGACTGGCGAACGGCTCGACGAGCTGGAAGATCCCTTCCGCCTGTATCGCTGCCACACCATCATGAACTGCGCCAATGTCTGCCCCAAGGGGCTTTCGCCGGCGCGGGCTATTGCCGAAATCAAGAAGATGCAGGCTGAACGCCACGTTTGAGCCGGAGGCTGCAACGGTGAGCGACCGCAAGGATTTTGTCTATCAGCCCGATCCGGATCATCCGGGTTGGCATAGCTGGAATCTGGCCGATGATACGCGTTTCAACGCGCAGACCATGGGGCATATGCTGGTCCGGCAGGAGAATGACCGCGCCTGCCGGGTGCGGATGTTTCCCGAGCGGCGCCACACCAACCTGCTTGATATCGTCCATGGTGCGGTAACGCTGGCGCTGATGGACATTTCGCTGTTCGCCGCAATGCGAACGCTGCTCACGGGCGATGCCGCCGGATCGGTAACGCTGGAGCTATCCAGCCAGTTCATCGGCGCCGGCCTGCCCGGTCAGCCATTGGATGCCGTGGTCGAAGTGATGCGTGAAACCCGGCGGCTGGTATTTCTGCGCGGCACCATCGTACAGGGCGAAGACGACGCAAATCTGGTCGCCAGCTTTTCCGGCATCGTTCGCAAGCCGTCGGCAAAATGAACTCGCTGCTGGCGCGCTATGAAGCGCTGGTCGCTTCGGGCGAGCTGCGCCCTGACCCCCAACAGCTCGCCGCGGCGGAACGCCTGGCCCAGTTGCAACGCGAGCTGGAATGCAGCAGCACCCCCGGCCTGATCGGCAAGCTGTTTCGCAAGCGCGCCGCTGCCCCGCGCGGTCTTTATCTGTGGGGCGGCGTCGGACGCGGCAAGTCCATGCTGATGGACCTGTTCCACCACTGCCTGAACATCCCCGACAAGCGCCGCGTTCACTTCCACGCCTTCATGCTGGAAGTGCACGAAAGGCTGCGCGAAGCCCGCAAAAGCGAAAGCGGCGATCCGATCCCGCCGGTCGCCGCGGCGCTGGCCGAAGGTTTTCGTGTGCTCGCTTTTGACGAGATGGTGGTCAACAATTCCGCCGATGCCATGATCATGAGCCGGTTGTTCACCGCGCTGATCGAAACCCACGGCGTCACCATCGTCACCACATCCAACCGCGCGCCCTCGGAACTCTACAAGGACGGACTCAACCGCGAGCATTTCCTGCC
>JBGAIR010000001.1:35558-185040 GCA_044225335.1 Novosphingobium sp. | reverse complement strand
GGTGACCGATTCATGTTCGATCCCGGTCATTCGCAAAAAGGCATCGAGCTTGAGACAGAACGGGCTGACCGAAACCAGCCCCCAGCCGCCGGGAAGATGATAGGCCTTTAACTGCGACATTGCTCTGCTCCCCAGTTATTTCGGAAGCAGGATAATGCGAAATCACTGCGTAACAAGCGCTTGGATGATCAGCCTGCTACCGCCCGTCAAAATCGGCGGGCCACCGCGAACTCAGCGGCTTCAACCATGGCGCTATGCGCTTCGCCTGCCGGGAATCCGGCAATTGCATCAATGGCGCGCTGGGCGAAATGGCGGGCCCGTTCGCGCGTCGCGCTGACAGTGTCATGGCGTGCGATAAGGGTAACCGCATGGGCGAGATCGGCATCACTGCTGCGGTGCCCGGAAATGGCATCGCGCCAGAACGCGCGCTCATCCTCGCTGCCGCGCGCATAGGCCAGGATTACCGGCAGGGTCATCTTGCCTTCACGGAAATCGTCGCCCTTGCCCTTGCCCATTTCAGAGCTGGCGGAATCGTAATCCATCGCATCGTCGACGAGCTGGAAGGCAATGCCCAGATTGCGCCCGTAATCCTCAAGCGCGCGCTCCTCCGCCTCGCTCTTTTCGGCGACAACGGCGGCAATACGGGTGGCGGCAGCAAACAGGGCGGCGGTTTTTGCGCCGATGATCGAGAGGTAGCGATCCTCGCTGGTCTCGATCTGCCGGGCTGCGGTAAGCTGATCCACCTCGCCCTCGGAAATCACCGAGCTGGCATTGGAAAGGATTTTCAGAACCTTCAGGCTGCCATCCTCCACCATCAGCTCAAAGCTGCGGGTGAACAGGAAATCACCCACCAGCACAGTCGCAGGATTGCCGAAGACGATATTGGCAGTCGCCTTGCCGCGCCGCAGATCGGAACCATCGACAACGTCGTCATGCAGCAGCGTGGCGGTGTGAATGAATTCAACCGCAGCGGCCAGCTTGTGATGGCGGGTACCTTCATATCCGCACAGCGCCGCTCCGGCGAGCGTCAGCATCGGTCGCATCCGCTTGCCGCCGCCGGCAATCAGATGACCAGCCAGTGCGGGGATCAGGGGAATCCGGCTTTGCATCCGGTCGAGGATGACGGCGTTGACCGCGTTCATGCCTTCGGCTGTCAGAGTCAGCATGGGGGCCAGCGACGGTTCGCTGGCGCGCGGACGAAGGGGGATCACTTCTGCGCTCATCGCGCGCCGCATTGCGCGCAACAGGGATGAAACGCAAGTGCAATACGGGCAATGGAACTGCGCGAAAACTCATGCTAGCGCAGTGCCAATGTCTGGAACCGAACCTGATCCCGTGCTCGCCGGCTTTCGCGCCAGTATCGACAATATCGACGCGGCCCTTATCCACATCCTGGCGGAACGCTTTCGCATCACCAAGGCGGTGGGCGCGTACAAGGCCGAACACGCCCTGCCCGCATCCGATCCGGGGCGTGAGGAACGCCAGATCGCCCGACTGCGGAAACTGGCGGAGGACGCCCAGCTTGATCCGGAATTTTCGGAAAAATTCCTGCGGTTCATTATCCAGGAAGTGATCCGCCATCATGAACAGGCGGCGGGGAAGGACTAAGCGTTGAAAGGTCTTGATTTTCCTCGTCGGAGGATCACGGCTATCGCCACGGTGACCATGCAGGGCACTACGACCCACATGGCCTCTGACTTTAAGGTCTCAAGTCCTCTCCAGCCGAAAAATCCTGAACCTATCGGTGATACCCGAATGGGTTGCCACGGTGCGAAGAACCTGTGTGTGCTGAACGGCCAGAGATAGGAAACGCCCAAGCCGCCATCAGTCAGCATATCAAGTAGGCCATGAGAAGCCATCGAAAGAGCCAGGAACAACAAGGCAATTGATCGCCTGGCTTTAGGCCATACAGCGGCAACAGCGAGCGTTACAGTCAGGGCCAGAAAAATTGAGTGTGTAGCGCCCCTGTGCCCCCAATCCGCTTCGTATGGAATGCCCATTCGGAAGGCCATAACGTCGAAATCGGGAAGCATCGCCAGAAGACAGCCCGCCGACGTAATCGGCAAAGGAATTCTGTGCCGTCCTGCAGCTGCGGTCATTGCGATAGGAATAGCTGCGTGGGTGAAAATTGTTGGCATAGGGACGACAGCTAGGCGTTTGCCCGCGGCAGCCGCAGCTTGACCAGCAGGCCGCCGAGATCCTCGCTTTCGTCCAGTTCCACCGAACCCCCGTAAATCTCCGCAACATCGCGAACGATGGCCAGGCCCAGGCCGGTGCCCGGCTTGCCGGTGTCGAGGCGGGCGCCGCGATCAAAGATGCGCACGCGCTCTTCATCCGGGATGCCCAAACCGTCATCCTCGACCCAGATTTCACAGGCCTTGGGATCGTCGGGGACGGCATCAACTGTTACAAAAACCGATCCGCCGCCATACTTGGCCGCGTTCTCGATCAGATTGCCCAGAATTTCATCAAGGTCCTGCCGTTCGATGGCAACCTGCGTATCTCGCTTGCCATCCAGATCGAAGCGCGTTTTGCCATAAAGCCGAGTGACGGCGCGCAGCACAGCCTCGACACTTTCGCCGACATTGGCGCGGGCCTGCCCGACCGCGCGGCGACCGACAGCGCGGGCGCGGGCAAGGTGGTGATCAACCTGCCGCCGCATCACCGCAGCCTCGCGGATCACGGTATCGGCAAGATCGGGCGCCTTGGCCGTGGCCGCATTCATCACCACGGTCAGCGGGGTTTTCAGCGCATGGGCAAGATTGCCGGCATGGGTGCGAGCTTCCTCGGCCTGCTTTTCCGAGTGTGCAAGCAATGCATTGAGTTCCTGCACCAGCGGCTGCACTTCGATGGGCAGCGGATCGGTTACGCGGTTGGCGCCGGTGGTCCGCATCCGCTGGATCGCCTGCCGCACGCCGCGCAGCGGGCCCAGCCCATACAGCGTTTGCAGCATGGCCATCAGCATCAGGCCCAGCCCCAGGATCAGAAAGCTCCAGATCAGGATCGCGCGGATGCGGGAAATCTGATCGTCCAGTTCCCTGCGACTGGCGGCAACGGTGAACCACCATGTTGTGTCGCTGCCGGGCAGGATGATCGACCGTTCGATTATGCGCAGCGGCTCGGTGGGATATTGATAGCTGTCATAAACATGCGGCTTGGGATCGAAGTGGTCGCTTTGCACTTCCAGAGTACGATCCCAGAGCGAACGCGACGGCCAGTTTTCGTGGCCCTTGCCGCTGATCTGCCAATAGTGGCCGCTGTTGGGCTCCAGAAAGCGCTGATCGCCGAGTGGCCGGTTGAAGAATACTTCTCCATCCGGCCCGACCTCGGCCGAAGCGATCATGGCGGTTTGCACATAGCCCAGCTGATCATCGAAATTGCGGGTTACCTGACTGGTCAGGGCGCGTTCCAGCGCCAGACCGCCGCCCAGCAGCAGCACGGTGATCCAGCCAGCTGCAATCAGCATCATCCGGCGCGACAGCGAACCGGTGTGCGGCGGCAGGCTATCCGGCTTCAGTGACGCAGACTGTTCCAGCTGCGCCACCGCGCCTCATCCTTTCCGGCGAATATCCGCTCAGCCGCGACCCGGCCCGGCCGGATCGTCAAGGCTGTAGCCCAGCCCGCGGATCGTGGTGATCACATCAGGGCCCAGCTTTTTGCGGATGCGGGTGACGAAAACTTCGATCGTATTGGAATCACGATCAAAGTCCTGATCGTAGATATGTTCGATCAATTCCGTGCGGCTGACCACCTTGCCCTTGTGATGGAGCAGATAGGACAGCAGCTTGTATTCCTGCGCGGTCAGCTTCACCGGTTCACCGTTCAGCGTGACACGGCCAGAGCGTGTGTCGAGCCGGACATCGCCAGCGGTCAACTCGGACGATGTGTTGCCCGATGCACGGCGGATCAATGCCCGCAGCCGTGCGATCAGTTCTTCGGTCTGGAATGGCTTGGCGAGATAATCATCGGCACCCGCATCCAGCCCGGCCACCTTGTCAGACCAGCTATCGCGCGCCGTCAGCACCAGCACAGGGAACTTGCGGCCTTCCTTGCGCCACATGCCCAGCACGGTCAGGCCATCGATTTCAGGCAAGCCGAGGTCGAGGATTACGGCGTCATATTCCTCAGTACTGCCAAGAAAATGGCCATCTTCGCCATCGGTTGAGAGGTCCACGGCATAGCCGGTCGCCTCCAGCGTCGATTTCAATTGCTTGCCGAGGGTCGGTTCGTCCTCGACGATCAGGATGCGCATCGCAAATTCCCCTGTAACACAGCCGTCAAATGGGGCGAATGACGGGTTGCGTCAAGCAAGCCGGTCATGCTTTCCGCACCTAGCGTGATCGGCCGATGATTTCACCCGAACGGGCATCGACATCGACAAAGACCACGCGTCCATCGCGAATGAATTTCAGACGATAGGCCATGGCGGTCGGATCATATTCAGGGCCAAGATATTGTGCGCCGGGCATGGTGGGCAGCACCCGCGCTTCGATATCGCGCAGGGAACGCACATTGCCCGCACGCAATTGGCTGCGCGCCTGCCCCTGCTCGCCCGCGGGTCCAGCATAGGCGGACGGAACCAGCAGCGGCAGCACCACGGCGGCGGTCAACGAAACAAGGGCTTTGTACATCATGGCTATCGCTATCACATATGCGGATTGAACAAGGTGTGAATGATCAACCGGCCTGTAGCCGGGCGATATAGCGCTTGCGGATTTCGCTGGTGACGACACCGGGGCCGCCATTGCCAATCGGCTTTCCGTTAACCTCTACCACCGGCATGGCCAATGCACCGGCCGACGAGATGAACGCCTCGCGTGCGGCAAACAGCTCTTCGGTCGTGAAGGGGCGTTCTTCCACCTCCAGCCCCATTTCGCGGGCGATTTCCAGCACACAGATCCGTGTTACTCCCGGCAGAACGCCGTGATCGACCGGATGGGAAACGAGCACGCCGCGCGCATCGATGATATGCGCGTTGGCGCTGGTGGCCTCGGTAATTCGGCCATCATCGACCAGCCAGGCATCGTCCGCACCGGCATCGCGCGCGGCTTCCTTGGCGAGAACGGCATAGAGCAGCTGCGTGGTCTTGGCGGAGCGAAGCGACCATCTGCCTTCGGGATGCAGGATGATGCGCAGCCCTTCTTCGGCCTTGGGCGGTTTTACCACAGGTGCGGCCTGGGTGAAGGCAAAGCGGTTGGCCGGCGCGGCATCCAGCGGTGACAGAAAGTCACGATCAGCAGGCGCGCCGCCGGTGATCTGCAGATAAACCCGCCCTTCGTGCAGCGAATTGCGTTCAATCAGCTGGGCAATCACTGCGGGCCAGTCGGTGTCATCGCTGATCCGTGCCGCCGCCTTGGAGCGTTCGAGCCGCGCTTCGTGATACTGCCAGTTGCAAAAGTGCCCGCCGATTACCGGCGTCACTTCATACACGCTCTGCCCGAACAGCAGCCCGCGATCAAACACGGACAGCTTTGCCTGATCTTCCGGCAGGAATTCGCCGTTTACCCATACAATACGCATTTCGCCGTCATTCCCCGCGCCGCACCGCCTTGTCAACGCCAGCCTTGCGCCGCTAGGGCGGGCGGATCATGGCAATTGCACCTATTTTAAGCTGGGAGGGCCTCAGCCTTCAGCAAGGCTCTGGCTGGCTGTTCCAGAATCTCGACCTGTCCATCGCTCCGCGTGATCGGCTGGCGCTGATCGGGCGCAATGGCGCGGGTAAGACCACGCTGCTGCGTCTGATCGCAGATCAGATCGAGGCGGATCGCGGCAAGCGTTCGATCCAGCCCGGCACCCGCATCGTGGTGCTGGAGCAGGATCCGTTCTTCAGCGGATATGATACGCTGATGGACTTCGCTCTGCATGGCGATGATGCCCCACCCCGTCATGAGGTGGAAGCGATTGCCGGACAGCTGGGTATCGACATGAGCCGCCCTGCGAACAGCGCTTCTGGCGGTGAACGGCGGCGTGCCGCGCTGGCGCGGGCATTGGCATCCGAACCGGACCTGCTGCTGCTTGATGAACCGACCAACCACCTCGATCTTGCGGCGATTGACTGGCTGGAAGGCTGGCTGGGGCGCTACACCGGGGCATTTGTGGTCATCAGCCACGACCGGACCTTTCTGGAGCGCCTGACCAAGGCAACGCTGTGGCTTGATCGGGGTGAGCCTGCGCCGCAAGGAAATCGGCTTTGGCGGCTACGAGGCATGGATGGAACAGGTCTATGCCGAAGAGCGCGCTGCCGAAAAGCTGGACGCGAAGCTGAAGATCGAAGCGCATTGGTTGGAGCGCGGGGTTACCGCCCGGCGCAAGCGCAATCAGGGGCGGCTTGAAAAAGCTGTGGGAAATGCGCGCCCAGCGGGCCGCGATGCTCAATCCGCAAGGCGCGGCGAAGATGAAGCTGGTCGCGGATGAGGTTAAGACCAAATCGGTGATTGTCGCCGAAAGCGTCACAAAGCGGTTCGGCGAACGCACCATCGTCCGCAACTTCAACCTGCGCATCCAGCGCGGTGATCGCATCGGTCTGGTCGGTGCCAATGGCGCGGGCAAGACCACGCTGCTCAAACTGCTGACCGGGGAACTGGCACCCGATGAAGGATCGGTGGTGCTGGCAAAAACACTGTCTGGCGTGATGATCGATCAGCAGCGCAGCCTGCTGGCGCCGGAAAAGCGAGTGCGCGATGTGCTGGCCGAAGGCGGCGACTGGGTAGATGTGCGCGGCATTCGCAAGCATGTGCAGGGTTATCTGAAGGATTTTCTGTTCGATCCGGGGTTGGTCGATGCCAAGGTTGGCACGCTGTCCGGTGGTGAACGGTCTCGCCTGCTGCTGGCTCGCGAATTTGCCCGGTTGTCGAACCTGCTGGTGCTGGATGAGCCTACCAACGACCTCGATCTGGAAACGCTCGATCTGTTGCAGGAAGTGATCGCCGATTATGACGGGACCGTGCTGATCGTCAGCCATGATCGCGATTTTCTCGATCGCACCGTAACAGTCACTCTGGGCATGGATGGTTCCGGCACGGTGGATATTGTCGCGGGCGGCTATGCCGATTGGGAAGCGCGCCGGAAAAAGCGTGTTGCTCCGGTCAAGACAGCGGCAAAATCGGCAGACGCCGCCCCTGCACCCACTGCGTCGCAGCCACCCCGGAAGGCGAAACTTTCATACAAGGACCAGCGGGATTACGATCTGCTGCCAACACGGATCGAAGAACTGCTGGCTGCCATCGCCCGTGATGAGGCGGCACTGGCCGATCCTTCGCTATACACCCGCGATCCCGCCAGATTTGCAGCATTGACCAAGGCGATCGAAGCAGCCCGGGCTGAAAAGGACCGTGCCGAAGAACGCTGGCTTGAGCTGGCTGAACAGGTGGAGGGTTGATTGCTGCACAAATGTTCCGCTGCGGTGCTGGCATCGCTGGTTTGCGTCACTGCGCCTGCATTTGCTGATGAAACCGGGTCGGAGCAGCCCGATAGCAATCAGATCGTCGTCAATGGCCGGGCTATCGCCCAGATCGGGATCGCAACCAGTGGCTCCGAGGGAACGGTTGGCTTTGATGATTTCGAAGACAGGCCTCTGTCACGGGTGGGTGAGCTTGCCGAAAACGTGCCCGGCCTGATCGCCACACAGCATTCGGGCAGCGGCAAGGCCAACCAGTATTTCCTGCGCGGATTCAATCTTGATCATGGGACGGATCTCGCGGGTTATGTCGATGGCGCGCCGGTCAATATGCGCAGCCACGGACATGGTCAGGGCTACCTGGATCTCAATTTTCTTATCCCCGAACTGGTCGAGCGGATCGATTATAGCAAAGGCCCCTATCACGCCGCTGATGGTGATTTTGCTTCCGCTGGTTCTTTGCGATTCTCAACCAAAGCCCGCTTGCCTGAACCCATTGCCGAAGTGACTGGTGGTTCATGGGGCTATTGGCGGGGCTTGGCCGCTGGCAGCGGAGAAGTCGGCCAAGGCACATTACTCGCCGCCGTGGAGGGTGTGCGAACTAACGGCCCTTGGGTTCTGAATGAGCGCCTTCGCAAGCTCAACGCCCTGCTCAAATATTCTGCGGCCCATTGGTCCATTGGCCTGTCGGGTTATGAAAGCAGCTGGCGCTCAACCGATCAGGTGCCCGAACGCGCGATTGCGGCAGGGGTGATATCGCGGCTCGGTTACATCGATCCCGATTTGGGGGGACGAGCCGGCCGACTTGCGCTCACCTTCAATGGTACGGTCGGGGATACCACGTTTTCAGCCTACGCGATTGCTTCGCGGCTCCAGCTGACCTCCAACTTTACGTATTTTCTCGAAAACCCGGTTGAGGGTGATCAATTCCGCCAGATTGATCGGCGCGGCGTGTTTGGTGGATCGCTGGTGCACCGTGTTGATAGTGGCGATATCGTCTGGACAATTGGTGGCGACGCGCGCTGGGATCGGATCGGCAAGCTGGGGCTTTATCGCACAGTTTCAGCTGTTCCGCAGGCAACCGTCCGGCAGGACCGGGTCGATGAATATGGCGGGGGCATGTTCACCGAAGCGGAATTGTCCCCGGCGCAGGGCCTGCGGGTTGTGCTGGGCCTGCGCGGCGATGCAATCGGATATCGCGTACGGTCTGATTCGCTTGCCAATTCGGGGCGCGGGTCTGCGGGGATCATAACCCCTAAGATTGCTTTGGCATGGCAGGCGCAAAAGGGTCTGGAATTCTACGCCAATTATGGCGAGGGCTACCATTCCAATGATGTGCGCGGAGCGACAATTTCGGTCGATCCGGCCAGTGGCGCGGCTGCTGACCGGGTTCCCGTTTTCGCGCGCTCACGCGGGGCAGAACTGGGAATGCGTGTCGAGCGTCCGGGATTGTCCGTTGCCTTGGTTGGCTTTTGGCTGGACCTTGCATCCGAACTGGTATTCGTTGGCGATGCTGGCAGCACCGAGCCGAACGATGCATCCCGGCGTTTCGGCAGCGAATTGTCGTTGTTCTGGCGCCCCGCGCATTGGCTGACGCTGGATGGCAGCGCTGCATGGACACGGGCACGGTTTCGCGGTGTTGATCCGGCTCAGGATCGTATTCCCGGCGCTACCCCGTTCGTCCTGGCTGCCGGGGTTAGCGCGGATCTTGCCCATGGACTGACCGCGACCATGCGTGTCCGGCATTTTGCCGCTGCGCCGCTGATCGAAGACAATTCAAAGCAATCCCGCCAAACCACGCTGATGAACCTTGGGGTCTATTGGCAGCGCGGGGCGGTTCGATTGGGGGTGGATGTGCTGAACCTGCTCAACGCCAAAGATCCCGATATTTCCTATTACTACGCGTCGCGGTTGCAGGGTGAACCGGCCGAAGGTGTCGAGGATCGCCATATCCACCCGGTTGAGCCAAGGCAGGCTCGAGTAAGTTTGCGGTACAGTTTCTAGCTGCCCGCGCCGACCTCCTATGCGCATAGGCAGAGGCGTCTTGGTTCCCCTGCGCTCTTGCCAAATCATGCGGCATGTAGGACAGCGTAAGGTAACCAGATTGGTTCACGGGATGCGCTGATGATCAACCGGATTCGCGATGTTCGCCGTCAAAAGGGCATGACGCTGGCCGATGTTGCGGCGCGTTGTTCGCCGCCGACGACGGCACAGACAATCGGCAGGCTGGAAACCGGCATGCGTCAGTTGTCGCTCACCTGGATGAACCGCATTGCCGCCGCGCTGGGGGTGGAGCCGGAGCAGCTTCTGCGCGGGGATGAGGCCGAACAGCCGCATTTCATCGCCCGGATCACCGGCTATGGCACCGAAGCGATGGCCATCCCGCGAGAAGCGGTGCTGCCAACCGCGCTGGGCGAAGGGCAATTGGTCGCGCTGGCGGTGGAAGCCAGTGCGGGCGAATATCGCGCTGGCGATCAAATCTGGCTGCGGCAGCTCGGTCCGGAGGAATATGGCCGCCTGCTAAACCGGGATGTCCTTGCCCCGCGCAGCGGCGGGCGGTTTGCGTTCGGGCGGATGATCGACCGGCGCGATGGGCGGGTCGCCTTGCTGCCTTCGGGTGCGGGGCAGCGGCAGGTAATCATCGATAACCCCGCCTGGCTCGCCGTGGCAGAAATGCTGGTGCGCAAGCTATGACGCGGCGACTTCGCGTGCTTTCGCTCAGCACGCTCTATCCGAATGACAGCACGCCCAACTTCGGGGTGTTTGTCGAGCGCCAGATGCAGGCGGTGATGCAGCGCGGTGATGTTGATCTGGTGCTGGTCAACGCACTGGGCTTGCCGCCTTGGCCGCTGTCGCTCCACCCGCGCTATCGCATGCTGCGCCATCTCCCGCAACAAGAGCAACGCGCCGGTGTCACCGTGTTGCGTCCGCATTTTCGGCTCCTGCCGGGTGTTGGCGGACGCTTCAACGCTGGGCCTTGGGTTTGCCCAGTTCGATCAAGGCACGCGGCGGCGACATCCATCATTGGGGGCATGCCCCGGGCACCGCTGAGCAGGTTCGCTCTGCTGCAATCGAAGCGACCGGGCTGCTTGCGGTGGCTGGCGGGTTGGCGGATGATATTGCTGCGTTGGGAGTGCCGCGCGACAAGATCACCATCCATCGCACCGGGCTGGATCGCGGCATTTTCTATCCGCATGACAAGGCGGAGTGCCGGGCACAACTGGGGCTGGCGCAAGATGCATCGGTGCTCGCCTGCGTTGGCGCGCTGATCCCGCGAAAGGGGCAGTCAATTCTGCTCGATGCCTTGGCACAACTGCCTGGCGTACAACTGCTGCTGGCGGGCGTTGGTGGTGATGAAGCCGCCTTGCGGAGCCAAGCCGCGGCACTGAACATCGCGGATCGGGTGCAGTTTCTTGGTGCCGTGCCCCACGCCCAATTGCCGGTCGTACTGTCGGCAGCCGACATTTTCGTTCTGCCGACCGCCAGCGAAGGTTTGGCCAATGCCTGGGTGGAGGCACTGGCTTGCGGAACACCGGTGATCACCACGCCGATCCCCGGCGCGCTGGAACTGCTGACTAATCCCGTCTGGGGGCGCATTGTCCCCCGTGAAGCGGCGCCTATTGCCGAAGCTGCCCGTGAACTGCTTGCGAATTTGCCCGGTCGTGCAGAGGTTCAGCGCGGTGCAGCGGAATTCAGCTGGGAGGCGAATGCAGAGGCATTGGTTGCCCATTGGCGCAGGCTGGCAGATTTGTAGCCGCTAACCACCTAGCGTGCGGCGCAGCATTTGCGACAGGTCATGCCTGAGCGCCAGAGTCGCTGCCGCATCAGCGTCCAGCATCTTGGCTTCACTCTCGATGGAAATACCGGCCAGCAGGCAACCGACCATGAAGGCCGCATGCTTGACCGGAAGGTTCGATGGTACCGAACCCGCAGTCTGGGCTTCGGCAATCAGGGCTTCAATTCGTTCACCAAAGCGACGCTGAACCTCGTCAAACACATTTGCGGTATCAAGGCGGTTGGCGATCATCGCGCTGAACAGCACGAAATAGGCCCGCACCGATACGTCGCAGATCACCAGTTCGACGAAGCGATCAAACAGTCGCAGCAGGCGATCCAGTGGATCGCGCACTCCGGCAATCGCCAGATCCACCTGTTCATTCACATGAGCAGAGACCCGCCAGATCACGGCTTCGATCAGCCCGTCCTTTGAACCATACTTGCGGCTGGCCAGCCCCCGGCTGAAGCCAGCCCGTTCCCCTACCCTTTCCAGCGTGGCGGCAAGGTAGCCTTCGCTGGCAATGATTTCAGCGGCAGCGTTGAGCAGACGGTTTTCTGATTCCGCCCTCCGCTCTGCCTGCGTGCGGCGCAGTCCTGGGGTGATTGCTGGTGCATTCATCGAATCTCCCCTCCCCATATTCAGGCACTGATCGGCATTTAGTTGTTGATCGTATACCAACTGAAATATACCATCGTTTCGACTCCGGCAAGAGCCGAGCCCCACGAGAGGACGAAGACAATGACACTGGCGCGCGAACTGTCTGAAACGATCATTGACCCCAAGGCCTATTCAAAGCCTGAAATCGTTGACGAGGCGTTCAGGACCATCCGTGCGACTGCCCCGCTCGACAAGGCCGAGCTTGACGATTTTGAGCCGTTCTGGGTGGTCAGCCGTCACGCCGATATCAAGGATATAGAACGCCAGCCGGACATTTTTCACAATGGCGACAAGTCCACTTTCCTTTCCAACAAGGAAGGCCAGGAAAAGGTCAAGGCCCTGACCGGCGGCGAGCCCAACCTGATCCGCAGCCTTGTCTCGCTCGATGGCAAGGAGCACAAGGATCTGCGCGGTATCGTGTTCCCCCATGTCACCCCGCGCGCGATCAAACCGCTGGAAGATCAGATCCGGGCTATTGCCCGCGAGTTCGTGGATCACATGCTCAGCTTTGGCGGCGAATGCGATTTCGCCGCAGACGTTGCGTTCCTCTATCCGCTGCGCGTGATCATGACCGTGCTGGGCGTGCCGCAGGAGGATGAGCCTTTCATGCTCAAGCTGACCCAGGAACTGTTCAACAACGCCGACCCGGAACTCAACCGGGCCCGGGCCGAGCTGACGCCGGAGGAAGCGCTCAAATCCTTGTGGGAAACCACGATGGAACTGGAAAACTATTTCGCATCG
The DNA here is from genome assembly GCA_044225335.1 of Novosphingobium sp. Lineage (GTDB taxonomy): Bacteria > Pseudomonadota > Alphaproteobacteria > Sphingomonadales > Sphingomonadaceae > Novosphingobium. The sequence continues at coordinate 172,468 of JBGAIR010000001.1, read as the reverse complement.
GTGACGAAAAAATTCCGTGAGAACCCTACGGAACACATCAACAGCCTGATCGCCAATGCCACGATCAATGGCGAATATCTCAATCACCGTCAGATGATGGGTTATTACATCATCGCCGCGACCGCCGGGCATGATACCACCAGCAACACCACCGCAGGGGCCTTGTGGGCATTGGCGGAACGGCCGCACCTGCTCAAACAGATGCAGGAAAACCCTGAATTGCTGAACGGCTTTGTCGAAGAATCGATCCGCTGGGAAACGCCGGTAAAGCACTTCATGCGCAGCGCGGTGAGCGATGCGGTGATTGGCGGACAGCAGATCAAGGCGGGTGACTGGCTGATGCTGCCCTATCAATCCGGCAATCGCGACGAAGCGGTGTGGAGCGATCCGTTTGAATTCCGCATTGATCGTGAAAGCAATCCGCAGATTGCCTTTGGCTATGGCGTTCACGTCTGCCTGGGGCAGCACCTTGCCCGAATGGAAATGCGGATATTGTGGGAAGAGCTGTTCAAGCGCCTCAAATCGGTGGAAATGAACGGCGAAGGCGAACGTACGATTTCCAACTTCGTCTGCGGCCCCAAGCATGTCCCGATCCGCTTTTCGGTGCAGTGACGGGAGCTGATCGATGGGCCAGAACTATCGTCAATGGCGCTGCCGCAACTGCGGGCTGATCTATGATGAGGCGCTGGGGTTGCCGGATGAAGGCATCGCCCCCGGAACGCGTTTTGAAGATAGTCCGGATGATTGGTACTGCCCCGATTGTGGCAGCGAGAAGGAAGATTTCGAGCTGTTGGACTAACACCAGCTCGCCAAAGAAAGGGCCCCTCTCCGATATGGGAAAGGGGCCCTTTTTTGTTTCAGTTGATCATTCGCCGGCGTCAGCCACGCTCACGCGCGAGCCGCTCCTGACGATCGATCGCGCTTTCAGTGGGGACAAAGCTGCTGGGCGACACCTTCAGCCAGATCAGAATGGGCGCGGCCATATAGATCGAGCTGTAAGTGCCGACGAAGATGCCCAGCGTGATCGCGGCGGTGAAGCCGAAGATCACATCCGGCCCCAGCAGCAGCAGTGCAACCAGGGTAATCAGCATCGACAGCGAGGTAACGATGGTGCGGGCCAGCGTTTCATTGACCGAAAGATCGAGCAGTTCCGGGATCGGCATCCGGCGGAACTTCTTAAGGTTCTCACGGATACGGTCATACACAACGATGGTATCGTTGAGCGAATAGCCGATCAGCGTCAGCAGGGCGGCGACGATGTTGAGATCGAACTCCATCTGCGTCAGCGCAAACATGCCCAATGTCAGGGTAACGTCGTGGATCAGGCTGAACAGCGCACCGACACCGAACTGCCATTCGAACCGGATCCAGATATAGGCAGCGACCGCCAGTGCGGCCAATCCCAGCGCCTGAAACGCGATCCAGCCCAGCTCCTTTGATACCTTGCCGGAAACCGAATCCACGCCATCGATCCGTGCGTCGGCATGGGCGGCCTTCACCGCAGTGGTGATCTTCCGCGCCATCGTATCCGCCAGCGAAGCATCGTGATCCGATCCTTCGGGCAGCTTCATGCGGATCGAAACTTCGTTGGGCTTGCCGAACTGTTGCAGGATCGGTTCCCCATAGCCCAGCTTGCCGATGGAATCGCGCAGTTCACCCACCGGTGCGGTAGCGCTTTGCGTAAAGGTGACGCGGATCATCTGGCCGCCGACGAAATCGACGCCCATGTTCAGACCGCGCGTTGCCACCAGCGTCAGCGATGCCGCCATCAGCAGCAGGCTGATCACATAGAACGGCACCCGCAGCTTCAGGAAATGAATGTTGGTGTTATCGGGGATGAGTTTCAGCAGTTTCATGGTTCCACTCCCCGCTTAAAGCACAATGTCGCTGGGCCGGGTGCGACGCAGCCAGCCCGCCACCCACATCCGCGTCAGGCTGACAGCGGTGAACACTGATGTGGCAATGCCGATCATCAGCACCACGGCAAAGCCCTTGATCGGACCGGTGCCAAAGGCGAACATCAGCACCGCAGCGATGACATTGGTGATGTTGGCGTCAAAAATGGCGCGGCTTGCTTCGGTGTAGCCCATCTCCACCGCCTGCACGACGCGCCTGCCGCGCGCACGCTCTTCGCGTATTCGTTCGTTGATTAGCACGTTTGCGTCAACCGCAGCGCCGATGGTCAGCACGAAACCGGCAATGCCCGGCAGCGTCAGCGTGGTGCCAATCGCGGCCATGATGCCCAGGATCATCATGGTGTTCAGCACCAGCGCCGCACAGGCATAGAGGCCAAACCGACCATAGGTCAGCAGGATGAAGATCATCAGCGCGCCGGTGCCGACGCCCATCGCGATCATACCCTTCTGGATCGAATCCGCACCAAGATCGGGCCCGACGGTGCGCTCTTCCACCACCTTCAGGTCAACCGGCAGCGCGCCGGAACGCAGGGCGATAGCCAGCTGGTTGGCGCTTTGGATGGTGAAACTGCCGGAAATCCGGGCAGTGCCGCCAATGATCGGTTCCTGAATATTGGGGGCGGACAGCACCTTGCCATCCAGAATGATCGCAAAAGGCTTGTTGACGTTTTCGGTCGTCAGCTTGGCGAATTTCGCACCGCCCTGCTGGTCAAAGGTAATGGTGACAACCGGCTCGTTGGTCTTGTCATCAAAGCTCTGCTGCGCGTTGGTCAAACGGTCGCCCTTGATCCCGCCAAGACGCCGCACGGCCAGCACACCGGCCTGTTTCTGCTGATCAGCGAAGGGAACGACCTCGTCGCCGGGCGGGACAATGCCCTTGGCAAGATCGCTGGGCAGCGCCGTAGTATCGACCAGCTTGAATTCGAGTTTGGCGGTCTGCCCCAGCAGGCTTTTGAGTGCTGCGGGGTCCTTCAACCCCGGCACCTGCACAACGATGCGCTGTGCGCCCTGACGGATAATGGTCGGCTCGCGGGTGCCCAAAGCGTCAATACGCTTGCGAACCACCTCCGTCGCGGTGTCCATTGCCTGGCTGATTGCCTGATCGATCCCGCTCTTGGTCGGGGTCAGCACGATCTTGCTGCCGTCCAGCACCTGGAAATCCCAATCGCGCGATCCGCCGGTGGTGCTGGTCAGCAGCGGCAGCAGCCGTTCGCGTGCCAGATCAACCTGCCCCGGATCGGCCAGCATGAACGAAACCGAGCCGTCCTTGCTGGAAATATCGCCGGTGCGAATCTGCGGTTCGGACTGCTTGAGCCGCGAACGCACGTCTTCTTCCATGCTGTCGAGCCGCTGACGGCGCACCTGATCGGGATTTGCTTCGAGCAGGATGTGGCTGCCACCAGCAAGATCGAGCCCGAGATTGATGCGCGGCGCGGGCAGAAAGCTGGGCCATGAACCGCCCGCCACCGAAACGATCGAAGGCAGTGCGGCAGCGGCGGCGACCAGGGCAATCGCCCAGAACCAAAGCTGTTTCCAGCGGGGAAAATCTAGCATGACAATTCGGCTTTCAATCGGCGCCTGGTGTTGGGCCCTCGGTTCCGGGTCCCTTGGTTTTGGGTCGCGTTGTGCGGTGAATCGGGATCAATCGTTGGCAGCGGCGGTGCCGCCCGGCGGGATCACATCGGTGATCGTCGATTTCAGGGCCTTGACCTTGGTGTTGGTGCCAAGCTCCACCTCGACATAATGCTCATCGACTTTGAGAACCTTGCCGATGAAACCGCCACCGGTCAGCACCTGATCACCCTTCTTGATCTCGGCCAGCTTGGCCTGGTGCTCTTTCTGCCGGCGCATCTGCGGGCGAAGAATCAGCAGCCAGAAGATGCCGACCATTGCGACGAGCGGCAGAAACTGGATCCATGCGGGTGGCGCGTCTGCGGCACCGGCACTTGCGGCAAGAATGGAAAGCGCTGCGCTGTTCATGGTTCTAAATCTGCTCTCTGAAAGCGGGAACCCGGCATCGCCGGGCAGAATTGCGCGCGCCTAGCAGCTATGCCCCAACAAGGCAACGCGCCGCCCCTTCGCGCTTTCAACAAATGGCGTCATACCGCCAGCTTTCAAGAGGTGGTATCAAACCCGTGCGCGAATGCTTGCCAACTGGCACAGCCATGCCTATAGGCGCGCTTCCCTGCTTCTGCCGTTGGGCGAAGCGGGCCGGTCGGGACGTAGCGCAGCCTGGTAGCGCATCACACTGGGGGTGTGGGGGTCGGAGGTTCGAATCCTCTCGTCCCGACCAATTTTCTCAAATTCTTTGGCAAAAACCCAGCGCGCAATCTGCGCGCAGGGTCTTACCGCATGGCGTGGATGCGCGCCTTGACTTCTTCCAGATCGATCTCGTCCATGGCGTGATCAACGCTTTGCGCGGACAGCAGGTCTGCAATGCAGCGCTGCTTTTGTGCGATCAGATCAATCGCTTGCAGCTGGAGCATGTGATAGCGCGCGAAATCTGGATCGCGGCACAGCGCTACGCCCAGCTCTTCGATCTCGGCGCTCAGTTCCGACAGCAATTCGGCGGCTACGGCCTGCTGATGTGGAAAGACGGGCGCCGTCATGCTGCCTCTGCCATGTCGCTTGCCGCGCTCAGCGCGCCAAGGTTGAGCACCATGACCATGCGGTCATCGATGGCCACCAGCCCTTCGAGGAACGGCACGATGGTGTCATCGGCAGTTGCCGGCGGAGCCTGCAGCCCGTCGGCCGGCACGGCGACGATATCGCTGACGGAATCAACGATCAAGCCACGTGCCTGGCCTTCGATCTGGGTGACGATGATTGCGTGACGCGGGGTTGCCTCGGTTGCCTTCCAGCCGAGCCGTGCGGCCAGATCAATCACCGGCAGAACCGTGCCGCGCAGGTTGACGACGCCAGCGACATAATGCGGCACGCGCGGCAACCGGGTGGTTGGTGTCCAGGCACGGATTTCGCGGATCGACATGATGTCGATGCCGAAGAGCTGATTTTCAACTTCGAATGTGATCAGTTCGCGATGCATGTTCCCTACTCCCCAGTCGGCAATCAATGAGCGACGCGGCGTACGGCCGCGACAAGCTTGTCAGTATCAAAGGGTTTGACGATCCAGCCGGTCGCGCCAGCGGCGCGAGCACGCGCCTTCTTCTCGTCAGAGCTTTCGGTGGTGAGCACCAGGATCGGGCGATCGCGGTGGCGGCAGCCGTTGCGCAGCTGCTCGATCAACCCGAAGCCATCCAGCCGGGGCATGTTGATATCGGTGATCACCACATCGACTTCGTGAACAGCCAGCCATTCCAGCGCTGCAACACCATCGTCAGCCTGTTCCACGGTAAACCCGTTACTGGTCAGAGCATGATTCAGCAGCGCCCGCATGCTTGCGCTGTCATCAACTGTGAGGATTCGCGTGGGTGTGCTCATGGGTATCAACTCGCTTTATCAGAACAGTTCGACATCGCCGGTGGCGACGAATTGGCGGCGGGTGGGTGCGACCGTGGGGGCAAGCGCCTCCTCGACCACGCGGCAGCGGGCCTGACCTGCGGCCGGGCGAAAATCGACGCGGCGGGCACTGGTGCCGCCAAGGTCTTCCCGCACCAGCGGAATCCTTTCGCGCTCCAGAAATTCCCTGGCAAAGGCTGCATTGGCCGTCCCGATCGGTGCCAGCCCCTGACGCAGGTTGGCCCCGCCATAGAGATGCGCCCGCAGACGGGATTTGGCCGCGCCATGCGCCAGCATCTCGTTGATCAGCAGCTCCATCAGATAGACGCCGTAGTGCTCATCAATCTCGATTCCGGCGTGGTTCGTCGGAGGTTCCGCAAGCAGGAAGTGATTCATCCCGCCAAGCTCTGTTTCCGGATCGAACAGGCAGGTCGCCACGCAGCTGCCCAGCACCGTGGTCAGTTCCACGCGCGGCCCGGCACTTACGCGCGCCTGCCCCTGCATCACGGTGATGCGGGTGACTGGTTTTGCGGCGATGATCGGTTGCTGCATCATCGCTCAGGCCGCCTTGCAAAATGCATGTTGGGCGATTTCGTTTATCGGCGCCACGACGCTTGCCGCATTGAGCGCGATTGCCGCCTTGGGCATACCGAACACGGTGCAGGTTGCCTCGTTCTGGGCGATGGTCAGGGCCCCTGCCTTTGCCATTGACAGCAGCCCCCGGGCGCCATCGCATCCCATGCCGGTCAGCAAGATCCCCACCGTTCCGGCACCAACACTTCGCGCCACCGATTCAAACAGCACATCCACGCTCGGCCGGTGACCATTGACCAGTTCGCCAGCCCGCAGCTTTGCGAAGTAGGAATGGCTGCCGCCCACCATCAGATGGCGCTCGCCACCGGGAGCAAGATAGACAGTGCCTGCGCGCAGCGGCATGTCCGGCTCCGCCAGCACAACATTCGCCGGGCAAGCCAGATCAAGCGTTTTGGCTATCGCCGGAGCGAAGCGCGAATTGACATGCTGGACAATAACGGTCGGGGGGCAGTCCTCCGGGAAGGCGCTGAGCAATGTCTGCAGTGCTTCCACGCCGCCAGTGGACGAACCAATTGCGATCAGCTTCGGCTTCTCCCGGATCGCACATTGCAAAGGCGCGGCGATGGGGTGAGCGCTTGGGCGTTCCTTGCCAAAGCGGACCAGCGCCGCCTGCCGGATGCATTCCGCCAGCCTGCCATCGTCACTAAGTGACATCCCGTCGCCACTCGGCTTGGCATAGCAATCAACGGCCCCCAGCGCGAGCGCACGTGCTGAAACCTCGGTTCCTTCCTGGCTCAAACCCGAAACGATGATGACCGGCGTCGGCCGCAAAGTCATGATCTTTTCGAGGAAATCGAGGCCGTTCATACCGGGCATTTCGATGTCCAGCGTCACCACATCAGGGTTGCACTGCTTGATCAACTCACGCCCTTCGGCAGCGTTGGAAGCCATGCCAACCACTTCGATATCCGGCTCGCTCGACAGCCGGGCGCGCAGGATGGCCTGCATCGTCATCGAATCGTCGATGATGACTACCCGGATGGTCATGCTGCGCTCCTGCGATAGATGGTTGGGCCGACGGGCAGAAAGTGTGCGGCGGCAGGGCCAGTCACCCTTTCGCTGTGGCCGATATAGAGGTGCTGGCCCGGCTTCACGTATTCGGCAAAGCGCGAGACGAGCCGCTCCTTGGTCTGCTGATCGAAATAGATCATCACATTGCGGCAGAAGATCACATCAAAACGCCCCGCCATCGGCCATTCGCCAAGCAGATTGAGCTTGCGGAACCGGACGATTGACCGCGCCTCGTCGCTGATCGTCGCAGTGGTAGCGGTTTCCTTCAGCCAGTTCTTGCGCAGCGCGTCGGGAATTGCGCTGGCATCGCTGATCGGATAAATTCCTGCGCTCGCCTTTTTCAGGGCATGCGGCGCAAGGTCAGAGGCCAGAACGCGAAGATCATATTGCGTGAGCTTGCGCCCCTGATTGCGATCTTCCCCCAGCAGCGTCAGCACCAACGACCAGGTTTCCTCACCGCTCGAGCATCCGGCTGACCAGATGCGAACCGGCTGCCCGGCCTCCAGCGCGCGGATAAGCCCGGGGCGGACTTCCTGGGCGAAATGATCGAAGTGATGGGATTCGCGAAAGAAGAAGGTGTGATTGGTCGTCAAAGCCGCAACCGCGCGCGATTCCTCTGCAAAATCGCTGCGAACGAGTTCGATATAGTTGGCAAAAGTGCCGCAGCCGCTTTCGCGAACCAATGGTGCCAGCCGTGAATAGACCAGCATGGCCTTGCCATCGGGCAGCACGATCCCGGCATGATCGTAAACGATGCGGGCGACTTTCCTGAAGTCTTCCACACCATATACGTCGGGGCTGATCCCCGGCATCGGTTCAGAAAAGGCGACTGCCGCGTTCATGCGGCGCGCCTTTCCGGTGATGCCACGGCATTGGCCACCAATCCGTCGACATCGAGGATCAATGCAACCCGGCCATCACCCAGGATCGTCGCTCCGGCCACGCCTTCTACCGAGCGATAATGCGTATCCAGGCTCTTGATCACGAACTGGCGCTGATCGCAGATATTGTCGACCAGCAGCGCCGCTTGCCCCGCCGATTCCGTATCGACGACGATCAGCACGCCTTCATTCGGTGCCGGTGCGGTGCCAGCAGCATCGATGCATTGGTGCAGCCCGATAACCGGAATGAAGCGACCACGCACATTGAGCATCTGGCTCTGTGCGCCAAGGCCCTGAACATCGCTGGGTGCGGGTCGCAGGCTTTCCACGACATGGGCCAGCGGCACAACCAGCGTCTGATCGCCAACATTGACGATCATGCCATCGGAAATAGCCAGCGTCAGTGGCAGTGCCAGGGTAAAGGTAGATCCCTTGCCCGGTTCGGATTCGATGGTGATCCGGCCGCCCAGATCCTTCACGTTCTGTCGGACGACATCCATGCCCACGCCGCGCCCGGAGACGCTGGTGACGCTGGCAGCGGTTGAAAATCCCGGTGCGAAGATCAGCAGATCGATTTCTTCCTTGGAAAGCTGAGCGTCAGGCGCGATCAGCCCCTTTTCAACTGCCTTGGCGAAAACACGCTCGCGATTGATGCCACGCCCGTCGTCACTGATGCGGATCAGGATGCGGCCAGAGCGTTGCTCGGCAGAAAGCGTCAGCGTGCCTTCGGCATCCTTGCCGGCAGCAAGCCGCTCCTCGGCAGGCTCGATGCCATGATCGACTGCATTGCGGATAAGATGGGTCAGCGGTTCGCCAAGGCGCTCGATCACTGTCTTGTCGAGTTCAGTGCCCTCGCCCACGACGTTGAGCTTCACATGTTTGCCGGTCGAGGCGGCCAGCTCGCGCAGAATGCGCGGCACGCGGCTGAACACCGATCCGATCGGTTGCGCGCGGATCGACATTGCGCCTTCCTGAATATCGCGTGTCAGCCCTTCCAGCAGCGCAAGCTCTTCGGTCGCAACGAGTCCTTCGCCCGAAAGACGCTGCGCCAGCATGGCCTGCGCAATCACCATCTCGCCAACCGAATCGATCAGCCGATCAAGCTTAAGCAGATCAATGCGGATCGATTGACCCTGCGCAGGCGCGGCAGGCGGAGCCTGTTCGGCGGGGCTTTCAGGAGAAGCAGCCCGGAGCGGCGCGACATTGGCGCCTGCGGCAGGTGCGGCCTCAACCGGTGCCGCGATTGGTTCCGCTGGTGCGGCGGGTGCTGCAGCAATGATCTGCACTGGCGGGATCTGGCTGTCTTCGCCGATGGCGATGCTGCATTCCTCACCAATGAAATCGAACACGTCGCGAACGCTTTCTTCGCTGGCGGTCGCCGGCATCGCGAAGGTCCAGCCTAGATAGCCCTGACCGACCTCGAGCCCATCGATATCCGGCAGCTGTGCGAATTCGCAGGCCACACATTCCCCGCCAAAGTTGGCGAGTTCACGCAGCAGCAGCAAAGGCTCGCTGCCATTCTGCATCGCGCCCGAATGCGGTCGGATATGAACCAACCATTTCGCGGGCTGTGCCGGAGCGCACATATCGCCCAGGATGTCATCGAGCATCGAGTCGAGAAATTCGCTGGAGCAATCTCCGGATTCCGGGCTTGCCTCCTCGGCAGACGCCGCTTCTGGAGTGGCCTCGGGTTCCGTTTGGGCGGGCGTTGCCTCAGCCGAATTGGCCTGCGCTGCGACCAGTTCGGCCAGCAGTGCTTCATCAGCAGGCTGGTCCGCGATACCGCGCGCGGCATTGACGTGGTCGCTCAAAGTATCAAGCGCGCGCAGCAGCAAACTTATGAGTGCATCGTTGAGCGGCACCGCCCCTTCGCGAACGTCTGAAAGCAGCGTTTCGAACGTGTGGGTGTAAGCCTGCAGTGCGGCAAACCCGAAAGCTCCAGCGCCGCCCTTGATCGAATGCACAGCCCGGAAGATGGCATTGACCGTGTCGTCATCTTGCGTGCCATCTTGGCAGGCTGCAAGTCCTGCCTCGGCTGCGGCGAGCGATTCTTCGCATTCAACGAAGAAAATCTGCTGAATTTCTTCGCTGGTCATGTCCGGTCCTCATCAAAAAGCTGCGCCGAAAGTCCGGTAAGCTGGGCCGCGTCGAGCAGCGCGGGCGACGGCAGAATTGCCGCACCCTCGCCGCTGCGACGCACGGCAAGCAGCAGTTGCAACATAGCCTGGCTGACCTGACTGACCTGACGTCCGTCGATTTCGATCCGCCCCGAACCCATCGCCGCCACGAATTCGGGCAGCAGGGTTTCGGCAGCGGCGCGATCGCAGCGAGAAGGAAGCGCTATTTCGGACATCGGCTGTCTCCCCAGCAGTTGCACCAAGGCTTAGAATTCGGCCCAATCGTCGCTGGGATCAGTGGCTTTAAGCGCGAGATTGCCGCGAACCGGAGGTGGCGCGGACTTGACCGCACGCGGTGCCGGCTTGGCAGCAACAGGCCTGCTATTGCCTTCGGCGGTCCGGAACCGCGACACCAGCGACGCAAGCTCGGTCGCTTCATCACCCAGGCTGCGTGCAGCGGCAGTCGATTCTTCGACCATGGCAGCATTCTGCTGGGTCATGCGATCCATTTCGCTTACCGCAGCATTGACCTGCTGGATGCTGACCGCCTGCGAATTGGCGGCATCCGCAATACCAGTGATAAGTTGGTTGATCTCACCCACGCGGGCGACCAGCTTTTCAAGCAGGGTTCCGGTATCGCCAACCAACCCAACGCCGCCACTCACCTGTGCTGCGCTGGCGGTAATCAGTTCCTTGATGTCCTTGGCAGCATCCGCCGAACGCTGTGCCAGCGCGCGCACTTCATTGGCGACAACGGCAAAGCCCTTGCCTGCATCCCCTGCGCGGGCGGCTTCCACACCTGCATTCAGAGCGAGCAGGTTGGTCTGGAACGAAATGCTGTCGATCACGCCGATGATCTGCGAGATTTCCTGAGCGGACTTTTCGATCGCAGCCATTGCTTCGATTGCCTGCTGCACCACGACGCCACCGTCGGTGGCCTCGCGGTGCGCGCTGGCAATGGATTGCTGCACCTCGGTGGCGCTGCTGGCGGTTTCCTTGACGCTTTCGGTAACTTGATTCATCGCAGCCGAGGTTTCTTCCAGGCTGGCAGCCTGTTGCTCGTTGCGCATCGCCAAATCGTCTGAAGCTGCGCGGATTTCAGTCGCGCCAGTCAGCACGCTGGAGGCTGCACTGCTGACCGAGGTAATCGTCGAGGACAGCGACTGCACCGCGGCGTTGAAATCCCTGCGGAGGTCATCGTAATTGCCGGGGAACGGATCGGTAATCTGGAAATCCAGTTCGTTGCGTGACAGCTTGGCGAGAGCCTCGCTCAAGGCGCTGACGATCTTTTCCTGAGCGTGGCGGCTTTCTTCCACTTCCACCGCGTTGTCACGGAAGGTGGCCATGGCCTTGGTCATGCGCCCCACGCAGTCACGATAGTCGGTGTAGGCAATCGGGCTGGAGGTATCGCCATCAGCCAGGGCTTCCATGCGCAGCACTGTGTTCACATAGGGCCGGCAAACCCGGTCAGCAGCAAGCAGCGCGACAACAACCGTACCTGCGAGCGCAGCACCAGCTGTTCCGATCAGCAGTCCTGCAGATGCTCCGGACTGCGTCGCGGCCCAAGTGGTGATAAGGCCAACGCCGGAAAGGCTGGTGTAAACAAACGTCAGCGCTTTGAACTTCGTGCGGATCGGCGCTTCTTTTTCGAACCAGTTCAACATGTTTCGTCACCCATTTTTGAAGGCATCCGGTTTCTGATTGAACCCAGCGCCATTGAACATCAGGCATGCCACTATGATTATGTTTTGGCTTTATCGTATTAAAACAAATACTTACGCATTCAGCGCATTTGCCGAATGAAATTTTCACAAAATTTTCTGAAATCCATTTGCCGATCTGAGTTTCTTCAGTTTTGGCGCGTAGAATTTGCAGAAAAATTGAGTGTTTTTTCAAACTCCGTGCGAATAGGCGTTTTGTACGGGTTTTTGTGTAAGCGAAAATGCCGAATATCTGCTTCGCGCAGACATCTGGTGAAACACCTATGTCTGGACAGTAATCGCTGTGGTTCTCGGTTGATTTACCCTGGGTAGAAACCTGCGGGCATATAGGAGTGGGGCAAAAACGCGGTGCCTCATGCCGGATATTCGCATAGACGGGCGGCTATGCGCTGCTTTTCAAAGCACCAGCGGCTGCAGTTTTCAGATGGCGTTATGTTCGAATTAGAGCCGAAAAGCTCGGGAAGCCTTCCATGCGGGCTGCAGGCATGACCGGAATTTGAACTGTGCTGTTTGCCTAAAGCCCGGCGCAGCGATGAACGCCTTGTGCTGTCAGAATTCAAAGACGATGCGCAGCGTGGCCATTACCGCGTCAGCCGCGCCAGTGTTACCGCCGGGATGGCGGATCCATTGGATATCCGGCTGCACGGTAACCTGCGGCAGCAGCTTGTCGGAATAGGTAAGCTCCAACGCGGTTTCGCCACCGGCGGGCGTGTCACCAATTGCCGACAGGGCATCGCGGAAGTGGCCGGTTGTCCAGGCGTGATGGAGCCCTAGCGACAACGCGCTATCATCACGTCCGCCAATTGCCGGAGACAGCAGGAAGCCGGTCTGAAAACCGCCGGTAAACGGGCTGGTGTGCTGATCTGAAATGCCTGCTCGCAGAAACGCAGTTAGTTTTCGATCGCCGGTCGACAGAAGGTCTCCTTCAAGCACGGCATAGGCGCCTTGCGAGGTTTTGCTCAACGGAGCGCCCAGAGCATCTGTTTCAAAGAGATCTTCGCGTTTGCGCGAATAGCGCCAGGCACCCAGCGAACCGCGCAGCGGCCCTTGCGCAATTCCGGCCTCGCCAATCAGCAGCACCCCTTCGCCAAAGCTGAAATCAACGCCGCCGTGATCGCCAACGGTGCTGGCGCGGGCGTTGACCGCAGCGAATTGGGCGTAGGCTCGTCCGCCGCCAAATGGGACGCGCAGCCGCGCTGCGAGGGCGCTGGAGGGAAAGATCGATGGCCCATTCGGCCCGGTTGCAGCCAGTTCCGAACCGATACCGAAAGGCGGTGCAATCAGCAGACCGGCGGCATCGTTGGTATAGAATTCGCTGTTCAGATCATACAGCCCGGCACGCAGTGATGCGCCCTTGCCCAGATCCTGTTCGATCCATGCTTCAAACAGCCGCAGACCCGCCCGGGCAACCTCGATATTGTCGGTGCCCTGCAGGGTGCCAGCGGCATCATTGGGCCGCGCACCGCGATTGTCGAGGACATAGAAATGAGCCTTGGCCCCGTCCCAGTTAAGCAGTGCCCCAAGATCGGCATCGGCGGTCAGATCAATGTTGCTCAAAACGCGCAGCTTGCGGTCACCATCACCGGCAGCAAGGCTGGCGAAATCAACCGTGATCGCGCCGGCAACTTCCAGCGGTGCAGAGTCCTGCGCTGCTACGGGCGAAGCGAATGCCATGCCCGCGAGGGCGATGGCCAACGCCGATGCACGCGCCATCATGCCGCCAGCGCCTTGCGTTCATAGCCAGCATCACCGTGAACCAGCGTAAAGCGGCTCACCTCGGCTGCGACAGTTTCCACCGCACTGACCACCGCATTGCTCGCATGGTTGACCTGTTCGGCCACGGCAGCATTGCTCTGCGTGATCTGTTCGATCTGGCGCGAGCTTGCGGTAATAGCGGCGAGCGCGGTCGATTGTTCGCTGGCGCTGCCGTTGACCACCTCCATCACCCGGTTGATCTCATCCATTTGGGCGGTGATCTCGCGTAGCGCCACGCCGGCATCGCGAACCAGGCGGACACCTTCGCCGACTTCGCCGGAAGAGTTGACGATCAGGCCCTTGATTTCACTGGCTGCGTCGGCGCTGCGCTGCGCCAGGGCCCGCACCTCATTGGCAACCACCGCAAAGCCCTTGCCATTCTCACCCGCTCGCGCCGCCTCAACCCCGGCGTTCAGGGCCAGCAGGTTCGTCTGGAAGGCGATACCATCGATGACCCCCACGATCTTGGCGATTTCCTGTGATGCCTGCTCAATACGGTCCATTGCCGCTTCGGCCTGCTCTACGACCTTGCCGCCACGGCTGACCTCAAGCCCGACGCCGTCGACCGCATCACGCGCCGTCCGCACCGCCTCGGACGATCCCGAGACCCGTTCGGCCAGATTGGTGATCGCCGCAGCAGTTTCTTCAAGATTGGCCGCCTGATGGCTGTTGCGATTGGCCAGATCACCGGCCGACTGTCCAATATCCAGCGCCACGCTTTGCAATTGCTGTGTCGACTGCCGCACGCTTTCCATGGTTGCACCAAGGTTGGCCAGCGCATCGTTGAAATCGCTGCGCAAACGCTCAAACGCGCCGGACAGCGGCTGTTCTATCCGATAGGCAAGGTTGCCAGCGGCGAGTTGATTGAGGCCCTGCCCGATTGAAGCGACAATGGTATCCGCCTGTTCACGCGTTTCGGCGCGGGCCTGGCTGAGGCTGTCGCGCAGTGCCACAACCGAATTGGCGAGATTGCCGATTTCGTCATGACGATGCGATCCGCACACCTCGATGTCGAGGCGCCCCTCGGCCAGCACTTTCACATTCCCGGCAAGATCCAGGATCGGACCGATCAAATGTTTGCGCGAAGCATAGGCAATCGCACCAAGCACGCAGAGCACAAGGACAAGGCTGGATACTGCGAGCAAACGTGCCTCGCCTGCTGCATTTTCCGCCTGTACCGCTGCGTCATGGGCATTGGCCTGAACCGCGTCCGAAACGGCTTCCATCTGGCCCTCAAGCTCTTCGAACAGGCGCAGGAACGAGGCCAGCTCTGCATCGCCGGGAATATTGCCGGACTTGGTTGCGGCCGCTATTTTGCGCCCTGCCTCAACATAGGCGCGATAGGCCGGCTCCGCTGCCGCACGCGCCTTGGCGATGCCCGGCGCGGTTCCGGATTTTGCGGTAAAGGCCATATGCTCATCAAATTCGCTCAGGCGCTCTAACAAGGCCTGTCCAGCAGCGCGGGCGCTAATCACCGGAGTCTGGCGTGCAGCGATAATGCTGACCACTTCGGCGCGGATCGCATCATGGCCCATATCGGCTTCCATGTGATTGCGCAGCAAGCCGCTGGCCTTCTCCATGCGCTGCATCGCGGTTTCCTGCCGTACCATACCAACGACAGCCAAGGTCGTTGAAATGATGCTGACGGCGGCCAAAAGCAGGCAGCCCAAATAGACCTTCTTCATCACGGTAAGGCTATTCATCGGCATTATCTCCCCAAAGCCCGACTTCATGCTCCGCCAAAAACATTCGGATCATCAAATCATGGATTAGGGCAGTTGGGTAAATTCCAGCGTATTTGGACCTAAGCAGAAACCCGGAGGCGGCGGTTAGATGGCTTCCGTTGCGGCTTCGCGCTATGCGCCAGCATCGCGCCATAGCGCGTCCAGCGCCGGCAACAGATGATCGCGGTGCTGGGCAGGAATGCGCTGCAGCAGCTCGTTTTCGAATTCTACGATTACCTGCCGCGCGGCCAAGATGCGGCCTCGCCCTTCTTCGGTAAGCACGATGGCAAAGGATTTGCGATCAATCGGTTCGCGCGCGATCAGTTTCAATTTTTCGAGCCGCTGCAGGATCGGCACCATATTGGCGCGCTGAATATCCAGAATGCGACCAAGCTCGCTGGAGGTGCGCCGGGTATCGCCTTCCAGCAGCAGCATCAATGTCGCATCGGTTATGCGCAGCCCGATTTCCCCCAGCCGGTTGCCGAGTTCGGCCATCATGGCGTTGGCGGCCCGGCGCAGCGAATAGCCCGGAAGGCTGCTCAACGGGTCATTTGCTTCAGGCTTCAGATTTTCACTCAAGGCGTCTCACCCGGGATTGTTGTTGACGACAGCAAAGCTTATGCTATGACGAATAGCAATAATGATCCAACCACAAGGGGTTTGCCATGTCTGAGCGTGCAGAGGAAGATACCGTCGCCTACACCGTGGAAAACGGGATTGCCTGGGTTCGCTTCAATCGCCCTGAAAAGCGCAATTGCATGAGCCCGAAGCTCAACCGGCAAATGCGCCGCGTGATCGAAGATCTCGAATTTCGCGAGGATGTTGGGGTGCTGGTGCTTACCGGCGAAGGCGAAGCCTGGTCTGCCGGGATGGATCTCAAGGAATATTTCCGCGAAACCGAAGCGCAAGGACTTGGGGCAATCCGCAAGAGCCAGCGCGAAGCCTATTCCTGGTGGGACCGGCTGCGCTGGTATGAAAAGCCGACCATCGCCATGATCAATGGCTGGTGCTTTGGCGGTGGGTATGGCCCGCTGTTCGCCTGCGATATCGCCATCGCGGCAGAAGACGCTCAGTTTGGTCTTTCCGAAATCAACTGGGGCATTCTGCCCGGCGGCGGCGCGTCAAAGGTGGTTGCCGATCTGATGCCGCTGCGCAAGGCGATGTATCACGCCATGATGGGTGAAAACCTGAATGGCAAACAGGCCGAAGCGCAGGGGCTGATTACCGAGGCGGTGCCCGCTGACAAGCTGAAGGCCCGGGTCACTGAAGTCGCCGAAGCGCTGCTGAAGAAGGACAGCCATGCCTTGCGCGCCACCAAATGGGCCGTCCGCCGCATGGTTGAAATGACTTATGACAATGCTGAGGATTATCTGATCCGCGCGCAAGAGGCGCTGCACAATTTTGGCGGGGTGGAAGCGCGCAAGGAAGCCACGCGTCAGTTCCTTGATGAAAAGAGCTTCAAGCCGGGGCTTGGCACCTTCGACAAGAGCAAGATCAACGGCTGATATTCGCGCTTGGTAAAGCAAGGCAAAACGGAGAGAGAGATGGCAGCGCAGCCCCGGTTCACATCCGGACAGATTGACCGGCTAGTCCGCCCTCGATCGATCGCGATCGTTGGGGCTAGCGACAAGCCGGGCGCGCTTGGTTCGACCATCCTGACCAATCTTGACCACGCGGGTTACGCGGGGCCGATCTATCCGATCAATCCCAATCGGGAAAAGATCGGGGATCGTCCCTGCCTTCCCGCGGTCGATGCCCTGCCCGAAGGCGTCGATGTCGCCGTTCTGGCCATTCCGCGCCCTGCCGTGCTGGATGCGGTCCGGGCGCTGCGTGAGCGCGGCGTTGGTGCCGCGATCATCTTTTCCGCTGGCTTTGCCGAAGATGGTGCCGAAGGTTTGGCGCAGCAAGCTGAAATTGCCAGCATTGCCGATGAAGCCGGGATGGTGATCGAAGGCCCGAATTGCCTGGGTCTGGTCAATTATGTTGACGGCATCCCGTTGACCTTTGTCGAAACCCGCATCGCCTCGCCGGAGGGGCGTGCGGCGGTGGGCATAGTATCGCAATCGGGCGCGATGGCGGCTGTTCTGGCCACCACCCTGCTCGCACGCGATTTGCCGGTGAGCTATTCGGTTTCCACTGGCAATGAAGCCGTCAGCGGCGTTGAGGATTATGTCGAGTGGCTGATTACCGATCCGCACACCAAGGTGATTGCGATGATCGTGGAGCAGTTCCGCAAACCGGCGGCGTTCCTTTCTGCGGCAAAGCGTGCCCGCGAGGCAGGCAAGCGCGTTGTTTTGCTACACCCCGGCAAATCCAGCGCGGCGCGTGAATCCGCCGCCACCCATACCGGGGCCATGGCCGGTGATTACAAGCTCATGCGGGCCAAGGTCGGCCGCGCCGGGGCAATCTTTGCAGAAACGCTGCAGGAACTGGGTGACATCACCGAAATATTGCTGCGTTGCCCGCAAATGGCAGGGGCCAATGCCGCCGTGCTGGGTGAATCCGGTGCGTTCAAGGCACTCACGCTCGATCTGGCTGAAGAAATCGGCCTGCCACTGGCAGCTTTAGGGGATGCGGATTCCCCTGCCCTGCGCGCTGCTTTGCCGCCCTTCGTACCCGTATCAAACCCGCTGGACCTGACTGCACAGGGATTGAGCCAGCCGTCGATCTATACCGAGACGATCAACGCCTTGTTTGATGACACCCGCGTTGGCGCGGTGCTGGCAGGCATCATCCAATCCGATCCGGCAACTGCCCGGATCAAGGTGCCGGCAATTCTGGCCGCGCTGGATGAAAGCCAACCACCCAAACCGCTGGTTTTTGCCGGATTGGATGAAGGCGCGGACATGCCAGCCGACTATATCAAGGCATTGCGGGATCGCGGGGTTCCCTGGTTCCCGACCACTGAACGCGCCGTTACCGCGCTGGCCCGCCTTTCGGCAGACTATTCGCGCGACCTGACGGATGCCTCACCCGCGCCGCAGCCATTGCCCGGAATCGCCGATGCGCTTGGCGTTGTGCCCGAATATCGCGCCAAGCAGCTGCTCGCACCGCTGGGCGCCCCATTTCCGGAAGGCCGGTTTGCTGCCTCTGCGGACGATGCCGTCGCTGCCGCAGAGGCAATCGGTTACCCGGTAGCGATGAAGGCGCAGGCCGCTGCGCTAAGCCATAAGAGCGACGCTGGCGGCGTCAGTCTCAACCTGGCAAGCGCCGAGGCGGTGCGTGCGGCATGGGCGAAAATGCATGCCGATGTTGCTGCCTATGATGCAACAATCCAGCTTGATGGCGTGCTGATCGAGAAAATGGGTAAGCGCGGGGTGGAAATGATCCTCGGTGCGCGCAATGATCCGGAATGGGGTCCCATCATCCTCGCCGGATTTGGCGGTGTTACCGCCGAAATCCTGCAGGATGTACGGCTGATTACGCCGGACCTCGATGAAGATGCCGTGGTAGCCGAACTGCTGAAGCTGCGGAGCGCCGCCTTGCTGACTGGCTGGCGGGGTTCTGCGCCCTTGGATCTGCGCGCCTTTGCCCGGTTGATCGTGTCATTGTCTGCTGCATTGCTGGCAGAACCGCGCATTGCCGAGCTGGATCTCAACCCGGTAATTCTTCACCCTGAAGGCGAAGGTGTGGTCGCGCTTGACGCTTTGATGCTGCTCAACTGAGCACACGCTCAGGCAGGGGTGGAGTCTTGGCTTTGGCCAGCGCGCGCGCGGCGCTGGCGGTGTTTGCCATCAGGCAGGCTACCGTCATCGGCCCTACTCCGCCAGGTACGGGCGTAAGCGCCCGGGCATGATCCATTTCATCAGAACGGCAATCACCAGTGATCCCGCGCGAGCCATCGGCACGGGCAACGCGGTTGATGCCAACATCGACCACCACCGCGCCGGGCTTGATCCAGTCACCACGGACCAACCCGGCGTGACCAGCTGCAACCACCACGATATCCGCCTTGCGCACAATATCGGGCAAGCCCTGAGTGGCGATGTGGGTTACGGTGACAGTACATTCACGCTCCAGCAGCATCAACGCCACGGGTTTGCCAACGATATTCGATTTCCCGATCACCACTGCGTCCAACCCCTTGAACGAGGTGATGACGCTTTCCAGCAGCATCATGCAGCCAAGCGGAGTACAGGGAACCAGCCCGCTGCCCTTGCCCGTTGACAGACGCCCGACATTGACGGGATGAAAGCCATCGACATCCTTGGCCGGGTCGATCCTGTCGAGTACGGCGTTGGCATCGATATGCGGCGGCAGCGGCAGTTGCACAAGAATTCCATGAACGTCCCCATTCCGGTTCAGCTGGTCGATCAGGGCCAGCAGCACGCCTTCCGGAACATCGTGGGCAAGTATGTGTTTGATCGAACGGATTTCGGCCTTTTCGCAGGCCTTGAGCTTGCGCGAAACGTATATGGCGCTGGCCGGATCTTCTCCCACGAGGATGACCGCCAGTGCTGGTTCGATGCCAAACTCGCGCTTCAGCAAGCCAACCTCGCCGGCGACGGATCGGACAAGCTCTGCTGCCATCTCGGCGCCATCAATCCGCGCGGCCATTGATCTCTCCCATGCCTCGATTATAGTATGCAACACATACTATAAATCTTGCGGCAAAGCCACAGGATTCTGTTGACGGTTTATTTGCCTAACTTACAAGAACGGCCTGACCTAAAAGAACGGTAAGCGACGCGCTCGCAAGGCAGCGCCGGATCGGGGAGAAAGCGATGACTGACCAAACCGCCAGCGTGGCGGATCCGCGCCGCCTGCTGGGCGAAGCTCCGCTCACCATCCGCCAGATCATCGCAATCATGATTTGCGTGCTGCTGAATGCCCTCGATGGCTTCGACGTTCTTTCGATCAGCTTTGCCTCTCCCGGCATTGCCAAGGAATGGGGAATCGAGCGCGCCGCACTGGGCGTTGTCCTGTCGATGGAGCTGGTCGGCATGGCGCTTGGTTCGGTGGTCCTCGGCCAGATGGCGGACCGCATCGGCCGCCGCCCGACCGTGCTCGGTTGCCTGGTCGTGATGGCCTGCGGGATGATGGCGACAACGCTGGTCGGAAGCATTTCCGCGCTGGCTGCCACGCGGTTTATCACCGGACTTGGTATTGGCGGCGTGCTTGCGGCGATCAACGCTTTGGTCGCGGAATATGCGAGCGATCGCACGCGCAGCACGGCAGTGGGGATCATGACTGCGGGTTATCCGCTCGGCGCGGTGGTCGGCGGGGCAATCGCCACCATGTTATTGGCGCATTCTGATTGGCGCAGCGTTTTTACCATGGGCGCGGCGGCAACTGCGCTGGCGATCCCGCTGGTCTTCCTGTTCGCCCCCGAACCTGTCGGCAGCATTATGCAGCGCCGCCCGAACGATGCGCTGGATCAAGTCAACAACACCCTGCGCAAGCTTGGTCACTCCGTCATTTCTGCCCTGCCCGCGCCTGATCCGGTCAAGGTCAAGGCTTCGCTGGCTGAGCTGTTTTCAACCGGCCAGCGGCGCATCACCCTGTTGCTGACAATGGGCTATTTCCTGCATATTCTGACCTTCTATTTCATTCTGAAATGGATTCCGAAAATCGTTGCCGACATGGGCTATCCGCCTTCGCAAGCAGGAGGTGTTCTGGTCTCAACCAATATCGGCGGTCTGGTCGGAGCGCTTACGTTTGGCGCGCTCAGCCTGAAGCTGCCCTTGCGCAAGCTGCTGATGTTGGTGATGGTGATTTCCTCTGTCATGGTCATCTATTTTGGCAATGCCGGAAGCGATCTTGGCGCTTTGACAACGGCAGCGATGATCGCCGGTTTCTTCACCAATGGCGCGGTCGTTGGCCTCTACGCCCTGATTGCCGCCTCTTATCCCACAACCCTGCGAGCTGGCGGCACAGGCTTTGTCATTGGCATTGGCCGCGGCGGCGCGGCGCTGGCGCCGATGATCGGCGGGGTTCTGTTCCAGATGGGGCTAGGCCTGCCGGCCGTTGCCGCTGCGATGGGCCTCGGTTCGCTGCTGGCAGCCCTGGCGGTGTGGCAATTGCCCGAGCCGCGTGCAGGCAATGATTGAGTATAGCGATTGAGATTGATCGTCAGGCCGCCTGTTCAGAGGCGAACTGTTCCGTATCGATGGTGCGCTGCATTCCCGGGCCATAGCGCGGACCGCTGACGCTCTGGGTGTTGATCAAGGCATCCAGCTCGTTGAGCAAATCGGCATAGGGTTGCCAGTCATGCCGCGCCACATTTTCGGCGAGATGTTCCTGATTGGCCGTGCCGGGAATGGCGACAACATGCGGCCCGCGGCTCAGTACCCAGGCCAGCGAAAGCTGAGCCGGGGTAACGCCATGCGCAGCGGCGATGGCATTGAAGCTATCCACCAGCGCAAGATTGTGCGGCCAGTGATCTGCGGTGAAACGCGGCATGGCCTTGCGGATGTCGCCGTCCGGCAATGCGCCGGGATCGCGCACACCATTCGCCAGCGCACCGCGCCCGACCGGTGAAAAGGCGACAAAAGCAATTCCCAGCTCACGGCAGATCTCGAGCACCGCGATTTCCGGATTGCGGGACCACAGCGAATATTCCGTCTGCACCGCAGTCAGCGGATGCACGGCATGCGCCTCGCGAATATGATCGGCCGACCATTCCGAAACGCCGATGCCGCCGATCTTGCCCTCGGCTACCAACTCGGCCATCGCCCCCATTGATTCCGCGATTGGCACCTTCGGGTCGAAACGGTGCATGTAATACAGATCGACCCTGTCGGTCTGAAGCCGCTGCAGCGAACCATCGATATTGCGGCGGATCGCTTCGGGGGAACAGTCGATCCCGCGATTGGGGCCTTCGACCACAATGCCCATCTTGGTGGCGAGAAAATATTCGTCACGACGGGCTGCCACGGCCTTGCCGACGAGAGTCTCGTTATGGCCAAGGCCATAGATATTGGCGGTATCAAGATGGTTGTAACCAAGATCGAGCGCCCGGTTCAGCAGTGCCAGCGCATAATCCTCATCCGGCCTTTCTCCATAGGCCCAGGACAACGACATGCAGCCCAATCCGATGGGTACAACCGCCCGATTACCGATGTTCCGATTCATGACCAGCCGTCCTGCGCCTCCAGTTGCGCTGCCAGTTCGCCGATCACGCGATAGCAATCAAGCACTTTGCCAACCGAGCTGTTGGGTTCGCGCCCTTCGCGGATGGCAGCCACGAATTCGCGGTCCTGCAATTCGATGCCATTCATCGAAACCGCCACCTTGCTGACATCGATCGGTTCTTCCTTGCCATTCACCAGATCATCGTAGCGCGCGATATAGGTAGCGCTATCGCCGATGTAGCGAAAGAAGGTGCCGAGCGGGCCATCGTTGTTGAAGGACAGCGAAAGAGTACAGATCGCCCCCGTTTCGGCCTTGAGCTGGATCGACATATCCATGGCAATGCCAAGTTCGGGGTGCTTTGGTCCCTGAATCGCATTGGCGGCAATGATCCGGCCGGATTGATAGGCGAACAGATCGATGGTGTGCGCCGCGTGATGCCACAGCAGATGGTCAGTCCAGCTGCGCGGTTCGCCCTTGGCATTCATGTTCTTGCGCCGGAAGAAATAGGTCTGCACGTCCATTTGCTGGACGTTGAATTCGCCCGCTGTGATCCGGTTATGCACATATTGATGGCTGGGATTGAAACGGCGGGTATGGCCGACCATGCAAACCAGCCCGGTTTCCTTTTGCTTGGCCACTACGGCTTCGGCGTCGGCCCAGCTGTCTGACAGCGGAATTTCGACCTGAACATGTTTGCCGGCTTCCATGCAGGCAATAGCCTGCGCGGCGTGCATCTGCGTCGGCGTGCAGAGGATCACCGCGTCAACATCATCGCGGGCCAATGCGTCCTCAAGCTCGGTCGAACTGTGCTTGGCACCATATTTCTCAGCCACCGCCGCAGCCTGTTCGCCCGTGCGGCTGATGATCGAGGTGATTTCCACGCCATCGACATTTTTCAGCCCATCAAGATGCTTTTCGCCAAAAGCGCCGGCCCCGGCCAGAGCGATACGGATCGGAGATGTCATTGTGCAGGCTCCAGAACGATGTGGCCGATGGCCGTATTGCTGCAGGGGATATGGTAATGACGGTGCAGGCGCTTCACCTTGTCGCCCAAGGCACCGCGCATGATCAGCCACATCACCATTTCGATGCCCTCGCTGCCGGTTTCACGCAGATATTCGATATGCGGAATGTGCCGCACATCATCATTGCCCGCTTCCAGCATGTCGAGGAACCTGTTGTCCCATTCCCGGTTGAGCAGTCCGGCGCGCGGTCCCTGCAACTGATGGCTCATGCCGCCAGTTCCCCAGATCTGAACATTGAGATCTTCCGGGAAGCTCTCCACCGCGCGCTTGATCGCTTCGCCCAGCGCCCAGCAGCGATTGCCCGAAGGCACTGGGTATGTCACCACGTTCACTGCCAGCGGGATCACCTTGCATGGCCACTGTGATGGCTGCCCGAACATCATTGAAAGCGGCACGGTCAACCCGTGATCGACATCCATCTCGTTGACGATGGTCATGTCGAATTCGTCAAGGATCAGGCTTTGGGCAATATGCCAGGCAAGGTCCGGATGCCCTTCAACATCCGGTACCGGACGCGGGCCCCAGCCCTCGTCGCAAATGCCGAAATGTTCGCCGCAACCGATCGCGAAAGTGGGCACCAGCTTCATGTCAAAGAAGCTGGCGTGATCATTATAGACCAGGATCACCACATCGGGTTTGGTTTCCTGTTCCCACTGCCGGGTCCATTCATAACCCTTGAAGATCGGGCCGAAATAATCATCCCCGGTCTTGCCCTGATCAACGGCAACGCCCAGCAGGGGCACATGGCTCGAGCCGACACCGGCGTTAATGCGTGCCATTTCAGTTGCCCTTCTTTTCTGCAGCGGCAGCCGCAGCGGCCAGATTTTCGCGGATCGAACGATTGCCTTCGGGCGAGCGGCCGCCATCCAGCATCATCTGGCGATATTCCGGCCAGCTCATGTCGGTCATGGTGCTGCATGCCTCGGCAAAGGGAATGCCATCGGCGCTGAACAGCTTGGAGAGGAAATAGACATTGCCGCCCAGATCGATCAGCGCGTTGTAATCGCGCTTCAGCAGCGCCTGTTTGGCTTCCTCGGAAATCTTCCACTCATCCAGATAGGCTCGCTCGTCCGCCTTGAACCTTTCGCGGTTTTCAGGCTTCATCAGGCTCATCGCGAACTGGTTGATCCAATAGCCCTTGCGCGCCCGGGCCGCGGTATAGACCCGGGTTCCGGGGATATCGTCAAACTCGGCCAGATATTCGTGAATGTTCTGTGTGGCGGCAGTCATAGCCCCCTCCCCTTCAGTTGCGCATCAAGCCGTGGAAACACACGGCGGGCGTTGCCTTCATAAATGGCGTGACGCTCTGCCTCGGAAATATCCAGTGCGTCGACATAGCGTTTGGTGTCATCGAAATAGTGACCAGTGGTCGGATCGATACCCCGCACCGCGCCCACCATTTCGCTGCCAAACAGGATGTTCTTGTTGTCGATCACATCGGCCAGCAAATTGATGCCCGGCTGGTGATAGACGCAGGTGTCGAAGAAGATGTTGTTCATCAGATGCGCATCGAGCGCTGGCTTTTTCAGCATATCAGCCAGCCCCCGATATCGCCCCCAATGATAGGGCACCGCGCCGCCGCCATGCGGAATGATGAAGCGCAAATTCGGGAAACGCGCGAAGAGATCGCCCTCCAGCAACTGCATGAAGGCGATAGTATCGGCTGCGATGTAATAGGCGCCGGTGGCGTGCATCGCCGGATTGCAGCTGCCCGAAACGTGAATCATTGCCGGAACATCCAGCTCGCACATCGCTTCGGAGAAAGGAAACCAGTATGGATCGGTGAGCGGCGGATGCCGGAAATGCCCGCCGCCCGGATCAGGATTGAGGTTGCAGCCGATAAAGCCATTTTCCAGCACGCAGCGTTTCAGCTCGGCGATGGAACTGCTCATATCCGCTTCAGGCGATTGCGGCAGCATGCATACGCCAGCGAACACGTCAGGATAGAGGCCAACCACCCGGGCGATAAGATCGTTGCAGACCTGCGCCCATTTTACCGCGACAGTCTGATCGCCGACATGCGGGGCCATGGCACTCGCGCGCGGCGAAAAGATCGTCATATCCGCGCCGCGCTCGCGGATCAGGCGCAGCTGATTTGATTCGATCGTTTCGCGGATTTCGTCGTCGGAAATTGCCGGATAGGGCGGACAGTTCCCCCCCGTTTTGAACGCGGCCTTTTGCGCCTCGCGCCATTCATCATGGGCCTTGGGCAGCACCGTATAGTGGCCGTGGCAATCGATAATCATGGTCACAGGGACTTCCCTCTCTTCGCTGCCATACGCTGCCGCTGAACCGTGGCATCAGTCATCAGCGGATCGATACCCAGCGCTTTCAGCGTTTTTGCAGATTCTTCCATTTCCGCCGCCCGCCTGGCGCCATGCGTGGTCATCCGCTCAATGTTATAGCTGGCGCGATTGCCCCAGGGCTGGGCCTTTTCGCTGGCATCGAGCGAGGCAAGCACTTCGTCGACAACACCGGCAACTTCGGCAGCCTGCATCATCTCGGCCGTCAGTGCCTCTATGCCCTTGACCATGATCGAGCGGATCATTTTCACCGCGCTCGCCCGACCAACCTCCGGGCCGACGCTGCGCAGATTGGCGAAACCGGCCTGACTGAGCAAAGCGCAGGCCGCGTCCGCGCAGTTGCCTGAGATCAGCAGCGGAACATTCAGCCGCGCCGGGTTGACCGGAGCCAGCACCGCAACGTCGGCATAGCCTCCGCCCGCAGCCTCTATCGCTGCGGCGGCATCGCGTTTGGTTTGCGGTGCGACCGAATTCATGTCGCACCAGATCGCGCCTTGCGAAAGCAACGGCGCATATTCACGGGCTGCGGTCAGCGCCGCATCAGCAGTAACCAGAGAAAGCACCAGCGAGGCATCCTGCAGCGCAGCCGCAACATTGCCTGCGCGCAATACGCCCGCTGCATCCATTGCATCAGCGCGTTCAGGATCAATATCCCATGCGCAAGCCGCTGCTTCCCAACCTGCCGCCAGCGCGAAGGTGGAGCCCGCTTCGCCGAAACCGATCAGGGCAAGCTTTGATTGCATGGCAAGGCTCCTGCGGTGGTCAGCCTGATCGGACCAATGGATAGGCTGGTCAGATCATAAATTTATGCGAATTGTGCGCTTTCACCCACGGTGCGCAGCAAATCCAGAAAGGCCTGCTGTGGGGCCGTTGGTCGCCAATCGACGCGCCTGATGATGCCGATGTTTCGCTCCACTGGCCTTGGCGGTGATTGCGCCATCAGCAAGCCGCCGGAAAGCTCTACAGCAAGCTGGGCGGGCGAAAGCATGGTCAAAGCGTCGGTTTCGGGAAGCAGTTCCCGGATCGTCAGAACAGAACCGCATTCGATCCATACCGGCGGAGCATCCAGCCCGGCCTCATGCATCATCGCTTCCCAATATTGCCGAAGCGGGGTTTGCCGTGGCGGCAGCACCCAGGGGTAGTCTGTCAGCGCCTTTAACCACTCCGGCCCGGTTTTGCCCAGCAAGGGATGTCCTGCGCGCATGATCATCGCGGGCCGGTCAACAAATACTTCTTCCTGTGCCAGATCATCCAGCGAGGCAGGATCGCGCAACGCACCCAGCACAAGATCAATGTCACCGTCGCGCAGCGGTCCGGAAAGCTCGGCATAGCTGCCTTCGACAATCGCCACCGCAATATCGGGATAGGCCGCGGTGAAGCGCAGCAACACCTGCGGCAACCAGCTGGCCCGCGACAGCGGCATGGCCCCGATGGTCACGCGCCCCGCCTTGCGCCCTTGCCAGGCGGCAACCTCGTCCATCCCGGCCCTGAGTTCTGCCATGGCAACGCCGAATGCACGCGCCCGGCGTTCTCCCGATGCAGTCAGCATGACCGAACGGCCGCGTCGCTCGACCAGGCTCTGACCGAGTGCCACTGAAAGGTCGGATACCGCGCGATGGAGTGAGGCGGCGGTGATCCCCGCCGCCTGCGCGCCGGCGGCATAGCTGCCGCTGCGGGCAAGTGCCAAAAAGGCATGGACCTGCGTTCCGGTAACGCGGGGTGAACCGATCAGGGCGATTGCTGCCTCAACGCGCGGGGCAAGCAGCAACGCAGGCGCGGTCGGGGTCATGCCATGCGCACCGCGTTCGAACAGGGCACAGCCCAATTCCTCTTCCAGGCGCGCGATGAGCTGGGTCAGCGCAGGCTGTGTCAGATTGACGGCGCGGGCCGCCCGCGTAACGCTGCCATGACGAACCGTTGCGGCCAAAGCTGCGAGATGCCGGATATTCGCGGGACGCTGTTTCATGAGCCTGCCTTAGCAAAACCTTATACCTTGCGGCAACTTCGCATTGGAGGCACCCCGATGCGGGTTCCAAGGGACGGTAACGGATTAATCGAGGAGGCTGCTTGTGGCTGGAATAGTCGTTCAGAACGTCGAACGGGCAGATGCCGATGTGATCGATGGGCTGGCAAAATGCGGCGTTGCCACCGTCCATGAAGCGCAGGGACGCACCGGCCTTCTCGCCAGCTATATGCGCCCGATCTATGCCGGTGCCCGGATTGCCGGATCGGCAGTGACCATCAGCGCCCCGCCCGGGGATAACTGGATGGTTCATGTCGCGATCGAACAATTGCAGGCGGGTGATATCCTGCTGCTGGCACCGACCAGCCCCTGTGAAGATGGCTACTTTGGTGATCTGCTCGCCACCAGTGCGATGGCGCGGGGATGCCGGGGGCTGGTGATCGATGCCGGCGTTCGCGATGTGCGCGATCTCACCGAAATGGGATTTCCGGTCTGGTCAAAGGCGGTGTTCGCTCAAGGCACCGTCAAGAATACGCTGGGCAGCGTCAACGTGCCGGTGGTCTGCGCCGGAGCAGCGGTCCAGCCCGGTGATGTCATCGTGGCCGATGACGATGGCGTCTGCGTGGTCCCGCGCGCGAATGCGGCAGAGGTGCTGGCCAAGGCACAGGCCCGTGAAGCGAATGAAGCGGAAAAGCGCGACAAGCTGGCATCCGGCATCCTCGGGCTGGATATGTACAAGATGCGTGAGCGGCTGGAAAAGGAAGGCCTGAAATATGTCTGACGGCATCCGCTGCATGTGGATGCGTGGCGGCACGTCCAAGGGCGGTTACTTCCTGAAGGACGATCTGCCAGCCGATCCGGCGCAGCGCGATGCCCTGCTGCTGCGGATCATGGGATCGCCCGATCCGCGGCAGATTGATGGGATGGGCGGTGCGGATCCGTTGACCAGCAAGGTCGCGGTGGTCAGCAAGTCGTCGCGCCCTGGGGTCGATGTCGACTATCTGTTCCTTCAGGTATTTGTCGATCAGGCGTTGGTCAGTGACGCCCAGAACTGCGGCAATATTCTGGCCGGGGTCGCACCTTTCGCGCTGGAGCGCGGGCTGGTTGCTGCCGCAGGGGATGAAACGCGCGTAACCATTTATATGGAAAACACCGGACAGGTTGCGGTTGCAACGGTGCAGACACCGGGCGGGCACGTTTCCTATCAGGGTGACGCAGCCATTGATGGTGTGCCAGGCACGCACGCGCCGATCCCTACCGAGTTTCGGGATACCGCCGGGTCATCCTGCGGCGCGCTGCTGCCCACCGGCAATGCGGTCGATATGGTCGAGGGCACCCCGGTTACCCTGATCGACAACGGGATGCCCTGTGTGGTTATCAAGGCCGCCGATGTCGGCATCACGGGATATGAAGATCGCGACAGCCTGGATGCCAATACCGCACTCAAGCAACGTATCGAAGCGATCCGGCTTGCCGTGGGTGAACGGATGAATCTGGGCGATGTGCGGGAAAAATCGGTTCCCAAGATGATGCTGGTTGCCCCCCCGCGCGATGGCGGCGCGGTTACGGTCCGCAGCTTCATTCCCCATCGGGCGCATGCCACCATTGGCGTGCTGGGCGCGGTCAGCGTCGCGACTGCCTGCCTGATCGAAGGGTCGCCCGCAGCCGAAGTGGCTGTTGTCCCTGACGGTCCGCGCAAGCTGATTTCGGTTGAGCATCCCACCGGTGAAATGAGCTGCGTGCTTGAAGTGGACGACAGCGGCAGCGTTGTCAGCGCCGCATTGCTGCGCACCGCACGCAAATTGATGGATGGAGTGGTTTTCGGATGAACGCGCGTATCACTTCATGGCACTCGGCACCCGCAAAACCGCGCTACACCCCTCCCCCCGGCGCGATCGATGCACATTGCCATGTGTTCGGACCGATGGCGCAGTTCCCGTTCAGCGCCAAGGCCAAGTATCTTCCCGATGATGCGGGACCGGAGATGCTGTTTGCGCTGCGCGATCATCTTGGCTTTGCGCGGAATGTCATCGTGCAGGCGAGCTGCCACGGCACCGATAATGCCGCAACGCTGGACGCCATTGCCAAGAGCGGGGGCAAGGCGCGCGGTGTTGCAGTTGTCGATCCCGCCATCGATGATGAGGAGCTCGCCGCGCTTCATGCCGGCGGCATTCGTGGCATCCGCTTCAACTTCCTGAAGCGCCTTGTTGATGACGCTCCCAAGGACAAGTTTCTGGAAGTTGCGCAGCGGCTGCCTGCAGGCTGGCATGTGGTAATCTATTTCGAGGCGGATATTCTCGAGGAATTGCGACCGTTCATGGATGCGATTCCGGTGCCGCTGGTGATCGACCACATGGGGCGTCCGGATGTGTCACAAGGCCCGGATGGCGCTGACATGAAGGCATTTCGCCGCTTGCTCGATTCCCGCGATGACATCTGGTTCAAGGCAACCTGCCCCGATCGGCTCGATCCTGCTGGCGATCCCTGGGATGCTTTTGCCGCGGCAGTTGCGCCTCTGGTTCATGATTATCAGGATCGGGTTATCTGGGGCACCGATTGGCCGCACCCCAACATGCAGGATGCAATACCGGATGACGGCCATCTGGTGGACATGATTCCGCGCATCGCCCCCACCCCGGAACTTCAGCGCAAACTGCTGATCGATAACCCGATGAAGCTGTACTGGCCCGAAGAAATCGCCGACTGAACGCAAAATGGGGGAAGGCTGATACCTCCCCCCAAATTTCCAATTTCAGCGTTTGGCGCTGGTCAGACCTGCTGTGTGCGCCAGCCATCGGCATAGCTGTCACGTGCCACTTCCGAATAGGGCACCGGGGCGACCAATGCCTTGATCTCAACCTGTACATGGCGTTCGACGGTGGGCTTGCTGGTGCCGCCATTCGGTTCGCCCCACAGCAGCGAAACCTCGGTGCCCGGTTCCGCAAAGGCTTCGTCCAGCATCGCCAGAGTCAGGAACTTGCCACCATTGGCCGTGTAGCCGATCCAGGTGGAAATGCCGATCTGCTTTCCATCCTTCAGAACCGAGTCATAGGGGTGCATGGCATAGACCGCCGAAGGCAGCTCCAACGCCTTGGCCCGATCACCGGCAGTCAGCATCGAACTCATCACCCGCATGACATCGGCATTGTCCAGCGCCAACGTTACCTTGCGGCGCTTGGGCTGCTCGGCGAGTTTTTCCAGCGCGTTACGACCGATGAAATCATGATCGAACTTCACAAAGGGGCCGTAACCCAGATCCCACGGCGTCAGGTAATAGCCTTCGATACTGTCAGGCACATAAGAGCCGCCAATCGAGCATTTGCCTTCATAGCTGTTTGCGCCCAGCCACTCGCGATAGGGCTTCAGGGCCTCACCTGTATAAATCGCTGGCAGTGGAGACGGAATCCATCCCGATTCCAGCGTGTTTGACGAATAGGTGCGCCCGCCCACCAGCTTCAGGCCATGGCCTTCGCCCGCCGCGATCAGGGCATTGCGAACCGTATCATAATCTGCCCAGGGGCCGAACAGCTCATACCCCGCTTGCCCGGCCATGCCATGCCGCAATGCACGAACTTCGCATCCGGCGATGTTGATCGGCGCCATGTGGAAGAACTTCAGCGCGGGCGGTTCCTGCCCCATCGCCTTTTCCAGAACCGCCATGGCGTTCGGGCCCTGCAACTGAAAGCGATAGGACCGGCGGCGTTCCGGATCAGGGCGAACCGCGGTGCGCTCATCACGCTCGGCCGTTACATCCCACTTGCCTGAAGCGGCGTGATACTCCACCCATTCGATCACCGGGGCGCGGCCGACCAGATCGAAGCAGTTTTCCTCCAGATAGAACAGGATCACATCCCCGATGACATAACCATCGGGTGTGCACGGCACGAACTGCTTGGCGATATTCGGCACGAAATTGCGGAAGCTGTTCACACCCAGATAATTGAGCATGGCAAAGGCATCAGGCCCGGTGACGCGCAAATCGACCATATGGAAGCTCTGGTTGAACAGCACGCAGCTTTGCGCCCAGCCCTGCTGCTCGCTGCGCCAGTTGGAATATTCCGCCGGAACACCGGGATAAACATTGGGGCCGACCTGCTGATTGCGCAGAAAATCGACGATATCGGATTGGCCGTCCAAAACGGATTGCAGGTTGGCGGTCATCTCTGAAACTCCTCTCAAATATCTACGCGTCCGGGGCGAGCCAGGCGCGCAGCGCATTGTTGAATAAATCTGGTTGCTCGGCGGGCAGCATGTGCCCCGCCCCCGCGATGGCCACGAGCGTGCTGCCCGGTATCGCTGCAGCGATGTCGCGGTGCTGGCTTACCGGACTCCACAGGTCCTCTTCACCCACCGCGACCAATGTTGGGCAGGAGATTGCACCCAGGCCAATTTGCGCGTTGGGGCGGTGCAGCAGCGCATTGATCTGGCGCTCATAGCAATCCAGCCCGGCGCTCAGGCACATGGTCTGCAAATGCTCGACAAGCGCCGGATTGTTTCGCGCTGCGCTGCCAAGCATGGGGGGCAGCCAGGCGTCTATCAAGGCACGGTGGCCGGACGAGCGCCCCAGATCGCGCAGGGAAAAACGCTTTTCCTGCTCACCCGCGGCGACGGGATGAACGCCGGTATCGACCAGCGCCAGCCGCTCGACTCGCTCCGGGGCGCGGCTGATGATTTCCAGCGCTATTCGCGCGCCCATCGAATGCCCGAGCAACGACACGCGCTGCGGCATCTGCGCCAATGCATGCTCGGCCATCGCTTCGATGCTGTTGCATCCGGCATAGTAGTCTTCGATTGCGCGGGATTCAGGGAACTGAGCCAGTTGTTCCGCAAACATTGCGCCATTGCACATCAAGCCGGGTAGGATGATGAGCGGCGCAGACATTCAGCCAGCCAGCCCCAACAGCCGCGCGGCATTGTCCTTCATGATCCCCGGCAGCACTTCGTCCCTGAAGCCTGCTTCGCGCGCTGCGCTCAGCCATTTTTCCGGGTGAATAAGCGGAAAATCGCTGCCAAACAGCATTTTCCCGCGCAGCTGCGTGTTGGCATACTGGATGATCTGTGGCTGAAAATACTTTGGGCTCCAGCCTGACAGATCAATGAAAACATTGTCCTTGTGCAGTGCCATCGACAGGCTTTCGTCGGTCCATGGCCAACTGGGGTGCGCCAGGATGATCTTCATGTCAGGAAAGTCGACTGCGACATCATCCACCAGCATAGGTTGGCCGTATTTCAGTCGCACGCCGCCACCGCCACGCATGCCGGTGCCCATGCCCGAATGACCGGTATGGAAAATGGCTGGCAGCTTATGCTCCGCGATCACCTCATAGATCGGATAGGCAACCCGAGCGGCGGGCTCGATATCCTGCATGATGTGATGAAACTTGAAACCGCGCACGCCATGATTCTCGATGAGATCGCGCGCTTCGCGGGCACCGATCTTGCCCTTGTGCGGATCGATCGAGGCGAAGGGAATGCAGATGTCGCTGTTCGCGGCGGCGAAATCGGCAATCTCGTAGTTCGAGACGCGCTTGGCCCCGATCCCTGCCTCGCAATCCACCGTGAACAGGCAGAAGGCAATCTGCTGCTCACGATAGAGTGCGGCGATTTCGGGCATCTTTGGGCGCTCGCGCGGTGCCTTGAAATAGGCGCTGGCAGCATCGAAAAATCGGCCCATCACCGGATCTTCGGGGTCGTGGCAGGAAACCTCGGCATGCACATGCATGTCGATGGCCCTGATCGCGGAAAGATCGATTGTCATACCGATCAGATCGGGAAATGACCGGGTTGGGTTTCAACCGTGATCCAGCGTGTTTCGGTGAAGCTGTCGATCCCCTGCCTGCCGCCGAAACGGCCATAGCCCGATGCGCCGACACCGCCGAACGGCATTTGCGCCTCATCATGCACGGTCGGCCCGTTAACGTGGCAAATGCCGGAATGGATGCGCTTGGCGATGGTCAGGCCCTTGGCGATGTCTTTGGTGAAGACAGCAGCGGACAAACCATACTGCGTGTCGTTGGCCAGCTCCACGGCATGATCGGTATCGCGGGCGCGGATGATCGCCACCACCGGGCCAAAGCTCTCATCACTGTAAAGGTTCATGGCGCTGGTAACGCCATCGACCACGGTTGCAGGCATCAGCACGCTATCGGCCTTGCCGCCAGCGATCACCTTCGCACCCTTGCCGGCGGCATCTTCGACCAGTGCGTTGACGTGGCTGACCGTCTTCTGATCGACAACGGCGCCCAGCGGCGTGGTGCCTTCACGCGGGTCACCCGTTGCCATGCTGGCAGCTTTGGCCGCGAAGCGTTTGGCGAACTCATCCGCCACAGCTTCAACCACGATGATCCGTTCGGTGCTCATGCAGATCTGGCCCTGGTTCATGAAGGCACCAAAGGCCGCAGCCTTTACTGCCTCATCCAGATCGGCGTCTTCCAGCACCAGCAGCGGCGCCTTGCCGCCCAGTTCCAGCAGGCAGGGCTTGAGATGTTCCGCCGCGCGCTTGGCGATGATCCGGCCGACCCCGGTCGACCCGGTGAAATTGATCCGCTTGACCTGCGGGGCGTCGATCAACGCGCCAACCACCTCTGCCGCATCTTCCGGCGCGTTTGTAACCACGTTGACCACGCCTTCTGGGAAGCCCGCTTCGGCAAATGCCTCGATGATCAGCTCATGGGTGCGCGGGCAGTTCTCGCTGGCTTTGAGGATCACGGCGTTGCCGCAGGCGAGCGGCACGGCAATCGCCCGGACGCCGAGGATGATCGGCGCATTCCACGGTGCGATACCCAGAATGACCCCGACAGGTTCCTTGAGGGCCATCGCCAGGCAGCCGGGCTTGTCAGACGGGATCACCTCACCAGCGATCTGCGTGGTCAGAGCCGCTGCTTCGCGAACCATGCCGGCGGCCAGACCAAGATTGAACAATGCCCAGCCCCGCGTCGCGCCGATTTCGCCCATCATTGCTTCGACAAACGCCTCTGCGCGGGCTTCCAGCGCAGCTGCGGCCTTCATCAGCACAGCGCGCCGGGCGTTCGGGCCCTGTCCGGCCCATGCCGGGAAAGCATTTGCCGCCCGCTCTGCAATGGCAGGAATATCCGTAGCCTTCATGGCAGGCGCGGTTGAAGCCTGCTCACCGGTAACAGGATTGATGCGGGTGAATTCCATCAGCGCTCTCCCAGCTATGATTTTCGCTATATCAAATAGCAATGAACCGACCGGAGCGCAACAGCATTGTCTCGCCGTAGCAGCAATCAATCCATGATCAGCACGGGCTTTACCACCCTGCCCTGTTCGCCGGCGGCGATGGCATCCGCGATATCGCTGAAGCGAAACTTTCCGATCAGCTTGTCGAAGGGAAAGCGCCCGGCGCGGTAATGGCCGATAAGCTCGGGGATAAAATGCGCCGGATCAGCGCTCCCTTCCACAACGCCGCGGATCACGCGCCCTCCGCTCATCAGATGGGTGGCATCGGCTCCAACATCCTTGCCGGGCGTATAAGCACCCACCAGCGCCAATTCGCCGCGCGGTGCAAGCGCTGAGATCGCCTCATTGCAAAGCTCGGCTACGCCGGTGGTATCGATGATATAGTCAAACCCCAAGGGGCAACCTGCTGCTGCGGCATGCTCGGCAAAGCTGGCGTTGGTTGAAACAAAGCCATGCGTGGCGCCCAATTGGCGAGCCAGGGCGATCCGCTCTGCATTGATATCCAGCGCCACGATCGTTCCCGCCTCGGCGATAACCGCAGCCATCACTGCGGACAGGCCAACTGCCCCGGTTCCTATCACCGCCAGGCTGGAGCCGGGGCGCAGTTTCAACGCATTCAGAACCGCGCCCGCACCGGTCTGAACGCCGCAGCCCAATGGCCCCAGAAGTTCGATCGGAAGATCGGAATCCACCCGGATGGCGTTACGCTGATTGACATGCCGCAGCTGCCATCGGCGCGCGCACCGAAGAAGTTGAGCGGAACCCAGCTGTGGCAATAAGCGGGAGCATGGTCAGCGCAGCTGCCGCAGCTGCCGCAGGATGCGAAGCTTAGCACAACGTGATCGCCCGGCTTCAGGCTGTGCACCGCGTCGCCGACGGATTCGACGATCCCGGCACCTTCATGCCCGAGCACCACCGGCAGCGGCACTGGCAGCAATCCGTCGCGCATCACCATGTCGGTATGGCAGACGCCAACCCCTTTGATCCGAACGAGCACTTCCTCGCCGCGCGGGTCTTCCAAAGTGACGGGCTCTATCACCGGCGCGGAGCAGGACTGGCGTTGAACTGCAGCAAAAGCCGAAATCGGCATCACCAAATTCCTTTTACGAGTCCGGGTGGCACCCGGCTTGTGGTGCTGCCACAAACCGGGTGCCGCTGGGAAACAGGTGCTACGATGCTCAGAATGAGAAGCCGAACCGGGCGTACCATTCGCGTGGACGGCTGTAGGTGCCAAACGCGGTCCCGGCAGCGACGTTCAACCCACCAGAGGTTATCACGCGCTTGTCGGTCAGGTTGGTACCCCCGAAGGTCAGGCTCCAGCGGTTCTCGGGCGCTTGATAGGCGATGCTGGCGTTAACCAGATCGCTGGCCGGGCGGAACAACAGATAGGCCCGGCCGGTATCGTTCCACGAACTGCTGGAATGGCTCCAGTCGCCCAGCACCACGATCTTGCCGCCATTGCCCAGCCCGGTCTCATAGCGCGGGCTGAAGCTCAGCTTCCACTTCGGCGTCTTGGGCAGGGCCCCGTTCACCAGCGTGCCAGCCTGCAGGGGATTTGCCCCGCCGACCGCAGCTGCTGCGGGCGAAACGAAGGTGTAATAGGCATCGACATAACCCACAGCGGCATTCAGTGTCAGTCCGCGGGCAGGAGCAGCCACCATTTCCACCTCAAAACCCTTGATCCGGGCATTGCCGGCGTTGGCAATGGTGGGCGAAGTGCCGATCTGGATGTTGAGCTGGATGTCCTTGTAATCGGTTGAAAACGCCGCCGCGTTGATCTGCAACTTGCGGTCCAGCAGCGTCGATTTCACGCCGACTTCCCAGGTGGTTGCCTTTTCCTCGTTAAAGTCAGGTGCAACCGAGCCTTGCGGGTTGGTCAGACGCGTGGTCCAGCCACCGGTCTTGTAGCCCTTTGACCAGCTGCCATACAGCATGATGTCGCGATCGGGATGAATCTGCACCCCGATCTTGGGCGAAAAGTTGCTGAACTTCTTGACGTTTACCCCCGGCACATAGACCCGCACCGGGTTGGCGGCGCTGGGGAAGTCGAGCGCAGCAAAGCATGGCGGACCGCCCGACCCGACCGGTGGCGCGAGCGGAAAATCACCAAAGGGCGCGATTGTGCCATTGGGCGCGGCGCATCCGAACAGCTTGTAGTTGAAGCCGTTCAATTCCTGCTGGCCACCTTCAAACTGCTTGCGTTCATTGGTGTACCGGCCGCCAATGGTAATGCCGATCAGGTCAATCGGGCGATAATCAATCTGGCCGAAGAACGCATGGTTGCGGGTCTTGAGGTCATTGGGCCCATCAACCTGCACCAGCCCTTCGGCAAAGGTAACGTAATCGTGCAGATCGCCCGCTTCCTTGAAGTAGTAGGCACCCAGCACATAGTTCAGCTTATTGTCGAGTGCCTTGCCAAGCAGCTGCAGCTCCTGGCTGAACTGCCACTGGTTCATCGTGAAGCTGAGCTGCAGGAAATTCAGCGGCGATCCGTCTGCATCCAGACCGGCATTCCAGGCCAGCTTGCGATAGGCGGTGATCGATTTGACCGTCAGATTATCGGTCAGATCATACTCTATCGTTCCGGCGAGGCCCCAGGCCTTGAGGCGGGAATAGGAATTGCCGGTCGCATAGCTGGTATCGACATCATGGGTGACGAAGCGCGAATCCCACGGCAAGCGGTCATTGGCGGGATTGCCGTCCACATTGACGCTGGCATAGCTGGGAAGCTGGAAGCGCGGGTTATACTGCGTTCCGGCAACGCCGCAGAGCGCGCTGGCGTTGCGCGCCGAAATCTGCGCGGCATTCGAGCCGATGCAGAAGTTATAGAGGCCCGCGAACAGGAAGCCGGTGGTTCCGGTTGGATCGAAAGCGGTACCGGGCAGATTGGCAGTGCCGGCAAAATTGCCGGGTACATTCTCGGTTGTGCCGAGCAGCTTGTTGGCCGTGGTGCCGCGATCACGCAGATAGTCACCTGACAGCGTTACCCGGAATGGTCCGCCATCATTCCATTTCAGCTTGCCGCGCAGGTTCCAGTTGTTGTTCGCACCCTCACGGTCAGCCGAATGATAGCCCGCCGCTGAAAACGCCGTGAACGAGGGCGAGTTGTTGGCGCGCTGATCCGGATAGGGAATTCGCTTCAGATAACCATCGCGCGATTTCACACCAAAGCTGAGCGAGGAATAGAGACCATCGATGATCGGAATATCCGCCGAACCGCGCGCCTGGAGCAACCCGAAACTGCCGGTGGTGACGTCGCCGACTACCTTGAAATCCTTGCCCGGATCGCGCGTGACGATGGAAATCGCACCGCCGATTGTGTTGCGGCCAAACAGCGTGCCCTGTGGTCCCTTCAGCACCTCGACGCGGGCGACATCCATCAGATCCTGATTGGCACCCACCGTGCGCGCCATGTACACGCCATCGACATAGATGCCGACGCCGGGATCAATGTTGAACGCAAAATCATCCGAACCAATGCCGCGGATATAGGCAGCAAGCACCGATGGCGAGCCGGAGAATGGCGTGCCGGCATCAAGGTTCACGTTCGGAGCGATGGCGGAAAGTTGCGCAACGCTTCCCACCGCCCGCTCTTGCAGCGAGTCGGCTGAAAAGGCGCTGATGGCGATGGGAACATCCTGGACATTTTCGGCACGCTTTTGCGCCGTCACCACGATTTCCTGAATACCGCTACCGTCCTGCGTGGCATCGCCGCCAGTGGCCTGTGCAAAGGCTGGAAAGCTTGTCGCAAGCGCAAGCACGGCCAGGCTGACGCCGGTTGATCTGAGCTTCATGGTATCCTCCCCAATTACTGCTTTGGAAGGATTGATATCGGCTATGACAAAATTGCTCTTTGACGATCGCGAAACTTCTTTGCACAAAAGCGCAGCAAGCCACCTGTGATGGCGATCAGTGCATCATGCGAAAGCGGCGCGGGCTCATGCCGAAGTGTTCGGCAAATCGCCGCGTGAAATAGGCGCTGTCAGAAAAGCCGCAGTCAAAGGCGATATTGGTGATGGTGCTCCCCTGATCCATCACCAGACGCTGTGCTGCCAATTCCAACCGGCGCTGCGCAATATAGGCAACGGGGGTGGTGCCGCATTCTGCTGCCGCGATCTGCAAGCTGCGCAGTGAAACGCCAAGTTCGTCTGCCAGTCGCGACGGCGTAAGCCCGGCCTCCCCCATGCGCGCCTCGACAACCCGCTTCATCCGTTCAAAAAGCGGGGCATTCGGGGCCATGATCCGCTCACAGGGTTGCATCCCCGCCGCCAGCATTTCGATCAGCGCAGAGGAATAGGCGCTGCTTTGCGTGCCATCGATGCTGCCTGCGCCTTCGCGCCACAGGGACAGCAGAAAATCGCGCAACAACCGCGCGGATGGCGTTCGGCCGGAGATGCAACGCCCCAGATGATCGTCAACATCCGGCAGGCGGCTCGCCAATGACGTCCGCTCCACTTCGATCACCAGAACCTCATGATCGTCGACGATTTCTATCACATAGGGCTCGTCATTGGCGCAGACCACAATGTCGCCAGCGCTGATCAGCGCCTCATGCCCGCGGTGCAACACCCGGCCATGACCGGAATGGAGCAAATGCACGACCAGCTTCTGCGCGGCAGGTTCCTGACCACTGATCCGCCGAGACACGCGCGCCGCGGCCGATTTCGGCCGGGTCAGGCAGACATCGCCCAGTTGCCAGCGGGCAATTTGCGCATCGAAGCGTCCGGTGCCGGGATCGACCACCAGGCCGCTATAGGTTTCTTCCATCAGCCGGTTCCAGAAGGCCAGCTTGTCGCTGGCGTCCACTGAACGTGTCGAGAAGTGTTCGATCATTGCCACCTCTTCCCTTTGCCCACCCTTGTTCTTTCAGGGCATGGCAAATGCAATTTTCGTCAAACCTTATGTCGTATCAATTCCTCAAGCCTCGATTATTCGTACGTAACATTGTCCGTCAGGCGCTGAGGCCTGCCTTGCTAATCATGTAATCGTGAAAGCAGCTCAATCAGCTTTGTGACTTCCGATTTCGTGAAGCGCGATTTCAGCCAGTCTTCATGCTGACGAATGGCATCCTTCGCTTCGCCAAGGGTGCTGCGCCCTTTGTCAGTAAGATTCAAGGTCTGCTTGCGCCCGTCGGTTTCAGACTTGCCGCGCTTCAGATATCCGCGTTCCTGCAGGCGATTGACGATCGCCATCGTCGTCGCGCGGTCCATTCGCATCCGCGTTGCCAGCCCCGTCTGCGCGATCCCGGGATGATCATCGATCAACCACAATACCGATACCTGCTTCTGCGTCAGGTCCAGTTCGGAGAAGGTTTCGGTGAAATGGCGATAGACCGCACCATGCGCCAAACGGATGTGAAAGCCGACGATATCGTTCAGAGCGCCGATATCGTCCGCTCCCTCTTGTGGCGGCATGGTTGGGGCAAGAAGATCTTTCGCACGGGTCATGCCGCAGCACTAACCGCACTGACGCGAAAGACAATCGCCAACACTGCCCGGGCTGCCGCAACGCTGGCCGGGGCGTGGCTGACCTGCGTCAAAGCTGGATCACGACCGTTTTGGTTTCCAGGTAGGCCTCGACGCCTGCCCTGCCCTGTTCACGCCCGATGCCGGATTCCTTGTAACCGCCAAATGGCAGGGCGGTGTCGATCACCGCGTGGCAATTGCCCCAGACCGTGCCCGCTTTGATCTTGCTGGCCAGCTTGTGCATCGTCGCCACATCCTTGGTCCAGACACCCGCGCCCAGGCCAAAGCAGGTATCGTTGGCCGCACGTGCGACTTCATCCAGATCGTCAAACCGCTGCGCGACCACCACCGGCCCGAAGATCTCCTCGCGTACCACGCTCATCTGCGGGTTCACATCGACCAGCACGGTCGGGTTGACGTAATAGCCATCGCCACCGGGTGAATCGCCGCCCATCGCCACGCTGGCGCCGTCACGTTTGCCAGCTTCGATATAGCCCATCACCCGGTCAAACTGTTCTTTGGAAACCAGCGGTCCCATATGCGCCGCCGGATCGAGCGATGGCCGCGGGCTCCAGAACGGCGCAGTCGCCGCTACGCCTTCGATCACCTGATCGAAGATCGAACGATGCGCGAACAGCCGCGATCCAGCCACGCAAACCTGCCCGGAATTGAAAAAGATAGCCCCAGCCGCACCCGGGGCCGCCTGTGCTACATCGACATCAGGCATGACCACAACCGGCGATTTGCCGCCAAGCTCCAGCGTAACATGTTTCAATGTATCGGTTGCGTTGCGATTGATCAGCTTGCCGATTTCGGTGGAGCCGGTGAAGGCGACCTTGTCGACATCCGGATGCCTCACCATGCGGTCGCCAGCAGTGTGGCCATTGCCAGTGATGATGTTGACCACGCCGGCAGGGAAACCTGCTTCATTGATGAAGTCCGCCAGCCGCAACGCGGTAAGCGAGGTCTGCTCAGCGGGCTTGAGTATTACCGTGCAACCGGCAGCCAGCGCGGGCGCAATTTTCAGGCACGCCATCAGCAGCGGGAAATTCCATGGCACAATCTGTGCGCAAACCCCGACAGGTTCCTTTAGCGTATAGGTGAAGAACGCGCCGCCGGGCAGCGTATAGGGCGCGTTGGTCTCGCCGCCCAGTTTGGATGCCCAGCCGGCCATAAACCGGATCTGGCTGATCGCGCCTGGAATATCGACCGCCCCGGCCATGCCCTTGGGCTTGCCATTATCGATGGCTTCCAGCTCGGCAAATTCATCGGCATGCGCTTCCAGCAGGTCAGCAAGGCGATGCATGATGCGTTCGCGCTGCATCGGTGGCAGGCCCGACCAGCGACCGTCATCAAAGGCCGCGCGAGCGGCGGCAACTGCGCGGTCCACATCCTGATCGGACGCATCAACCACATGCGAAACGATCTTGCCAGATGAGGGGTCCTCTACCGGCAGGGTTGCGTCATGGCTGGATGCCACCCATGCGCCATTGATGAAAAGCGCAGGCTTGCGTGCCAGCGCTTGCTGCGCGGCGGGGGAATACTCCGGCTGGAGATACGAAATGCTGGTTACTTCGTTCATCTGACCACTCTCCCAAACGAGATTCGCCGTTCATGCAGCTACGGTATTTTGTTATGCATCATACCAAAATACCGTAGCTGTGCAACAGCCGATTTCTTGAGCGGGCAATTCGGTTCAACGCGTGCTGCGCGCCTCATATTGCGCGATCCATTCGACCGTGCGGGCCAGTCCACCAAAGGGATAGAAATGCAGCCGGACCTTGCCATGTTCAGCATCAAGCGCGTTGCGGAGTGCGTCGACCAGCTTGTCAGGACCGGCACTGCCAATCAGATTGCCGAGCGAAACGCCGTATTTTGCCATGACGCTGGCCGAAGCGCCAACACCGCACCTTGCGGCAAAACGCAGCAAAGTCTTGATCCCGGCCGGACCGGGTATGCCGATGCGCACCGGTGTATCGATGCCGCGCTGGCGCAGTTCGGCGAGCCAATCGAGAAAGCGCTGCGGATCAAAACCAAACTGCGTGACCACCAGTGCTGCCATGCCGCGCGCCTCGATATCGGCGATCTTGGTTTGCAGCACCTGCCAGCATTGTTCGCCGGACATATGCGGATGGCCTTCGGGGTGACCACCAATGCCGATTGCCTTGATCCCGGCACGCTCGAATGCACCGGTTGCGATCAATGCACTGCTGTCGGCAAAGCTGCCCTGTGGCTCGGCCGGATCGCCAGCCACCACAAAGCAGCGCCGAACCCCGGCCTTTTCGACCACGGCATTCAAATAGCTTTCGAATTCGGCGTGATCCGCAATCCGTCGGGCGGAGAAATGCGGCATGGGTTCAAAGCCCAGTTGCCTCACTGCGATGGCCGCAGCAATGCGAGCTTCGGCTTCCTCGCCCGGCAGGAAAGTCACCGCCACCGGTGTATCGACCGGCATCGATGGCGCTGCTTCACGCAGCGCATCGACGTCCTTGGCCGTAATTTCGAGCGAATAGCCCTCGGTAATGGTCGCAGGCGGGTTTTCCCATGCGGGATGGATCAGCGGTGTTGCCATGTCTCTCCCTTTTACGAGCATCCGTTCGGATTTTTGACGAGGGCCTTCGCGCTCAGGCGCGGGCGGTGCGCCAGCCTTCCTGATAGGTTTCGCGGGCAACGCGGCTGTAGGGCACCGGACTGACGACCGCGCGAACCTCTACCTGACGGTGCGGTTCCACCGTAGTCTTGGCGGTGCCGCCATTCTCTTCACCCCAGACGACACGCAGTTCGGTGCCGACCGGAATTTCCGGATCGATCGTCGCCAGGCTGAGACCGGCCTTTTCGTTAAACGAGTAGCCGGTGAACATCGAAAGACCGACGGTGCGCCCGCCAGCATCCACCACGCGGTCGTAGTTGGAACTGGCATAGTTCGCGAGCGGGAGATCGAAGAACTTGCATGGCGTGCCATCGGGATCGAGCAGGCTGGTGAAAATATTGCCGAGATCTTCGGCATTCCATGCCAGCGTCACCTTCTTGCGCTGATCTGCCGGATTGAGTGCTTCCAGCGCCTCACGCCCGTGGAAGTCATGATCGAACTTCACGAAGGAGCCATAACCAAGCTCCCAGGGGTTGAGATAGTAATCCTCGATATTGTCGGAAACGAAGGAGCCGCCAATCGCACCGGTTGCCTCATAGCTGTCCGCGCCCAGCCATTCGCGATAGGACTTGAGCTTTTCGCCGGTGTAGATCGCGGGCAGCGGGGACGGGATCCAGCCCGATTCCAGCGTGTTCGAAGGATAGGCGCGGCTGCCGCAGGGAACGATTCCGAACTCCTTGCCTGCTTCGAGAATTGCAGCACGAATTTCTTCCTGCTCTTCATAGGGGCCCCAGATTTCCAGCCCCGGAGCGCCCGACATGCCATGGCGCAGCGTGCGGACCTTGCGCCCGGCAATGTTCATTTCGCTCATGTTGAAGAACTTGAGCTGCTCCAGCGGTCCGCCATGCAGCTTTTCAATGATCGCCCAGGCGTTTGGCCCCTGGATCTGGAAACGCCAGGAAATCCGGCTGACCGGCTTACCCATCGGGCGCGAAGGGCTGCGATCGTCCTTGACGATCTCAACATCATAGCCGCCGGTTGCGGCGTGGAACATCAACCAGTTGGCGGCAGGCGCACGGCCGACATAGACGAATTCCTCTTCGGCCAGATAGAACAGGATGCCATCGCCGATCACATGCC
Source organism: Novosphingobium sp. (assembly GCA_044225335.1). Classification (GTDB taxonomy): domain Bacteria; phylum Pseudomonadota; class Alphaproteobacteria; order Sphingomonadales; family Sphingomonadaceae; genus Novosphingobium. The sequence goes on along the minus strand of JBGAIR010000001.1, from coordinate 128,530 downwards.
CATAGGGCGTGGTCGGGACATATTGCTTTGCCTGATTGACCTTGAAATTCTTCGTGGAGTTGATCGCGGTATCGCTGATCAGCTTCAGCGCATCCTTCCCACGGATATAGAGATCAACCATGTGGTGCGATTGATCGAACAGCACGGCGCTGTGCTGCCAGGCCCATTGTTCCATGCGCCAGTTGTGGAATTCCGGCGCCACCACCGGATATACATACGCGCCGATTTGCGAGTTTCGCAGCATCTGAACGGGGTTGCCCGCTGCGGACAGGATCTGCTCAAGATTGGAACCAGACATTGCTCTCTCCCTCCGAGGACGCATGAGCGTCTCAAAAATGTTGCGTAACACATATCTTTTTTTGTATGTAGTGCAAACTAAATATTCGAAGGCGGATGCGCGCGCAGGCAAGCTGCGCTAAAGCGCGACGCTTCCGACGCAATCCAAGGGGAGAAAGCCGATGCAGCAAGGTTACGTGATGACATTGAGCTGCGGTGACGCGCCGGGAATCGTCGCTGCGGTGACCAGCCTGCTCGCCGGGCTGGGCGGCAATATCCGCGAATCGCAGCAGTATAACGCGCTTCACTCTGGCCGCTTCTTCATGCGCATTGGCTTCGATTGCGCGGATACCAGTACAGCGAATCTCACCACAGCATTTGCCGAGCTGGTCAGCCGCTATGACATGCAGTGGTCAATCCGCGACACCTCGCAGTTGCGCAAGGTGCTGCTGATGGTGAGCAAGTTCGATCACTGTCTTGGCGATCTGCTTTATCGCGTCCGCATTGGTGAGCTACCGATGGATATTGTCGGCATCGTCTGCAATCACCCGCGCGAAGTGCTGAATGTCTCGATGCTGGGTGATATCCCCTTCCACCACCTGCCGGTTACCAGGGATACCAAGACGCAGCAGGAATCGCAGATCAAGCAACTGGTCGAGCAAAGCGGAGCCGAGCTGGTCGTGCTGGCGCGCTATATGCAGATCCTGTCAGACGATATGGCTGCCTGGCTGTCTGGCCGTTGCATCAACATTCACCACAGCTTCCTTCCGGGCTTCAAAGGCGCGAAGCCATATCATCAGGCCCATGAGCGCGGCGTGAAGATGATTGGCGCAACCGCGCATTATGTAACCGCCGATCTCGATGAAGGTCCGATCATCCATCAGGATGTCGAAGCGATAAGCCATGCTGACACACCCGATGATCTGGTTCGCAAGGGCCGCGATATCGAGCGCCGGGTTCTGGCAGAGGCGGTGACACTGCATCTGCAGGACCGCGTTCTCACCGATGGCAACAAGACTGTTGTGTTCCGCAGCTAAGCAGCGCACGGTCTCCTTCGTGTATGCCGGATCAGACAGGCAAGCCGACGTAGTTTTCGGCAATGCTGCGCTGCGCCGCTTCGCTTGAAGCGATGTAGTCAAGCTCGGCCATCTGCATCCGGCGCTCGAACGGCCCGTCATCGGGAAAACGATGCATCAGCTTGGTCAGTGACCAGCTGAACCGCTCGCCCTTCCAGACCCGCGCCAATGCCCTGCCGGAATAGGCGGCGATGGCATCTGCATCATTGCGCCTGAACCACCCGCTCAGCGCTTCTGCGGCATAGTGCACGTCGCTGGCGGCCAGGTTCAGCCCCTTGGCACCGGTGGGCGGCACAATGTGGGCCGCATCTCCGCACAGCAGCAGGCTGCCATGCCGCATCGGCTCGAACACGAAAGAACGGAGCGGCGCGATCGATTTTTCCAGCGCCGGACCGCGCGTGATCTTTGCGGCTGCATCGGGACCAAGGCGAATCGCCAGTTCATCCCACAGGCGATCATCGCTCCAATCCTCGATCTTCTCGGTCAGCGGCACGTCGATGTAATAGCGGCTGCGGCTGTGGCTGCGCATCGACGCCAGGGCAAAGCCGCGCTCATGGTTGGCATAGATCAGTTCATGGTTGCAGGGCGGCACATCGGCCAGAATGCCAAGCCAACCGAACGGATAGACGCGCTCGAAACTGTTTCCGACACTGGCTGGGATCGCCTGCCGCGACGGGCCGTGGAAGCCATCGCAACCGGCGATGAAACGGGCTTCGATCCGGTGTTCCTCGCCGCCGTGCCGATAGGTCACGAAGGGCGCATCGCCTTCGATCTCGTGCAAGGCGACCTGCTCCACCTCCCAGATCACCTCCAGCCCGCGTTCCAGCGCGGCGTCCATCAGATCGCGCTGGATTTCGGTCTGGCCATAAACCACCACGGTTTGTCCGGTCAGCCCGGCAACGTCGATACGGATCAGGCGTTCACCATCGGCGAGGTTGAAGCCCTCCTCGACCAGCCCTTCCGCCCGCAGGCGGGCATCCAGTCCCAGCCGGGCCATAACGTCGACAGTAATGCTCTCCAGCACCCCTGCGCGAATGCGACCCAGCACATAATCGGGAGACTGGCGTTCGATCACCACGCAATCGATGCCTTCAGCGCGCAGCAAATGCCCAAGCATCAATCCCGAAGGGCCAGCGCCGATAATCGCGACCTGCGTTTTGCGCACAGTCATTCCGTCTCTCCCAACCATATCGTTGGATAGGATTTGACAGGCAGCAGCCGGCAAGGAAAGAGATGCAAAGGTCAATTGATTGGTATTTTTCAGACATGATGCGGCGCGAAGGCAGCATTCCGATCTATCAGCTTTATGGCGAACAGGGCGATGCGCCCTCCGCCGGGTTTGGACATATCGAGACAATTGCCGAACGCAGCGCCCTGCATGATTGGGAAATCGCGCCGCATCGGCACCGCCACAGCGCGCAGATTCTGATTCTTTCGCAGGGCAATGTCAGCGCCGCGCTGGATCAAAGCGCAGCCATGCTTGCCGCGCCCTGCTATCTGGTAGTGCCTGCGGGCACGGTGCACGGGTTCAAATTCGCGCCAGCGACCAAAGGCTATGTGCTGACCGTAGAGCAGGGATTTTTCGCGCGCAGCCGCAGCACCGCGGATCCCTTGACGAAGTTGCTCGCCCATGGTGGTTTCGGCCCCTTGCCGCAACCCCGCCTGGCGCTGCTGTTAGCAGACGAGATGCTGGGGCTTGAACAGCAGTGGCAGGCAGGTGACGGGTTGTTTCAGCCTTTGGCCGAAGCCTTGCTCCGCACATTGCCCGCAGTCCCGGTTCATGGGCAAGAGCGGGACGAGCAGCGGCTGGCGCAGTTCCGGCACCTGATCGAAACCCATTTGATCGAGCATCGTCCGGTGGCATTTTATGCCCAGGCGATGGGGGCAACCGAGCGGACACTGACACGGCTATGCCGCAAGCGGCTGGATTGCACCCCGTTGGAAGCAATCAACCGCCGCCTGACGCTGGAGGCGCAGCGATTGCTGCGATACACCAATGCCACCGTCGCGCAGGTTGCAAGTGAGCTGGGCTTTGCCGATACGTCCTATTTCTCGCGCTTCTATCTGCGCATGACCGGGCAGCGGCCAACCGCAGAACGCACTCAATAGCTGCGCGGCAGGCCCAGCACATGCTCAGCCAGATAGCTGAGGATCAGATTGGTGCTGATAGGGGCCACGGTATAGAGCCGCGCTTCGCGGAATTTGCGTTCCACGTCATATTCCTCGGCAAAGCCAAAGCCGCCAAAGGTCTGCACGCACATATCCGCGGCGGCCCAGCTGGCTTCGCTGGCAAGCAGCTTGGCCATATTGGCTTCCTCACCGGGGTTGCCGCCCTGATCGTAAACCTGCGCCGCATGGTGAACCATCAGCTCCGCGGCGCGCATCTGCGCATAGCAACGCGCGATCGGGAACTGCACGCCCTGATTCTGCCCAATCGGCCGCGCGAAAACCGAACGGTCCTTGGCATAGGCGCTGGCCCTGGCAATGAACCATTTCGCATCGCCAACACATTCCGCAGCAATCAATATGCGCTCGGCATTCATGCCGGAGAGGATATAGCGAAAGCCCTTCCCTTCCTCACCGATCAGCGCGCTGGCCGGTATCCGCATATCGTCAAAGAACACCTCGGTGGTCGAATGATTCATCATGGTGCGGATCGGCTTGATCGTCAGACCATTTCCCAACACCTGCCGCATATCGACCAGAAAGATCGACAGTCCCTCTGTCTTGCTCGCCACCTGATCACGCGGGGTGGTTCGGGCCAGCAGCAGCATAAGGTCTGAATGCTCGGCCCGACTGGTCCAGATTTTCTGGCCATTGACCACATAATGCTCGCCATCGCGGACAGCCACGGTGCGCAATGAAAGCGTATCGGTGCCGCTGGTCGGTTCGGAAACGCCAAAGGCCTGCAGGCGCAGCTCGCCGCTGGCAATGCCCGGCAGATAGGCGCGCTTCTGCTCTTCGCTGCCATATCGCAGCAGCGTGTTCATGATATACATCTGGGCATGGGCCGAAGCACCGTTGCAGCCGGATGACTGGATTTCCTCCATGATCACGGCGGCGGCATCCAGCTTCAGCCCGGAACCGCCATAGGCTTCGGGGATCAGCGCCGCGAGAAAGCCCGCACGCGTCAAGGCATCGACGAATTCGCCGGGATAGGCGCGTTCGCGGTCCTTTTCCCGCCAGTATTCACCGGGAAAGTCGGCACACAGCGCCTGCACCGCGCGGCGAATTTCGCCGATGTCCTCGCTTTCGCTCATGGTCTGAGGCTGAACCTATGCCAGTGCCGATGCAAGCCGCTGGCGAATGATTGCCTCGGCATCGGCGACAATTCGGCTGACCAGTTCCTGACAGCTTGGCACATCATGGATCAGCCCCTGGATCATGCCGGCGCTCCAGATGCCGTGATCGGTATCGCCGCTGACGAGCCCTTCACGGCCACGCACGCCCTTGACCAGATCGGCGACGGCATCGAACGCCTTGCCTTCGCGTTCGATCCCGACCACCTGATCGGAAATCGCGTTTTTCGCGACGCGGGCAGTATTGCGATAGCTGCGGAAGATCAGATTGGTTGCGCGTTCATCATTGGCGACCATCGCTTGCTTGAAATTGTCATGGATCGGCGCTTCCTTGGTGGCGCAGAAGCGCGTGCCCATGTTGATGCCATCCGCACCCAGCGCCAATGCCGCGGCAAGCCCGCGCCCGTCACCAAAGCCGCCGCTGGCCAGCATGGGGATTTTCACCTTGTCCGCCGCTGCGGGAATCAGGATCAGGCCGGGTATGTCGTCCTCACCGGGGTGGCCGGCGCATTCGAAACCATCGATGGAAATCACGTCCACGCCTGCCTTTTCGGCAGACAGCGCATGGCGAACAGCAGTGCATTTGTGCAGGATCTTGATGCCGTGCGGCTTCAGCATTTCCCACATTTCACGCACGGCCGGAGTGCCTGCGGTTTCCACCACCTTCACCCCGCCATCGATCACTGCCTGCGCATAGGCGCGGTAATCCGGCGGGTTGATCGTCGGGAACACGGTGATGTTCACGCCAAAGGGCTTGTCGGTCATCCCCCGGCAGCGTTCGATCTCGGCAGCGAGCGCCTGCGGCGTGGGTTGGGTCAGCGCGGTCAGGATGCCGAGCCCGCCAGCATTCGAAACAGCCGAAGCCATCTCTGCGGTACCGACCCATTGCATGCCGCCCTGAACGATCGGGTGCTGAATACCGAGCAGTTCGGTGATACGTGTCTTGATTGCCATGGTCGCTTCCTCAGGCTGGAATCTGGTTGAACGGCACACCCTTGTCAGGGCGATGATCCTGCGGCAGGCCAAGGATCTTTTCGGCGATGGTATTGAGCAGCACCTCGTCAGAGCCACCGGCAATCCGGCCAGTGGGTGCGTTGAGCCAGCTGGTGCCCCAATCTTCCTTGACGAAGGCATGGGGATCAAAGGCAAAAGCCTGATTGCCCTGCAGATCAAGCGCCAGCTCCGAAAGCTTCTGCCGGCTGCGCACCGCGACCAGCTTTTGCAGCGAACCTTCCGGCCCGGGAGCCATACCGGCCTGCATCATCAGCATCGCCCGGCGCGTGATCGAATCCAGCCCGGCGCGCATCGCATGGTTGCGGGCAATCGCTGAACGAATCCGGCCATCTTCGATCGCAGGGCGGCCATTGATCTCCGCCAGTTTCGCGAGCTTGACGAATTCGTTCAGATGCGGGCCAAATCCGGCGCTGTCGGTGGCGACGTAACGCTCGATCATCAGCGTGGCGAGCGCGACACCGAAGCCGCCGCCAACCTCGCTCATCCGCTGATCATCGGTCAGCTTCACATCGTCAAAGAACACCTCGTTCACATGGCTGTCACCGCCCGCCAACTTGATCGGGCGAACCTCGACACCGGGTGCTTTCATATCGACCCAGAAATAGGTCAGCCCCTTGTGCTTCTCGACCGTGGGATCTGTGCGGACAACGATCACACCATAGTCGCAATATTGCGCCCAGCTGGTCCAGACCTTTTGCCCGGTCATCTTCCAGCCATTGCCGTCCGGTTCAGCGCGGGTGCGCAGCGCGGCGAGATCCGAACCGCCGGAGGGTTCGGAAAAGAGCTGGCACCAGATTTCTTCGCCCCGCAGTGCCTTGGTCACGCGTTCCTTTACCCAAGCGGCATGTTCGCCATTCGCGCCCATGCCGAAACGTATCAGGATCGGCACCGGCATGCCGAGTGAAATGCCGAAATAGACGTTCGGCATGCCAAACAGCATCTCCTCGCCATCGAAGGCGATTTTTTCGAGATGCCCCAAGCCTTGTCCGCCGATCGCAACCGGCCAGTTGATGCCCGCATAGCCAGCTTCATACTTGAGAGCCTGATATTTGCGGCCGAGTGCCAGATCATCTTCCACCGACAGCCCGCGCCGTGCCTCACGGCCAAAGGTCGGGGCCATGCTTTCCAGCCAGGCGCGCGCTTTCAGGCGATAGGTTTCCAGATCGCTCATGCTGCTTCTCCAGCCAGCTGGCTGACCAGCAAATCTTCCCAGAACAGCAGATTACCCTGCTCGATGGCGAGGCTCCGGGCGCGGCGCATGTGCAGATGCAGCCCCTGTTCCCAGGTGACGCCGATCCCGCCGTGAATCTGCACGCAATCGCGCGCCGCAGTATCATAGGCTTCGGTCGCGGATAGGCGGGCGTCGGCCGCTGCGATCAGAAAGCCCTCCTGCCCTTCGCAGGCCGCCGCATGAATGCAGTTGGCGCGCGCAATCTCAACCAACCCATACAATTCGGCGATGCGGTGCTTGATCGACTGAAAAGCCCCGATCACCTGGCCGAACGCCTTGCGCGTGACGGCATATTCACGGGCAATGTGCAGCAGCGCCTCTGCCCCTCCAACCTGCTCATGCGCGGTGACGACCGCCATGCGGGCAAGCACATCCAGCGCCAGCCTTTTTGCTTCGTCGCCAGTCGCCAGAACTGTCGCGGCCACGCCATCAAGCACCAGATCAGCATAGAGCCGCGCGTTATCGAAGCTATCAACGGCTCTGCGATTGCTGTCGGAAATCTCTGCCAGCGCCAGCGCCGGCACTTCGTCCATGCTCGCCCAAACCAGCACCAGCCCGGCGTGCTGCGCCGCTGCAACAGCGGGCTTGCTGCCAGACAATTTGCCATCGGCCAAAACAACCGCAGGCTTGCCAGGCAGGATGGCGTTGCCTTCAGCAAAAGCCACCGCGCCGAGCAACTCCCCAGCGGCCAGTTTGGGAAGCCATTGCGCCTGAAGAGCACTGTTGGCTGCGGCAATGATCGCCTGCGCCACACCATAGCTTGGCGTCAGAAACGGAGCACCCGCAGTTGCCGCGCCGCAAGCCTGCGCCACCAGACCAAGCTCGGTCAGGCCAAGCCCCAGGCCGCCATGTTCTTCGGGAATGGCCAGCGCCGTCCAGCCTTGTTCAACCGCTGTATCCCAGAATTTATGATCATATTCGCCGGTCTTTTCCAGCAAGGTGAGCAGTCGTTCCTTGCTGGTTCGTGCGTCAAGCACGCGTCGCGATTCACTGGCGATGGCCTGCTGGCCTTCGTCGTACAACATGGACATGGGCGATTCTCTCCCGTTTTGTCCATTGTTTTAATCGAACGATTAAATTTGGCAATCGCCAGTTGGTATCAGCGCCGGGCGCGGGCCTTGCGTGGGAATTCAACCACCGCACCCGTTGCGCAGGGCATCCGGTTCCACGCATCCAGCGCCGCCACCTTGTATGCCTCGGCCAGCGTCGGATAGTTGAAGCTGTTGTCGATAAAATAGTCGATGGTTCCGCCGAGGTCGATCACCGCTTGACCGATATGCACCAGCTCGGTTGCCCCCTCACCGATGATATGCACACCCAGCAGTCGGCGGCTTGCGATGTCGAAGACCAATTTGAGGATTCCCGCATCCACCCCCATGATGTGCCCGCGTGAGGTTTCGCGGAAGCGCGCAATGCCGCATTCGCAGGCATATCCCTGACGGCGGGCCTCCTCTTCGGTCAAGCCGACGCAGGACAATTCTGGCACCGCGTAAATGCCGATCGGAAAATTCGCGCCACCCTTGGGCAAGGGCTGACTGAAAGCGTGGCAGGCAGCTGCCCGGCCCTGCTCCATCGATGTCGAGGCGAGGCTGGGGAAACCGATGACGTCACCCGCCGCATAGATATGCGGCACGGCGGTCTGGCAACTGCCCGGATCAACCGCAAGGCGGCCGCGTTCATCGCATTCCAGTCCGCATGCTTCAAGATTGAGACCGGAAGTTGCCCCGCGCCGGCCAGCCGTGAACAATACAACGTCAGAACGCACTTCGCGCCCGTCGCTGAGCTTGCAGATCGGCCTGCCACCCCCAGTGAATTCGACGCGCTCGACCTGGCTTGAAAGGCGCAAGGCAATGCCGCGATCGCGCATCTGATAAATCAGATGCTCGACGACTTCCTGATCCATGAAATCGAGCAGGGTAGCACGCGGTTCAATCAGCGTTACCGGCACATCGAGTGCGGAAAAGATCGTCGCATATTCCAGCCCGATCACCCCGGCACCCACCACAGTCAGGCTGCGCGGCACGCAGGGATTCAGGATGAAATCATCGCTATCCATGACGTTGCGGCCGTTGAAGGGAATTCCCGCCGGGCGAAACGGTTCGGTTCCGACAGCGATCAGAATCCGATCGCCTTCAACCACCTCTTCGGTCTGGCGCCCCCCGTCATCGCTGGTCACGGCGATCCGGTTCGGGCCGATGAAGCGACCGATGCCAATCATGGTCCGCACGCCATTGCGGGCGAACTGATGTTCCAGCACTTCGATTTCGTGACTCAGCGTCTTGCCAAGCCGGGCGGCGAGATCTGCGCCTTCGATGTCGCGTTTTACCCTATAGGAGCGCCCATAAAAGCCGCGCTCACGCCAGCCCGAAAGGTTTAGCGCGGTTTCACGCAACGTCTTGGAAGGGATGGTCCCGGTATGGACGGAAACCCCGCCCACCCTTTCGCGGTTATCGACCACCAAAACGCGTTTGCCCAGCTTTGCCGCTTGCACTGCTGCACGTCGCCCGGCCGGTCCGCTGCCCAAGACGATGAAATCATAATGGTCCACGCGGAATCCCCCTTGCCCGGCGCACACACGCCCAGGCACAAAGAACGGCGAACGCAGCACCCTAATTAAGATTACAAACGCAGCGAGGCGTTGACGGACGCGTTTGGCGGCGCAAGAATGCATTGCGAAGAAAAACGCAATCGATGCGGGAGGAGGATTTATGCGACGCAAGATCGTAATCGCAGCAGTGCTGCTGGGCAGCACCGCGCTTTTGGGCGGCTGCGACAAGGTCAAGCAGGTGATGGGCGGATCGACCAAGGTGGTCGAAACCGAATTTCCTGAACGCGTTTTCTGGGGGGATACCCACCTTCACACCGCAAACTCGGTCGACGCCTTTGGCTTTGGCAATCGGCTGGGGCCTGAAGAAGCATTGCGCTTCGCCCGCGGCGAAGAGGTTACATCGAGCACCGGCGTAAAGGCCAAGCTGCACCGCCCGCTCGATTTCCTTGTCATCGCAGACCATGCCGAAGGGCTTGGTGCGACCAAGGCACTGTATGATGCGCCGCGCATGCTGATCAGCGATCCGACGCTGCTGCGCTGGTACGACATGATGCACCAGGGGCCGGAAGGTTCGCTGAAGGCGACTGCCGAGATGCTGGATGCGCGCGCTCACAATCGCCTGCCAAAGGGGCTGAACGATCCCAAGAGCGCCGAAAAGCGCACCCGATCGGTGTGGAACGATCAGCTTGATACGGTTGAACGCTACAACGAGCCGGGCAAATTCACGGCCTTCATCGGCTTTGAATACACGCTGATGCAAGGCGGCAACAATCTCCACCGCAACGTGATTTTCCGTGACGGCAAGGACAAGGCATCAAAGGTGGTGCCGCTTGATCCGCAGACGGAAACCTCACCCGATGCGCTGTGGAACTATATGGATGCCTATGAAAAAAGCACCGGTGGCAAGGTGCTGGCTATCCCGCACAACGCCAATCTTTCCAACGGCCTGATGTTCATGATGACCGACCCAAGCGGCGGTCCGATGAGCGCAGCCTACGCCCGTCGGCGCGCCGCACATGAACCGGTGGTGGAAATCACCCAGATCAAGGGCGACAGCGAGGCTCATCCGTTCCTTTCGCCGAACGATGAATTCGCGGGCTATGGCACGGCAGGATGGGACCTGAATAACCTGCTCAATTCGCAGCCGACCAAACCCGGTGATTATGCTGGCAGCTATGTGCGCGAAGCGTTGAAGCGCGGCCTGCTGATTGAGCAGCGTACCGGCGTTAATCCGTATAAATTTGGCGTGATCGGCTCAACCGATGCCCACACCTCGCTCAGTGCGATGGAAGAAGATAATTATTTCGGCAAGCATCCCGGTGTGGAGCCAAGCGCCAAGCGCGCTACCGCCGGTTTTGTTCCCGGTGCCAACAGCGGGCGTATGAACTGGCAAACGCTTGCCAGCGGTTACGCGGCGGTATGGGCACGTGCCAATACGCGCGAAGCGATCTGGGATGCGATCATGCGCCGCGAAGTATACGGTACCACCGGCCCGCGCATGACCGTGCGCTTCTTTGGTGGCTGGGATTTCAAGGTTGATGATCTCAAGGGTGATTGGGTTCATGCCGGATATCGGCGCGGCGTGCCGATGGGTGGTAACCTCACCGCCCATGCCAAGGGCGGACGCCCCAGCTTTATCGTCTCGGCGCTGAAAGACCCGATGGGAGCCAATCTGGACCGTGTGCAAGTAGTCAAAGGCTGGGTCGACAAAGCTGGTCAGGCGCATGAAAAGGTGTTTGACGTGGTCTGGAGCAGCCCGGATCAGCGCAAGCCGGTTGGCGGCAAGCTGCCTGCGGTGGGCAATACGGTGGATACCGCGCGGGCGACCTACACCAACACCATCGGCGCGCCGACATTGGCAACCGTGTGGACCGATCCCGAGTTCGATCCTGCAGTGCGATCCTTCTATTACCTGCGCGTGCTCGAAATCCCGACGCCAACCTGGGTGGCATTCGATGCGGTCAAATATCACCTGACCCTGGGCAAGGAGATTCCGCTCAAGCAGCAGGAACGCGCCTATACCTCGTCAATCTGGTATTCGCCTGCCTGATCGTGAGCTGGCTCCAACAAGGCTGGCGTGAATTTGGACGGCGGCTCCTTCGGGAGCCGCTGGTTCATTTCATGATCGCGGGTGCGGCGGTGTTCTGGCTGATGGCTGGGCGCGCGCCGGATGTGGGCGAACGGCGCATATTGGTCGATCAGAACACCGTGCTGCGGCTGGTCAAGCGCTGGGACGACAGCTTTCATCGCCTGCCCAGTCAGGCAGAGATCGATGACATGATCCGCGAATATGTCAGCGATCAGGTCTATTACCGCGAAGCTCTTCGGCTTGGCCTGGATCAGGATGACGAGGTCGTGATGCGGCGGATGCGCCGCAAGATGGAAGAGATGGCGATTGCTGATGCCCAGGTCGCCACTCCGTCTGATGGAGATTTGCAGGCAATGCTGGACAAGGATCCAGCCCGCTATGCCAGCGATCCGCGCTTCAGCTTTGACCAGATCTATTTGGGTGCGGATAGTGATGCCACCCGCGCTCAGGTTCCTCAACTGCTGGATCGCCTCAAACACGGTCAACCGGTGCAGGCTGTGGTCGCCCCTCTCCCGGCTAATGTCGACAGCGCCGGCATTGACGAAGTTGCCGGTAGTTATGGCGATGAGTTCGCCGCCGCGTTGCGCAATCTGCCGCAGGGGCAATGGAGCGGGCCGGTTGCATCTGGCCTTGGCCTGCATCTCGTAAAGCTCAATCAGAAGATCGCCAGCCAGACACCATCGCTTGCCGCCGTGCGCCAGCGGGTTGAGAACGATTGGCGTGCGGACCGCATCGCCAAGGCACAGGCGAATAGCTATCAGCGGATGCTGAAGGGCTATGACGTGGTGATAGAGCTGCCCAAGTGAAGCATTTGAGCGCGCGGTTGCGCCTTATCCTTTGCGCCTTGCTGCTGTTGCTTTCGCCCGCGCTGGCGGAAAAGGCTGGCGCTGATGAATTGCGCCCCGGCTATCTGGAATTGACGCAGATTGATGCGCAGCATTGGCGCATGGTCTGGAAAGCGCCGGTGCTGGGCGGGCTTGCCACCCATGCCCGCCCGCTGCTCCCCGCGTTCTGCAAGGCCGGACCGCCCAGCGCACGATTGGATAACGCTGCCCTGGTCGCCGAATCCCGCGTTACCTGCAGCAAGGACATCGCGGGATCGGAAGTGGGGCTGAGCGGCATGGAGGCGACCTTCACCGATGCGCTTATGCGGGTAGCCCCGCTCGGTCGTCCGGTGCAGGCAGAGCGATTGACCCCCGATCATCCCACCGCGCTGATCACGGCAAAGCCAAACCGCTGGCAGGTGGCGCGCACCTATTTGGTGCTGGGCGTGGAGCATATTCTCACCGGCTATGATCACCTGCTGTTCGTGGTTTCGCTTGTGCTGCTGCTCGGGAACCTGTGGGTGGTGGTGCGTGCCGCCACCGCATTCACCGTGGCGCATTCCTTGACCCTGATCGGAACCACGCTGGGCCTGATCGGATTGCCGCAAGCGCCGGTCGAGGCCTTGATCGCGCTGTCCATCGTGTTTCTGGCGGTGGAGATCATCAAAAGCGGCGAAGGCAAACCGCGTCTGTCCGAACAAATCCCCTGGGTGGTCGCCTTCCTGTTTGGCCTGCTGCACGGTTTCGGTTTTGCCGGTGCCTTGCGGGAGATCGGCTTGCCGGAGAGCGATGTTCCGGTTGCGCTGCTGACCTTCAACCTTGGCGTTGAAGCAGGGCAACTGATCATCGTTGCCGTCTGCCTCGGCGCAATCGGGCTGCTGGGCCGGTTTGCGCCGAGGTTGCTGCGGCCTGCCACGGTCACCGCCACTTACGCGATCGGCATCACGGCCAGCTTCTGGTTTCTTGAGCGCCTGATTCCATAAACATCATGGCAATGTGATCGACGATCTTTCAAGTCACATTTTAATGTGATAACGACTCGTCATGTCCAATGATCTCATCGAACGCGTGCGCCGCCTGGTCAACGAAGGTGGCATGTCACGAGCCGGCCTTGCCCGTGCGGCGGGGCTTCATGCCAACACCTTGCGCGATTGCACCGAACCGGGGTGGAACCCCACCGCAGACACGCTGCGCAAGCTTGAGCAGTTCCTTTCGGACAATGATGAAGAGCCGGTGCTGGTCAGCATCGAGGAGATCATTGACGAGGCCCGTAACGGCCGCATGTTCATTCTGGTAGATGATGAAGATCGCGAGAATGAAGGCGATCTGGTCATCCCCGCGCAAATGGCCACGCCGGATGCAATCAATTTCATGGCAACGCATGGCCGCGGCCTGATTTGTCTGACACTCACCAAAACCCGCACCGAACAGCTCGGTCTGGAACTGATGAGCCGCAACAATGGCACACGCCACGAAACCGCGTTCACCGTCTCCATCGAGGCACGCGAAGGCGTTACCACCGGGATTTCCGCCGGTGACCGGGCGCGGACCGTTGCAGTGGCGATCGATGCCGCAAAGGGACGGGAAGACATCGTCACCCCTGGCCATGTCTTTCCGCTGATCGCGCGCGATGGCGGGGTGCTGGTGCGCGCCGGACATACCGAGGCATCGGTCGATATCTCGCGGCTGGCGGGTTTGAATCCATCCGGCGTGATCTGCGAAATCATGAACGAAGATGGCACCATGGCGCGGATGGACGATCTGGTGCCCTTCGCCCGTCGCCACGGCCTGAAGATGGGCACGATCCGCGATCTGATCGAATATCGCCGTCGGCACGATCATCTGGTTGAACGGCTGAGCGAAGTGCCCTTCACATCCGACTATGGCGGTGACTGGAAACTGATCACCTATCGCAACAAGGTTGATGGCAGCGAGAGCTTCGTTCTCCAGAAAGGCCATGTCACGGATGACGAACCCACCCTCGCCCGGGTTCACACCATCTCGATCCTTGATGACATGCTGGGGCAACCTGGGCCGCGCAAGCGCACTTTGCAGCGGGCCATGGCTGAAATCGGCAGGCACGGCAGCGGATTGATCGTGCTGCTGGTGCGGCCATCCGAAAGCACGCCGGACAACAGCGGCACCGCACCCGATATGGATTTGCGGTCTTATGGCATCGGCGCGCAAATCCTTGCCGATATGGGTGTCCATCAGATGATCCTGCTTTCCAATGCGCATCGCAACATCGTCGCCATTGAAGGCTATGGCCTCAACATCGTTGGCGAACGCCCCATTCCTGCGGAGTAAATCATGGCCCGTTTTCTGATTGTCGAAGCCCGTTTCTATGATCACCTCAACGATATGCTGGTGGAAGGCGCGCGAACGGCATTGAAATCCGCTGGTCACGATGTCGATGTCATCACGGTGCCCGGCGCGCTTGAAATTCCGGGCGCGATTGCTCTGGCCGATCAGGCACAGTTCTATGACGGATATGTCGCCATCGGTGTCGTGATCCGGGGCGAAACCTATCACTTCGAAATCGTCGCCGGCGAAAGCGCGCGCGGGATCATGGCTTTGACGATGGATGGCGTGGCGATCGGCAATGGCATTCTGACTGTCGAGAACGAAGCGCAGGCGCTGGTTCGCGCCGATCCTGCCCAAAAGGACAAGGGCGGCGAGGCTGCCAAAGCTGCGATTGCCCTGCTGCAACTGCGCGAGAAATTCGGTTAAGCCGCAGCAATGGTCCAGACTGCGACGCTGCTGATGCTGGCGTCAGGGGCGCTGCATGCAGTAGTCAATGCTGTGCTCAAATCCGGCGGCGACAAGATGTCGAGCCGGGCCTTGATCGATGGCAGCAGCGCCATTCTGGTGCTGCCGCTGGCCTTTATCGCGCCTTTGCCGACTGGTGCCTGGGGCTGGCTGGCGGGATCGATGCTGACCCATCTGTTCTACCTGCTATTTCTGGTCCGCGCTTTCGAACAGGCCGACATGAGTGCGGTTTATCCGGTCATGCGCGGCAGCGCCCCGGTGATCGCCGCAAGCGTGGCGGTGCTGCTGTTTGGCGAACCGATCAGCTGGGCTGTGGTCGCGGGCATTGCCCTCGTCAGCTGCGGCACGGTGCTGGTTGCCTGGTGGAACGCGCCGGGCCGCAAGGCGCTTGGCTGGGCCATCGCCACGGGCGCGATGACTGCGCTCTACACCGTGCTGGATGCGCAGGGCGTGCGCGCCGCGCCTTCGGCATTCAGCTACTTCGTATGGGTATTTCTGGCGCTGGGCGGCGGCATTGCGCTGACCTTTGCGCTCTGGCGCGGCCCGGTCTTCCTGCGTACCGCCGCCGCACAATGGAAACCCGGCTTGCTGGCCGGTGCCCTGTCACTGGTGACCTACGGCTGCGCCCTGTTTGCCTATCGACTGGGCGATGTCCCGCGCCTCGCGGCGCTGCGCGAGACCTCCATCCTGTTCGGTGTGGCAATAGCTGCAATCGTGCTGAAAGAGCGGGTTGGCCCGGCGCGACTTGCCGGTGCCGGATTAATCGGCGCCGGTGCCGCAGTGCTGGTTGCCCTGCACTGAGCGCCGTCAGCCAAGGTCGAGAAACTCCTTCAGCCCATAGGGCAGATAGGGGCCGATAATCAGCTGCTCGAACACGCCGATGCCCTCCCCGTGCCGATCGCTGGTAACACGGCAGGGCAACTGCACATGATAATTGTCCATCTGTGCCGGATTGCACTGCGACAGTTCGATATCTTCACGCTCGACCGCCAGCGGCCCGTGCCACAGCCCATGCCCCCATTTGGGTGAGGTATAGCCAATGCCGCGCATCTGGAACCGGCCGATAGGTTCCAGCTTCAGCACTTCCGGGCCATCCGGTCCATCAATGGTCAGCTCACCGCTGGCAGGCCAGCGGGTTCCGGCAGCGAGCGGAGAAACCATCTCGCCATCGGTATCGAACAGCTGCTCCGCCGCTGCCCCATCGGGCGCGATAACCGCGCGGGTGTTCCACTTGTTGCCCTTGGCATCGGCGTTGACGTGAAAGAACAGGCTGCGATCCGGAAAATTGATCGGCGTCCACTGCCAGAAGAAGCCCGGCACCACGCCCGTGCCATGCGGCTGCTCATCACGCGCGCCAACCGGGCGGACGCCCCAGCTGCGATCCCGTGTACCGGCGGTTCCGGGCACGCATTCCTGGCGCACACCATCGATCTCGATCCAGCCGCTGTAGTGCCCGTTCTGCGTCAGGCGGGTGTAGTCCATGAAGGTGCGCGGCCCGATCCGATGGATGAAGCGCGGCTCTTCGATCGGAAAGGCGCGGCCGGTAAAGGTTAGATCGGCCTTCACCCCTTCGCCGTCCACCACAATGCGCAGCTTGTGCAGCGGTTCAAGGATTTCGATGCGGATCGGCCCCACCTGCAGATCAAGCCGCTCCATCCCCAATTCGCGCGATGCGTGAAGATTGTACTGAACACCATCGCGGATCGCGGAAAAATGCGCGTCCGCGACATTTAGATGCGGATATATCCCCAGCGCCACCGCGAAAAAGCCCGAGCCATCGGGCGTATAGCCATTGAAGAAATAGCGGTCATAGAAATTGCGATCGGTGCCAGCATAGGCCACCGGCTCCGGCGTCTGATGCAGCGGATAGTCATCGCCCTTGGTCAACACCATGATCAGCTGTTCCTTTGCAATGCGCCGATGCTGTCATGCGCCAGTGCCAGGGCACAAGCGCCGCGCGCCATCGACAGGAAGTTTGCGTCGCCCCGTTCGGTGCGTTCAACATAGGCGGCACTGAATACTGCCGTGGAGACCCCGTGCAGCGCGCCGATCACATAATCGTCCCAGATAGCATCGCGGCTCAGCGCAACGCCGCGCTGCGCCATTTCAGTACAGTACAACGCCAGCAACTCATCCTCGCACTCACGCCGCCGCGCATCCCCGATCCCGCAGCCAATGAAATAGCCGATGTCGGTCAAGCCATTGCCGATTGCCACGGTCTGCCAATCGAGCACGGCAATTTCTTCCGTGCCGCCGCGAATGTCGAACAGCATATTGTCGAGGCGGAAATCGCCATGAACGATGCATTTTGCCGACGTCTCGCGACCGAACCACAGATCGGATACCGCGTTGAGATCTTCGCAGACCTGCATCAGTTCCGGCTCCATGCTGCCTGCATAGCGTTCACGGAAGATTGCCTGCGCATTCGGGTAGAGCGCTTTGATCTGTTCGATCTGCTGCGGCACCGGCTGAAGCCAGCTGGTGGCGGTCAGCTGCGGATGATTCCAGCTCGGCGCATGAATGGCGGCTGCCTGCCGGATCGCGGCGCGGGCATCATCGGCGGAACAGCCGGCCAGCTGATTGCCACCACGCGCCGGGCCCAGATCTTCGAACAGCAACACGAAATCCACGCCATTGCCGTCAATTTCGGCCGCCAGCACCTTTGGTGATCGCACCGCCAGTTGCGGCAGCAGCTCACGGTAAAAGCCTACTTCCTTGGCATAAAGACCAAACGCCGCTGCCGTGCCCCGGCTGACCTGATCTTCGGCCGGAAATTTGCCAGCCAAGGTCGCCGGGCCGGCACCATCGCGGTCATAGCTCAGATGAAAGCGCGCGCTGTCACCCACCTGGCCCGTGCCGATTGGCTCCCAACGCACCGCGGTGACACGGCCGGATTGCAATTGCCCTGCTCGATTCAGGCAATGTGACAGCCATTCTGCCGTCACCTGATCCGGATGCACCGGAAAATCAGCCATATGCTCTCACCATTCGCTTTGTTTAAGCGAACGATTAAATCATGCGGAGGCTGCTGGCAACTACCATACCTTCACACGCTTTTCCGGCGGCAGATAGAGCTTGTCACCGGGCTTCACATCAAACGCCTTGTACCATGCATCCAGATTGCGAACCGTAAGCGCGCGGTACATTCCCGGCGCATGCCCATCGGTTGCAATGCGTCCGCGCAGTGCTTCGTCGCGCATCTTGGTTGCCCAGGTTTGGGCGAAAGCGATGAAAAAGCGCTGATCGCCGGTGTAGCCATCGATCACCGGCGCTTCCTTGCCCTTCAGCGAAGCCTTCCACGCGTCATAGGCCGCCGCCAGCCCGGCAACGTCGGCAATGTTCTCGCCCAGCGTCAGCTTGCCGTTCACATGCAGGCCGGGGAATGGCTCATAGCTATCGAACTGATCAGCCAGCGCCTTGCCCGCCGCATCGAACCGGGCAAGATCAGAAGGCGTCCACCAGTTGCGCATCTTGCCGCTGGCATCGAACGCAGCGCCGTTGTTGTCAAAGCTGTGGCTGATCTCATGCCCGATCACCGCACCGATAGCGCCATAGTTATAGGCGGCGTCGGCCTTGGGATCGAAGAAGGGGCGCTGCAGAATCGCCGCAGGGAAATTCAGCGCATTCTGTACCGGCAGGTTCACGGCGTTGACCAGCTGGGCATTCATCCACCATTCGCGGCGATCCAGCGGCTTGCCGATCTTGGCCAGTTGCTGGGCGTAGGCGATCTTCGAAGCGGCCTGCCGATTGGCATAGGCATTTTCGGGCGTCAGCTTCAGCGCGCCATAGTCTTTCCAGCTGTCGGGATAGCCAACGCCAACCTCGATCGTGCGGACCTTTTGCAGCGCTTCCTGCTTGGTTGCGGGGGCCATCCAGTCGAGCGCCTGCACGCGCGCAGCGAAGGCGGTCTTGATGTTGTCGACCATGCCCTGCACTTCTGCCTTGGCAGATGCCGGGAAGTATTTTTCGACATAGAGCTTGCCCAGCGCATCACCCAGCGCGCCGTTGATGGCGGCCAGTGCACGCTTGTCGCGCGGGCGCTGCTGCTGCGTGCCTTGCAGGGCCTTGCCATAAAATTCAAAGGCATCGGCATCCAGCTTGGCGGGAAGTACCGATGTGTTGGTGTTGATCTGGTGAAACACCAGCCAGTCCTTCCAGGTATCCAGCGGCTGCGATGCGACCAGTGCGGACAGGCGCGGGATCGCCCCGGCATGATAGGCGGCGAATTTCTGCTGCTGCCCCAGCTGCGCGGCACCGAAGAAGGCATCCCAATCGATGCCCGGCGCCTTGGCGTTGAAATCGCTGCGGGTCCATTCGGCCGCACTGTGCTGGAAATCTTCGCTTTCCTCACGCGTGACGTGGGCCTGCGCAATCTTCATTTCCAGATCGAAGATGCGCTGTGCCTTGGCGTCTGCATCAGCGATACCTGCATCGCCAAGCAGCTTGGCGATATAGGTTTTGTACTGGCTGCGCAGTTCAGCCATTTTCGGATCGGCGGAGAGGTAATATTCCCGCTCTGGCATGCCCAGGCCGCCCTGCAGGACGTAAGGCATTACCTCACCGCCGGCGAGTGCCTGGGTTACGAACAGGCCAAACAGGTTTTCCGTGCGGAAATTTGTCGCGTTGAGCGGATCGACATCGGCGCGGATCTGTTCGCCCAGCACCCGCGAAAGGCTTTTCACATCGGAGATGGCGGCGAAACGGTCCATATCCGCCTTCACCGGCGCCATGCCGGCGGCATCGATCTTGCCGGTATCCAGATAGGCTTTGTAGAAATCGCGAATGCGGCCTTCGTCGCTATCCGCAGCAGCGCTGGACTTGACGATCTCTGTCATCAGTTCCTCAAGCTTTCGCTCGGTCTGCTGATCGGCGATGAAGAACCCGCCGACGCTGGAACGATCCGCCGGAATCTGGGTGTTTTTCATCCATGCGCCATTGGCGAAACCGTAGAAATCGTCACCCGGCTTCACCGCCTTGTCCATCGCCGCCGGATCGATCCCCAGTGCGGTTCCGGCCGAGGCTTCGGTTCCGGCCATCTGGCAAGCCATCGGGCCAAAGCCCGCCGCGGCAACGCCGAGCAGCAATGCTGCGACAAGTTTGGTGTTACGCATGGATTTCATCCTTCCGGTGTCAGGCATGGCTTTTGTGCCGCATCCTCATGGGTGCAGCACATTAGCCCTGCCAGCAGGCGGAGCAATTGCCTTGGTCGAAGTGGCTAGGCGGTTGAACGAGCAACCGCCTGCCTGATATCAGCCTGCCAGGCGTCCGAACGCGCCTGCACCCGCATAGCGGGCAGAGGCTCCCAGTTCTTCCTCGATGCGGATCAGCTGGTTGTATTTGGCAAGCCGGTCTGAGCGGGCAAGGCTGCCGGTCTTGATCTGGCCGCAGTTTGTTGCCACCGCCAGATCGGCGATGGTGGCATCTTCGGTTTCGCCCGAACGGTGGCTCATCACAGCGGTATAGCCAGCGCGATTGGCGATGCTGACCGCGTCCAGCGTTTCCGAAAGCGAACCGATCTGATTGACCTTGACCAGCAGCGAATTGGCCAGCCCCTTGTTGATGCCCATGGTCAGGCGCTTCGGATTGGTAACGAACAGATCATCACCCACCAGCTGCACCTTGTCCCCGATCTTGTCTGTCAGTGCTTTCCAGCCCTCGAAATCGTCCTCGCCCATGCCGTCTTCGATTGAGCGGATCGGATAGGCTGTGGTCAGATCGGCCAGATAGTCAGCCATCTGCACCGGGCTGAGCGACAGCCCTTCACCGCTGATTTCATACTTGCCGTTCTTGAAGAATTCAGTGGCGGCGCAATCCAGCGCCAGCGCAATCTCGCTGCCAGCCTTGAAACCGGCCTTTTCAATCGAAGCCATGATGAAATCCAGCGCCGCGCGGGTGCTGGAGAGATTGGGGGCAAAGCCGCCCTCATCGCCCACCGCCGTAGCGAGCCCCTTTTCATGCAGGCCCTTCTTCAGCGTGTGGAACACTTCCGAACCCCAGCGCACGGCTTCTGCCAGCGTCGGCGCGCCGACCGGCATGATCATGAATTCCTGAAAATCGATAGGATTGTCGGCATGCTCGCCGCCATTGATGATGTTCATCATCGGCACCGGCAAGACATGGGCCGAGACACCGCCGACATAGGAATAGAGCGGCAGGCCGCGTGCGTCTGCCGCTGCCTTGGCAACCGCCAGGCTGACGCCCAGGATCGCATTGGCACCAATGCGCCCCTTATTCTCGGTGCCATCAAGCGCGATCATGGCATGATCGATGTCGCGCTGATCTTCCGCATCAAGGCCAATCAGCTCCTCGGCGATTTCGCTGTTCACGGCTTCGACCGCCTTGGTCACGCCTTTGCCTAGGTAACGGCTCTTGTCGCCATCGCGCAGTTCGACCGCTTCATGAGCGCCCGTGGAAGCGCCTGAGGGTACCGCAGCCCGGCCAAAGCTGCCGTCTTCGAGCAGAACATCGACTTCAACAGTCGGATTTCCGCGGCTATCGAGGATCTGGCGGGCGTGAATGTCAATGATCGCGGTCATGGCGGGTTCATCTCCTGTGCGGCAGTTGCGCGCTCCTTAGCAGCGGAGCCCATGCAGGCAAGTTGCAATGCAGCAATCTGAACGGCATATCCGCACTTGCGAAGTTGGGAATTGCTTCCCACATCAACCAAAGGCCCGCTTCCCAGGGCGCAGAAAGGGTATCAGCATGGCCAAGTCGACCACCACCGCCAAAACCGCGACCGCAAAACCTGCCGCGACGAAGAAACCGGCAGCAGCGAAAAAGCCGGCTGCGGCCAAGAAGCCTGCCGCGGCCAAGGCAACCGCCAAGACCGTGACTGCGGACACCAAGGCGCGTTTCTCGCAAGCGATTGAAGATGCGCAGGCACGTGCAGGTGCCTATCGCGAACAAATTACCGCGAAGAGCGGCGATCTGGCCGTAGAGGCCAAGGAACTGGCCGGTCAGGCCAAGGAACGCGCGGTCGAACTGGCCAAGGATGGCAAGGCTCGCACCAGCGATGCCATTTCCAGCCTGGGCAAGATCGTGGCAGACAATGCATCCACCATCGATGAAAAGCTCGGCACGCGCTATGGTGACTATGCCCGCACTGCCGCGCGCACCATGCAGGAAACAGCCGCAAAGCTGGAAGCAAAAGATGTCGCCGAACTGGGGGAGGATGCGAAAGAATTCGTGCGCAAAAGCCCGGGTCTGGCCATCGGTATTGCTGCCGTTGCCGGCTTCATGCTGTCGCGTCTGTTCCGGAGCGGCAGTTCTGAAGATTGACAGCGCGGCGCTGACCCGGTTTGTGCCGCACAATGGACGATGAAACCCCTCCCCTGATCTCCGCTGCCACCGGCGATGCCTCAACCGCATCGCTGGTGGCAGAGGTGAAGCAGCTTGCAGCCGATGGCCGTGCCCTGCTTGAAGCAGAGCTTACCTATCAGAAATCCCGCGCTGCACTGGCCGGGAAAGGTGTGAAAGGCATCGCCATCGCCGGTGTGCTGGCGCTGGTTCTGGCCTATTTCGCCCTGATGGCTTTGGTCATGGGGCTACTGCTGGCCCTGAACCCGCTGCTCGGCGGTTGGGGAGCGTTGGCTGCTGTGGTGCTGGGATTGCTGCTTGTTGCCGGTCTTTGCGGACTCAGCGCGGCGCGTCAATGGAAGCGCATGTCCAGCCAGCTTGCGTCTCCAAAACAGTCCGGGGAGGACGCGGCGTGAGAGAGATCGAGCAGCGGCTCAAGGCGGCACGGGCCGAGCGCGATGCGCTTCGCGGCTTGTTTGACAGCCGCCTTGCCACATTGAAATCGGGGCTTGCAGAACGCAGCGTGGGTGCGCGCATCGCCGATGATGCCAAGGCGAAGGCCAAACAGGGCGCGGGCAAGGCCGCCGATGTCGCGCGCGAGAGCAAGGCCATTATCGGTGCGGCCGGGGCGGCGCTGGCCTTGTGGTTCTTGCGCAAGCCGATCGCCGCCAAATGGAAGGCGCTGCGCGCCCACAACAGCGAAACACCCGGAGGCGATGCAGAATGAGCAGCGACACGGACAGCCAGCGGCAGGAACGCGTGAAACGCAAGATTGCCGCTTCACAGCAACGCCTTGATCGTGACAGCCCGATCCCGCCACTGCCACCGATTCAAAAGGGCGCAAGGGATGCGCTTTCCGTCATTGGCAAGCACCCCCTGCTGGGCGTTGCCGCTGGCGTGGGTGCCGGGCTGGCCATCGGTGCATTGTTGCCGCGCAAGGTGATCGGGAAAACACGGTCAGGCGACAAATTGCTGGGCGCGCTTGCCATGGCCGGAGAAATCGGGCTCGCTCTCGCCCAGAAGCGCATGGACCGCGCTGATGACGCTGCGGGAAAGGCTGGCGTAAAACTTGCCCGGCAGGCCATCAAACTGGCGAAACGCCGCGGCTGACGCCCGCGGTGTGATCCCTGCTTTCGGCATCACGCTTTGCAATTTTCCGAAGCCGCGTTACTAGCGGGTGAATCCTCATCCTCCCCGGGGCTTAATGACCATGCAAAAACTCCACCTCGTAATGGGCGGGCGCGTCAGCGATCCGCAAACGCTTGATTTTGTGAACCTTCAGGAAATGGACCTGGTCGGCGTATTCGGCAGCTATGCCGAAGCCGAAGACGCCTGGCGCAGCAGCGCCCAGCGCACGGTTGACGATGCCGAAATGCGTTATGTGATCGTGCATCTGCACAAGCTGCTGGAACCGGATATTTCCTGAGGATTCCGGTACTGCAAGCATCAGCCCCTCCCTGCCGGGAGAGGCTGGAAATCAGATGAACTGGATCTGATCGACCACGTAGAACCGGTCACCCGAAGGCACGGTAACTTCGATTTCGTCTTCCACCTTGCGGCCAATCAGCGCGCGCCCCAGCGGCGAGTTATAGCTGATGCGGCCCAGCTTGGCGTCGGCTTCATAAGGACCGACAATCTGATACTTCACCGGCTTGTCATCATCATCCAGCAGGGTGACGGTCGCGCCAAAGATGATGCGGTCGCCGGAAAGCGTTGCCGGATCGATGATCTGCGCACGGCTGACGCGATCTTCCAGATCGGCGATGGACGCTTCCACCTGGCCCTGGCGTTCCTTGGCGGCGTGATATTCGGCATTTTCGGACAAATCGCCATGCGCGCGCGCCTCCTCGATCGCATCCACGATCTTGGGACGTTCTTCACGCAATGCCTTCAGCTCGGCAATCAGCCTTTCATAGCCTTCCGCCAGCATCGGCAGCTTTTCGACACTCGCCATGTCTTCCCTGTCCTCCTTCCGCTTCCCAAGGGACGATTCACCCGCCCCGCGCCCTATGGCTGCGAGTCAGCGTGATCGCGATGTGGGGAAGCGCGATTTCCTAGCTATAATAGGCCTGCAACGAGCGCACTTCAAGGTTGCTGCCGCGCAAAGCCGCAATTGCCTCCACAGCGGCAAGCGATGCCGCGGCCGTGGTGAAATACGGCACCTTGCCAGTCAGCGCATTGGCGCGGATCGATTGCGAGTCCTTCAGGCTCTGCCAGCCTTCGGTGGTATTGATGATCAAGGTCACCTCACCATCGATGATGCGGTCAACAATATGCGGGCGTCCTTCGGCCACCTTGTTGACGCGCTCCACCGGCAGTCCGGCATCGGCCAGATATTTCTGGGTACCGCCAGTGGCGATCACCTTGAAGCCAAGTTCGATCAGCCGGGTAACCGCTGGCAGGATCACCGGCTTGTCGCCATCCTTCACCGAAACGAAGGCAGTGCCGCCCTTGGGCAGATCCATACCTGCACCCAGTTGCGCCTTGGCAAAGGCAGTCGCGAAATTGCCATCAATGCCCATCACCTCACCAGTGGATTTCATCTCTGGCGACAGCACGGGATCAACACCGGGGAAGCGGGCAAACGGGAACACCGCTTCCTTCACTGCCATATAGGGCAGTTCGCGCCGGAACGGCGGGAAGCTGTCCAGCTTTTCGCCAGCCATCACCCGCGCAGCGATCTTGGCGACGGGCTGGCCGATCGCCTTGGCGACGAAGGGCACCGTGCGGCTGGCGCGCGGGTTCACTTCGATCAGGTAAACCTCGCCATCCTTTACCGCGAACTGGATGTTCATCAGCCCCTTTACGCCCAGTGCCAGCGCCAGCGCCTCGGCCTGACGTTCCATTTCGGCGATGACATCCGCCGGCAGACTGTAGGGTGGCAGGGTGCAGGCGCTGTCGCCGGAGTGGATCCCGGCTTCCTCGATGTGCTGCATAACCCCGGCGATCACCACCCGGTTGCCATCGCACAGCGCATCGACATCGCATTCCACCGCATCGCGCAGATATTGGTCGATCAGTACCGGGCTGTCGCCCGACACCTTCACCGCAGTGGCGATGTAATCGTCCAGCTGCGCCTGGCTGTCGACAATTTCCATCGCCCGGCCGCCCAGCACATAGCTGGGGCGCATCAGCACCGGATAGCCGATACGATTGGCCACCGCGACCGCTTCATCACGGCTGCGCGCGATGCCATTGGCAGGCTGGCGTAGCCCCAGCTTTTCAACCAGCGCGGAAAAGCGTTCGCGATCCTCGGCAAGGTCGATCGCATCGGGTGAAGTGCCCAGAATGGGAATGCCCGCATCTTCCAGCGCCTGTGCCAGCTTGAGCGGGGTCTGCCCGCCAAACTGCACGATCACGCCCACCAGCTCACCATTCTGCTGTTCCACCCGCAGGATTTCCAGCACGTCCTCTGCGGTCAGCGGCTCGAAATAGAGCCGGTCAGAGGTGTCATAGTCGGTCGAGACGGTTTCCGGGTTGCAATTGACCATGATGGTCTCGAAACCGGCTTCCTCCAGCGCAAAACAGGCGTGGCAGCAGCAGTAATCGAACTCGATCCCCTGCCCGATCCGGTTCGGACCACCACCCAGGATCACGATCTTGCGCCGGTCAGAGGGCGCAGCCTCATCCTCCGGCGTGCCGAACAGACCGGTTTCATAGGTGGAGTACATATAGGGCGTGACAGCCTCAAACTCCGCCGCGCAGCTGTCGATCCGCTTGAACACCGGATGGACGCCCAGCCGGGTCCGCAGCGCGCGCACTTCGGCCTCGCTGGTGGCACCGGCCATCGCGCTGACGACATCATGCAGCAGCCCGGCACGGGCCATATTGGCGCTGCCCGCCAGGCTGACCGAACGCACCGCCAGCTTGGCCAGCCGCTGATCGGAAAAGCCCATCGCTTTCAGTCGCCGCATTCCGGCAGCATCATTGGGCAGACCATTGGCCTCAACCTCGCGCTCGGCTTCGACGATGCCGTCGATCTGGCGGAGGAACCATTTGTCATAGTGAGTCAGCGCATGGACCTCATCAACGCTGAACCCCTCGCGGAAGGCCTGTGCCACCATCAGCAGACGGTCAGGCGTCTGACGTGACAGCGCCGCGGTGATTTCATCGCGGCCCGCGCCTTCCAGCGCCTCAACCCGGTTGAAGCCATCCAGCCCGGTTTCCAGCCCGCGTAGTGCCTTTTGCACGCTTTCCTGAAAATTGCGGCCAATCGCCATCACTTCACCCACCGATTTCATCGCGGTGGAGAGCAGCGGCTCTGCGCCCTTGAACTTTTCAAAGGCGAAGCGCGGGATCTTGGTGACGACGTAATCGATGCTCGGTTCAAAACTGGCCGGGGTTGCGCCGGTAATCTCGTTGGTCAGCTCATCCAGCGTATAGCCCACCGCCAGCTTGGCGGCGACGCGCGCAATGGGGAAGCCGGTGGCCTTGGATGCCAGCGCCGAACTGCGCGACACGCGCGGGTTCATTTCGATCACGATCAGGCGGCCATCGGCAGGATTGACCGCGAACTGCACGTTCGATCCGCCGGTTTCCACGCCGATTTCACGCAGCACGGCAATGCTGGCCGAGCGCATGATCTGATATTCCTTGTCGGTCAGCGTCAGCGCCGGTGCGACGGTGATCGAATCGCCGGTGTGGACGCCCATCGGATCGACATTCTCGATCGAGCAGATGATGATGGCATTGTCGTTCCGATCGCGGACGACCTCCATCTCATATTCTTTCCAGCCCAGCAGGCTTTCCTCGATCAACACTTCGGTGGTGGGTGAAGCATCCAGCCCGCTGCGGACAATCGCCTCAAACTCGGCCTTGTTATAGGCAACGCCGCCGCCGGTTCCGCCCAGGGTGAAGCTGGGGCGGATGATCGAGGGCAGCCCGGTGCGTTCCAGCACCGCAAAGGCTTCCTCCACCGTATGCGCCACGCCGCTGCGGGCGCTTTCGAGCCCGATCTTGTCCATCGCCTCGCGGAAGCGCTGGCGGTCTTCGGCCTTGTCGATGGCATCGGCATTGGCACCGATCATCTGCACGCCGAACTTATCCAGCGTGCCATCGTTGAACAGCGCCAGCGCGGTGTTCAGCGCGGTCTGCCCGCCCATAGTCGGCAACAGCGCATCGGGCCGCTCCTTCTCGATGATCCTGGCGACCATTTGCGGGGTGATCGGCTCGATATAGGTGGCGTCGGCGAATTCCGGATCGGTCATGATCGTCGCCGGGTTGGAATTGACGAGGACCACACGGTAGCCCTCCTCCTTCAGCGCCTTGATCGCCTGCGTGCCGGAATAGTCGAACTCGCAAGCCTGACCGATGATGATCGGACCGGCGCCAATGACGAGGATCGAGGAGATGTCAGTGCGTTTGGGCATTATTTTACTTCATCGGTATGTTGCGTGGCAATCCATTCGGCCTGCGATTCAAGCGCCACCGCTATGCGAGGCCAAGAACGCCAAGCATCCAACATTATATTGTCGCGGGTTATGAATCCGTCAGCGGCATATGGGTTTGCTTGGATTTCGCTCTCAGGTAGATCGTACCCAAGATGCTTAGACATCTCGAAAAGCAACTTTGTCTGCTTTGCAATCACCTGCTTTTCATGCTCAGTCACATTTTCAGGCGCAACCTTGTACCGGATTGCGTCAATGTAGGCCTTGTAGGCCTCTATGACCTTCGTAACCCTATTATAGTCAATTGGGGTCATGTTTATCGCCGCAGAGTACGCGGGATCCGACGGTAAATGCCGCGTGCCAGCGAGCATTCGGAATGTCGTGGTTTGCGCATCTCGCAGCTGCTTGCGCCGCTCTCCATTGATTTGCACCATGACGGCAAAGATTGGGCCAGCCAAAATGGCGGCCACGGTAATCAACTCGGTTGTAGTCATGACAATATCCCCACAAACCGCTCGAACAGATAGAAACTATCCATCGGCCCCGGCGACGCTTCCGGGTGGTATTGCACGCCAAAGGCCTTCTTGCCCTTGATCGCGATGCCGCAGTTCGATCCGTCGAACAGCGAACGGTGCGTTTCCTCCACACCCTCGGGCAGCGTCTGATTGTCCACCGCGAAGCCGTGGTTCATGCTGGTGATCTCCACCACGCCGTCGTCCAGCCGCTTGACCGGGTGATTGGCACCGCGGTGGCCCTGATGCATCTTTATGGTCCTTGCGCCCGCAGCCAGCGCCAGCATCTGATGGCCCAGGCAAATCCCGAACACGGGAATATCCCGCTCCAGCAGCCCCTGAATTACCGGCACGGCATATTGCCCGGTCGCCGCCGGATCGCCGGGGCCGTTGGACAGGAACACGCCCGCCGGGTTCAGCGCCAGCACATCTTCCAGCGCGGTTTGCGCCGGTACCACCGTCACCCGCGCCCCGGCCTTCACCAGATTGCGGAAGATATTGTCCTTCGCGCCGAAATCCATGGCGACGACATGCGGCTTGTCTGCTTCATCCTCGGCGGCATAGCCATGCCCCAGCGTCCAGACGCCGCCGTGCCATTCTTGCTGATCCTGCCGCGAAACGATCCGGGCAAGGTCCATCCCTTCAAGCCCCGGCCAGTCCCGCGCGCGGGCCAGCAGCGCCGGGATATCGAAATTGCCCTGCGGATCATGCGCGATCACCGCATTCGGCGCGCCGGACAGGCGGATGCGGCGGGTCAGCGCGCGGGTGTCGATCCCGGCCAGACCGATCTTGCCCTTGGCCGCCAGCCATTCCCCGAAAGTGCCCTGCGAACGGAAGTTCGAAGGCGGCGTGATATCCTCGCGCACCACGCAGCCAACCGCGCCATCGACGGCAGCTTCCAGATCCTCGTCATTGACGCCGACATTGCCGATATGCGGGAAAGTGAAGGTAACGATCTGCCCGGCATAGCTGGGATCGGTCATCACTTCCTGATAGCCGGTCATCGCGGTGTTGAAGCACACCTCACCCACGGCGCTGCCCTCTGCGCCAAAGCCGCGCCCCCAGGCAACATGGCCATCGGCAAGCACAAGGACTCCCGTCGCACCCTGCGGTTGGGGTGCGTGCGAAGAGGCGGCGTCAGCCATTTCAGGGGCGCTCCGTTCAAAGGTTTCCAGCAATGTCGCTAAGGCACCGCCGCTAGACCCCTCCCCCCGCAGCGTCAACCTATGAAAGCCGGAAAATCCCGGCTAGGATCAGAGTTTCCCCAACCGAAATCGAATTCACGCAGGAAAGATTGGCAAGAATGCTTCGCGACACCATCAAAGCCGCCCAGATCACCGCCATGAAGGCTGGCGACAAGCCGCGCCTGGCCGCGGTTCGCCTGATTCTCGCCAAGCTGAAGGACAAGGATATCGAACTGCGCACGGCGGGCAATCTGCCCGATGACGATGCGATTGTGGTGGATGTTCTGCAGAAAATGGCAAAGCAGCGCCGCGAATCGATTGCGCTGTATGAACAGGGCGGCCGTCACGAACTGGCCGAAGTCGAAAGCGCCGAGCTGACGGTGATCGAGGAATTCCTGCCCCAGCAGATGGGCGAGGATGCGGTGAAGGCCGCAATCGAAGCGATCAAGACCGAGCTGGGCGCGAGCTCGATCAAGGACATGGGCAAGGTTATCGCTGAGCTGAAGGCGCGTCATGGCACCCAGCTCGATATGGGTAAGGCCAGCGGGCTGGTGAAAGCTGCGTTGACCTGATCTTTCGCAATCTCCCCTCCCGCCTGCGGGAGGGGTCGGGGGAGGGCATGTTGGATAACGACTGGTTCCGCCGCAACGACCAAGGTTATGTGCGCCCGACTGCTCGATCCCGGCAGCTTCGCAACAATCCAACCGAAGCCGAGCGAAAACTTTGGCGTGAATTTAGTGGCCGCAAATTGAATGGTACCCTTTTCAATCGGCAATTTCCGATCGGGCAATACATCTGCGATTTCGTAACGCGCGAAAAGCGACTGGTGATTGAACTGGACGGTGGACAGCATGCGTTCTCCGCCGAGTATGATGCGCGCCGCACCGCGTTTCTCGAGCGGCAGGGTTACCGGGTTCTGCGGTTCTGGAACAATGATGTGCTCGACAATCTGGATGGGGTTTTGACGATGATCGGGCAAGTTCTGGATAACATGCCCTCCCCCAGCCCCTCCCGCAGGCGGGAGGGGAGTTTGTGGATTCGCCAGCGTGGCGGCGAGCGTTTCTGATGGCACTCTCCTCCCAATGGCTTGATGAACTGCGCGCGCGGATCACGCTTTCCAGCGTGATCGGGCGGACGACACGGCTCACCAAAGCGGGGCATGAGTTCAAGGCCTGTTGCCCGTTTCACAACGAGAAATCGCCCAGCTTTACCGTCAACGATCAAAAGGGTTTCTACCACTGTTTCGGCTGTGGCGCGCATGGCGATGTGATCCGCTGGATGACCGATCAGCGCGGGTTGTCGTTCATGGATGCTGTGAAAGAGCTGGCATCCGAAGCCGGGATGGAAGTCCCCGCCCCCGATCCCCGCGCGGCCCAGCAGGCCGAGCAGCGCAGCGGTTTGCATGAGGTGATGGCGGCGGCGCAGGCTTGGTTTGTCAGCAGCCTTGCCGGGGCGGAGGGCGAAAAGGCCCGGAGCTATCTGGCGACGCGCGGCTTCAACGCGCGGACAGTGGAACGGTTCGGCTTTGGCTATGCGCCGGAAGGACGGCAGTCCCTGAAGGCCGCGCTCAGCCAGTTTCCCGAGGAAATGCTGGTCGAAGCCGGGCTGCGCATCCTGGTTGACGAGCGTGAGCCCTATGATCGTTTCCGTGGCCGCCTGATGCTGCCGATCGAGGATGCGCGCGGGCGGGTGATCGCCTTTGGCGGGCGCATCCTCGATGCGCAAAAGACCGATGCGCCCAAATACCTCAATTCCCCCGACACGCCTTTGTTCGACAAGGGGCGCACGCTTTACAACCTGCATCGCGCGGGGCCAGCCAGCCGCCAGACCGGGCGGCTGGTGGTGGTCGAAGGCTATATGGATGTGATCGCACTGGCGGCAGCGGGGATCGAGGATGCGGTCGCGCCGCTTGGCACCGCGCTGACCGAACGGCAGATCGAGATGCTGTGGCGGCTGGTGGAAGTGCCGGTGCTTTGTTTTGATGGGGACGCCGCCGGCCAGCGCGCCGCGATGCGCGCGATCACCCGCGCCCTGCCACTGCTGCGGCCGTCGCATTCCCTGAAGATCGTGCGCCTGCCCACCGGGCTGGATCCCGACGATCTGATCAAACGCGACGGCCCCAAGGCAATGGAGGCGGTGCTGGCAGGAGCGGACAGCCTGCTGGAAACGCTGTGGCAGTTTGAACGCGACGCGGTGCCGCTGACCTCCCCCGAAGACAAGGCCGGGTTGAAGGCGCGGCTGATGGCGCATGTCGAAACGATCCAACACAGCGATATTCAGGCACTGTACCGCCGCGAATTGCTGGAACGCTATTCCAGTTTCGCCTTTCCCCCGCGTGAGCAGCGCGAATGGCGTCCCGCTGGCCGCCCCTCATCTGGCCGCCCGATGCCAGGCCGTTTGGCTACCACCCAGACCGATCCGCAGCTGACCAACCGCCTGCGCCGGGCCAGCAATGGCGGCGCACGCGATGCGCTGGCGGCGGCCGTGCTGGCCGGTTTCATGCGATTTCCCGGCGAACTCGCCCGCCATGCCGAGGCGCTTGGCCGGGCCAATCTGGCCGATCCGCGATTTGAACTGTTGATAGACCACGCCGATTCGGGCGCGGCGCTTGAAAGTGCGGCCTTTGACACCATATTGGCGGAGCGGGGTCTGGCAGCCCCGAGCCCCGATGAATATGCCTCGCTCCCTCTCGGCTTTCTTGCCGGGGACACGCCGCCCGACCAGTCCCGTCAGGAACTGGCGCAAGCGGTGGGCCTGCTGGTCGAACGACCGGCGCTGGAAGCCGCGCTGGCGGCAGCCACGGCCCGGTTTGAGCGTGACTTTTCGGATGGGGCCTATGCCGAACAGCAACGGCTGTTAAAGAGAAAGCTGGAATTCGACGCGCGTCTGCGGCAAATGGCCAGCGCTCGAGCGGGTGCTCCTTCCGGAGATGCCCCCAACAACATGGCGGAATGATGGACGAAGACGATATCCAGGGCGGCGAAAAAGAAGGCGGCGATGCACCGCTGATCGATCTGAACGACGCCTCGATCAAGAAGCTTATCGCGCGTGCCAAGCGCCGCGGTGTGATCACGGTTGACGAGCTGAACGAAGCGCTGCCGCAGGATCAGATGTCGGCCGATCAGATCGAAGACATCATGTCCGCGATCAGCGAAATGGGCGTGAACATCGTCGAAAGCGATGAGGATGCGATCGATCCCGATGAAAAGGACGTCGATGAAATCGACGAGCCGGATCAGATGGGGGCAGAACGCCCGGTCGCCGAAAAGAAGAAGGAAACCGTCGAGCGGACGGATGACCCGGTGCGCATGTATCTGCGCGAAATGGGCGCGGTCGAACTGCTCAGCCGCGAAGGCGAAATCGCCATCGCCAAGCGGATCGAGGCCGGTCGCGACACGATGATTCTGGGGCTCTGCGAAAGCCCGATCACCTTCCACGCCATCATCCAGTGGTCCGAAGCGCTCAACGCCGGTGAAATGCAGCTGCGCGAGATCCTTGATCTTGATGCCATGCTGTCAAAGGAACCAGCCCCTGAAAGCCTGACCGAAGATGGTGAGGTTGAAGGCGATGGCGAAATCAGCGAGGCCACCGCCGGTCCTTCCTACAAGGAAGAGGAAGACATCGAGGAAGAAGAAGAATCCACCGATGAGGATGACGAGGACGGCATCGAACGCCGCGCCCGTCGCCCGGTGGAGGAAGAGGAAGAAGACAACACGCTCAGCCTCGCCCAGATGGAAGCGGCGCTGAAGCCCGATGCGCTGGAAAAATTCGCCCAGATCACCTCGCTCTTCAAGAAGTTTGAGAAGATTCAGGCAGAACGCCTTGATGCCATGGGGCTTGGCAATGACTTCCCGGCAGCCAAGGAAAAGACCTATCAGCAGCTGCGCGAGGATCTGACGGCGCAGGTTGAAAGCGTGCAGTTCCATGCGACCAAGATCGAATATCTGGTCGACAATCTCTATGCGTTTAACCGCCGCCTGACCACGCTGGGCGGACAGATGCTTCGCCTGGCAGAGCGTCACAAAGTGCCGCGCAAGGACTTCCTCGACAGCTATGTCGGGCATGAGCTGGATGACGGCTGGTTGCAGGCACAGGCTGCCAAGGACAAGAAGTGGGCCGCCTTCGCTGCTTCCGAAGGCGATGCGGTTGAACGCATTCGTGCGGAAGTTGCCGATATCGCCTCTGCCACCGGCATGGCGCTCACCGAATTCCGCCGCATCGTCAACATGGTGCAAAAGGCGGAGCGCGAAGCGCGTATCGCCAAGAAGGAAATGGTCGAGGCCAATCTGCGCCTCGTGATTTCCATCGCCAAGAAATACACCAATCGCGGTTTGCAGTTCCTTGACTTGATCCAGGAAGGCAACATCGGTCTGATGAAGGCGGTCGACAAGTTCGAATACCGCCGCGGTTACAAGTTCAGCACCTATGCCACCTGGTGGATCCGGCAGGCGATCACCCGCAGCATCGCCGATCAGGCCCGCACCATCCGCATTCCGGTGCATATGATCGAAACGATCAACAAGCTGGTGCGCACCAGCCGCCAGTTCCTGCACGAGCAGGGCCGCGAGCCCACGCCCGAGGAAATGGCCGAACGCCTTTCCATGCCGCTGGAAAAGGTGCGCAAGGTGATGAAGATCGCCAAGGAGCCGATCTCCCTCGAAACGCCGATCGGCGACGAGGAAGACAGCCACCTCGGCGATTTCATTGAAGACAAGAACGCGGTGATCCCGGTGGATGCGGCCATTCAGGCCAATCTCAAGGAAACCGTCACCCGCGTCCTCGCCAGCCTAACCCCGCGCGAAGAGCGCGTGCTGCGCATGCGGTTTGGCATCGGCATGAACACCGATCACACGCTGGAAGAAGTCGGCCAGCAGTTCTCGGTTACGCGCGAACGTATTCGCCAGATCGAAGCCAAGGCGCTGCGCAAGCTGAAGCATCCCAGCCGGTCAAGGAAGATGCGGTCGTTCCTCGATCAGTGAATGGCTTTCCGATCAATGAATGTCAGACCCCGCTTCGGCGGGGTCTTTCATTTCTTGGTATCTGAATAGACCGCGATGCTTGCCGCAGGCGCATCCAGTTGCACCCATAGCGCAATGACTGCCGCACCTACCAGCAGACCCGCCGCCAGTTTGCGTGCCATGGCAGTGTTTAATCCCGGCCACACAGGCACTATCGACAGGCTGGCGATTGCCAGCGGCAAGGCAGAAGCCATCGGCATCGTCGGCCCGACACCCTGCATCAGCTGGTGCCCCAGAGCCAGCATGTAACCAGTTACGAGCGCCGCGACGCCAATAATCAAGGCGTTATGCCGGACCGCCAGCGCAAGTGCGACGAGCATCAGTGGTAATACCAGAACATAGGCTGCAGTGGGCGCCAGCGCCTGCGCTGCCACCGCCAGCAGCAGCAATGGCAAAGCACAACCGACAGTTCCCCCCAAACCTGCACGCCAACCACCCATGATCGCAAGGAATATGGCGCCACTTGCCAAACCTGCGATAATTTCCAGGCGAGGAATGGCTGCAAGACGATCGTAATAGTTGGATGGCCCAAAACCCAACGACAGCAGGTTGAGCAAATAGAGCACGAATGCTGACAAAACCAGGAGCGCAGCGATTCTGCCAGCGCCGCTCGCCAATCCTTCACTGCGCTCACGCTTCATAACGAAACCAAAGCCCACCGCGGCGACTGCCAGCATCAGCCAGCCCAGCCACGCCGGATAGGTAACCGTAAGCCAGCCGAAAAGATCGAAGAATACCACATCTGCGGCTTTGGCAGGCAGTGTGGGGCTGTTCAGCAAGGCATGCGTCAAATCCAGCACCTGGGTGCCCATATCCTGCAGGGCGCCCTCATCGAGCCGCTCTGGCGTTGCCAAAGGGGAATGATACAGGCCTGGCCGACCGATGAAGGCAAAATTATACGCAACATAATCGCCTCTGATCACCGGCGTCAGATCGGTGTCATTGGGCAGCACTGAATAGATGAATGCCGAAAGCGACGAAGCCCCGGGTCCTTCCACTGAACTGGCATAGAGACGCACGGCATTGCCATTCTGACGCGAAGTCTGGAACAGGGTCGTGCGTCCGCCCCCGCCACGTGCCTCCATGTTGATTACCGCACCCACATGAAGGCGCATCGGATCGTTCGCGAAGAAATGCTTCGCGCCTTCCAGCCCCAATTCTTCTGCGTCCGTTATCAGCACGATCAAATCACGCTGTGGTTGCCCTTGCTGCTTGATCGCGCGAACAACCTCAAGACTGGCAGCAACGCCCGCGCCGTCATCCGCCGCCCCCGGCGAACCCCAAACGGAATCATGATGCGCCATCAGCAAAATCGCTGGAAGATTGGGGTTTTTGCCATGCAAGGTGCCGATCACATTGGTCAGGACCATCGGCGGATCGTTGCGACCGCTCCATTTGTTGCGCTTTTCCGTACCCTTTGCGCTGACCACGCCCTCACTGGTCGATACCGCCATCCCCAGTTCTGCCATGCGGCGTGCAATGTGCGCGCGAACCGCAACATTTTCAGATGTTCCGGTGGGATGTGGCCGAGCTGCAATTGCGCGTATATCCTCCATTGCCCGAACCGCAGAGAATGCATCAGCGGGCGCGTCCGCCATCCGGGGCAAGGGCGGCGTGGTTGCGACCACTGCCAACACCGCCGACACAGCCAATGCGATCAGGAAACCACTGAAGCGGCGCATGTTCTCTCTCCCATCCCGGCCATGCTGCCCGTGCCAGCGCGCTCCGTCAAATTTGATGTGCATGTTGGCGTTCATGGTTGGCGCACGCACTGGCATTGCGAACGCCTCGCGACTAAGGGAGGCACAGCGATTCTCCATCCAACTGACGGGCTGCCCAGACCATGCGCATCGCCATTGCCTCTGACCACGCAGCATTTGAGCTGAAGGCTGAACTGCGCGAGTATCTTATCGAACTGGGTCATCAGGTTGCCGATCTCGGCCCTGATACGCCTGATCGCGTGGATTACCCCGATTTCGGCTATAAGCTGGCGGCGGTGGTCGCTGATGGCACGGCGGAGCGCGGCGTGGCACTTTGCGGATCGGGCATCGGCATTTCCATCGCCGTGAACCGCAACCCGGCCTGCCGCTGCGCACTGGTGTCAGAGCCACTTTCCGCAGCGCTGGCCCGCGAACACAATGATGCAAACGTCATTGCCATGGGCGCGCGCCTGACTGGTCTGGATATGGCCAAGGCCTGCCTGGATGCTTTTCTTTCCACCTCGTTCAGCGGCGGACGCCATAGCGGCCGCGTCGACAAACTGACTCATCCCGATCTAGAAGGAGCAAACGCGTGACCACTTTGACCGAAAACCGGCCGGTGCGTGCCGAAGGCTTTTTCACGACCCATCTCGATCAGGCCGATCCCGAAGTTTATGCCGCCATCCGTGGCGAGTTGGGCCGTCAGCAACACAAGATCGAGCTGATCGCTTCGGAAAACATTGCCAGCCTGGCGACGCTGGAGGCGACCGGTTCGGTCTTCACCAACAAATATGCCGAAGGCTATCCTGGCAAGCGCTATTACGGCGGCTGCGAATATGCCGATGTGGTTGAAACGCTGGCAATCGAACGCGCCAAAGCTCTGTTTGGCTGCAATTTCGCCAATGTGCAGCCCAATTCGGGCAGCCAGATGAATCAGGCGGTATTTCTGGCGCTGCTCAATCCGGGTGACAGCTTCATGGGGCTGGATCTCAATTGTGGTGGCCACCTCACCCATGGTTCGCCCGTCAATATGAGCGGCAAATGGTTCAAACCGATCCCATATGGCGTGCGCCGTGATGACGAGCAGCTCGACATGGAAGAGATCGCCCGCATCGCGCGGGAGAACAAGCCAAAGCTGATCATCGCCGGTGGCACCGCCTATTCGCGCGTCTGGGATTTCCAGCGCTTCCGCGAGATCGCGGATGAGGTTGGCGCCTGGCTGATGGTGGATATGTCGCATTTCTCCGGGCTGGTTGCAGGCGGTGCGCACCCCTCGCCCTTCCCCCATGCCCATGTGGTGACCACCACCACCCACAAGAGCCTGCGCGGTCCGCGTTCGGGCGTGATCCTGACCAATGACGAGGAACTGGCAAAGAAGTTCAATTCTGCCGTGTTCCCCGGCCTTCAGGGTGGTCCGCTGGTGCATGTCATCGCGGCCAAGGCGGTCGCCTTTGGCGAGGCGCTGAAGCCCGAATTTAAGGCATATGCCGCCCAGATCGTTGCCAATGCCCGTGCGCTGGCGGCGAGCCTGGCCGACAATGGCCTGCGCATCGTCTCCGGCGGAACCGACAACCATCTAATGCTGGTCGATCTCACCGCAAAGGATGTTACCGGCAAGGCTGCCGAAAAGGGCCTCGATCGGGCCTGGCTGACCTGCAACAAGAATGGCGTGCCCTATGACAGCCGTTCGCCCTTCGTCACCTCCGGCATTCGCCTCGGCACGCCTGCCGGCACCACCCGCGGCTTCCGCGAAGAGGAATTCCGCACCATCGGCGCCTTGATTGCCGAAGTCGTCGACGGGCTGTCTCGCAATGGCGATGAGGGCGACGGGCAGATCGAACAACGCGTCCGCGCCCAGGTTGAAGAGCTATGCGCCCGCTTTCCCATCTATGCGGAGCTCTAGGCCATGAGCGACGACATCGTTGAAGATGCCCGCGAGGAAATTGTCGGTATGGCCAAGGAAGGCCTTGCCCATCCTTCAACCAAGCCGGTGCTGGCTGGGGCCGCAATCGGAGCGGTCGCGGGCGCGCTGCTGCCATTGATCAGCCTGCCTGCTGGTCTGGCAATTGGCGCAGGAATTGCCTTTTACAAGCGGATCAGGCCCTGAATGCGTTGCCCGTTCTGCGCCCATGACGATACGCAGGTAAAGGATTCGCGCCCGACGGAGGACAACACCGCGATCCGCCGCCGCCGCCAGTGCGATGGCTGCGGGGCGCGCTTCACCACCTTTGAACGCGTGCAATTGCGGGAGATCGTGGTTTCCAAGAGCGACGGCACGCGCGAAAGTTTTGATCGTACCAAGATCGAGCAATCGCTTGCGGTTGCCTGCCGCAAGCGTGGCATTGCGCAGGAACGGCTCGATCAGCTGGTTTCCGGTGTGCAGCGCCAGATTGAAACGCTGGGCGAAAATGAAGTGCAGGCGCGCGCCATTGGCGAAATGGTGATGGAAGGCCTCCGCAATCTGGATAGCGTTGCCTATATACGTTTCGCCAGCGTTTATCGCGATTTCACCGAGGCCAAGGATTTCGAGGAATTCGCCAGCGCGGTGCAGGATGTTGGCGGACGCGATGCCGCCAAAGGCTGACCGCAAACCCGTAGTCGTGCTGGTCCGTCCGCAGCTGGGCGAGAATATCGGCAAGGCGGCGCGGGCAATGCTCAATTTCGGGCTGACCGAAATGCGACTGGTAACGCCGCGCGATGGCTGGCCGAATCCGTCCGCCGGACCAGCTGCTGCCGGTGCCGATGCGGTGCTGGAGCATGCCGAAGTCTTCGATAGCCTGGCCGATGCCGTCAGCGATTGCGCGCATGTCTATGCCACCACGGTTCGCAAACGAGGCGTGACCAAGCCGGTGTTGACTCCAGAAGAAGCCGCGCAGACCATTCACCGCGACGAAGGGCGCAGCGCGCTGGTGTTCGGCCCGGAACGGTCCGGCCTGGAAACCGCCGACGTCGCCCTGGCACGCGCGATCATTACGGTTCCGATCAATCCTGAATTTGCCTCGCTCAATCTGGCCCAGGCCGTGATTCTCTGCGCCTATGAATGGTCGAAGCATGTCGGGCTGGAACAGCCGCCAATGGAAGACCTGCTGCCGCCTGCGCCGCAGGAGGAACTGGAGGGGCTGATCGCGCATTGCGAAACCCTGCTGGAGCCAACCGGTTTCTTCCGCCCCGCCATCCGCGCCGAGGTGACTAGGCTGACGCTGCGCAACATGCTGACCAAGCCAGGCTGGAATCATCTGGAAGTCAGAACGATGCGCGGTGTGCTGTCTGCACTGGGCAAGGGGCCGCGCAAACCGGGCTGAAGGGCTTGACTTTTCCGGGCTGCGCTGCAAAGGGCGCGCCTTCGCAATTGAGCGGGCACTCCGGTGAAGCCCTGCTCGCATCAGTATTCCCTGATGGTGCGGTTCCGGATCAGAAGCCAGGGCATTTTGCCAGGCACGCAAATTGAAAGGTACGCGCATGTCAAAGCGCAAGACTTCGAAGTACAAAATTGATCGCCGCATGGGCGAAAACATCTGGGGCCGCCCCAAGAGCTCGGTCAACCGCCGCAGCTACGGCCCCGGCCAGCACGGCCAGCGCCGCAAGGGCAAGGTTTCGGACTATGGCATTCAGCTGCGCGCCAAGCAGAAGCTGAAGGGCTATTACGGCGACGTCACCGAAAAGCAGTTCAAGCGCACCTATCAGGAAGCGTCGAGCATGAAGGGCGATACCGGTCAGAACCTGATCGGCCTGCTCGAACAGCGTCTCGATATGGTTGTCTATCGCGCCAAGTTTGCGCCGACCATTTTCTCGGCACGTCAGATCGTTTCGCACGGCCACATCTATGTGAACGGTGTGAAGTGCAACATCGCCAGCCGCCGCGTGCGCCCCGGCGACATCGTCAGCCTGGGCAGCAAGGCCAAGGAAATGGCGCTGATCGCTGAAGCACAGAGCCTGCCGGAACGTGAAATTCCCGATTATGTCGCGCCCGATGGCACCGACAAGATCACCTTCGTTCGCGTTCCGACGCTGGATGAAGTGCCTTATCCGGTAAAGATGGAACCGAATCTGGTCGTCGAATTCTATTCGCGCTGATTCCGGCTTCCGGCAACGGATGCAAAAGGGCGGTCCCGCGGGGCCGCCCTTTTTCGTTGGAATGTTCGGTTTGCTCAGTTCAAGGTGAAGATGGAGGCCTGCCAATCCATGTCCCGCCTGATCCTGTTCAACAAGCCTTACGGTGTGCTTTGTCAGTTCACCGATGACAGCGCTGGCGCTGTTCAGCGCCCTACGCTGTCAGACTATATCGACTTGCCCGGCGTCTATCCCGCAGGGCGGCTGGATCTCGATAGCGAAGGATTGCTGCTGCTGACCGATGACGGCCGCTTGCAGGCGCGGATCGCCGATCCACGCTTCAAATTGCCCAAGAGCTATCTTGTACAGGTTGAGGGCGAACCGGCCGAGGATAGCCTTAACGCCCTGCGTCGCGGCGTTCGGCTGAAGGACGGTTTCACCCGCCCTGCAGAGGTTGAGCGGATCGACGCGCCCGATCTCTGGCCGCGCAATCCGCCCATTCGCGTTCGCAAGAGCATACCCGATTGCTGGATCAAGCTCACCATTCGCGAAGGCCGCAACCGCCAGGTTCGGCGGATGACCGCTGCTGTCGGACACCCCACCCTACGTCTGGTAAGGTGGGGCATCGGTGACTGGTCATTGGGAACAACAGCGCCTGGCGAATGGCGACAGACTTCTGTAAAAGCGCTTTAACAATGGGCCCTACCGAAGGTAATTGCGCCTGAAATCCGCGGCAAAATCAGCAAAGCACCCGGCGGCGATCGCTCCCCGCATGCGCGCCATCAGCTGCTGATAGAAGGTCAGGTTATGCTCGGTCATCAGCATCGCACCCAGGATTTCGCCAGCCTTGATCAGATGGTGCAGATAGGCGCGGCTGTATTTGCCGCAGCCATCGCAGGGGCAGCTCTCGTCCAGAGGTGCGCTGTCCTCGGCGTGACGGGCGTTGCGAATGTTGATCGGTCCGTGCCAGGTAAATGCCTGGCCATTGCGGCCAGAGCGGCTGGGCAACACGCAATCGAACATATCGACCCCGCGTTCCACCGCGCCGACAAGATCGTCTGGCTTGCCTACCCCCATGAGATAGCGCGGCCGATCATCGGGCAGCATTCCAGGGGCGAAATCGAGTGTGGCAAACATCGCCTCCTGCCCCTCACCCACCGCAAGCCCGCCGATTGCATAGCCATCAAAGCCGATATCGCGCAGCGCATCGGCGCTGTGCTGGCGTAAATCCTGATCCAGCGCGCCCTGCTGAATCCCGAACAGCGCGGCAGCTTCGGCATGGTCACCGCCGGCATCAAAGGCATCGCGGCTGCGCTTTGCCCAGCGCATCGACATTTCCATGGATCGCGCGATCACATCACGCGGCTGATCGGCACGGGGGCATTCATCAAAGGCCATGACGATGTCGGAACCAAGCAGACGCTGAATTTCCATCGAGCGCTCTGGCGACAGCAAATGGCGCGAGCCATCCAGATGGCTGGCGAAGGTAACACCCTCTTCGGTAATCTTGCGCAGGTCAGACAGGCTCATCACCTGATAGCCGCCGCTATCGGTCAGGATCGGCCGATCCCAGTTCATGAAGCGATGCAGGCCGCCAAGCCGCGCCATCCGTTCCGCGCCGGGGCGCAGCATCAGGTGATAGGTGTTGCCTAGGATGATATCCGCACCGGTGCCGCGCACCGTCTCAGGCTTCATCGCCTTGACGGTTGCCGCAGTGCCGACCGGCATAAAAGCAGGTGTGCGGATCTCGCCGCGGCGCATGGCAATCGTTCCGGTGCGCGCCTTGCCATCGCGGGCGGAAATGGTGAACTGAAATCGGGGGGCAGCCATATGCTGCCCCTAGCCGTGGCAGGCCGCCTAGTCGAGATCGGCGATCCAGTTGCCGTGGAATCCGGGCGGGATGCGATGCGGAATATGCACGGCGGCAACCGGTGGTGCCGCCATGTCAGCGGCATCAAGGATCAACAGATCGGTGGTGTCATTCGCCGCATCGATGACGTAGCCGATCATCCAGCCATCGCCTTCGGCGGCATCGGAACTGCGCGGCACAAAGACGAATTCTCCGGGGATGCGGTTCTCTCCGAAATCATGCGCGCTGCGCGTGCCCGCCTTGAGATCGTGGCGATAGAGCGGCTGCGGACCAAGAAATGCCGGATCGCCGCCATCAGGAATGCCGATGGCCCAGGCATAGCGGTAATCCTGTCCGAAAAACCGCTCATCCGGGCGCGGGAATTCCTGGGCCGCTGCATCAATGGTGTGGCGTTCCACCTTGCCGATCGCCGGATCGACTATCCACCGCTCCAGCCCCAGCGGGCGTCCGTTGGGACCATCGGGGCCATCAGCGAACATGGTTTCATAAACGGCGCTGTCGATCACCACCTTGCCATCGGCCTGCTCATAGCTGTTGGCGACATGGAAGACATAGCAGGGATCAACATCACACCAGATGACATCCTTGGCGGTGCCATTGCGCGGCATCAAACCCACCCGTGCGCGATGATCCGGATTCCAGCGATAAGGAAAAGAATATCCCCCTACCAATGCCTTCATCGAAAAGGTCACTGGCAGATCGAAAATCACCACATAGCTGGCAGTGATCGTGCATTCGTGGATCGAAGGGCCATGCTCCACCGGAATGGCTTCTTGCCGGATCACCTGCCCTTCGGGTGACAGAACCACATGCCAGATGCAGTTCGGGGTCATGGCGTCATACGTGATTGCGTGAAACTCGCCGGTCAGCGGGTCTTCATGCGGATGGGCGGAAAATGGTGCGGTGAGCGTACCGCCGAAATCGGTATAGCTCAGGGTTTCCAGATTATCATCAAGCACCGCCGGGTTTGAGCCCGCTTCGACAATCGCGGTGATCTTGCCAGCGATTTGAGTGACATTGGTATTGACCCCGTCACGCGTAGTCCGGCGCGGCCCGGGTGCCGCCTGAGGTCCGCCTGCCGCTTCCAGCACCTGCGAACGGATATAGCGGTTGCGATACCATTCAGCCTTGCCGCCAGCGAGCCTTACGCCATGCACCATGCCGTCGCCGATGAACCAATGGTGGCCGCGCGGATCGGGCTTGAAGGGATTGGGCCCGATCCGCACATAACGGCCGTTGAGGGCCTCAGGAATCGAACCGGTAACGGAAAGCTCGGTCAGCGTCAGCTCTTCATGCAGCGGTGCATGGATGCCGGTCAGAAAGGGATGATCGGCATCATCGCTCATCATCTTCCGGTTTATTCCGGCAACGCCCTGAATGCCCTTGGTAACGATGCCGCGGATGGCGGCTTCCACTGCGCTTGCCATGATACGAATCTCCCGGTAATGTTTATAGCGTAAACATATCGGATATGATAACAGTGTCAACATCTGCCAGCAAAGCCCGCAACTACCACCACGGAGACCTTCGCACTGCCCTGATCGAAGCTGGTTTGCGCGCTTTGCAAACGACCAGCGCTGCGGAATTGTCGCTGCGGCAACTGGCGCGTGAAGTGGGTGTATCTGCAACAGCGGTCTATCGGCATTTCCCGGACAAGCGGGCGCTGATGGCGGCTTTGGCAACCGCCGGGCTCGAACGATTAGCACAGGCGCAGCAGGCGGCAGCCGAGGTGCAGCCACAGCATGCCTTTGCCGCCACTGGCCGGGCCTATGTGCGCTTCGCGCTGGCCAACCCTGCCCTGTTCCGTCTGATATTCAGCCACAGCTGTCCGGAAGAGACAACCGTGTTCGGTGATAGTCTTGCCGCGCGCATGCTGCGGGATAACGCCGCCGCCATTGCAGGCGATGTTCAGGCTGCACGACAGCTTGTGGTGCAGAGCTGGGCATTGGTGCACGGTCTGGCGATGCTGATGCTGGACAATCAATTGCCGGCCGACGATGGCCTGATCGACCGGGTTATCGATCCTGCAACCCTGTTTACCCGGCGCAGCGACGCCGCCGCCTGATCGGGCTTGGCGAATTGATTGGGTGATAAGGCATATTCGTGCTATCGGCCGATCTGCTGACGTTGCATTTTCGACGGGTTTCGGCGCTTTTCATCGGCAGTGCGGCGCAATCCGCACCCCAATGGCGACAACCAATTCCTTTCATTTGACGACACGACGCACAACCGCATCGCAATTTCGCGCTGCGGCAACACGTTTCTTGAAAGGAAACACTCATGGCCATTGGCACCGTAAAATTCTTCAACACCGACAAGGGTTATGGCTTCATTCAGCCCGATGACGGCGGCGCAGACAGCTTCGTTCACATTTCGGCCGTCCAGGCGGCAGGGATGCATACGCTCGATAAGGATCAGCGCCTCAATTACGAAGTTGAGGTCGGCCGCAACGGCAAGGCATCGGCGGTCAATCTTTCCGCTGCCTGACGCTGGCAATCCCGGGAGGTGATCTGCGGATTGCCTCCCGAAATTTCATGAAAGTTTATATCCGGCATTTTGTTCCGATTTTACAACGACCAACGTCGTTTCCCGCCCATTCCGTCCCGCTTTTGGACGGCTTGATTGCGCCGCTCCGATTTACAGCGCTGCCTTTCACACATACCCTGATCTACGGGCCGCAAACCCTGAAAATCCCAGAATCTGGGCGCTCTGCGGACGATATCGCGTATGATCAATATGTTGAAACGCCTGCTCCTGTGTCCCTTCGGATTCCACCTCCGGAGTAGAAG
This sequence comes from Novosphingobium sp., assembly GCA_044225335.1. Lineage (GTDB taxonomy): Bacteria > Pseudomonadota > Alphaproteobacteria > Sphingomonadales > Sphingomonadaceae > Novosphingobium. Next base: position 83,598 of record JBGAIR010000001.1, on the reverse strand, counting down.
CCAGGCGCGAGTCGTTGATGACCATTGGGTAAGCTGCTGCAAATATTGCGGTACCGCCATGGAGCGCGATGATGACGGCAACTGGGTAACTTCCCGCAAATAGCAGATTGGCTGGTTGCGCTGATTCGCGTCAGCCCTCTCGACATGAGCCCTCTCGACAGCAGCAACAGCAATCCATATGACTTAACCAAACGGTTAAACACAGGGATGCCTCATGCCAATTCCAGCCCAGATTTCACGCGTTCGCCTGCCCGTAATCGCATCGCCGCTGTTCATCATTTCAGGGCCGGATCTGGTCATTGCCCAATGCAAGGCAGGTATCATCGGCAGTTTCCCTGCCCTCAATGCGCGGCCATCAGGCGTTCTTGACGAATGGCTGCATCGCATCACCGAAGAACTGGCAGCGCATAATCGCGACAATCCCGATCGGCCAGCGGCGCCCTTTGCGGTCAACCAGATCGTTCACAAGACCAACAACCGGCTCGAAGAGGATATGGAAGTCTGCGCCAAATGGCAGGTGCCGCTGGTCATAACCTCGCTGGGTGCGCGCGAAGATCTGAACAAGGCCGTGCATGGTTGGGGCGGCATCGTGATGCACGATGTCATCAACAATGCCTTTGCGCGCAAAGCGATTGAGAAAGGCGCCGATGGCCTGATCCCGGTGGCCGCAGGCGCTGGCGGCCACGCGGGCACTCTGTCGCCCTTTGCCCTGATGCAGGAAATTCGCGAATGGTTCGAAGGCCCGGTTGCGCTTTCCGGATCGATAGCCTGCGGACGCTCGATCCTTGGCGCGCAGGCGCTGGGTGCGGATTTTGCCTATATCGGTTCGCCGTGGATCGCCACGACCGAAGCCAATGCCGTTGATGGATACAAGAACGCGATTGTCGAAGGTTCGGCATCTGACATCATCTATTCAAACCTCTTCACGGGCGTGCACGGCAACTATCTGCGGCCATCCGTTGTCGCCGCCGGGCTTGATCCTGACAATCTGCCGGTCAGCGATCCCAGCAAGATGAACTTCGGCTCCGGCGGCAATACAGGAGCGAAGGCATGGAAGGACATCTGGGGCTCTGGCCAGGGGATCGGTGCTGTCAAGGCTGTTGAAAGCGTGGCTGAGCGGGTCGACCGCATGGAAGCGGAATACAATGTCGCCCGTGCCGAACTGGCAGCAAAAGCGGGCCTGAAGCTGAGCTGACCCGTCAGCGCAGAGGTTCGCTGGCGCGTTCGGTGACGGGTTCAGTCGCCGGCCAGAGGATGGCCGCCATCGCGTCCAGCTCGGCGAAATTCACGCCTCGTCCCAGCGGATCGGAACGATTGAGCAGAAATCGCCGCTGCTGATCCAGCAATCGGCGGCGCAAGGCGGCCTGCAACAGGGTCAGTCGCTGCAGTGCCTCAACGCTGGCAAGTTCTGGCCGGGCGGGACGATGCCTCGCCCAACCGGCCTCGATCTGCCCGGCGCGTTCGATCACCAACTGGTTATAGGTTCGGTGCGGGCCTCGGTGCAGCGGCAAGGCCATGCGCAAGGCGGCGTCGGCATGGGCCGGCAGAAGCAGGCCATTGCTGCGAAAATCGTCGAAACACAGCCGTTCTCGTCCCAAGGCTGTCAACAGCGGCGAAAAGCAGCGGCGATGCAACAGCTCGCAGGGCAGTATGTGGTGGCGTTGCAGACTGGGATCATAATGTGCCGATCCCGGCATGTTCACTGATCGGAACGAGAGGCGCGTTCGCCATCGATGATCGTTGGTGCGCTTCAATTCCGCAGGATCACCCGCAGCAGCCGCCCCCGCATGGCAGGAACCGCCAACAAATGCTCACCATCCGGCCCGGTCAGCTCGCAAGGACTGCTGACCGCGCCTTCATCGGCCAGCACATGCGCCAACCTGACCGCGATCCGCATGGCCTGTGCTGCATCGCCGCCACCGCGCAGATCAAGTTCGAAATCCTGTCCGACCAGAAATTCCAGCCCGCGGCTGGTAACGATCCCCTGCGAGGAATAATCCAGACTGGCGAGACCCAGCGAAGGGAAGGCTCCCCCCGCGAGCCAATCGCGCACCACGCGGATGAAATAATCCGGCGTCATCCAGCTTTGAGCGGGATCCCAGCATACCGCGGCCAGCCCGGGCAGTTCGGCCAAAGCCAATCCGATCCGCATCATTGCCCGCATCACCGGCGGCAGATTCGCCCCGTGCAGAAGATGCGGCCCGGCCACCAAACCAACAGCTTCACCTTGCGGTCGCTCACCCAGCCCGAGCAGATTGATCGGCGGTGGCGGCATGACGGGAAACCCGCCGGCCAGCCCATGGAGGTCAAAGGCGAGCCCGCTGGCCAGCAATTCCGCCCAGCCATTGACGCCGCCGGGCAAGTGGCTGACCGAAAACCCATCTGCTCCGCCATGACGGCTTGCCAGCGCTTCAACGTCAGCAGCGCCAGGTCTGCTTCCGGCAAGGAAAATGAACGACAAAACTCCCTTTCCGGTATCATGCTCGGGTTGGGTTGGTTCGCGCGGCGAAATCATGGACGGCTGCCTGAATAGCGGATCGTTCTTGCTGGCGATGTGACACCAAGACAGCCTTGGCGTCGAGTCCGCCAAGCGTCAGATAGCTCGAAATCGGATGCGATCACATCAGAACACGCCCAGCGCCAATCCTTCGGCAAGGGCAGCGCCGATATCGGCGCAGCGGTCCAGATCCGCGGCGGGAACAGCTTTCGGTGCTGCAATCTGCTCCGCGGTTTGCGCGCCAAGGTTGACGATCAAAGGCTCAGCCACGCGGCGCAGCCGCCAGCCTGTGACGATCCGGTCGATCTGCGCCTGTGCCCCCACCCCATCCGATCCCGCCGCGATCAACGTGGCGTAAGGCCGCCCGTCGATCTGGCCGAGCAGCGGATAATAACAACGATCGAACATCTCCTTCATCGCACCGCTCATGCTGGCGAGGTTTTCGGGGCAAGCGAAGACATAGCCTTGCGCCGCGCGGAAATCTTCGGGCGACGCCTCCTCTGCCGCCACCAGCTGCGAGCGGCCACCGCTGGCTGCATGCGCCGCCTGAGCCATGGCCCGGGCAGCACCCGTGCGGCTATGCCAGATGATCAGCAGCGGTGCGGCAGGCATATCGGCTCCGGGGTTCAACAACCGGGCTTTAGCACACCTCCCAGCAATCCACCCAGCCCGCGCTTGGGCTTGCAATCAGTGACGGGCTGCTGCCCCTGTTCTTGTCCGCCCATCGCAGCGCCCATGCCAGGCATGTCCATCCAGCTGGTGGTGGAGCGATGACGGATGCGTGCAGTCCATTCCAGATTCCATGCAGCGCGTGGATCGGCGGGACGCGGAGGGTAGGCAAAATCTTCCTGCGGGCCAAACGCAGTCAGCATACCCATGCGGAAATCCGGCGCGGCCGCCCTCACCTCCGCCGGAACGGTGCAGGTGGTTACTGTGGGGGCCAGAACGGTACGATCACGTACCAGTCCCGCAACCTGCGCCGGGCTGAGCCAGTCTGACAAGCCACCCCCGAACTGGCGGGTGGCGCTGCTGCTCCACATCACCATATCGCCCGGTTCGCCCCCAGGCCCCATTTTTCCGCCGAACTGGAACGCCAGATAGCCGGTCGCTTCGGCAACCGCATTCCACCGCAGCACAGTGGAGCCGGAAGCCTGCGCGCTGGGCGTTACCGTCAGAGGCTGCATGAAATCCTTGGTCAGTGTAAACGAGATTTCGGGCGAATAATTTCCGGCAATGCGGTGAAGCCCGGGCAGCGCACTATCCGATTTCACGAATTTGCCATCCTCTGCAGGCCAGCGACCGAAAGTGCGGCTGTTCTGGATTGTTGGCCCCCAATCCCGCATGATTGCACTGCTCCACACCCCGGCTGGCACCTGCCCGGCGGCAATCCGCGCGAAATCGATCACCACCGGCTGCCCCTTTGGCGCATGTTCGCCGCAGCCCCAGAAGATCAGCAGCCGCCCTTTCGGCTTTTGCGGCAGTTCATCAACCGGGCCGCGCTCCTGCGTTGGCGTGACCAGCGCAACCGATTTGCCCAGCTTTGCCCCGGCCGGCATGAAATGATCCGCCTTGGGCGATCCTTTGGCCGGGCCGTTGGACGAACCCAGTCGCAGGTACAGCTCATGCTGGATGCGGTTGCTGTTTCCCCCGCCCAACATCATGCTCATCGCGCCGCCTGCACCGCCGCCCATCGCGCCAAAGCCGGAGACGGTGCCAGCCCGCATATCGTAGCGCGCCACCGGTCCGCTGGTCGGCGCTCTCTGGGCAAGCACCGGAATGGCCACCAGGCCGGTAGTGACAAGCGCGAGTCCAATCGTGAATCTGCGATCAAATTGCATGGTCCGAGTCCCTCCTGATCACAGCCAGTCTAGCCCATTTCCGTTGCACAAGGTTGGCGATTGTCGACAGGTCCGCGCGTGCCGCTTTCGTCCAAACAACCATTGGTCTAGTTAGCAGCCATGGCGTCATCATCATCCGCATCGGTACTTGGGCTGGATCGATCGTTAAGCGGGCGTGTCTGGCGCTGGCGGGGCGGCAACATGGATCTGGCCAGCGACCCCATGGCCAGCGGCGCATCACTGGAACATGATCTGGTGACACAGCTGTTGCTGGCACGCGGTGTGCCCGCAGATGATGTCGAACGGCATCGCAACCCTTCTCTGCGCGCCTTCCTGCCCGATCCTTCGCATTTCCGCGACATGGACGCTGCGGCCGAACGATTGGCACAAGCGGTGCTGACGGGAGAAACACTGACCGTTTACGGTGACTATGATGTCGACGGTGCCACCAGCGCCGCCCTGCTGATTCGGCTGTTGCGACTGCTCGGAAACGATGCGCGCTATTACATCCCCGATCGCTTGCTGGAAGGCTACGGCCCCTCTGGCGAGGCGCTGGTAAGGCTCGGCCAGGAAGGCAGCAGCCTGATCGTGACAGTGGATTGCGGTGCCATGGCGCATGAGGCGCTGTCGATGGCGCGCGATGCAGGGGTGGATGTGATCGTGGTCGATCACCACAAATGCTCTGCCGAGCTGCCGCCGGCGCTGGCGCTGGTCAATCCCAACCGACTGGACGAAAGCGATCTGGCGGCGGCCCACGGTCATCTCGCCGCGGTGGGGGTGGCATTTCTGCTGGCGGTGGCAACAGTGCGCAGCCTGCGCCAGCGGGGCTATTTCCAGGACCGCAAGGAGCCAGACCTGATGGGGCTGCTCGATCTGGTCGCCTTAGGCACAGTGGCCGATGTCGCGGCGCTGCACGGGCTAAACCGCGCTCTGGTGGCGCAGGGATTGAAGGTGATGGCGCGGCGCGATGGCATCGGCATGGCGGCGCTGATCGATGCCAGCCGCCTGTCGCGCGCGCCGAGTTGCAGCGATCTCGGCTTTGCGCTCGGCCCGCGGATCAATGCGGGTGGGCGCGTTGGCGAATCGACGCTGGGTGTCCGCCTGCTGACAACCGAAGACCCCGAAGAAGCGCGCGCCATTGCCGCGCAGCTTTCCGCATTGAACGAAGAGCGCCGTGCGATTGAGGCGGCTGTGCAGGTCGCCGCCGAAGCGCAGATCGACGCTCAGCACAATCGCGCGGTTCTGTGCCTTTCCGGGCGCGGTTGGCATCCCGGCGTGATCGGTATCGTTGCCGGGCGTATCAAGGAAAAAACCGGCAAACCGGCGTTGGTGATTGCGCTGGATGCGGACGAGGCGGGCAATGGCAAGGGATCGGGCCGCTCGATCGCCGGGGTCGATCTGGGGGCAGCCATTATTGCCGCGCGTGAAGCGGGCTTGCTGCTTGCCGGTGGCGGCCATGCGATGGCTGCGGGGCTGACAGTGGCACCCGATGGAGTCGATTCGCTGGGTGAATGGCTCGACAATCATCTGGCGCAAGACGTGGCCCGTGCCGCCGCCAATCAGGCGATGCTGCTCGATCTGGCATTGGCTCCGGGCGGATTGACGCCTGATCTGGTAGAGGTTCTGGAAAGCGCCGGGCCTTTCGGGGTCGGCTGGCCCGGGCCGCGCGTGGCGGTGGGGCCAGTGCGGTTGATCAAGGCCGATATCGTCGGCAGCGATCATCTGCGACTGATCGTGCGCGGCAACGATGGCGGCAATTTCAAGGCTATCGCGTTTCGCGCGGTCGATTCGGACATGGGACAGGCACTGCTGCAACCCGGCGCGCGCGATCGGCGCCTGTGGCTCGCCGGGCGCGCCCGGATCGATGATTGGGCCAGCAGACCGCAGGCAGAGCTGCATGTTGAAGACGCTGCCTGGGCAGATTGAAACATTATTGCAACCGGAACATTATTGCAACCGGGGCTTGACCCTTATGCCGACCTTCCCTAAACGCGCGGCCTTGCCAGCGGGCTCTAGCCGGTTTGGCCCCTTCGTCTAGCGGTTAGGACGCGGCCCTTTCACGGCTGAAACACGGGTTCGATTCCCGTAGGGGTCACCATCGGCACTTCGGCGCCATTGCGACTGCATTCTGGCCAACGGCCCCTTCGTCTAGCGGTCAGGACGCGGCCCTCTCACGGCTGAAACACGGGTTCGATTCCCGTAGGGGTCACCAGTCAAGCGACTTATGTTGTTGTTGTCACGCGATAAATTGGAATCCTTCCGCGGCAGAGCCCACTTTTGCCCCCACAATATGTGGGGGACGGACAAGACCGTGCTGAGTTCCAGTGGAACTAAAGTACAACGGTCGACAGCAAATCCCAGATGTTAAGAAAACTAAATGCCCTAACGAAGCACTGTTCAAGCTGGTGTTGACACACGCCAAGAGTCACTTGCAGGTGACGGTTGAAACTCGCAAGCCCGCTTTGCTGGGGGTCTCGCTGGCAGACCAGGAGTGGCAGGAAAATGTGTCAGCACTAATATTGCGATCCTCAACCGTACCGAACACAAAAGTCTTATTTCAGTGAATCCGGCAGCTGGCGTAAAGAGACTTGCAAACACGACGCCCCAGCGTGACGGAGATGCAACTTCTCGGCAAAACCATGGCATTCGCAGAAAGTCAGGGCGAGAATGCCGTGGGTATCGCGGTGTACAGTTTGCCGATTCACACCGGCTATCGGCGGCAGGAAGGACAACAGCTATCGCGGACGAGCGACTCGTCCATCAAGACGTTGCGTGATTTTGGAAGAGCAAAGACTTAATCCGGATATCGCGCCGACGGCCAGGCGCATCTAAGATAAAAACAGAAAAACAAAATGCTCGAAAAATACAATATGCGTTCTGAGTCATGAAGAACCGAAATTGGACATTTGCATAAGTATCAATCGGATTCATAAAAACTGAACCAATGCGTCAGTGCACAGTCTTGAGAGTGGCAGAAATCTCATGCGCGGGAGCACGCGCTGCAACCAGTGCAAAGATAAATATGCTGACGTAGCAAACCATGGGAACAGCAAATGCTATACCATAGCCCCAATTTTGCGATACTAGTCCTGCTAACAGCGGAATCGCTGCTCCGCCCACAATCGCTGTGCATAGCATACCGGACGTTATCTCTGCACGCGCATTGGAGCGCTCGAGAGTGATCGTGAAGATAGTTGGAAACATGACTGAATTAAATAGGCCGATTGAGATTGCGGCGAATCCTGCTCCGGCCCCTCCCAAGGATGCAACATAGACGCAAAGGAGCGCCGCGATTCCTGCAAAGGTGGCCAGCAAAGCGGTCGCGCGAACACGGGTCAGGAGAAAGGTTCCGATGATACGGCCAACCATCGCGCCACCCCAATAAAGCGACACGGCCTTCGCCGCTTCCTGGAGCGATACACCGGGGGTCGCATCAAGCTGCATGAAACCGGCAAGCGGTGCGAGCGCCCTCGGCGCATCATGCAGCCCCCAGATCGCATCCGAGTGGAGGAACAATGCGAGCATAGTCCCGATCGACACTTCTGCGCCGACATAGAGGAAGATGGTGCCAGCACCGAGCATTGTCCAACGCGACGCAAGCCCCTCTCGCAGCGTTTCACCAAAGCGCGCGGTCGATGCGACCATAGGTGCCGAGGCGTCGACAAGGCGGCGTACCGTCCAGAAGAAAAGCAAGAGGGCGAAGATCAATCCGGCGAGCCAGAAATAGGCACGGTCGATGCCCACAAGTGCATTGTTACGAACTGCGTCGCTGATGACTGCGCCTTCTTTTATCTCCAGGCCATCCAGAAAGAGCACCGCACCTAAGAATGGGCCGAGAAATGTCCCGAAGCTGTTAAATGTTTGGCTTAGCGTCAGACGGAAATGGCTGCCCGCCGGATCGCCAAGCGATGCAGCAAGCGGATTGGCTGCAACCTGAAGAATCGTGATCCCACTCGCGAGCGCAAATAGCCCTAGGAGGACAAGCACATAAAGGGCAAGGTTGGCGGCTGCTAGCATAATGAGGCAGCCGGAAAGCATGAGGCCGAGAGCGATAAAGATTGAACGCGCAGCGCCCAAACGCGCAACGAGGATCGAGCCTGGAATTGAGATGAGCCCATAGGCGATAAAGAACGCGGCTGCGCTAAGCTGCGCAGTCACATCCGACAAGGAGAAGATACCTTTTACGGCAGCCACCAAAGGGTCGATCAGCGAGGTGATGAAGCCCCAAGCGAAGAACAGGACAGTGACGGATGCGAATGCGGCATTAGCACTTTTAGCCGTCTTGCCGTAGTCTCGAGTCATAACTGCCTCCTTGTTTAGATATTACTAGGGGTTCGCGGCGCGTGCGGTCTGCGCGCCAGCGTTTTGCTTGATCAATCCCGCGCTAAAATAGCCGTCATCGCTTATGCCGAGCAACTGAGCAATCGTCGGGGCAACACTTGTAACGCGGACGGGCAAATTTCTTTCGCTGTGTGCCATACCCGGTTGCCAAACAAGGATCGGTACGCGCCGATTGTAATCATATGGGCTCGAATGCCCCATTACAAAGCGGCCGGGAAATGATGGAAGGGTTGCAAGCAAAGGACGAAAAGCGACCACAACATCGCTGCCCCGACCGGGATAATAGGACAGCGCCATCCGATCTTCGAGAGACATAAGATTAGGTGCCAGATCGGGGTCGATCTCATGCTTTGCAAGCTCCTCACGCGTCCAAGCACCGAGTGCTGCCGGGTTCGATTTTGCCTTTTCGGCAACAGCATCGGCAATTCTAGTTCGCATTGACTCGTCAGCAATACGCTTCCCGTCCTTGCCAACAATAATCAACTGAGACACGTCATAGCCCAACGGGCGTATTGGAGCCCAATCAAGTTGCAATTCCGACATGATGGCGCCGTTCAGCGCCTTCACAAATGCACTGGCATCAAGATGGGCGGCCTCTGAATAACCCGACACTGCCAATCGCTCAGTCATATCGGACCCGCCATGGTCGGCCGTCATGACCACAGCAAAACGTAATTTTCTGGCTGCAACGGTATCAAGGAATTTGCCGAGCTCCCGGTCAAGCCTATAGAGTTGGTCGCACATTTCCGGTCCGGAGGTTCCATAGGCATGGCCGATGATGTCCGTCCCAGAAAGGCCGATTGTAATAAGGTCAGGTGTCGCATGCTGACCCAGCTTTTGCGACTTAATGATGTCAGTGGCTGCAGCGAGCACGGTTTGATCGTAGAACCAACCGGGCAAGTCCCTTTTCTCCGAAGAGGGCAGGCCTGGTACATCAGCAGGGGCATCTGGTGGAATGTGCGAATTGAATGACGAGCCATCCGGCAGCTTGTAGCTCCGTTCAAGGGTTCGACATTGCGGATCGGCGTAGTCCCAAAGCACTGTTTTTCCGCGTATCGCTTTAACCAACCGCGCATTGAAGTCCGCTAGGGTATTGAGCTGCGCAGCTGCGTCCTCTTTGGTCTTTCCCCAGCCATCAAAGCCAGAATCGCCGTCAAGCCAATAAGCGCCGTCGGGATTGTGCCCGCCCATCATGACGGCCGATCTATCCTTGCCAGAAACCGAGAAAACGCGCGAGCCGGGCCGAGCTTCCTTTAGCCGGTCGCCCACAGTGGCCTCCATCAACAACCCCGGCCCCACGCCTGCCTGACGTGTGGCGCGAGCAGCGCTGCCAGATCCATCATCGGTGCAATAGATTTCCTTACCCTTGGCCAGATCAAACCAGCTGTTGCTAACTATGCCCATTTCATTGGGGTTGCGGCCGGTTGCAATCACCGCATGGCCTGTGCAGGTTTCCGTCGTTCCGTGCGCATAAAATGCATTGGAATATACTATTCCCGAAGCCAGCCGAGCGAGCCCCCCACGGAAACGGGAGCGGTTGCTGTTGAACAAGTCAGCCGAGAATTGGTCAATCGAGATAAGAATGACCAGTTGCGGCGGTTCGCCTCCCCTCACTGATACCGCCTCTTTGGCAAGCAACGGGCTCTGAGATGTGATCATGAGCGCGAACACGCCCAAAAGCAGCAAACCGGCGCGAAAAATTATCATGTCATTCTCTTCTTACAGTTCAATGATCTCGATTTGCGGAATGATGAAAGTACCGTCATGGTTTGAAGGTCTGCGATTTCAGTTTCACCTTTACCGGCGATCCCAATGCCTCCGCCGATGTGCCAAGTGAAAATTCATAATCTCCGCTGGCAATCGTCCAGCCATTGCCTGACCAATCGGCAAGTATGCGCGGGTCAACCGTTACCGACACCGTCTGCGATGCGCCGGGCGCTAGTTCGACGCGATCCCAACCGGCAAGCCTGACACGTTTTTTGCCTGCGGCCGAAACAAGATAGAGCTGGGGAACATCGGCACCGGCACGCGCGCCGGTATTTGAAACGGTGAAGCGCGCAGTGACCGTGCGCCCCGAAGCCGTCACCGACAGATTGGAATGAGCGAAGCTGGTATAGCTGAGGCCAAATCCGAAGGGGAACAAAGCCTTTTGCCCTTTGCGGGCAAACCAGCGATAGCCGACATCCGATCCCTCAATGTCGTAATCCGCTTCAAGGACCTGTCCGGGTTCACCCTTACCTTGAAAGCTCGGTTCAATGGTATCGCTGCCATCAAGTTTTGGTCGGGGAAGCTGGTCTAGGCTGGCCGGAAAAGTCGCGGGCAAACGGCCCGACGGATTGACATCACCAAACAGGATAGAAGCAATCGCTTCACCTCCACGGATACCCGGATACCATGCTTCGATTACCGCTGCGGTCTTGTTCAGCCATGGCATGGCGACGGGACCACCTGTTTCCAGCACAACGATGGTATTGGGATTTGCCGCAGCAACAGCCGCAATAAGTTCATCCTGTCCTTTGGGAAGGCTGAGATCGGGCTGGTCCAAACCTTCGGTCATCCATTGTGTGGCAAAGACAATAGCGACATCGGCATTACGTGCGGCTTCGACCGAATCCGCAACATATTGCCCGGTCCGAAAGGTAACCTTGGCGTCGGGCGCTCGCTCCTTGATTGCTCGCAACGGGTTGGAACGATGATAGGCCTCGCCGATGAAACCGGCAAACGGGCCTTCCCCTCCCAATGAGACAAAGACCGCAGGCCCACCTTCTGCATGAACCTGACTTGATCCAGCGCCAGACAGAACGCCGGTATCGGCATAACCGCCAATCACCGCGATCCTCTTCGACGAAGTAGCCAACGGCAAAGCGTTGCCCCGGTTGCGCAACAGGACGATGCCCTGCTCGGCAATCTCTTGGGCAACCTTCGCGTTGGCGGCGACATCAATTGGCCGTTTGACTGGAGGGTTTTTGTCAACGCCCACAGCATAAATGGAGCGCAATACCCGGCGGTTCATATCGGACAGCCGTGCCGCATATGCCGGATCACTGATGGCCGCAGCCTTCAGGTCATCGCCAAAAAAGACTTTAGGATCGAGCTGTGAGCCAGACTGCTGGTCGAGCCCCTTAAGAGCAAAATCGACACCCTGTGTTGCCCCCCAATCGGCCATTACAAAGCCCTTATAACCCCAATCGCGCTTGAGAACCTGATTGAGCAGATAGTCATTTCCGCAAGCCTGCGCGCCATTGACCTTGTTATAGGCGCACATCACGGAGCCCGGCTGTCCACGTTCGATGCCGATCTGGAAAGCCAGAAGGTCGCTTTCACGCGCAGCGGCATCGCTGATCTTTGAATTGACGAAATGCCGCCCCGTTTCCTGACCGTTGAGCGCAAAATGCTTGATCGTGGAGATTACGTTGTTGGACTGAATACCGGCAATAGCTTCGCCAACCAGAATTCCGGAATGAAGTGGATCCTCGCCCAGATATTCAAATGTCCTACCGTTGCGCGGATCGCGCATCAGATTGACTCCACCGGCCAGCAACACGTTGAACCCCTTGGCATGTGCTTCGCCGCCAATCATCGCCCCGCCCTTGCGCGTCAGCGCCGGGTTCCATGTGGCCCCCATCGCCATTGCTGACGGGAGCGCCGTCGCGCCACCATCACCGCGCAGCCCCATCACATAGGAAACGCCAAGGCTTGCGTCGGTTTCGGTAAGTGCAGGCACGCCAAGGCGGGGAATACCCGCAATGTATCCAGCACCTATAACTGCGTCGGGGGGGAGTTTAACCGGCCCGCCAAGCGGGACTGCCATTATGCCTTGCGTTAACAGCACCCGTTCGTCGACCGTCATCGCCGCTTCGGTTGTAGCGGCACGAGCGTCAGGGTCTGTCGAAGGGGCAGCATAGACAGGAGTACAAAAGGCAGCTGCCATGGCATAGAGTGAAATCGGGCGCTTCATAAGGGGCCTCCAATTAAGTCGATTGGCGCCCGCCGGCCGTGTCTCATGACCAGGCTAGCGGGACTTCAGGGTTATGTTCAGAACTTGGTTCCGGCTTTGATGCCGAAGGTCAACGGCGGCGCATAACTGCCGGTCGGGATGTTGGTCTGATTGAGGCCGCCGGATACAAGCACAGTCTTGTTAGTAAGATTTTGCCCGAATATTTCGACGTACCATTTGTCGCCATCCACCGCGTAGCGCAGGCTAGCATTGAGCATCGCCCAGCCAGCTTGCTGTAACGGCAGATAATTTTTCACTGTCGTTGTACCAACCGTGAAGACCTTGTCGTTGAATTCTGAGAAAAACTGCTTCGACTGCGCTTGCAATGAGACGCTAGGCGTTAGCGTTCCGTTGCCGATCACTGCATCATATCGAGCAGCAATCCGCCATGTCCATTCTGGTGCACGCGGGAGCACATTGCCGCTCAAATCGACGCGAGAGCGTGTCACAGCATCGTAAGCTTCTTTCAAGCTATCGAATTTTGTACTGAGGTAACCAAGCGATGCGTCAACGCGGAAGCTATCGACAGGTTGAAAAATGGCCTCGAGTTCCACGCCCTTTACGGTTGCCGATCCCGCATTGGAGATGAGTGTGCGTAGCGCGTTGTTGATAGTAACTGCAGAGTTCACCTGGAAGTCGGTATAGGAGTACCAGAAAGCCGATGCATTGAGTTGTACCTTGTTATCCATGAAACGGTTCTTGGTACCGATTTCATATGCGGTAATCGATTCCGGTTCGTAGGTTGTGAAAGGTGGGGAATTGAAACCGCCAGCCTTGTATCCCTTTGCCACCGAAGCATAGATATTGTTTTGTGGTGCAACGTCCCATTTCGCGCCTAAGCGCCAAGTGACCTTGTCGCCCTTGAATGGCGTGGGAGCCACATATGTGTTCGCGGTTACGCACACATTGTTTGCAATGGTACAGTTGATACCATTTGGCGCAATTTTATAGTCCTCCGTATAACGAAGGCCTGCCGTTAGAGTCAGTACATCTGCCAGCGTATAGTCAAACTGACCGAATACCGATTTCGATGTCGTTTCACGGCCCGTGCGGGTCTGAGAATTGCCAGCAGTCAGCGCCACATCGGTATAACCAATGCCTTGGTCGGCATTGATCTCTTTCAGATAGAAACCGCCAACGATCCACTTGAGGGGGCCATCGCCGGTCGAAACGAGCCGGACTTCCTGAGTAAACTGCTCACCGACATTCGCAATACGCACCGTGGTAGTCCCGGTGGCCGTATTGTCTCCATCGTACAGCCAGTTTTGTTTGTCGCGGCGCACCGAGGTCAGCGAGACAATGTCGAACATGCCTAGACTGTAGGTGATTTCAGCGTGCGCGCCATAAAGGCGATTACGCTGACCACCATCTGCGTTGAATGTGACCGAGCGCGGAGGATCGGTCAGCAGGTTGATTAACTGCCCTGCACCGCCCTGCCACTGATAGTCGCCGCCGAGGAGAATTTTGAGATTTTCGGTAGGCTGCAACAGCAGCGTAGCACGGATGGCCTGATCGTCCTGATCATCAAGATCACGCTTTCCCGCAATTGTGCTGCGCGCGTAACCGTCATGCTTTGTATGCACTGCTGCAACACGCAATGCGACCTTCTCGTCAATGATCGGCACGTTGAGGACGCCTTGCAGGCTAACGGCATTGTAGTTGCCATAAGATGCACTCGCCGACCCGCCGAAATCAAAGTTCGGCTTGGCCGTAATGACATTGACGGTACCGCCAGTCGAGTTGCGACCATAAAGCGTTCCCTGCGGCCCACGGAGAATTTCGACACGGTCAAGATCAAAGAATGTGCCGCTCGCACCAGTAGGACGCGGCATATAAACCCCGTCCACGTGGAAAGCGACGGAAGGGTCGCGCGAGAAAGTGACGTTTGCTGAACTCACGCCACGAATCGAAACGATCAGACCGCGCGCATCCTGCCCAATGTTGACGTTTGGTGCCGCACCCGAAAGACCTCGCGTGCCGACAATATTGTTTTTGGCGAGATCATCGGCGCTAATGGCTGTGATCGACATTGGCACGTCCTGGACATTCGTCGAACGCTTTTCTGCAGTAACAACGATTTGCTCGATCCCGGAGCCCTGCTCTTCGTCGGCAGACTGATCTTGAGCCATGTCCTGTTCTTGCGCTTGAGCTTGGCTTGTAGCCGTCATCGCCAGCGCAAATGCCAGCGCAACGAGTCCGCATGAGTTCACTTTCTTCATTGATAGCCCCTCCCAAAAAAACCCCACTTTTGCGGGTGTCGATAAAACAGTATGATATGACTGTTATCGCAGTTGACAGAGGGGGTCAAGACTCCGAAAATGGGTTCATGAGTACAGTCGAATATCATCCTCCATCATCTGCCCAGCATACAACATCCATGACGAAAAAACGGGCCGTGCGACGAATTCCACAAGCGGAACGCCGCGCCACCAGTGCGCGTAAGATCATCAAGGCGACAATCCGCTGCATCTATCGTTCGGGCTATGGCGCGACGACGGTTGAGGCGATTCTGCAGGAGGCGAATGTCAGTCGAGGACGATTGCTCCATCACTTTCCGTCGCGCACAGATATCATGATCGCGGTTGGTCGTTACGTTTGGGAATTGGACAACCGCTATGCCCGGCGATGGAATAGGCGATATCCCGACCCGCGGGAAAGGCTGCTCAACAGCGTAGATCTCGCATGGACAATGTTGAGCCGCTCAACGGGTATGGCGGTGCTCGAAATTCTTGTCGCGAGCCGCAGCGATCCCGATCTTGCTGCCCGGTTTGTGCCCGCCCATATTGCAGTTCAAGCGGAAGCTGATCGTTTCTTACATGACCTGATCGAAGAAGTTGGGCTTTCCGAACGGATCGATGCCTATCAGCTACACCATTATGTCGAGGCGTGCATTCGTGGTCTTGCTATTGACCAGATATTTGTGGGCGAACGCGGGAAAGCACCTATTGCACTCCAATATCTGAGGGAGCAAGTTGCCCTCCTAGTGGACGATATTTGACTGTTTGCGAGCGGAGAAAATCTAACCGAAAGCAGTTGAACTGCCATGAAAAAGGCAGTTACCAATTGCCATTCATATCGCCCCCGAATCTAGTGGGCAACCTGCAGACAACGCCTTGTTTGCTGCGACTTTCCGCTACTCAACAAGGACCTACATATGCCATTTTTGACAATATGTAACGAGTGAGGTTTAGCTGGCCTGACTTTGCTTCCGATCATGCGTAAGCGTCAAATTCCCAACCCGCGCCCCCGCGTGTGATCTAGGCCATGACTAACTGCAAGCTCGCGGCCCAGCGAGCGCCCGTTCGCAGCGCCGATGCCAAGCTCTTGCTTACGATTGGCAAGCAACGATTCCAGCTGCGGGTCGCGCTGAAGGCTCTTGGCCATGTCAGCCATCTTAGAGCGCGTAGCGCGATAGTCAGTCATATCGTCGCTCGCGTAGCTCCGTTCGCTTCTGCTTTGTAGCTTCTGCCAACGCGTAACGAACTGATCGGCACGGCTTGGTAGGGATTCCCTGATTTCCTGTTCCGTCTTCATCGCAAGGATAGCGCGGCGCACTTGCCCGCCTGCGGCTTCATGCGCGAGCGGATGAGCGGCAAGATAGGCGCGCTCAACATCGCGTGAATAATTCGCCCCGAAGCTGTTCAATTCCTTGCGCGCTTCGCCAAGCTCTTTCCCCATCGGCGCATACTTGCCCTGATCGATAAGCTGGTTGATCGTCGTGCCGTCCTCCTGCGCCAACAGAAGATTGCTGACCGCTTGGGCATGGCGGCGGAACGCCGCCTGAGCCCGCACCTGCCTATCGGGTGCTGCTGCGGGCTGTTCTGGATGCCGAACCCCGTCGAACAACTCCCGCACCTTCTCGGGCACCGCTCGGACGATTTCCGCAACGCGGTCGCGGAACGTAATTCCGCGTCGTTCTGCAAAACTTTGCTCTGGCAGCTCTGCTCGCTGATAGTCGGACGCCATATCCTTGGCGCGTTCGCGCGACAGGGTGCGCGCAAGCCTGCCTACATCGGCAAAGTCATCGCGGCCATAATGCAGGTCCATGCCCTCACGGTGCCGAGACAATGCAACATAGGCGGCGTGCCGATCCATTCCCGGCGTTGCCAGCACATGCGTCCGGTCCACGGTCATGCCCTGCGCCTTGTGGATGGTGGCAGCATAACCATGATCGATATTGTCATAGTATTTGGTATCGAACGCGATGGCGCGCCCGTCGTCCAGCTTGATCGATATGCTCTGTGGGCTGACATGCTCGATCTCGCCTAGTGAGCCGTTCTTAACCCCCAGCTCGCGGTCGTTGCGCAAAAACATCAACCGGTCGCCGGTCGCGAACACGCGCTCGCCGCGCTCGGTCACAACGGTAACATCCTCGCCAAGCGCGCCCGCCCCGCGCAGCGCGGTGCGCGTCATGTCATTCAGTTCGCGCACTTCGTCGTTGGTATGCGTCAATATGATCTGGCTTTGATCTGGATGCTCACGGCGCACGCGCTCCCACCCCTTGACCAGTTCCGCGCGTGCGCCTTCACGAGTATCAGCAACGCTGATCGCCCCATGCTGTTCATAGGCCGCCAACGCCTCTGCGGTTCGTTCGGTTGCCAGATGACGCGTGGCATCTCTCTGCCAGTCGATCTGCTGCCGCCTGATCTCTGTAATCTCAACACTGCCATGCCGCTCGGCAATTGAGCGGAACGCAGCGCCCGCTTCGATAGCCTGCAGCTGCTCGGGATCGCCAATCAGAACGACCTTGGCCCGTACGTTTGCGGCATGGGACAAAACGCGCTCCATCTGGCGCGTGCCGACCATGCCAGCTTCGTCTATGACCAACACGTCCTTTGCCGTCAGCAACTCGCGACCTTGCTCCCATTGATGCTCAAGACTGGCAATGGTGCGCGATGGAATTGCAGAACCTTGCTGCAGGTTTTCAGCAGCAATGCCGGAAAGTGCCAAGCCCCTTACCTGATAGCCTGCTTCCTCCCACGCCTCGCGTGCCACGCCCAGCATTGCTGACTTACCTGTCCCCGCATACCCCACGACAACGGACAAGGAACTGGCTGATGTCGAATGATCGAACGCCGCACTTTGTTCGCCGGAAAGCAACAGGCCGCGCCCTGCCGCATGTGCCAATGCCTCTTGCCGGAATCGCTCGCTGACGCGGTGACTATCACGCTCGGCCAAAGAAACGGTGGCACGTTCCAGCCGCGCCTCGACCTCTATCATGCTGCGCGACGTGAAGCATTGCTCGCCTCGTCCATCGCGGCCAAGCGCAACGATGTCGGGAGAGGATTGCACGGCGTTCAATACGTGATCGAACTGGTCCTTATCTGCCGAATGGCGATGCACGAACGTAGCCAAGTCACGCTTGGTGAATGTCGATTGGCCATGCGTGATTGCATCCAGAGCAATGCCGGGGTTAGCGATGATCCTGTCACCGTTGCGCCGTGCGATGTCGGCATGTTCGGCGACACGCTCTGCTTCAAGCCCGTCGCCGGACATGCGGGAAGCGGCCGGGCCGATCTTATTCTGCGGTTCAAGCTCAATGCCCTGTGCTTCAAGGCTGCGGTGATCGATGCGCGCATCGATATCCAGCGATGCCAGCCGCTCATTGACATGCGCTGCCCAATGCTCACGCCACGATTCAACAAGCTCGGTCCTATTCCAGTCACGAACCTTCGCGCCAAATCCTTCTTCGCCCACTTCCCGCATGGTGAGCATCACATGTGCGTGAGGCTTTGCAAGGCCATCGCTGCCAAAATCCCAATGCACATTGAGGTCAGCGATCATCCCGTGATCAACAAACTCGGCTTGCACAAAGTCTCGGGCAAGCGAGATGCTTTGTTGATGGTTCAACTCGCGCGGGATGGCAAACTCGACCTCGCGTGAGAGCTGCGCGTCCTTGCGTAGCTCGGTGGCTTCGACCTCATTCCAAAGGGTGGAGCGATCCCCTAATTGTTCCGGCGCTCCTTCCGGCAACATCACTTCGGAATGAACGACCCCTGCTTTGTTGGTGAAGTCATGCGAACGGTCGAGCCGCTTATCGTGCAGCCGCGAGCCGGAACGGTAGGCAGCGGACGCCACAGCGCTCGATCCGATAGAGCGGGAGATGACTTTGGCAGAGAAGTGATAGATCGCCATGATGGCAATCCATCTACGCCATCAAAGCGACGTCGGCACGACGTATAAGCGCGCCCTCACATGATAAAATCCTGTTCGGGACCGGGTCATCCCAACGCGTTCCGGCAACAATGCAGCATTCGGCAAGAGCCAACTCTATGATGCTGACATCACTCAATGATGGAGAACTATATGCGTAAACCCCATGATTTTGATGCTGAACTCAAAGCGCTCACCGACAAGGCGGCAACGCTAAAGGCGCGCAAGGTGCAGCAATTAGGTGAGCTGATCATTGCGACCGGTGCTGACACCGCCGATGCCGAGACGCTCGCCGGTGCATTGCTCGAGCTTGCCGAAACCAAAGACCCATCACGGCGCGAGAAATGGCGCACGCGTGGAGCCGGGTTTTTTAAAGGGCAATCGCGCAAAGGTAGCAATCGACCTGACAGTAACGCTGCGAGTGATCCGGCAAAACAGGACGGCGGTGCTTCGGGTTGAAGCCTGTCAGCGCCGGATAGACAAACGGGAATGGATTATGCAGCGACGCGAACGCACTCGCCATCTTATTGAACTGGGCGGTCTGGTTCAAAAGGCGGGGTTGGTCGAGCTGACTAACGGCGATCGTGCGACGCTTTACGGGGCGTTTCTCGCTGTCTCGGCCAAGCTGTCCGGCGAGGACCGCCAACAGGCACTGGCAATCTGGAAGCACAAAGGAAAAACAAGCGTTTTAGATTCAGAGTAACGCTTGAAGGCAGGGGCCAAGCCGACGTCTCGCATGCCATAGCTGTGCCCGATCTTCGCCATCGCAACATTTTAAGCGGCCAATATCGTTGCGTTTTTCAGTAGGAAGCGAAAAGCTAGGCTGTTTGAGGCATCGTATATTGCTTTCGCCATGCTGATGAGGAGTTGATCCGGCGCCCCTCAACGCCCAACCAATGAGCTTTTGCCTTTTGCAGTCAGCTTGCTCTTTTGCCGTGTTAGGTAAGTGATGGGTATAGCTGCGATGCAACAGAAAAATGGGGCAGCTAAGTAACGCCGAAAGAACGCTGTCGTCGAAGATCTAAGGGGTATGACCTTGGTTCGCCTTTCCTGAAGGTGGCGCGGGCTGCAAGCCGAAGCTTTTTTCCAGTTCGAGATTGAGCACAGTCAAAAACTCAAGATGGGAATCGCTTATTCCTTTTGCGTAACGCAGAATGCTCTCATTGGCGCCGGGGAAATGCAAAAAACCTCCGTCACTATATTTGCCTTTACCCTTTGCTTTGGCAGCATAGCATTGCGTCAACGCACCATCCAGGATGAACACCCCGCCCTCAGAAACGCGCGGGATGGAGGTGGAAAAAGGATTCCAGTTCATCTTGTCTTTACTTTGGAAGTCGAGAATTATAAAATATTTTGCTCCGTCGGCCTTGGCGGCGGGAAGGTCTTCGGCCACCTGAACTGTCGCACCCGAGCCTTGCAACCATGCGCTGACTTTATCCGTGACAAATCGGGGGTCGGCAGCGATAAAGTATGACTGGTTTGTCTGCTCCTCCGGCTTGCCGCCGAACAACCCGCCGCCATATCCGCCTTTTTCGACACGCTTGTTATAATCATCGATATACTTCACGAACGTTGCGGAAGGGATAATTGCAACACTTTTGCCTGCCATGTCATTCGCAAGGCAAGGCTGTGCTGCAGTTTTGACCTCAAAGCCTTTTGGTAATAGGCCTTCATAGGCCTTGTTCGTGTCCTTTGCCGCTACGGGAGATTGAAGGCAGATCATCAGCGCAATTGCTGCAAAATATCTATTCTTTTCCATCTTTCTGGTCCCCTGAAAAAACTAATCGACGGTGCAAGTACCCTTGCTTGGATGCGCCGACACTTTTTTGCCCAACGGCGATAATGTCGGGCACGCAAAATGGGAGAACATTTTACCAGGCTTGCCTGTGGCACTGTATGTCCCTCCGGCAGGGATATCATGGCCCCAGTTAAAATCGTCGCTGCCATAATCGCCGTTTGCCCAAGTGGAATAAACTTCATAGGAGCAGCTATTCCTGAGTATCACCCATGTCGTGTAAGCAGACTTCTGCTTGGAAGTGTCTTCCGAAACTTGCACGCAGTTCGTTGCAGGTGCGATCCATTCATCATTCACACCAGAGCCCGAGCTTGAATTATTAGGCGCAGGTGCCGTGTTAGAGCTTCCACCCGAACCCGATGTTTCAACCGGCGGCAACACTATTGTTTGTTGCGCCTTTGCCAGTTCATATTGGACATAGGTTTGCGCAACCGTCGAAACGATGGAACCAAAGATCGCATTGCTCTGGCGCGCGCGTTCTTCAATATCGCCTTGGCGCCTTGTTACTTCATTGGCGGCAATCTGTGCACGCGAAGCACCTTGCTCGGTATCGAGTGAATCGGATAGCAAGGTTTTGGCTTTATCGGCCTTCCGCTTAGGCAGTGAGGCAAAAATATCAGGCTCTTTAGGCTTATCCGGCGATTCACAGCGCCCGTGGATGAACCGCCCGTCAAAACTCAACCCCTTTGGGACAAGCGGTGCGGGACAACCAAATGCCGCCCATTTGGAAATACGGTTTGGCGAAGCGATCATCGTTTGCGAAACCGCGCTCAGATTTTCTGGAATAAGTGGATCGTAATCGGCCATGCCCGTGCATGAGTGAAATGGTATTAGTGGAGTAGCTAAGCCGCTCGCTGGATAGGCATCCATACACACGATAAGATTTTGTTCAGTTTCGCACCGAACATTCAACTGCATCGTATATTGATAGAGAGTGTCGGATAACGTCAGACAACTATCATTCGTAGTTCCGCTCGGCCAGGTTTCAGGCTTGCCAACCAAAGGAATCGATGAATTGGGTCCCGCAGCCTTCATCGGCTGCATATTTTCGTCAACGCAACGTCCCGAAAGCCTGACGTTGTCCCAAACGACATCCCAAGGGATTAGCGGCGAAGGACAACCGATAACAGAATAGCTGCGTAGTCGCTTCATCGGGAAGGTAGCCACAGAAGAACCGGCGCCGATTGGCCAGATGGTCGGTGTGCCTTGTATAGCCATAGGAAAGCAATTGTCCGAACCATCGACCGTAATCTGACACGCAGCATAACGAATTGGCTCAGCGCATTTGTTGACTAGAAATAGTCGCTCGTCAGAGCCGGAAACCCGGGTAGTGATACACTCTGAATCGACCGTAATTTTCGGCTCGACCGAGACCAGCTTTGGCGTACTGCCTGATTGAGCAAAAGCTGAGCTGTTGATGCCGGCGACTAAGAGCAATGCTATAGTTTCAACCCAATGGCGTATTCGCATTCTGCCAGTAACGCTTCGCATATGGATTGCCCCCCAACCTAATTTATCTACTCTAGCCAGCCGACCGATTAAAACCATTCCCAAAAGGGGAGGCGAATAGGAATTCGCGCGCTCTGTCTTCTTTCGCGTCAAGCGCGGCGAACAGACTTTAAAAAAGTTTTCGTCAACGCTGCTCCCTTGGTTCCAGCTTTCATACATCCTTGCTACTACCAAGCACACTCTTCAGCAGCGAATTTACCGCCATCCATGTGTGGATCGCCAGGCGTCCAAGGATCCTTGCAGGCGAGGATGAAATATTTGGTATTGCTACCAACCTGCATATCCAAGATGGCATGAGACCGCGCATTCGGGGGAACGGGAAACATCTCTTGCTGCCCTCCCTTATCGCAGGCATTTCTACCCGTGCTTCCAACAACACAGGTCGCTAGCCGCAAAGCATAATTGCAGCGGTTGTTTATGAGTACGCTAAAGCCCTGCACCCCCAAATCTTCAACACAACTAATGGCGTCATTGGGATCACCTTCATAAACCAACGCCCATACGCCGGTCGGCAACGGCAAGAGTGCCGTGACAACCAGCGCAATCAGGCTGCCTCTAGTAGCTGCGGACATAGCGGGTCGGCACGCAATAAGATTGGCTGGATGCCAGCTGCCTGCAGCCCGTCTCAGCCTGATCATATTGTGCCTGATAGTCCGACCGCGCCTCATCATAATCGGTTTCATTGACGCAATGAACATCTGCCCAGTCCAGCATTTTTTTGACCGCCCACATCGCATTCGTCAAATGCACAATCGAACTGGCGCTGCTCGGCGGCTGTGAGCTTCGAATTTCGTTATCCAATTGCACATTGGAATTGATGCAAGTTCGGAAAGTGGCATGTGCCGCTTGCGGAGCAAGCAACGGGACATTAGTTGGCAGCATGCCGCATGCGATTGCGGCGCTAAGGATCAACTTGGCCTTCGTTTTCATATCATTTCTCCTCAAACAAGAACAAAGCTCACAAATTATGCAAAAGGTATCTCACCGACCGCGCAGCAGTCTTCTGAAAAGACTCTGAAAATTATGAAAAATGTAGCTGGCAATAGTTCGATCGCTATTCGAGATGACGTAAATGGTTGTAGCGCAGCAACTTCTGTGAAAGGTTAGTAATAGTCGGGGGGACAGTCTTGGGGTCAGTCAAAGGCGAAAACGGCGACGGTTATGAAGCCGAAACAGGCGTCGATCTCGACAGGCGCGCCATGCGACTTTTCAACTATCTCAGAGAACGCGCGGGCCAGATTGTTTCGCAAGAGACGCTTTTGGAACACATCTGGCCAGATCAGATCGTGCATCAGAATTCGTTGCACCAAGCCATTATACGGGTGCGCAAAGCGGTCGAGCATGATGGCACATTGATCGAGGCGATATATGGCAAAGGCTACCGTCTGATTTTGCCTGAAGCCGCGTCGGTTGAGCCAACGGCGGAAGCCGTTTCCAGGCCAAGGCTATGGCCGATCTGGGCGAGCATCATATTCCTATTGTTGGTTGGAGGGAGCTATAGCCTTCTACGCGATCAATCTGCTTTGGAGAGTGATGACGAAACTGCCGAGGCAGCCGCTATCGATTATCTGTCCGATGATTTGCTGAACAAAGCTGATCCATATTCCGGCAAAGACTATGACCCGGCAGTTCGCCCAGTTGTAGAACGGGTGATAGCCGATGCGGACAAGCGGTTTGCGAAAGAACCGGCTATATTGGCGAAACTGCACTATCGCTTTGGGTCAGTGCTGTCAGGCTGGGGGCAGCATAAGCGTGCCTATTATCACATGAACCGTGCGGCAGAGATTTCAAAAAGCCTATATGGTCGGAATAGCGCTGGTTACATAAATGCGCGCGCAGCTCTTTGCGAAATTGAGAGACTTGGTGGAGATTTAAGTGCAGCTTCTGCTCACTGTGCCGAAAGCACTGATTTAGCGGCCGCCAATGGCGATCCTATTCTGCAGCGCCGTGCTCAACTCGCTCAGGCAAAGCTTGATTTCGAGAACGGCCACTATCGAAAAGCGAGAGATACGTTGCAATCAATAGCTTCGATGCCAGTTAAAGAAGCAAGCGATAAGAATGATGGCCACAGTTTTGACGCAGACACGCTCGCCAATGCCAATTGGTTTTATGCGCTGAGCTCCCGCAAACTTGCAGATTACAAAGCCGCAGAGACAGGTTTTAAGCGCCTGCTCGCTATCAGGCTAAAACAAAAAGGCCGCAACCACCCTCACACCGCTTGGGCGCTTTCTGACTATGGCGATTTTCTTGTCGATGTCGGGCGTTATACCGAGGCCTATAAGATGCTGATCGAAGCAAAGCAGATATTTTCGAAGACACTTGGAGCGGGGCATCCCGATACCTACTCGCCCGACTACAGCATTGCTCTTATTGAGCAACGCGAAGGGCATGCTCAGGAAGCGGCAAAGCAATTTGACAAGTTGGACAAAAGCTTTACCGAAACGCTAGGTGCGGATCATCTGTGGACCTTGTACACGCGTACCCAGCTTGCACTCTCGCTTGCGCAAGCAGGCAACAGTCGCGATGCGCGAATCCTGTTAGATAAAACTCGCCCAACGGTTAGCGACGTTTTGTATGAAAAGCCCGAAAAGCTATCCTACTTTCAGATGTGCTGGGCAGAGACGCTGTTTGCGCTTGGTGATCGTGCCGCTGCAACTACGCAAGCAAATGCCGCCAAATCAAATTTGAAACGCAGTTTGGGAGAATCTCATCCGTGGATGAAGCGCATTGATGCAGTCCTAGCAGGTGTCCGTTAAACTTCCCTGCCAAGCTTAGCTATGCGTTCGGTGCATAATGCGTGTACAACCGCGCCGAGTTGGTCAACGCGCTGCCCAAGCCATTCTAGTTCTTCATCGGTTATCCGATAGTGTTTTGAATAGCGCGCTTTCACATAAGCTTCTTTCAGCTTCTCAAACCGAGCACGATCCAAGCGAGTCTCACGGGGCCAAACGTCTACCAAACGCATGTCAAGGCGCTCAGCCTGCGTCCGCAAAAAGCTGAGATTATGGACATGCGGCGTGTAGAATGTGCTTACTAACAAAACACAGTGGTAGAGCCGCTCTGCTGCTTGATGCAAATTGAAAGCTGCCTCGCGCAAACCGTCTTCGGTAATCAAAAAATCGGAAGCCTTTTTGAATTTGGCTGCGCTAGGAAACCATTCTTCGAAATACTCGCGCGCCATGTTGAGCGCCTGCTCCGCCGTCTTGGGTTTCGGCTTGTGGAGCAACCGCTCGTCGGCTTCGTAAAGAGCGATGCCATCCCTCGCAACGTCCATGAAAAAGTAGCGCCCATGCGCGAGCCCGTCATTCACCTCTTGCAATGTGTGCACGATGAAATTGACCGGAGTGTGCAGCGTTTTGTCGATAGCCAGTTCGCGAATGAGTCGGTCGTCAAGCTTCAACCAATAGTCCACGCGGTCTGTAAGACGCTTATCGTTGACGATGATGAGCAGATCGAAATCCGAACGGTAGCCCTTGGCGGTGTGCGGCTCGTCAATCCAATCGCCCCGCGAATAGCTGCCATACAGGATGATCTTTTCAATCCGTCCCTTCTTCTTCCACTCGTGCTTGGCTAGCGCGAGCGCATCTTCGAATTCCTCGAAGATGATAGCTTTTACGCGCTCAAGCTCGCGCTGCTTATTGGCAGGAAGATGGTCAAGATCGTTACGCATGTTTGAAACTCACAGTGTAATGTCGGACGAATATTGGCAAGCACGAACGTTCGAACGTCCTCCTGATTTGCCACCGATTGCGGATGCAAAGTGCGTTCGTTTCCAATACGCGCGCGCAATGTTCGGTCGATAGTCTGGCGGTTGTCGGGTTATCCGAACGGATCATATTCAGCGACGATATGTTCTGGACTCCCGTCATACTCAGAAAGCTGGATTGCTTGATATCCGTACTCGGTGCGGATCAGGATGATGATTGTCATCAGTGTGCGTGAGAGGTCGAAGCCATATTGGCGAGCGGTATCGAGCGGCATGACACTGCCTTTCGCTTATCCTTGAGGAAAGAAACGGCCCCGCCAGTGGCGGAGCCGATGATGGTCAAGCTGGCGGGTTCCAGATGATCACTTTCTTTTCGGGATCGTTGCCGGGTGCGTTGGCGATATTGCCGTAGATGGTCCCGAATTCAGGAGCTGAAAGTGAGACCGAGACATATTCGGCTCCGGTCGATAGAGATTTGCGCTTCCAACCAGCTCCGAGTTCAAAGCCGTTTTTGCGGCTGACGATGCGGTAGTCGGGTTCGCTGTCCTTGGTCTTTTCGACGTTGGGAAGAATTGCGATCTGGGCGGTAACATTGATTGTGGCGAGTGTGCCTTCAAAGCCTGCTTCTTTGACTGTGAGAGTTGCGATTGTAGCCATTTAACTTACTCCGGTTGCCGGGGACCATTCCCCGATGGCGCTAGGAGAAGGGCCCGGGAGCCGAAGTCACCGGAACGCAGTGGAGGGCGAACCCCGCACGGGGTTGACTGTTCAGGCGATGCGAGGACCGTAGCAAGGAGACAAAAGGGGTTGGTTCAACCGTGCAACTCAGAGAGTAATGGGCATATCGAATATCTCTGTCGGAAGGCGCGCAGGCACAGCGCTGTCAATCGACACTCTCAAAAATCCCCAACCGAAATCCCTAACCGTCAGCGTAGCAACTGCCGCGTGACGCGGGAGGCAATAATAGCGGCGGCAATGTTTGCCGCCCGCCAGAGCTCGCTATTGCTGTAACAGATAAGCGAGTGCTTGCTTTTGCACCCAGCCGCACTCGCCTGCCCCCTCAAGCAAGTATTTCCGCGCCAGCATTTACTCGCCTCGGAAAACCCTTGTGCGGATTATCATTCAGGCCAATTCCCCGCTCATGGGGAACCAAAGGCTGTCAAAGAATGGAGACACATTCCATGTCGAACCTAGAAAGAATAATCCGTCTCAAGACCGTGCTTTCTCGCACCGGTCTTTCACGTTCAACCATGTATCGCAAGATCTCCGACGGCACGTTCCCGTGTCAGGTCAAAATCAGCATTCATGGCGCTGGGTGGCATGAATCTGCCATCAACCGTTGGATTGCCGACCCTTTAGGCTTCCGGGATGAAAGCGCAGCGCCATGATCGCGCCGGATTCTCCCGGTCCGATCTGTGTGAAAATAGATGATGCTGCACGCATGATCGGCGTGGGACGAACGAAGCTCTACGAGCTTATCGCGACCAACAAAGTTAAGGTCGTGAAGTTTGGCAAATCCACGCGCGTAACGACGGCTAGCCTGCGCGAGCTGGTTCATGCGCCGCTTTCGGAGCTTCCGTCAGAATATAGAAAGAAATAGATTCTGGATCAATGCAAGCAGTAGACGATGCTAACGCATTTCAGTCCGCCAGAGCAGGCGATCTGTTCCCCGTCAGCACCAATGGCACAGATTTGAGGTTGTGATGTAAGGAGTGATTTGTTCTCATCGTAGTGACGAAGGAACGAAGATGAGAGCAAATCACTCTGGCCAACCCAAAACCTCTGCCGAGCGAGTCGTGAAGGACATTCGGCGTGCAACCCGGCGGCACTTTTCAGCCGAAGACAAGATAAGGATTGTGCTGGAAGGGCTGCGCGGTGAGGACAGCATTGCAGAGCTGTGCCGGTAAGGAAGGCATCGCCCAGAGCCTGTATTACACCTGGTCGAAGGAGTTCATGGAGGCAGGCAAGCGCAGACTTGCAGGCGATACGGCCCGGGCAGCGACCAGCGGCGAGGTGCAGGATCTGCGCCGTGAGGCCCGTGCACTGAAGGAGTGTGTTGCCGATCTGACCCTTGAGAACCGACTGCTCAAAAAGCATGATTGCGGATGGGGAAGACGACGCATGAGATATCCTGCATCAGAGAAACTCGAGATCATCCGCATCGTCGAGCAGTCGCACCTACCAGCCCGCAAAACCCTTGATCAACTGGGCATCGCCCGGCGGACCTTTCTACCGCTGGTATGATCGTTACCTGAAGGCGGGCCGGAAGCGCTGGCAGATCGGCCATCCACGCCCAGCAGGGTGTGGAACCGCATTGGTGCTGATATCCACGACCAGATCATCGAGCTGGCGTTGAGCACGCGCAGCGAGCTATCGCCTCGCGAACTGGCGGTGCCCGGTTCACGGATGAACGCCGCTACTTTGTGTCAGAAGCGACGGTTTACAGACTGTTGAAGGCCCA
The DNA here is from genome assembly GCA_044225335.1 of Novosphingobium sp. Lineage (GTDB taxonomy): Bacteria > Pseudomonadota > Alphaproteobacteria > Sphingomonadales > Sphingomonadaceae > Novosphingobium. The sequence continues at coordinate 55,301 of JBGAIR010000001.1, read as the reverse complement.
TGACCTCATCACCAGCCCAGCCTATGTGGTGGTGAAGGCCGCAAGCGAGTTCCACACAAAAACCACCCGCCCCAATGAGATGTGGCAGACAGACTTTACCTACTTCAAGATCATTGGCTGGGGCTGGCTCTATCTGTCGACCGTGCTCGACGACTTCTCGCGCTATATTATCGCCTGGAGGCTATGCAGCAATATGCGCGCCGAGGACGTCACCGACACGCTGGACATGGCGCTGGCAGCGTCAGGCTGTGATCATGCAACGGTCCAGCACTGAAGCCGCGCCTGCTGTCGGACAATGGTCCCAGCTATATAGCGGGTGAACTGGCCAGTATATCCAAGGCCAACAAGATGAGCCATGTGCGCGGTGCACCCATGCATCCGCAAACACAGGGCAAGATCGAACGCTGGCACCAGACCCTCAAGAACCGTATCCTGCTGGAAAACTACTTCCTGCCCGGTGACCTCGAAGCCCAGATCGAAGCGTTCGTCGAACATTACAATCACCGGCGCTATCACGAGAGCCTGAACAACGTCACACCTGCCGATGCCTACTTCGGCAGGGCGAAAACCATCATCAAACAGCGCGAAAGGATCAAACGACAGACCATCGAATATCGGCGCTTGCAACACCGCAAGCTCGCCGCATAATATCAACCCAATAGATGAGGCCAACACTCCCCTAATCTACGCCGCGAGTTGTGCCAAATGTGCTGACGACGGACAGTGACCGCTTTCGGATCACTTATCGGTCTCGTGACGTGAACGGTAGGTGGAATGCGCAACAGTCGGTCAACGAATATGTTCTCACAGGCCCACAATCTTTCACGTTTGTCGGCACGGTAGGGGCTGCAATGGGATATAACGAAAAGCACCAGCTTTGCTCAGCAGCGCAATTGCCTGCCAAGTCACGCTGGTACAAGGGAGCTAAGTAGACGACGAGAACAACTTCATCATTCCCGTCACCACTCGCAGTCTCAATATCAACTTTGTCAAAACCAACGTCGGCTTCGGCCTGCCGACGCTCACACTTATTCAAATTTCGCCATGTTCAAGGAACTCGCTCCAGCGCGTCATAAGCTCGCGTCGCTTCTCGAAAAAGTCCGTGCGGCGGTACGCAGCCTCCACCCGGTTGGGGAGCTTGTGCGCTAGCGCTTTGTCAGCGACCTCTTTGGGAAAGTCAGTGGTTTCCGCTGCCCAATCGGTGAATGCAGAACGAAAGCCGTGGACTGTAACGCCTGTAATTCCGGAAGTGCGTAGCAGCTTCGTCATAGTCATATCGCTGATTGCTTTGTCGCCATTGTTCGAGAAGATCAGACCATCGTCGCTTGTCCGCTCATTCCAGCGCTTGCGTAAAAGAGCTACGGCGGGCGGCGATAGCGGCACGACGTGCGTTTCGCCTGCCTTCATCCGCTCACCTGGGATTGTCCAGATCGCTTTATCCAAGTCGAACTCGGTCCAGACTGCGAAACGTGTCTCGTTTGATCTAACAGCGTTATATATTGTGAAGCGCAGCGCGTCCCTGCTGGTAGTCGGTGATGCTGCCGCGAGTTTTGAAATCAATGCGGGAACATCGGCATAAGGCATAGCGGCCAGGTGGCCCTTCTTGCCCGTTTGCCTGGGCAGTCCTTTGCGAACTGATCGAAGAGAAACCTCAGCGGGAAGCCACCCCTTAATGTGAGCAAAGTCCAACACCGCGCCTATACGTTGTAATATGCGGCGCCCGGTGTCGGGAATTTCCAGCCAGATTGGCGATAGGACTTCAAGAACGGCAGCGCTATCTACCGCATCAACGGGCATGGTGCCGATCATTGGAAAGACATGGTTTTCGAAGCCGGATATCCAGTTTGCCGACCTCCGGTTCTTCCACCCATCCTTCAACACTTCATAGCATTGGCGAGCTGCTGACTCGAAGGTCGGAATGACCTTACGTGACTTTCGCCGCTCGGCGATAGGATCAATGCCTGCGCGAATCTCACGGCGCAGCGCGGCAGCTGCATCGCGAGCTTCTGCCAGTGACACATCCGAATAGGATCCCAGACCATAATCGCGCCGCCACCCGTCTTTCTGCATTCGCAAAATCCAACGGCGCGCACCGCTTTCTGCAACGACCAAGCATAGCCCTCGTCCATCAACATGACGACCCGGCTTTGCGTTTTTTACTCTTAATGCTGACAATGCCATTAGTTATACTCCCGGTTATTTGACACCCACTTTCACGCCCACCTAATGTGGCGGATTCAAGCGAATTAGGGCGACCGACCGCGAATAGGCTACAGCAAAAACTGCTTATTTTACAGAGTACTTAGGACGTCCTGAACCCGCTTGAGATTAACATTCTAGCGGCGTAGGGGTCACCACCCTGCAATTCCTGCAATGCCACTGTCACAGAATTCCGCTGGCGTGAATTTCCGTGCCCGCATAGAGAGCGCGCGCATGATCGGTTCTCATCGCCCTGCCCTGGCTGGCTTGCTGCCCGGACTGCTGCTTGCATTGGCAACGGCTGTCGGCATGGCCTTGGCAGACACCAATATCTGGCTGGTTCTGGCGGTTGCGCTGCTGTGGTGCGGATCGCTGTGGCTGATGGCAGCGCCCGAGCCGGAACCCGATTCTCCGGCAATTGATGTCGCCGAAGTATCGCGGGACGCGGTGCGCGAAACGATCGAGCCGGTGGGCACGCCATTGCTGGTGCTCGATACCCGGCGGATCATCATGGCCAATGCCGCAGCGCGTGCAGCGCTGGGGGCCCATATCATCGGTCAGGATGCCCGTATCGCCTTGCGCCATCCTGATGCCATGCGCCTGCTGGATATGGGCGACAATGAAAGCGTCGCCATCCCCGGCTTCACTGGCGGGCGCAGCCTGTGGCAGCTCACGCGCCGCCGGATTGATGCCGACCGCTGGATGATCGAGCTGGCGGATCGCACTGCCGAAGCCGATGTCAGCCGCGCCCATACCGATTTCGTCGCCAATGCCAGCCATGAACTGCGCACGCCGCTGGCAGCGATTATCGGCTATGTCGAAACGTTGGAGGACGGCGGGACGCAGGTCGATGAAGCGACGCAAAAACGCTTCCTCGGAACGGTGCTGCGCGAGGCCAAGCGGATGCTGTCGCTGGTTGAAGACCTGATGTCGCTTTCACATGTCGAGGCGGAAAAGCATGATCGCCCGACAGAGCGGCTCGATCTGTCTCGCCTTGCCGAACGTGTCGTGGCTGAGGTTTCCTCGCTGAAGGGCAAGGAACGCGTCGAAATTGCCGCATTGCCGAGCGAAGCCATGGTGCTCGGTGACCCCGGCCAGCTGGAGCAGTTGCTGCGCAATCTGATCGACAATGCCCTGAAATATGGCGATCCGGAACAGAAGGTGCAGGTCGCGATCAGCACAGTGGATTCGGGGGCCGGCTTGCAGGTGACCGATCACGGCCCCGGCATTGCACCCGAACATCTGCCGCATCTGACGCGCCGTTTTTACCGCACCGATCCCGGCCGCAGCCGTGCCTCCGGCGGCACCGGGCTGGGCCTGGCAATCGTCAAACATATTGTCGAGCGCCACCGGGCGCGGCTGGATATTGCCAGCACGCTGGGGGTTGGCACAAGTGTTTCGGTCAACTTTCCTCCGCTGCCCAATGGTGCAGCCGAAGAATTGTCATAAAGCTGTCATCAAACATACGCAGAGCCGCAGCAGATCATTCCTATGGAGTTTGAGTCCATGAAGAAATCCGCGCTGCTTCTTGCCGTTTCCGCCTCTGCATCGCTGCTGCTTGCCGGCTGCGGCGGTTCCCAATCCGGCTCTCGCGAGCAGATTCGCGCGGTTGGCTCCTCCACCGTCTATCCCTTCGCCAAGGTAATTGCCGATTCGCTGGCGAAATCGAACAGCGCGATCAAATCGCCGATCATCGAATCGACCGGCACCGGTGCTGGCATGAAGCTGTTCTGCGCCGGTGTTGGCGCGCAGCACCCCGATATCGAAAACGCCTCGCGCCGGATGAAGAAGTCCGAATATGAGGATTGCGCCAAGAACGGCGTCGACAAGATTGTTGAAATTCAGGTCGGCCTTGATGGCATTGCCTTCGCCGAAGCCAAGGGCGGCCTTGGCCTGCCGCTGACCCCGGCCGATGTTTACAAGGCGCTGGCGGCCAATCCGTTTGGCAAGCCCAACACTGCCAAGACCTGGAAGGATGTGAACCCCGCGTTCCCGGCCGAACCGATCCTGGTTTATGGTCCGCCTTCTACATCGGGCACCCGCGATGCAATGAAGGAACTGATCCTGGCCAAGGGCTGCGATACTGATCCGGCGATGAAGGCGCTGAAGGAAAGCGACAAGGACAAGCACGACAAGATCTGCACCGAAGTGCGCAATGATGGCGCCTATGTCGATGCCGGCGAAAACGACAATCTGATCGTGCAAAAGTTGGAAGCCAACCCCAAGGCAGTGGGCATCTTCGGCTTCTCCTATCTGGAAGAAAACGCCAATCGCCTGACCGGGCTGACAATGAGCGGCATCACGCCGACCTATGCCTCGATTGCCGATTTCAGCTATCCCGGTGCCCGCCCCCTCTACATCTACGTAAAGGCCGCGCATCTGGACGCGATCAAGGGTCTGCGTGAATTCGTGGCGGAATGGGCCAAGAGCTGGGGCAAGGACGGCCTGCTCGCCAGCCATGGCATGGTGGTTTCGCCCGATGAGGTACAGGCCGCCAACGCCAAGATCGCACAGGGCATGACCCTGCTCGATCCGGCTTCGCTGAAGTAAGACAACAGGGAACACCAGAAACAATGTCGCCAGCCATTCCTATTCTGCTCGCCCTTGGGCTGGGCCTGATCGGCTGGCTGGCGGCACGTTCGCGGGCATGGGCATTGCGGCGCAGTGTCCGCGCGCAGGGCGGTGAGCTGCATTCGCTGCCCGGCTACCATGGTTGGTACGTAGCGCTTTGGACCGTGGCTCCCGCGATCCTGTTTGCGCTGGTCTGGAACGCGATCAGCCCGTCGCTGGTGCTGTCGCGGGTGTTGACCGATCCTGCCGCAGCGCAGCTTCCCGCCTTCGGCTTTCAGCGGGACACCATACTGGCGGAAGCGCAATCGCTGGCCAGCAGTGGCGCAGCCGCATTTAACCCGGCAGCGGCAAAGCTGGCCCCGGCATTTCGTGATGCGATGAATCATTTCGGCGTGATCGGCATTGCCATCACGCTGCTGCTGGCCTTCGCTGGCGGGGCCTTTTCCTTCCTGCGCCTACGGCCCGATTTTACCGCGCGGACGCGGGTGGAGCGCGGGGTGATGCTGGCTTTGCTGCTGGCGTCGCTGGTGGCGATCTTCACCACCTTCGGCATTCTTGCATCGCTGATGTTCGAAACCTGGCGCTTCTTTGGCATGGTCAATCCCGTGGATTTCCTGCTGGGAACCCATTGGGGGCCAGACCCGATGGCACCGGCGGCCAGCGTTGACGCTGCCAGCTATGGCGCCATTCCGCTGTTCTGGGGCACGATCTATATCGGTGCGGTCATTGCGATGATCGTTGCCATTCCGCTTGGGCTGATGAGCGCGATCTATCTCACCCAATATGCATCGCCCGTATTGCGCAAATGGATGAAGCCGCTTCTGGAGCTGCTCGCCGGCGTGCCGACGGTGGTCTATGGCTATTTCGCCGCCCTTACCGTTGCGCCGCTGATCCGCGATTTCGGTCACAAGATCGGCATCGCCAGCGCCTCCAGCGAAAGCGCGCTGGCGGCGGGGCTGGTGATGGGGATCATGATCATTCCCTTCGTGTCATCCATGGCCGATGACAGCATCACCGCCGTGCCGCAAGCGATGCGCGATGGCAGTCTGGCCATGGGCGCGACCACCTCTGAAACCATTCGCAAGGTGCTGATCCCGGCCGCCCTGCCCGGTATCGTCGCCGGGGTCATGCTGGCGGTCAGCCGCGCGATCGGCGAAACCATGATCGTTGTGATGGCCGCCGGAGCTACCGCCCGCCTCACCGCCAATCCGTTTGAAAGCATGACTACAGTCACCTTCCAGATCGTTGCCATGCTGACCGGCGAAGGCAGCTTTGATCATCCGGCCACGCTGTCAGCCTTTGCGCTGGGCATGGTGCTGTTTCTGGTCACGCTGACGCTGAATTTCATCGCATTGCGGGTCGTCAAACGCTTCCGGGAGGCTTATGAGTAATCCATCCTCCATGGTGCAGGATCCGCGCTATATTGCCCGGCTGCGCAAGCGCTATGCGGCCGAGCGGCGTTTCCGCGCGCTGGGCTTTGCCGCTGTGCTGTTTTCGGCGCTGGTGCTGGCATTTCTGCTGTTCAACATGACGGCAAATGCCGTGGGCGGCTTCAAACGGGCCGAGCTTCGCTTTCCGATCGACTTTTCATCGGGCGTACTGACGATCGATCCGTCCCAGTTGCAGGGCAATGATCCGGTTGCCGCCTTGCAGGGTGCCGGTCTGCCCGATGTGGTGAACTTTGCCGCCTCCAGCGCGGTTGGCGATCAGGCTGCCGCTCAATTGCAAAGCGATGCCTGGCGCGAAGTTGCCGCCAAGCTGCGCAGCGACCCCGCACTGCTGCAAGGCAAGCTGGATGTGTCGTTGCCGGTAAGCGACGATCTGGCCGGAGGCCTGCGCGGAGATTCCTCGCCAGAATTGAATGTACTGGCGGTAAAGCTGAAACAGGAAGGCAAGCTGGTCAGCGCGTTTGATCCGGGCTTCCTGATCCGCAGCGATGCGACCGGGCCTCAGGCCGTGGGTATCTGGGGAGCGCTCAAGGGATCGATGCTGACCATGCTGATCACCCTGCTGCTGGCTTTCCCGGTGGGTGTGCTGGCGGCGATCTATCTTGAGGAATACGCACCGCGCAATCGCTGGACCGATATCATCGAAGTCTCGATCAACAATCTGGCGGCTGTGCCTTCGATCATCTTTGGTCTGCTGGGGCTGGCGGTGTTTCTTGCGATCTTCCCCAACTATCGCTCTGCGCCACTGATTGGCGGCATGACGCTGGCATTGATGACAATGCCGGTTATCGTGATTGCCGGGCGCAACGCGATCAAGGCGGTGCCGCCATCGATCCGCGATGCCGCACTGGGCATCGGGGCCAGCCGCGTGCAGGTGGTGTTCCACCATGTCCTGCCGCTGGCCCTGCCCGGTATTCTGACCGGCACGATCATCGGCATGGCCCGCGCGCTGGGCGAAACCGCACCGCTGCTGATGATCGGGATGCGTGCCTTTGTCGCTACACCGCCGGAAGGCTTCACCTCGCCCGCCACAGTGCTGCCGGTGCAGATTTTCCTGTGGTCGGATGAAATCGACCGCGGCTTTGTCGAACGCACTTCTGCGGCGATCATCGTCCTGCTGCTGTTCCTGCTGGTGATGAACGGCATCGCCATCTACCTTCGCAACCGTTTTGAGAGACGCTGGTGACAACGCTACACGAACTGGACCCGGTCGAGGCAAAGATCGCCGCCCGCAATGTTTCCGTCTTCTATGGCGAGAAACGCGCGATTGACGATGTGTCGATCGATATTCCCACTGAATATGTCACCGCTTTCATCGGGCCTTCGGGCTGCGGCAAGTCAACCTTTCTGCGCACGCTGAACCGGATGAATGACACCATCTCCGGAGCGCGGGTGGAGGGCGAGATCACGCTAGACGGGCAGGATATCTACAAATCCGGCATGGACGTGGTGCAGCTTCGTGCCCGTGTGGGGATGGTGTTCCAGAAGCCCAACCCCTTCCCCAAATCGATCTATGAAAACGTCGCCTATGGCCCGCGCATTCACGGCCTGGCATCAGGCAAGGCGGAAATGGATACGATTGTGGAACGCTCGTTGAAGCGGGCCGGTCTGTGGGATGAAGTGAAGGATCGCCTGAGCGACAGCGGGACTGCCCTGTCCGGTGGCCAGCAACAGCGGCTGTGCATTGCCCGCGCCATTGCCGTCGATCCCGAAGTGATCCTGATGGACGAGCCATGCTCGGCGCTGGATCCCATCGCCACCGCGCGTATCGAAGAGCTGATCGGCGAGCTGAAGGGTCGCTATGCCATCGTCATCGTCACCCACTCGATGCAGCAGGCCGCGCGCGTTTCGCAGCGCACCGCCTTTTTCCACCTCGGCAAGATGGTGGAATATGGCAAGACATCGGACATCTTCACCAATCCGCGTGAAGAACGCACCAAAGACTACATCACCGGTCGTTACGGATAAGGCAGCAGCCATGGCTCAGGAACATACCGTCAAGGCATTCGACGAAGACATCACCCGGCTGCGCGGCCTGATTGCCGAGATGGGCGGTCTGGCCGAAGTGTCGATCTCGGAATCGATGGACGCACTGGTCAAAGGCAATGACGATCTTGCGCACCAGGTTATCGAACGCGACAAGCGCATCGATGCGCTGGAGGCCGAGGTGGACAAGCTGGCGGTGCGCATCATTGCCCTTCGCGCACCCATGGCGGACGATTTGCGCGAAGTGATCGCCGCTTTGAAAATCGCTGGCGTCGTCGAACGTATCGGCGACTATTCGAAGAACATCGCCAAGATCGCCGGACGGATCGAGGGGCGCAAACGGTTCGATCCTCTTACCTTGTTGCCGGCCATGGCAGAAGTCGCTTCGGGCATGGTGCATGATGTGCTGACTGCCTATGCAGCGCGCGATCCCGCACTGGCGCAGGAAGTGGTGCTGCGCGATGAAAAGGTCGATGCCTTTTATGACAGCATCTTCCGCAATCTGGTTTCCTATATGATGGAAAATCCGGCCACCATCAGCAGCGCCGCGCAGCTGCTGTTCGTTGCCCGCAATATCGAGCGGATTGGCGATCACGCCACCAATGTCGCGGAAATGGTCTATTATGCGGCCACCGGTATCTATCTGACAGACCGCGAAGACAGGGCCGGAGCCTGATCATGGCCGGACCACGACTGCTGCTGGTGGAAGATGATCCGGCACTGTCGGAATTGCTGGAGTTCCGCTTCACCGGCGAAGGCTACACGGTAACCGTTACGCCCGATGGCGATGAGGCCTTGTTGCTTGCCTCCGAAGAAGCGCCTGATCTCGTCGTGCTCGACTGGATGATCGAGGGCACCAGCGGCATTGAAGTGTGCCGCCGCCTGCGCCGTGACAAGGCCACCGCCCATGTCCCCATCGTCATGCTGACCGCGCGCGGCGCGGAGGATGATCGGGTGCGCGGGCTGGATACCGGCGCGGATGATTACGTCACCAAGCCGTTCTCCCCGCGTGAACTGATTGCACGGGTAAACGCGATCATGCGCCGCATCCGCCCGGCGCTGGCGGGCGAAGTGTTGCAGGTTGGCGATCTTACGCTGGATGCGACTGCGCATAAGGTAACCCGCCAGGGCCGCACGCTGGCGCTGGGGCCGACCGAGTTCCGGCTGCTCAAGTTCTTCATGGAGCACCCGGGCCGGGTATTCTCACGCGGGCAGCTGCTGGATGCGGTCTGGGGCACCGACAGCGATATCGAACTGCGCACTGTCGACGTGCATATCCGCCGCCTGCGCAAAGGAATTGAACTGCCCGATATCGCCGATCCGGTGCGCACCGTGCGCTCCGCCGGATATTCGCTTGAGGCAGTCTGAGCGGGTATTCGAAACGCAGCAATAAATAGGGCCGCTCTTTGACAGAGCGGCCCGTTGTTTATCTGCCGATGCAGGTCAGTTGATCGGCGGCACCGGCTGCGGCGGTGCATCGGCATCATCCTCATGCACTTCCACCAGCCCGCGGCCGACGTGGCTGCGGCTGCGGCTGTATGCGAAATAGATCAGCAGACCCAAGGCACCCCAACCGGGCAGCACCATCTTCGCATCGAACGGCAGCAGCAGATACAGACCAAACGTGCCGACAATCGCCAAGGGCGCAGTGACCCAGATCAGCGGCGTGCGGAAAGGCCGCCGACGTTCCGGTTCCTTGAAACGCAGCACAAGCACCGCGATAGCCACCATGAAGAAAGCGAACAGCGTTCCGGAGTTGGAGATATCGGCCAGCTTGCCGACCGGCAGGAACGCCGCAGCGACAGCCACAAACACCCCGGTTATCGCTGTTACGATATGCGGTGTTTTCCATTTTGGGTGAATGGTCGCCAGCTTTTCAGGAAGCAGACCATCACGCGCCATAACGAAGAATATCCGGGTCTGCCCAAACAGCATCATCAGGATAACCGACGGCAGCGCCAGCCCGGCCGCCAGACCGATAACACCGCCCAGCTTGGTCCAGCCAATGGACTTCAGCACATGCGCCAATGCTTCCTTCGAACATGCCAGCGGCTCCTGACCGAGCGCCGCCAGCGAGGCGCAACGGTCGGCAAGGGCTGTGGAACCCGGTGCCAGCACTTCGCCAGCAGTTCCGGTAACCGGTTGCGCGCCGATCGCTCCGATCGCGCCACCAGCCACCAGCAGGTAAAAAACGGTGCAGATCGCAAGGCTTCCGATCAGGCCGATCGGGACATTGCGCTGCGGATTGACGGTTTCTTCTGCGGCCGTCGAGACAGCATCAAAGCCCACATAAGCGAAGAAGATCGACGCCGCCGCGCCGCCAACACCGATGATCCCCCAGCCATTCGGGGTAAAGGGCGTAAAGTTCGGACCATTGTTCAGATATTTGAAGGTTGCGAACACAAACAGGCTAAGCGCGCCAACCTTGATCGCAACCAGGATCGCATTGACCTTGGCGCTTTCCGATGTGCCGATCATCAACAACCAGGTTACCAGCAAGCCGATTGTAAGTGCCGGCAAGTTGACAATTCCACCGGCATAGGGGCCGTTCGCGAAGGCCGCAGGAATTGATATTCCTACATAGTCCCTCAACAAACCAACAAAATAGCCGGACCAGCCGACACAAACCGCCGATGCCGCAACGGCATATTCAAGGATAAGCGCCCAGCCCACCATCCAGGCCAGCAATTCGCCCATCACCGCATAGGTGTAGGTATAGGCTGAACCGGATACCGGCACCATTGAAGCCAGTTCCGAATAGCACAGAGCTGCAACCGCGCAGACGAAACCGGCGATCACAAAGCTCCACATCATGCCCGGCCCGGCCTTTTGCGCAGCCTCGGCAGTCAGCACAAAGATGCCGGTGCCAATGATGGCTCCGACGCCCAGCAGCGTCAGCTGCACAGGGCCAAGCGAGCGATGAAGTGATTTCTTTTCGGCAGTTGCCAGAATGGCGTCCAGTGATTTGACGCGACCGAACATGCGGTTCCCCTAATGATTGCGACCGGCACATGGCCGGTCGGTGCAATAACCCTGTCAGGGAAGCTAACGCCAAGCACCGCATTGGCAAGCCTTAACTGCCGCCCTTCCCCAGTCTGGCTGCAACGTCTATGGGGTGGCAATGTCCACCACCTATCAGCTCGATACCTCCACCAGCCGGGCGCATCCCACGCCTGCGCCGCTGCGCCGCCTTTCGATTCCGGCAATCCGGCAGCGCAAGACTGATGGCGTTACCGCAGAACCTATCGTTATGCTGACAGCCTATACTGCCCGTCAGGCGCAATTGCTGGACGAACATTGTGATCTGCTGCTGGTGGGCGACTCGCTGGGGCAGGTGATCTATGGCCTGCCCAGCAGCCTGCAGGTAACGCTGGACATGATGCTGGCGCATGGCGCGGCCGTAGTGCGCGGCAGCTATCATGCCGCCGTGATCGTCGATCTCCCCTTCGGCAGCTATGAACGCTCTCCGGAGCAGGCATTTGATACAGCCTCGCGCATTCTGGCGGAAACCGGCGCCAGCGCGGTGAAGCTGGAAGGCGGTGCGGTGATGGCGGAAACCATTGCCTATCTCAACCAGCGCGGCATCCCGGTGATGGGCCATATCGGCCTGACACCGCAGGCGGTAAACGTGCTGGGCGGCTATAATGCGCGCGGCCGCAGCGATGCAGAGGCCAGGAAGATCGTCAGCGACGCGGTGGCTCTCGATCAGGCTGGCGCGTTCGCAATCGTCGTGGAAGGCGTGGTTGAACCCATCGCGATTGAAGTGACCAAAGCGGTCTCCTGCCCGACCATCGGCATTGGCGCTTCGGTGCAATGCGATGGGCAGGTTCTGGTTACCGAAGACATGCTGGGCATGTTTGAGCGTGTCCCTCGCTTCGTGAAACGATACGAAGAAATTGCCGAGGTCATCTCCGCTGCTGCTGGCCGCTATGCGGCCGAAGTTCGCAGCCGGGATTTCCCGGGCACCGAGCAGACATATCAGCCCAAATAGGGCAAAAATCCAAATAATTTTGGGGAACGAAAGTGCTGAGCCACTACAAGGGATCAATCCTGTTTACCGTCGTCTGCCTGCTGTTGGGGGCGGGCTATGGCTGGATGCAGACCGGCAGTCTGGCCGCCACGGCATCGATGTTGTGGATCATCGTGGTGCTCTCAGTGCTGGAAATCTCGCTGTCGTTTGACAATGCGGTGGTCAATGCCAGCGTTCTGAAAGACATGGATGATGTCTGGCAGCGCCGGTTCCTCACCTGGGGAATGATCATCGCCGTGTTCGGTATGCGGATCGTGTTCCCTCTGGCAATTGTGGCGATCGCCGCCGGGCTTGGTCCGCTCGAAGCACTGGATCTGTCGCTGCGCGATCCGCGCCGGTATGAGGAAATCGTCAGCAGCGCCCATATCGGTATTGCCGGATTTGGCGGTGCTTTTCTGGCGATGGTCGGGCTGAGCTTCTTTTTCGACGGCGAGAAGGATGTGCACTGGATCAGCTGGCTGGAACGCAAGCTGGCGACAATTTCCAACATCAAGGCAGCCGAGATCGCGCTGCTGCTGCTGGTGCTGTACCTGATTTCCACGCTGCTGCCGCAGGCGGATGCGCTGACCTTCATCATCGCCGGCTTACTCGGGCTGGTTACCTTTATCGGTGTCGAAGCCCTGGGTACGATATTGGAGATGCGCGAGGAAGCACTTGCCGCGCAGGGAGCCGTAGTCCGTTCCGGGATCGGCGGTTTTCTCTATCTCAATATCCTCGATGCGTCGTTCAGCTTTGATGGCGTGATCGGCGCATTTGCGCTGTCCAACAGCATGGTGATCATCGCGCTCGGGCTTTCCATCGGCGCGATGTTCGTCCGTTCGATGACGATCATGTTGGTGCGCAAAGGCACGCTGGCCGAATATCGCTATCTGGAGCATGGCGCGTTCTGGGCGATTATCGCGCTGGGCGCGATCATGCTGCTCTCTGCGCGCTATCACATTCCCGAAACCGTCACCGGGCTGATCGGCGCGGTGATGATCGGCGCCTCGCTGTGGTGGTCGATCCGCCACAACCGACGCTATCCCGATGAGGAACTGGAAAGCGCAGTCAGGTCTGACTGAGCCGGTTCGCCAGCGGCGCGGCCATCACCAGTTGCGCCAGATGATAGAGCAGGATCGGTAGCAACACGATGCCGGCAGCAGCGGGCTGGAACAAGACGCTGGCCAGCGGTGCGCCCATGGCGATGCTTTTCTGCGCCCCGGCAAAGAACAAAGCGATCCGCTCACCACGCGGCAGGCGCAGCGCACCGCCAAGCAGCCATGCACCGCCATGCCCGATAAGCAGCATCAACGCCGTGCCGCCAGCCAGCCACACCCAGCCGAACCCATCGACCCGCGTCCAGAAATGCTGCTCAACCGCACCGGAAAACGCGACATAAACTGCTATCGCGATTGAACTGCGATCCATCGCGCTGACCAGTGAACGGTGCCCCTCGACCCAGGGACCAAGCCGGTGCTGCAGCAATTGCCCCAGCGTGAAAGGCAGCAGCAAAATACCCACCACCTTGAGCAGCCCGTCGGCATGAATGCTCCCGCCCTGCCCGCCGGCCAGCAGCGAGAACAATGGTGCGGTAACGAACACGGCAAGCACATTGAGCAAGGCAGCGGCGACCACTGAACTGGCAACATTGCCGCCTGCCAGCGAGCTATATGCCGTGGCCGATTGCACCGTTGATGGCAGGCATCCCAGATAGAGAAACCCCAGCGCGATGAGCGGCGGCATCCAGCCCTGCCCGGCTTGCCACAACAGCCAGCCAGCCAATGTCATCCCGCCAAACACCCAGGCGGTCAGCGGCCAGAGCAACCGGTGGTTTGCCATTCCTGCCCGCACCTCATCGCGCGGCAAACGCAGCCCATTCAGGAAGAACAACAGGAAAACGGCGGCATTGGACAGAAACTGCGCGGCATCGCGGGCGGCGCCATACACCGGCAGCACCAGCGCCAGACCAATCGCCAGCACCAGCAGCCTGACCATCGGATCGATGCGCTGCAGAAAGTTCATCGTGTGCACGATCCCGGAGCAATACGCTTGGCAAACATGTTACAGCGTATCTGCGGCATCGGACCCGGAAGGGAAACCTTCTATCAGCGTCCGGCCAAACTCACCGGCGGTGGCGGTGTTGCCGAAAAGCGCGGTGCCGGTGCGGGCTGAACCACACCGCCATCTTCAACAAAGGTTTGCCGCGCCAGATTATGCGGATGCTGCGGTGCTTCCTTCAGGCTGAGCACAGGGGCAAAGCAGATATCGGTATCGTCCATGATCGCGCACCATTCCGCGCGGGTTTTGGTCAGGAACAAAGCCGTCAGCCGTGCCTTCAGATCGTCCCACTTTGCCGGGTTCATCTGCTGCGCGAAATCGGGATCTTCGCTCAATCCGGTCTTTTCCAGCAGCAAGGCATAGAATTGCGGCTCGATCGAACCGATTGAAATCCATTTCCCGTCAGCAGTTTCATAGGTGTCGTAGAAATGCGTACCGGAATCGAGCAGATTGACCCCGCGTTCATCGCGCCACTGACCATTGGCGAGGAAAGTATAGGTCATTGCCGAAAGGATCGCCGCGCCATCAACCATCGCGCAATCAACCACCTGGCCTACTCCGCCGCTGCGCGCATGCAGGATCGCCGCGACAACCCCGAACGCCAGCATCATCCCGCCGCCGCCGAAATCGCCCACGGCATTCACCGGGAATGTCGGCTTTTCGCCCTTGCGGCCATAGGAATGCAGCGCACCGGACAAAGCGATATAATTGATGTCATGCCCCGCCAGCGGCGCCATCGGGCCTTCCTGACCCCAGCCAGTCATCCGGCCGATCACCAGCTTCGGGTTGATCGCCAGCAGCACATCGGGGCCCAGCCCAAGCCGTTCCAGCACGCCGGGGCGATAACCCTCGATCAGCGCATCGGCTGTTTTGACCATTTCCCTGATCTGCGCGATTGCCTCGGGCGCTTTCAGATCGAGTTCGATGCGCTCACGATTGCGGTTCAGAATGTCGCGATTGCCACCATCACCGAACCGCCCGGCATTTCCCGGTCGTTCGACCCGGATCACCCGCGCGCCATGATCGGCCAGCATCATTCCGCAAAACGGGCCCGGACCGATCCCGGCCAACTCGATTACGGTAACGCCCTGCAACACTCCAGCCATCTCATCCCCCGAATTTAATCGATCGATGAAATTGCCTTTACGGGCTCTGTTCGCCTTGTCGAGTGCCTATTGCCGGGCGCGGCCAGCCAGCCGCTGCTGCGCCTCGTGCAACAATGGATTGTCACCCGCAATCGCGCGCGCCTTGTCAATCAGCCGGGCTGCGAGCGGCAAATCGCGTCCTAGTGAAACGAGCGCCAGCGCCCGCGCCTGAGCACCGATGGCACTTCCGGGGTGAAGCCTTGCGGCCTGCTCTGCCGTAGCCAGCGAGGCCTCTGCATCATCGCTGCGCAGCTGGACCAACGCCAGATCACTCAGCAGCCACAAATCGGACGCATTGCTGGTTGCGTTCAGATTTTCGAGCAGCTGCCGGCTGCGCGACCAGTCCCCCGCCCCGGCCACCTGAATTGCGGCGATGCGCGCCGCCAACCGGCTTTGCGGATGGGCAAGCAAGTAACGCGAAACCAGCACGCGCCCGTCACCGCCGCGCCCTGCACGCACCAGTGCCTCATTCCAGCGCAGCAGCAGCGAATCATTATAGCGAATGCGCGCACTTTGCCCGTAAAGATCGGCAGCCTGTCCGCCTCCGCCGACCGCCAATGCCACATCGCCGCGCAATGACAGCGCATCCGCAGCTCCCGGCCACAGCTGTTGCAGGCGCGCGGCAACGGCCTGCGCACCTGCATTGTTTCCGGCACCCAGCTGCGCACGGAGATAGGCAGCCGCCACGCCCCTGCCACCCGGATTATCGCCCCAGCCATCGGCCAGAGAGCCGGCGGGATCGTTTGCCGCGATCACCTGCAGCGGCGCAGATGGCGCAGCCGCAGCCCGATCAAGATACTGCGCTGCCGCTGCCCGATCACCAACCTCTTCATAGGCGCGGCCCAACACCGTCATGAGATAGGCAGGCGCGTCGGGCCGTTTCGCCAATGCATCAAAGCGATTGAACAGCTCGCTATATTGCCCTGCTTCATAAAGCGACCGCGCGAACAGCAATTGCGCCCGCCAATTGCCCGGCTGTTGACGAACAAGGTCGCCCAGCAGCGCCACTGCAGCATTGGGATTGCCAACTTCCAGCTCGGTCGCGCCGCGCAGCAGAACCGCTGCTGGCATGGCGTTGAGCCGGTCTCCGACGTGAACCATGATCGCCCGCGCCAGCTCCATATTGCCCGCCCGCGCCGCAACGACTGCCTGAATATAGAGCCCCATGGGATGGCCGGGCCGCAGCTCCATCAAGCGGCGGGCGACGGTGACCATATCCGTGGCGCGGCCAGCCTCACCCAGCGTGACCGCATAGCCGATCAACAGCTGCGGATCGTCGGGCGATTTTTCCAGCGCCTTTTCGTAGAGTGGCAATGCCGCAAGC
Source organism: Novosphingobium sp. (assembly GCA_044225335.1). Lineage (GTDB taxonomy): Bacteria > Pseudomonadota > Alphaproteobacteria > Sphingomonadales > Sphingomonadaceae > Novosphingobium. The sequence continues at coordinate 38,561 of JBGAIR010000001.1, read as the reverse complement.
GGGCCATCGGAATCCTGCAGCAGCTCCGCCCGAAATTGTAGCGCGCGAACGTTTTCAGGCCCCGCCGCCAAGGCGCGTTCCGATGCATCTATGGCCTGAAACTGCTCGCCGCCGGCATAGCGCAAACGGCCGATATCAACCCAGATCAGCGGGTCGCGCGGATTGGCTGCCAATGCCTGATCCAACGCCTTGCCTGCCGCATCCAGATTGCCGGACTGCCGCTCCAGCCTGGCAAGCATGCGAAAGCCATATGCCGCACTTTGCGGCGCAAATCCGCCACCGCCCAGCCATTCCCGTGCCCGTACCGGATCGCCCTGATCAAGCAGGGCCTCTCCCATAGCCGCCGCCACTTCGGTGCGCGGTGCGCCTGCGGCAACCGCCTTGTTCAGTTCGGCTTCGGCAGCGATACCATCCCCGCGCTGCAACGCTGTTCGCGCCGCAGCAAAGGGCTCACTCGCCGCCTCGGGCATGGCAGCGAGCGGCGCGGCAAGCACAGACGCAAGCACTGGCGCAAGCACCAGCGCAGCCAACAATCGCCGGCGTTTAGAGGCAATCGGAACAGCCAAGGCGATCAGACCTGCATGTCATACTGCTTGAGCAGATCGTACAGGGTCGGGCGACTGATCCCCAGCAGCTTGGCAGTGCTGGAAATATTGCCCTCACTGCGCGCTAGCGCATGGCGGATCACCTTGCGATCCGCAGCCTCGCGCGCAGTCTTCAGGTTGAGCACCTGCTCTTCTTCGTCAGCACTGCCGCCAAGATCGAGATCGGCGGCCCCGACCAGCTTGCCATCGGCCATGATCACCGCACGTTTTACACGGTTTTCCAGCTCGCGGACGTTGCCCGGCCATTGCCAGCTATCAATCGCCGCCAGCGCATCCGGGGCAAAGCCCTTGACCTGCGGATTCATTTCCTTGGCGAACCGTGCGAGGAAGGCTTTCGCCAGCAAGGCCGCATCGCCGGGCCGCTCCGCCAGACTGGGAATCTTCACCACGATTTCCGCCAGTCGGTAATACAGATCCTCGCGGAACCGCCCATCGGCGATCATGCTGTCAAGATCCTGATGGGTGGCGCAGACAATCCTGGTATCAACCGCGATTGATTTGCGCGATCCGATCCGCTCAATCACTCGCTCCTGCAAGAAGCGCAGCAGCTTTACCTGAAGTGGAAGCGGAATATCGCCGACTTCATCCAGGAACAGGGTGCCGCCATGGGCCATTTCGATCTTGCCCTCGGTGGTCTTGACCGCTCCGGTAAATGCGCCTTTTTCATGCCCGAACAGCTCGCTTTCGAGCAGGTTTTCGGGAATTGCGGCGCAGTTGATGGCAATGAAAGCTCCGCCGCGCCGGTCGCTGGCTTCGTGCAATCCGCGCGCAAGCAGTTCCTTGCCGGTGCCGCTGGCCCCCAGCAACATGACCGAGGCATTGGTATTGGCAACACGCTCGATGGTGCGGGCGACACGGACCATTTCCGGCGCCCCGGTAATCATCCGGCCCAACACGCGGTTTTCATCGCCGCTGCGGGTCGCAAGACGGCGGTTTTCCGCCTCGATCTCATGCAATTGGAAGGCGCGCCGGACGATCAGGCCCAGGGCCTCGATATCAACCGGCTTCTGATAGAAATCATAGGCACCCTTGGCGATGGCGTTGAGCGCACTTTCGCGCGCACCATGCCCGCTGGCCACGATCACCTTGGTATCAGGCTTCAGTGCCATGATTTCGTCCAGCACGGCAAAGCCTTCGGTCGTGCCGTCGGGATCAGGCGGCAGACCAAGATCAAGGGTGACAACAGCAGGCTCTTCCGCCCGCAGTGCCGCAAGCGCGCTTGCGCGATCACCGGCGATGACCACGTCAAAATCAGGATATGCCCATTTCAACTGCGCCTGCAGCCCTTGATCATCCTCGACGATCAGCAGTTTCGGTTTGATATCGGACATTACGCCACATTCCTGGAATTATTCGCCTGGTTGCCGTGAAGCTCTGCCGTTTCAGCCAACGGCAGCTGGATGACGAAACGCGATCCCAAGCCTTCGCGCGATTCAACATCCAGTCGTCCGCCCATTGCCCTGATCAGCTCACGCGCTTCATATGCGCCGATGCCAAAGCCATTGGGCTTGGATGAATCAAACGGCTTGAACAGCCGGTTGCGGACGAATTCGGCGCTCATACCTGCGCCTGAATCGACAATCTCGATCGTGGCATGCAGCCCGTCACAGCTGGCCTGCACGAACACCGGCGAATCCGCCGCGCTGACATCGACTGCGTTCTGCACGAGGTGAAGCAGCGCCTGCTCCAGCGCCTCACGCCGCCCCGCCACCAGGCAGGGTTCGCATTCGACCATTTGCACAAAGTGATTGGCACTGAACTGCTCGACCACTTCACGCGCCACCACATCGGCGCGCAGCGGGCCGATAGCCTCGGTCGCATTGCTGCCATAGCGGGAAAGCCGGGCGATCAGGGCGTTGAGCTTGTCCGCAGAATTGCGCAACGTCACCAGCATATCCGCGCGGAATTCGGGGTTTTCGGCATGCCTTTCCGCGTTGCTGGCAAGCAGGCCCAGCTGGCTCGCCAGATTTTTGATATCATGCATGACGAAGGCGATGCGGCGATTGAATTCATCAAAGCGTGCTGCTTCGGCCAGCGCCTTCTGACCGGAATCTTCGGCAAGATAACTTGCCAATTGCCGCCCTGCGACGCGAAGCAGATCAAAGTCTTCCCAATCGAGCCGCCGCGCATAGGCCGGACGGCTGAGCAGCACGACGCCGACCAGGCGTTCGAAATGGAGCAAGGGAACCAAAGCCCAGGCCTTGGGATCGTCCAGAATCCATTCGGGGATCAGCAGTTCCGTCGGCGCGGTTGCCTTGCCCGAACGTATCTCTTCCAGATCGGCGATGTAACCGCTGCGTTCGAAAACAAGTGCCTGGTTGAGCGTCATGGCCTCGCCCGGAACATCCAGCGTCGGCCATTGCCAGCGCGCGCCCAGAGTCAGGCCGCCACCATCATC
>JBGAIR010000001.1:0-35492 GCA_044225335.1 Novosphingobium sp. | reverse complement strand
TCTTCAAGCGAAACCGTGCCAGCGCCACTGCGGCCGATCGTTTCGGTGAAGCGCAGCCATTCCGTGCGATAATCATAGCGGTGCTGGAACAGATGCTTGGCAAACATAACCCGCAGCCAGCCGCGCAGCCGCTGTGAAGTCAGGATCAGCAGCGCCGCGAATGCCGTGGCGATTGCCAGGAACGCCATCTGCATCGACAGGGACAGCTCATGCCGCAATCCCGAAAGCCATTGCGACAGCGTTACCATCGATATCAGATAGCCGCCGATCAGCAGCAGCGATGCGGATTGAAACGCCACCGCCCGCGATGGTTGAAAGCGAGGAATCGCACCGCCTTGCCGCAGCCCGATTCCCAATGCGCCGGCCATCGCCAGCGCAGCCAGCCCGCGCAGCGCAGCAAATTCGATCAGCTGACCGCCGGCCAGATAGGTTATCGCAAAATAGTTCAGGTCCGCGCCCCACATCGCGGTAAGCGCGACTGCGGGCCAGCGCAGGGCCATGCGTGTTTCGCGCGATGCCCCGACATAGAGATTGTGCGTAAGCACCAGCCCGCCAATCGCCACCAGCAGGCGGAACAGCGCAACGGTGAGCAGGCTGGGCAATGCCAAGGAAGAATGGACGCCAAAGGTCGCAAAAAGGCTTTGCATCGCGCCTTCGAGCAACTCGACAAAAGCCAGCGCCAGCAGCATCGGGCGCACCGGATGTACCGCTGCGTGCCGACCATCGATTGCAAACAGGCGGTACAACGCAAACAGCCATGCCAGGTTGCGCGCTGTTTCGGCGATGGCCACAAAGCGCGAATTCACGCCCAGCCCGACACCGACAATCGCCCACAACCCGCTGAGCGCAATCGCCAGCACCAGCGCATGGCGCGCCGCTCCGAAATGTCGGCCCCGGCCATGAAATACCAATGTGATCCCGACGCAGGCGATTGCGCCTGCGGTCCAGATCACATTGGCTATTTCAAGCCAGAAGGCGTCAGACGTGTTCATCCTAGCGCGCGCCCTCGGGCCAAAGCACTACGCGCAGTGTCTGCATCAGGATCAGCAGATCCAGAAACGGCGTATAATTCTTGGCGTAATAGAGATCATATTCCAACTTGTGGCGGGAATCCTCGATTGACGCGCCATAGGGATAATTGATCTGCGCCCAACCGGTAATGCCCGGCTTCACCATATGACGCTCGGCATAATAGGGCAGCTCACGTTCCAGTTCGGAAACGAATTCTGGCCGTTCGGGCCGGGGCCCGACAAAGCTCATGTCGCCCTTCAGCACGCTCCAGGACTGCGGCAGTTCATCGATCCGCACCTTGCGGATGAACTTGCCGATCCGTGTCACCCGCGGATCATCCTGTTGCGCCCATTGCGCGCCATCCACTTCCGCATCGGTCCGCATCGAACGCAGCTTGATCAGATCGAAAGTCTGCCCATAGAGCCCGACGCGCGTCTGGCGGAAAAAGGCAGGGCCTTTGCTGTCCAGTCTGACCAGAATGGCGAACACGGCAATGATCGGCGCGGTTATCACCAGCAAGAGCAGGCTGGCAGAGATATCGAACAGGCGTTTGGCGAAGCTGGAGAAAGCCCTGCCCGCTGAAAACCCGTCCGAGAAGATCAGCCAGCTGGGGTTCACCGAATCCAGATCAATGCGGCCGGCCTGGCGTTCAATGAAGCCGGCGAAATCCATCACCTGCACACCGGTGGTCTTGATCCGCAGCAAATCCGCCAAAGGCAGCGAGTTGCGGCGCTCTTCCAGCGCCAGCACCACTTCACCCGCCCGCAGATTTTCGACATGTCGGGTCAGATTGGGGATTGCGCCGCGGGCGATCGCATCAGCCACCATGGGTTCCGCGTCGGTCATCGCGACGAAGCCGACGATGGAAAATCCGCCCTCGGGCCGTTCAGACAATTGCTTCAGCCGCTGCGCACGATGCCCAGCCCCCAGCACCAGCACACGGCGGCGAAAGGCGCTGTCGCCGATCACGCCGCTGACCAACAGCCGGTTCATCACCAGCAGCACGATCGAAATCAGCATGGTATAGGCCAGCGTCGAGCGCCAGAATGTATGTCCGCCCAGCGCAAAATCGAAAAATGCCAGTGCAATCACGCCCAGCGAAACGGCAACCAGCAGGCGGGCGGTGGCAAAGCGCATCGAACGCAGCGCATCCGGGCCATAGACCCCGACCGACACCATCGCCGCGATTATCACCGTGGTGAAGCCAAGCAGCTGCAAGACACGGTCGGCAGTCGCGCCCGGATCCATACCGATCTGCGATGCCCGCAGCCGCCATGCGAAATCGCCTGCGAAGATCAGCAGGGCAATATCGATAATGCCGAGCAGCAGCACCGCATGCGGGATGTAGTGCTTGAATAGCCGGATCATTTTCCTCTTCCGAGCCCTTTGGTCCAATCTCTGGAACCGGCTTAAAGCGGAGAGGTGAAATGTCGGTAAATTTTACAACACTATTTTGCCGGAGCTATTTGGCGGGTTTGATTGGCCGCTAGCGCGCAAATTCATAGGGGGTGATTCCGCGAACCCGCTCATCGAACTGCAATGCCGCGCCGCGCGGCGGCAAGGATCGTTGCAGGCAATCCGCGCGGTGGCAGCGCGCACAGCCCCGTCCTACCGGCACTGCCATTTTCGGATCGAGCGCCACGCCTCGGGCCTGCGCCAGCTGTCCGGCCATGCTTGCGTCCAGCCCCAGAACCACAACGAACTGCGCGTTTTCGCCGCCCATCGCCCCGATTCCATCGACGGTGCGGGCCAGCGTAAACCAACGACTAGGATTGCCGGCGCCATCCTCCACTTCGACCAGCTGTGTGCAGATACGGCCCGCCTGCTCAAATGCCCGGAACGCGGCCCAGCGCGGACATCCGGTTTCGCTTTCCAGCAACATCGTGCCGCTGGCACCGCCATAGCGCTTGGAAAACTGCCCGGCCCGATCAATCCGCGCCATAAAGAACGGCAGCCCGCGCTGGCCGACGCGCTGCAAGGTGGTAAGCCGATGCGCCAGCTGTTCAAATCCCACGCCAAAGCGCCGCTGCAATACCAGCAGATCATAACCACTCGCCTCGCAGGCGCGGATAAAGCGGCTGTAAGGCATCAGCAGGGCTGCGGCAAAATATGCGGTCAGATGGCGGCGGAACAACCGCCAGGCGGCGCGATCGGCAAACTGTGCACCATTGGCAATGGCGGCAATTTCGTCACGCTGCTCAAGCAGTGCCAGCTGCAGCGCGATCTGGAAATTGCGCGATGATTGATCAAGCAGTTCGGAAAGCTGCAATTGCCGGGCGTGAAGATCGAGCCTGCGCAAGGCATCGGGCATCACATCCCCCGGCAGAATCCGGACCGAAATCTGATGTTTCTGGCGCAGACGCTCGGCCAGTGCTGCGCCGATATCGGCATTGGACAGGCGCAATTCGTCTGACAATGCCTCGGCAGCTGCATCAAGATCGGCAAAATGGTTGCGCCAACGCTCGATCTCGCGCCGCACCAGTTCCATCGGATCGGTGGGCGCAGCAGCCACATCCTTGCCCGTTGCGTCGAACAGGCGCGCAAAAGCAAGGGCAGCCTGCGGTGCGGCCGAAAGCCATTCGGCAATTTCATCGCGATCAATGGCAAGATCGGCAAAACGCTCATCCGCCAGACGGCGGCGTAGCCCATCAACTCCGCCTACAGCCTCGTCCTGACGCAGATTGCGCGGATCGAAGTCAAACTGTTCGGCGAGCTGCACCAGCAGCCGGGCCGTAAGTGGTCGCTGGTTGCGCTCGATCAGGTTGAGATAGCTGGGGGAAATGCCAAGCCGTGCAGCGATTGCCGCTTGGGTCAGCCCTTCGCGGCGACGCAAACGACGGATCGCGGGACCTGCAAGGATGGATGCTTCTGCCATAGATCCGCCATGTCATATTATTTACAATATGACAAGCCTTAACTGCGTTTCCAGCGCATTGAGACAAGATTTCCTGTAACTTCCATTACTCAAATCACGAATATCCGGGGTATTGCGGCTGTCAACAAACCGCTTCCCGGAGTTTCACCGTGACCTATTCAGACAGCATCACCAGCGCCACCCAGATCATCAACGGCAACCCCAACTGGGATGGAATCAGCGCTGAATCCGTGGCCCGGATGCGTGCACAGAACCGCTTCCGCACAGGGCTGGATATCGCGCGCTACACCGCAAAGATCATGCGCGAGGATATGGCCGCTTATGACGCCAACCCGGCACAGTACACACAGTCACTGGGCTGCTGGCATGGCTTCATCGGTCAGCAGAAGCTGATTTCGATCAAGAAGCATTTCGGCACCACCAAGCAGCGTTACCTCTATCTGTCAGGCTGGATGATTGCTGCGCTGCGCAGCGATTTCGGTCCGCTGCCGGATCAGTCGATGCATGAAAAGACCAGCGTTCCTGCGCTGATCGAAGAGCTCTACACCTTCCTGCGTCAGGCCGACGCCCGCGAACTGGGCATGCTGTTCCGCGAACTCGACGAAGCCCGCGCGGCTGGCGACGAGGTCAAGGCCAAGGCAATCCAGGCCAAGATCGACAATCACGAAACCCATGTTGTTCCGATCATCGCCGATATCGATGCTGGTTTCGGCAATGCTGAAGCAACCTATCTGCTGGCCAAAAAGATGATCGAAGCCGGTGCCTGCGCGCTGCAGATCGAAAACCAGGTTTCCGATGAGAAGCAGTGCGGCCATCAGGACGGTAAGGTTACCGTGCCGCATGAAGACTTCCTCGCGAAAATCCGCGCTATTCGTTACGCCTTCATGGAGCTGGGCGTTGAAGACGGCATCATCGTGGCTCGCACCGACTCGCTGGGTGCCGGGCTGACCAAGCAGATCGCTTTCACCCGCGAAGCCGGCGATATCGGCGATCAATACAACAGCTTCCTTGATTGCGATGAGGTCGCCCCCGGCGCCATCGGCCACGGCGATGTGCTGATCACCCGTGACGGCAAGCTGCTCAAGCCGAAGCGCCTGCCCAGCAACCTTTACCAGTTCCGCAGCGGCACTGGCGAAGATCGCTGCGTCCTCGATTGCATCACCAGCCTCCAGAACGGTGCAGACCTGTTGTGGATCGAAACCGAGAAGCCGCATATCCAGCAGATTGCCGGCATGGTTGATCGCATCCGCGAAGTCATTCCCAATGCCAAGCTGGTCTACAACAACTCGCCTAGCTTCAATTGGACTCTGAACTTCCGCCAGCAAGTGTTTGATGCATGGCAAGCTGAAGGCAAGGATACCTCTGCCTATGACCGCGCCAAGCTGATGAGCGTGGAGTACGACGGCAGCGAACTGGCAGCCGAGGCTGATGAACGCATTCGCACCTTCCAGCGCGATGCTGCGGCCCGGGCTGGCATCTTCCATCACCTGATCACCCTGCCCACCTATCACACCGCAGCGCTGAGCACCGATAACCTCGCCCGCGAATATTTCGGCGATCAGGGCATGCTGGGCTATGTGAAGAACGTGCAGCGTCAGGAAATCCGCCAGGGTATCGCCTGCGTGAAGCACCAGAACATGGCCGGATCGGACATTGGTGATGATCACAAGGAATATTTCGCCGGTGAAGCCGCACTCAAGGCCAGCGGCAAGGACAATACCATGAACCAGTTTGCGGCATGAGGCCGCTTGGGAACCAGTTCGCGGCCTGATCCAGACCGCCACCATCTCCTGGGGAGGAGAAACGACGGCCGTCGAGGTGCCCCTTTCACCTCGGCGGCCGTCAACCTTTTGCTGACCCCGTCAAGCTTTTGCTAACCATAGCAGCAAAGACCGCAGTGATTTTTCCCTGCTAAGCATTTGGGATGCGTCGCAATTCGCCTGCTGCCGGGCTCACCCCGCAACTGATCAAGCAGTTTGCCATCGTCACCGTGATGGTGACTGCTGCAATCGCCGTGGTTGCGGACGGGCGGGGCCGCGACGCGGGTGAAGCGGTCAAGGCCACGATCGCAAATCGCGAAGCCCGCAATCAGCAACTCGCGGCCGAGGCTCGGGCACTGGGTGCACGGCATCTGGGCGTCAGCATGAACGAACGCAAGGCGCGCGAAGATCCCGCAGCTGGCACTCCTGTCGATGAAAGCGGATCCAGCGCTGAAGAAAGCGCCGGCTCGGCCAGCATAGGCGGCGGCGCCAGCTACGCCCGGACTTCTGGCAATGCCCCAGTGGTGCCGCCGCGCCTGGCTTTGCCAAAAAATGCCGGTGAATCGATAACATACACCAATGTGACAGCCGACCAATTGCCGATGCCTCCACAAGGCAAGGACGTTACGGGCAAGAGCGCCGCAGGAAAGGGGCGCACCTCAGCACCAACCGGACCTGTCAGCGCAAAGCAGGCCGCAGCAATCGAAGCGGCATCACGCGCCCGCAGTGGCAGTGCAACTTCAGCTGATTGATCGGCTAACCGCGGTTCAGAAGCATTCGCGCGCCAGATAGCCGCGTGCTTCCGCACCGATCATCGCCGCATGACCATAGTTGGGATGATCGATCACCAGCATCGCATCACCCTCGCCCGTGATCCACGCCTCGCGCGCGGCAGGCGTGAAATCAAAATGAAAGAAGTGCACCGCGCTGGCCTTGTTGTCGCTGGCGCGGGTACGCTCGGTATCGCCTTCCGGCCTTGCCGGGATGATATGTCCGGCGACGCGAAGGGCGACATGGTTTTCTATGCCGCCCACGGTGCGCAGAAAGGCATCACGCCGTTCGGGATCGGGGATCTCGAAAAACAGCGTTGCCGTCAGTTCGCTGCCCTTGGGTACCATCGGATCATAGGCGGCCAGTTCATCGGCGAGCTGCTCATCCCCGCCCTTCTCGATCCGCAGCATCTCCTGGATTTGCAACCACATGCTGTCCCAAGTCTCGAACAGGGCCGTGGCATGCGGCCCGACCGAGAGACGCGTCAGACGCTTGCGCGCCAGCGCTTCCTGCTTCTTGTCGGCACGGATCAGTTCATATTGATCGAGCGGGAGAATATCGCTGACGGCGATGCTGCGCTGGTCGCGGGGCATGTGATGGTCCTTACAGTTCGATCAGGCGGTTGTCTGAATGGTTACAGGCCATAGGCCATGGCCAGAACCTCAATCGGATGGCCGATGCGCGCGGGTGGTTCTGCGCCATTGGCGGCGATAACCTGACGCAGATGCGGCCCAGCCAGCGGACATTCGCTGACGATCACATCCGGATCACCCTTCACCAGATTGCGCGCGGCAGGCTTGCCAACCTTCACCGCCCGATCAAAGTTCTGCTTGAAGATGCCCCATTTCCCGCCGTGGCCAGAGCAACGCTCGGTCAATGCCGGTTTGGCATCGGGTATCAGTCGCAGCATTTCCATCGCCTTTGGCCCCATGTTCTGGGCGCGGGCGTGGCAGGCAAAATGCACCGCGATGCTCTTGTCCATCGGCGCGATGGGAGCCAGCCCGGTTTCCTTGGCCAGCCCGACAATATACTCGGAAACATCGAAACTATGCTTGCTAAGCAGCTGGACTGATTCGCTTTCTGGTTCGATGAGCGGCCATTCAAACTTCAGCATCAGCGCGCAGCTGGTGGTGAGTGGAATCACATCCCAGCCATCGGCGATCAACGGCGCGAAAAAGCTGGAAATGCGCTGCGCCGCGCTGGCAACCGCCGGAAGATCACCATTTTCCAGCTTTGGCATGGCGCAGCAATCGGGATGCTCGATGCGCAGCTGCACGCCGTTATGGGCCAGCACCTTGACCAGAGCCTCTCCCGGGGTGCCATCGTTGAAATTGTCGTGGCAGCCGGCATAGATCACCGCCTTGCGGCCAAATGCCGGGCCATCCGGGTTCGGAGCGGGAATGATCGCAGCGGCCTTGTTGACCAGTGGCGTATCGAGGAATTTCGGCAGATGCGCACGGCGATCGATGCCGACGGTCTTTTCCATGACCGGCCGGGTAAGGCCGTTATCCTGCTTGCTGGCCCAGTTGGCGAGGCCGGAAAAGGTGGTACCAAGGCGGCCATTGCGATCCATTTCCGCCAGCTGACTATCCGCCAGCGAGGTTTGTCCCTTGCGATGCTCCACCGCACGATAGCGCAGCATCAGATGCGGGAAATCCAGATCAAAGCTGTGCGGCGGCACATAGGGGCACTTCGTCATGAAGCACATGTCGCAAAGGGTGCAGGCATCGACCACCGCCTTGAGCTGCGGCGCGGTCAGATCATCCACTTCCTCATTCGGGCTTTCATCGATGGCGTCGAACAGGATCGGAAAGCTGTCACACAAGTTGAAGCAGCGGCGACAGCCGTGGCAGATGTCATAGACCCGGCGCAGCTCGGCATCGAGCGCGGCTTCGTCATACCAGGCTTCGTCCTGCCACGGGATCACATGGCGCGTAGGTGCTTCGAGGCTGCCTTCCATGGCGGCTTCCCCCTGATTTGCTGAATTGTGTGATGGTGCAGGCGGCCGGGCATCGTGCCTCAGCCGCCCGCCAGTCAGGCTCAGGCGTCAGCCAGAACCGAATCGAGGGTCTTCTGGAACTTGCCTGCGTGGCTCTTTTCCGCCTTGGCCAGCGTTTCGAACCAGTCAGCGATTTCGTCAAAGCCTTCGTCCCGGGCGGTCTTGGCCATGCCCGGATACATATCGGTATATTCGTGGGTTTCGCCCGCGATCGACGCCTTCAGATTGGCAACGGTATCGCCAATCGGTTCGCCGGTGGCGGGATCACCGCATTCTTCCAGATATTCCAGATGGCCATGGGCATGGCCGGTTTCGCCTTCTGCGGTCGAACGGAACACGGCGGCGACATCATTGTGGCCTTCGATATCCGCCTTCTGGGCGAAGTAGAGATAGCGACGGTTTGCCTGGCTTTCGCCGGCGAATGCAGCCTTGAGGTTTTCCTCGGTTTTGGAGCCCTTGAGTCCCATGTTCACTCTCCTGATTGTGCCAAATGGCAGTGGAATCTGACCCAGCCTGAATGCGCCTGCCGGTGCGGCAAGACCATCGGGAAATTCCGCGAGTAGTGATCGGGTAAATCGATCAATTTCTTGCGAACAGCTCGCAAAAAGCGATCAAAGGAAATGGTGCCCCTGGCCCGACTCGAACGGGCACGTCTTGCGACAAACGATTTTGAGTCGTTCGCGTCTACCATTCCGCCACAGGGGCAATTTCTACCGAGGCGCTTAGCCGCCCCGACGCCATGGTTCAACCGGCCTTGAGCGCCTGGCTGACAATCTTGGATCTGCGCATCACAAATCGGTTGAGAAATCCCGCGCCAGTCTGAAACGAAGCCGCCTGCTTCGCGCACCAGCAAACAGCCTGCGGCCGTATCCCAGGGGGCCAGCGCGCTTTCCCAATAGCCGTCGTAACGGCCGGCTGCGACCCAGGCGAGATCGAGCGAAGCCGCACCGAAGCGCCGGATCCCGGCAACTTGCGGGGCCAGCGCAGCATAGATCCGCGTCCATTCCAGCGAATCGCCACGGCCCGAAAAGGGAATGCCGGTGGCAATCAGGCTTTCATCCAGATGCCGCCGGGCCGAAACCCGCAAGCGGCGGTCCTGAAGCCAGGCACCACGGCTCTTTTCTGCCCAGAAGCTTTCATCGGTAACCGGCTGATAGACCAGCGCTGCCGTCACCTCGCCCCAGCCCTTGCCGTCAAGACGCGGTTCCTGCACCGCAATTGAGATCGCGAAATGGGGAATACCGTGCAGAAAGTTGCTGGTGCCGTCGAGCGGATCGATCACCCAGCGCGGCTTGGTCGGATCACCGGCGATTTCACCGGCTTCTTCCAGCAGAAAGCCCCAATCCGGCCGCGCCACGCGCAGTTCGTCATAGAGGATGCGTTCCGCTGCCTGATCGGCCTTGGACACGAAATCCGCTGGCCCCTTGCGGCTGACCTGCAGATGTTCGATCTCGCCGAAATCGCGGCGCAGACGGCTGCCCGCCTTGCGCGCAGCCTTTTCCATGACGCGGATGATGCCGGAAATTGCGGACATGGTCTGGGTCAGTCCGCCTTGCCGACGTAGCTGCGTTCATAGACGTTTACGACGATGCGCGTGCCGCTTTCGATATGCGGCGGCACCATCACACGCACGCCATTGTCAAGAATCGCGGGCTTGAAGCTGGAAGAAGCGGTCTGCCCCTTCACCACGGCATCGGCCTCGACAATCGTGGCTTCAACCTGTTCCGGCAACTGCACGCTGATCGGGCGTTCGTCATACAGTTCAAGCAGAACTGTCATGCCATCCTGCAGGAATGCCGCGGCATCACCCAGCAGATCGGTGGGCAGGTTGATCTGATCATAGGTTTCGGTGTCCATGAACACCAGCGCATCGCCATCGGCATAGAGGAACTGGAAATCCTTGGTATCGAGCCTGACGCGTTCCACCGTGTCGGCGCTGCGGAAGCGCACGTTGGTCTTGCGGCCATCGATCAGGTTCTTCATCTCAACCTGCATGAAGGCGCCGCCCTTGCCCGGCTGGGTGTGCTGGGTCTTGGCGACCTTCCAGATGCCGCCTTCGTATTCGAGGATATTGCCGGGACGGATGTCCACGCCGCTGATCTTCGCCATGGGATATGCCTTCGCAAGTTTGAGAAAATGGCCGAAATTGAGAAAGAGCCGGAAACCGGGAAAGGCGCGCCCTTAGCGCGGGGCGGGGCGCGTAGCAAGCGCTGCGCTGGCTGGCAGGCTTGTTCAGTTCCTGCTAAGCGCCGCGCGAACAGGAAAGAACCGATGAAGCGCCTGATTGCCTCGATTATCGCCCTGCCGCCGCTGGCCGCCCCCATGCTGGTCGCTGCCTTGCTCACCGCTCCGGCATTCGCCACGCCCGGCGGCCCCTTGGGCGTGCTGCAAATCGGCACCTACATCTGCGAGCTGCCCGGCGATGCCACCGGCCCTGCCGGCCTCCATCAGGAATCAGCCAATTTCGATGTTATCAATGCCTCCAGCTATCGCAATGCCAAGGGACGTGGCACCTATCTGAAGACCGGCGATATTGTGGTGATGACCAGCGGCCCGAAGCGCGGAGAGCGCTATCACCAGCTGTCCGACAACTTCCTGCGCCGGATTGGCCCGGATGGAAGTGACAGCGATCTGCGCTGCGTCCGTAGGGTGCCCAACAACCGTTGAGCGAACGGCCGATTGCCGCACAAACTGTACCAAGCTGACGCTTTGTCAATTTGGCGACAGAAAATTACCGTACAAATTCAATGATCTGATTTCAAATTCGCAAAAGCTCGCGATTCAGAAAGTCCCGCTGTCATTTAAAATACAAGCCGTTGCAGCAAGAGCCTGAGGATGATGGCACATCAATTCGCTGCAGGAAAACGCCCGTTCAGCGTGCCCACATCGGCCGTTTGAACTGGCCCGCCAGAATGGCGCGGCGCAGCAGGATCAGCCCGGCCAGCGTCGCCAGCACCATGGCAACCACGCTGGCTTCCAGCCCGAACTCCCCGCCCGTCAGCCAATCCGGGCCAACCCGGCGCGTGATCAACAGCCCCAGCGGCGCATTTCCGCCAGACACCGGGATGCTGAATACCCAGCCCTGCGTGAAATTCCACGCCGCATGGATGCCTATTGCCAGCCACAGCCGCCGCGTCAGCATATAGGCCGCACCCAGCATCATCCCGGCTTCAACGGCAATAGCAACCGCCGCAAACGCGGTTGCACCGGGATTGGCCAGATGCGCCGCGCCGAACAGCGCCGAGGTTATAGCCAGCGCGACCCAGGAGCCAAGCATGGCTTCCAGATGGCGGAAAATCACGCCGCGAAACAGCACTTCTTCATAGACGCCAGAGAGGATCGCGATAACCAGCATTTCCCAGAACTGGCCCTCCCCGCGCAGGCCGAGCACTTCGAATCCGCCCATCAGGGCAACGACGCCGACCGCTGTAGAAAACAGCACAAAGCCAAACAGCAGACCAATCCCGATTTCACGCAATGAACCGGCAAGATTCAGTTCTTCATCGGTTTTTCTTTCAATCCAGCGCTTGTAAAGTTTGTAACTTATCACCGCAAAACCAGCAAAGAGCAGCGCAACCAAGGCTCCTGCTGGCCCCATATAGCCTTGCAACACCCTGGCCGATGCCGTGCTGGCCAGGCCATAGAAAACCATGAACCAGACAAAGCCGATCACCAGCAGCGTCAGCGGAAAGGCAATGACGCGGCGGAGCAACCCCGGTTTCGACGCGTTCTCGCCGATTACATACTCGTCAGTCACGCCAATCCCCCGCCCCTGATGTTGTTCAGCCCTGAGCATAGGGCGGAATTTGGCCCGCGAAAACCGCTTTTGCCTGAGCGCCCAGCCAATCCATTGCCGCCGCCCAGGGGCCATGACCATAGCTGATCCGGGCTACACCGCAGGCCGCCAGCTCGTCCCGCGTGCCACGCCCCGGACCCCATAAAATATTTACAGGCAAAGGAGATGTAGCACATATCGAAGAAATTACCTTATGATCTCCCAGAAAGGGAACGAACAGCCCGCCAGCCCCGGCAGCGGCGTAGGCCGCAGCGCGCTGCAACACCGCATCGATCAGCGATTGATCATGGTCTTCCGGTTTCACGCCGCGATAGACATCACAGCGGGCGTTGACGAACAATCCGCTCGCGGCGGCGGCAGCTACGCGCTCCGCCGCAGTTTCCAGGGGAATCAGCGCGGTTTCGCCGGGCATGCGGTCTTCCATGTTGATTCCGGCCGCACCTGCGTCGCGCGCGCGCTGCACCGATGCGCCAACCTGGCTGGAAGTTACCCCATAGCCGCTCTCGAAATCCAGCGTCACCGGCAATTCCGTGACTGCCACGATCCGTTCGAGATTGCGCAAGGCATCCTCGATCGCAAAGGCTTCGCCATCCTTGAAACCCTGAGCCTCGGCCACGCCATAGCTGCCAGTGGCGATGGCCTTTGCCCCGGCAGCCGCGACCGCTGCAGCACTGCCCGCATCCCAGATGTTGAAAAGCATCAGCGGATCGCCGGGAACATGAAGCGCCCGAAATGCTGCAACCTTATCCATCATTTTGCTTCCTTTTCCAGTAGCTTCCGCTTGATATCTAATCCATATGCGTAACCACCTAGGCCGCCGCCGGTGCGGATCACGCGGTGGCAGGGGATCAGCACGGCAACATTGTTGGCTCCATTGGCACTGCCAGCGGCGCGCACGGCCCTAGGTTTGCCCACAGCGGCGGCCAGTTCGGCATAGCTGCGGGTTTCACCGGCGGGGATCTTCCGCAATTCGCGCCAGACCGCCTCCTGAAACGCCGTGCCCTTGACGTCGAGCGGGATGTGCGAAAAATCGCCGCCAAAATCCCTGGGTGCCTCAACCGCGGCCACCACCTGATCGAGCAGGCGGGTAAAATCAGCCCCGCCCTCGACCAGCTCCGCCTTGGGAAAGCGGGTTTCCAGCGCCTCACGGCCTTCGTTGAACGAGAGGCGGCACACCCCTTTGGCGGTGGCCGCAACCAGCATCTGCCCCAGCGATGTTTTCACCACGGCCCAATGGATCACCGCCCCCTTGCCGCCATTGGCCCAGGCCGATGGTGCCATGCCCAGTCTCCCTTCATTTGCCTCGTAGAACCGTGACGGCCCTGAATAGCCAGCAGCATAGATCGCCTGAGTGACGCTGCTTTCATCGGTCAGCGCCTGCGCGGCGCGCTCGGTCATCAGCGCCCGGGCAAAGGCGGCGGGCGAAAGCCCGGTGTGCCGCGCGAAGACCCGCTGGAAATGCGTAGGCGAATAGCCGGTTTCCGCCGCCAGAGCTGCCAGCGCCAGTGGTTGTTCGGCCGATTTGATCGCTGCGATGGCTGTCAACACAGCGCGTTCATCGCGGCTGACATCATCGGGGGAGCACCGCTTACAGGGTCGCAAACCCGCATTTCGCGCCATTTCCGCACTTGTGAAAAACTTTACATTTTCTCGCCGGGGATGTCGTGCCGCACAGGATGGGCGGCAATAGATGCCGGTCGAGAACACCCCGGTAACAAAGCGCCCGTCATAGGCACGGTCGCGCGCCATTACCGCCTGCCAGGCCTCGTCATCGGCGATGCTATCGATCGGGGCAGTCATGGCTGGTCGTCCTGATGGCGCTCAACCCGCGCGGAAAAGCAACCATGCGCGGCATTATGTGCATCGATATAGGCAATCGCCGGATCGTCAAACAGATCACGAATCAGCGCATCGGCCTGCCCCGGCAACGCCAGCCGCGCATTGCGGAGCATTCCCTGATCATCAAATGCGCGCAGCCCCAGTGGGCGGCCAGCGAAAACCGGCGGGGTTTCGTCGATATAGTCTGCCGGGCGGGCATCGCGGCCGATGTAGATCGCATAAGCGCTGCGATAGGGCGTCTCGGTGTCATGGCTGGTGTGGTGCAGCAGGATCAGCTCATCCCCTTCGCGGGCATCCTCCAGACTGATCCGGCACGGGAAGCCCTGATTGGCGCTGGCCCGCACCCGCACCGCGCGCTGCGCAGCCAGATCTTCATCGCTCAGTGCAAACAATGGCGCGAATTGGCCGGGCTCCAGGCCTCTTATCCGATAGGTCATCACGATCCTCCTTGATGGTGTGCAACCTCACTCCACCATCAAGCGCAGATTCGCGTCCCGCGCCTTGCGTTCAAACCATTTGCCTTCAGCCGCCCAGCGCCCGGAACAGCATCAGCGTGCGTTCCTTAGCTAGGTCCGCACTTTCCGGGTGATAATCCTTGCGCCGATCCGAATTGAAGCCATGCCCGGCTTCATAGACGAATATCTGCGCGGTGGGGTGCTGGCGTTCGATCAGCTTTTCAACCGGCGCGAAATCCACCAGATTATCAAAGCGGCCGAAATGACAGATCGTGGCGCATCTGGGAGCATCTTCGGCAAAGCGGGTGGCGATGAAGCCGCCATAGTAACAGCTGGCCGCATCGAGATCGCCGGAAAGCTGGGCCATGCGCCAGGCCACCGAGCCGCCAAAGCAATATCCGGTGATAAACACCGGCCCGCCCCGCTGCTTCATCCAGGCGATGCAACGCGCCGTATCGTCCAGCCCCTGATCCCAATCATGCTCGGTCCGGGCGATCTGCACCGCGCGTTCCCAATCGGCACCGGTATAGCCCAGCGCGCAGCCGGGCTGCTGCCTTTCAAACAGCGACGGGCTGATCACTTCATAGCCATCGGCGGCATATTCATCGCAAAGCTCGCGGATATGCTCGGTCACGCCGAAGATTTCCTGCACCAGCACCAGCCCGCCCCGCCGCGCACCGCCGGGCATGACATGATAGCAGGGCATTTCGAGACCATCTGCCATGGTGATGCGGATCGTTTCACCCATTCCTGCGGTTCCTCTTTGCTTCTGATCCGCAATACACAAAAGGCGAGTTGCGGGTTCGGTACCGGCCCGCTCCCCAGCCCGGCCACCCAAGGAATACCCTGTCGCTGGGTAGCCCGGTGGAGAAGCAGGCTGGTACCGGCGATCTGATATCGCAATTTCGGATCGGACACTCAAATGCGTGTTCGACAACTTCCTTGCCCCACCTTGCATCGCAGCACAATCATGGCTATGCGCGCCCCCGTCCCAAGGGTCGTCGTGCGTTTTTCGCGTGACATCGGCCCTTTCAATGCACCCGATGTGAGGAACTTACGCGCGTGGAGAATTCCGGCGGGATTACGGCAAGCTTGCAGGGGCGTTACGCCTCTGCGCTTTATGAGCTGGCCAGCGAGAAAAAAGCTGTGGCTGCGGTCGAATCCGATCTGGCCCAGCTGGGTGAAGCCCTGTCGGGCTCTGCCGAACTGTCGGCGCTGATTCGCAATCCGCGCGTCACCCGCGATGCTGCTGCTGCGGCCATGGCCAATGTCGGCAAGCTGCTGAAGCTTTCCCCGCTGACGCTGAACTTTGTTGGCGTGCTGGCTGGCAATGGCCGCCTTGCCGCCCTGCCTGACGTGATCCGCGCCTTTACGACCATTGCCGCCGCTGCGCGCGGTGAGGTCAGCGCCGAAGTCACCAGCGCGCATCCGCTGTCCGCTGCCCAGCTCAAAGCCCTTGGCGAAAAGCTGAAGGCCCGCGAAGGCAAGGATGTCAAAATTTCCGCGCATGTCGATCCTGAAATCCTGGGCGGGCTGGTTGTCCGCATCGGCAGCACCCAGATCGACAGCTCGATCCGCACCCGTCTCAATTCCCTCGCTCACGCGATGAAAGGCTGAAAGGCTTAATAGCAATGGATATCCGCGCCGCAGAAATCTCGAAGGTCATCAAGGACCAGATCGCCAATTTCGGCACCGAAGCCCAGGTTTCGGAAGTCGGTTCGGTGCTCTCGGTGGGTGACGGTATTGCCCGCATCCACGGCCTTGATCAGGTGCAGGCCGGTGAAATGGTCGAATTCGCCAATGGCGTTAAGGGCATGGCGCTGAACCTCGAAGCTGACAATGTCGGCGTCGTGATCTTCGGTTCGGACAGCGAAATCCGCGAAGGTGACGTGGTGAAGCGCACCGGCACCATCGTGGACGTACCCGTCGGCAAGGGCCTGCTCGGCCGCGTGGTCGATGCGCTGGGCAACCCGATCGACGGCAAGGGTCCGATCAAGGACGCCACCCGCCAGCGCGTGGAAGTGAAGGCTCCGGGCATTATCCCCCGCCAGTCGGTGAACGAACCGGTGCAGACCGGGCTCAAGGCAATTGACGCGCTCGTCCCCGTCGGCCGCGGCCAGCGCGAGCTGATCATCGGTGACCGCCAGACCGGAAAGACCGCCGTCGCCATCGACACCTTCATCAACCAGAAGGGTGTCAACGCTGGCGATGACGAGAGCAAGAAGCTCTACTGCATCTATGTCGCCGTCGGCCAGAAGCGCTCGACCGTGGCGCAGATCGTCCGTCAGCTCGAAGAAAACGGCGCAATGGAGACATTCCATCGTCGTGGCCGCAACCGCTTCGAACCGGCGCCGCTGCAGTATCTCGCCCTATACCGGCGCGCACCATGGGCGAATTCTTCCGCGACAACGGCATGCATGCCGTGATCGTGTATGACGACCTTTCCAAGCAGGCCGTCGCCTATCGCCAGATGTCGCTGCTGCTGCGCCGCCCGCCGGGCCGCGAAGCCTATCCGGGTGACGTGTTCTATCTCCACAGCCGCCTGCTGGAACGCGCGGCGAAGATGAACGACAGCCAGGCGGCGGCTCGCTGACCGCGCTGCCGATCATCGAAACCCAGGGCTGGTGACGTTTCGGCCTATATTCCGACCAACGTGATCTCGATCACCGACGGCCAGATCTTCCTCGAAACCGGCCTGTTCTATCAGGGCGTTCGCCCGGCGATCAACGTCGGTCTCTCGGTCAGCCGCGTCGGCGGTGCTGCCCAGACCAAGGCGATGAAGAAGGTGGCCGGCTCGATCAAGCTGGAGCTGGCGCAGTACCGCGAAATGGCGGCCTTTGCCCAGTTCGGTTCGGACCTCGACGCTTCGACCCAGAAGCTGCTCAACCGCGGTGCACGCCTGACCGAGCTGCTCAAGCAGGCCCAGTTCAGCCCGCTGCCCTTCGAAGAGCAGACCATTTCGATCTTCGCCGGCACCAATGGCTATCTCGACAATATCGCCACCGGCGATGTCGTGCGCTACGAAACCGAAATGCTCAGCTTCATGCGCGACAAGCATGCAGCAACGCTGAAGCTGATCCGTGACAGCCGCGATTTTGGCGATGACGCCAAGAAGCAGACCGTCGCGGCGCTCGACGCGTTCGGCAAGCAGTTCGCCTAAGGGACCAACCAAACTTCATCGTCACCCTGAACCTGTTTCAGGGTCCATCTCTCCGGATGGCACGATCTTCTGAATTCAGGGCGTGAGGCGAAATGGATGCTGAAACAACTTCAGCATGACGAATGAGGAACGAGTTAGAGTAAGATGGCTTCACTCAAGGAACTCAAAGGTCGGATCAACTCGGTCAAATCGACCCAGAAGATCACCAAGGCCAAGCAGATGGTTGCGGCAGCCAAGCTTCGCAAGGCGCAGGCTGCTGCGGAAGCGGCCCGTCCCTATGCCAGCCGTCTGGCTGAGGTGATGGGATCGCTGGCCAGCAAGGTCACCGTCAGCGAAAGCAGCCCCAAGCTGCTGGCCGGCACCGGCAAGGACAATGTCCATCTGCTGGTTGTCGCCAATTCGGACAAGGGCCTGTGCGGCGCGTTCAACGCCAATGTGGTCAAGGCTGCACTGGTCAAGGCCAAGGCGCTGGAAGCCGAAGGCAAGACCGTGCTGTTCTATCTGATCGGCCGCAAGGGCCGCGCGGTGATCCGCCGCAACTACCCCAAGGCCATCCTCGCCTCGTTCGATACCTCAACCGTGCGTGAACCCGGCTTTGCCGAAGCGGTAAAGATCGCCGCCGAGCTGGTCGCCCTGTATGACGAGGGCAAGTTCGACATCGCCCATCTGTTCTTCTCGCGCTTCCAGAGCGCGCTGGCGCAGGTGCCGACCGATGTGCAGATCATCCCGGTTCCCGCCCCCAAGGCGGTCGAAGGCGGGGCTGCGGTGGATTACGAGCCTGAAGAGGCCGCGATCCTGGCCGAGCTGCTGCCGCGCTATCTGCGCACCCAGCTGTTCGGCGCGCTGCTTGAAAACGCCGCCTCTGAACAAGGCGCGTCGATGACGGCGATGGACAACGCAACCCGCAACGCGGGCGAGCTGATCAACAAGCTGACCATCCAGTACAACCGCAGCCGCCAGGCCGCGATTACGACTGAACTGATTGAAATCATTGCTGGCGCGGAAGCGCTGTAACCGACAACAAAGCTGGCGCAACCGCGCTGTAAGAGATCACAGGCAAGGAAACGACCATGGCCACCGCAGCCAAGACCACCACCGCCAAAAAGGCTCCCGCCAAGGCTCCGGCGAAGACTGCCGCAGCCAAGTCCAAGGCAAAGGCAACCGCCAGCGCCGCCACCGGCAAGATCAGCCAGGTGATCGGTGCCGTTGTTGACGTGAGCTTCGACGGCGAACTGCCCGCAATTCTCTCGGCTCTGGAAACCGACAACAACGGTTCGCGTCTGGTTCTGGAAGTGGCGCAGCACCTGGGTGAAAACACCGTGCGCACCATCGCCATGGACTCGACCGATGGTCTTACCCGTGGTCAGCCGGTCGCCAGCACCGGTGCGCAGATCTCGGTGCCGGTCGGTCCGCGCACGCTGGGCCGTATTCTCAACGTCGTCGGCGATCCGATCGACGAACGCGGTCCGGTCGATACCGACATGCGCGCGCCGATCCACGCCAAGGCTCCGGAATTCATCGAACAGTCGACTGAAGCCGCGATCCTGGTCACCGGCATCAAGGTGATCGACCTGCTCGCTCCCTATGCAAAGGGCGGCAAGATCGGTCTGTTCGGCGGTGCCGGCGTGGGCAAGACCGTGCTCATTCAGGAACTGATCAACAACATCGCCAAGGGTCACGGCGGCGTTTCGGTGTTTGCCGGCGTGGGTGAACGCACCCGCGAAGGTAACGATCTGTATCACGAATTCCTCGACGCCGGGGTTATCGCCAAGGACAAGGATGGCAATGCCACCCCCGATGGTTCCAAGGTGGCACTGGTGTTCGGCCAGATGAACGAACCCCCGGGCGCCCGCGCCCGCGTCGCTCTTTCGGGCCTGACCATGGCGGAATATTTCCGCGATCAGGAAGGCCAGGACGTGCTGTTCTTCGTCGACAACATCTTCCGCTTTACCCAGGCGGGTTCGGAAGTGTCGGCACTGCTCGGCCGTATTCCTTCGGCGGTGGGCTATCAGCCGACCCTGGCGACCGACATGGGCGCGCTGCAGGAACGCATCACCTCCACCACCAAGGGCTCGATCACCTCGGTGCAGGCGATTTACGTGCCCGCGGACGACCTTACCGACCCGGCACCGGCAACCTCGTTCGCGCACCTTGACGCGACCACCACGCTGAGCCGCGCGATTTCGGAACTGGGCATCTATCCGGCGGTGGACCCTCTGGATTCGACCAGCCGCGTGCTGACCCCGGCCGTCGTCGGCCAGGAACACTACGAGGTTGCCCGCCGCGTTCAGGAAACGCTGCAGAAGTACAAGTCGCTGCAGGACATCATCGCGATTCTGGGCATGGACGAGCTTTCCGAAGAAGATAAGCTGACCGTGGCCCGCGCGCGCAAGATCCAGCGCTTCCTGTCACAGCCGTTCCACGTCGCCGAAGTGTTCACCAACATCCCCGGCAAGTTCGTGCAGGTGGAAGACACCGTGCGTTCGTTCAAGGCGGTGGTTGACGGTGAATATGATCACCTTCCCGAAGCAGCCTTCTACATGGTCGGCGGCATCGACGAAGCGGGCGAAAAGGCCAAGAAGCTGGCTGAAGAAGCCTAAGACTACTCTCACCCCCTCCTTTGTGAAGGAGGGGGTCAGGAATTTCAGATGGCGCTACACTTCGAACTCGTCACCCCTGCCCGCCTCGTCCGCTCGGACGACGTCTACATGGTCGTCGTTCCCGGCACCGAGGGTGAGGAAGGCGTACTGGATGGCCACGCCCCCTACATGACCACCATGAAGGACGGCACGCTGCGCATCTACAAGACCGAAGGCGCCACGCCCGAGGAAATCCGCGTGCAGGGCGGCTTTGCCGAAGTCGGGGCCAATGGCCTGACCGTGCTGGCCGAGCATGTCGAAGGCTGAGGCCTTCGGCAGAACCGGAATGCGAAAGGGCGGCCTTCGAGCCGCCCTTTTTCTTGGCGCTATATCCGCACCGTGCCTTCAATGCAGGTAACGCATTGCCCGCCGACATGAATCTCCGCACCACTGATGCGGATCGAGACAAAGCCGTCGCGGCCAACCTGCCGGCCCTGGCTGGCGACATAGCTGTCACCATCGCTCACTTGCCCCATCGTGAGCCGGAAAGCCGCCACCGCGCCATTGCCGCTGCCGCATACCGGATCTTCCGGAATGCCGTCACCCGGTGCAAAGCTGCGCACCACCACGCGGCCATCAGCCCCAACCGCAAACAGCGTCGCCCCGGTCATTCCCTTGGGTACGTAATAGGCAGCGAGCCGGGCGGGATCATGCGCCAGTGTTTCCAGCGCGGTGACATCTTCCAGTTCGGCGACCAGCCATACCGGCCCGACATCCACTGCCTGCGCCCTGCCCTTCACCGCCGCCCCGATCCAAGCGGTTGCCTCCGGATCGGTGAGTTCGCTCAAGGCATAGCGCGGAAGGCGAAACGAGAGCCCACCCTCGCCCACATCAAGCTCAACCGGCCCGACCGCGCATTGCTGCACCAACCGGCCTTGTTTAGCCTGCGCAAGCCCGGCTTCCAATACGGCGTGGGCTGTTCCCAGCGTTGGATGCCCTGCAAAAGGTAGCTCCGCCTTGGGTGTAAATATTCTTACACGATAATCCGCATCTGTGTGAGTTGGTGACAATACAAAGGTTGTCTCCGAAAGATTGGTCCAGCTGGCAAACGCCTGCATTTCCGCGTCAGACAGCCCTTCAGCGTCCAGCACAACCGCCACCGGATTGCCCTTCAGCGCAGCCGCCGTGAATACATCAACCTGCCGAAACGAGCGTGCGCGCGTCATTTTCTATTCCCCCTGAGCCGTCGCCACCGGTCGATAGTGCCAGCGCATGGCATCACTGCCGTCGATCCGGGAAATCTCGGCCATCAGCAGCTGCCCCTGCCGCCAATAGCGGATGCGCTGCGGATAATCGTGACTGGTGTTGGTGAACTCGATCGAATCCGGCCCGACCAGTGCCTGTTTGAATTCGGTAGCAGGCTTGCCCATCGGCTGGGCGAAGAAGCTGATGGTGCCATCGCCGTTCACCGCCATACGGGTGGTTTCCCAAACCTGCAGCTGCGGACCAAAGCCGGTGCGCGATACGCCCAGCATGACCCCGCCGCGCGGGCTGGTCCAGATCTCATCCGCCCAGTTGGCGCCGTCTTCCATCATCCAGGTACCCGCCATCCAACCGGGCAGAATGTCTTCGGCACGCCTTTGGGCCAATGCCGGAACTTCAAGCGCAACAAGAAGTACGATGGAGAAGAGTTTGAATAATGTCTGTTTCATACCCCAATCTTCCGCTCGCTGTCGCGGCGCGTGGTCGCGCGCCAGAGATATAGCCCGGCCAGGATGATCAATCCCGACCCGAGCAAGGTCAAGCGGTCAGGATGATTGTCAAACCACATCCAGCCCACCAGGGTTGCGACCAGTAACTGCACATAGGTCATCGGCGCAATGCTGGCCGCTCCGGCACGCGTGGTGCCCAGATAGATCAGCCAATGCGCCAGGGTTGCGGTAACGGCAACGGTCGCGCAGCGCGCCAGCACGCTCCAGCTCGGCCAACCGATCACCAGCCCATGAATGCCCGACAGATCAAAGGCGATTGCCGCAACCACCAGCATCGGCGCAGCGCAGGCCGCGATGAAGTACTGCATCGCCAATGGTGAGGCGCGCCCCGCAACCATGCGATTGCCGATCATCAGAATGCTCATCCCCAGCGCCGCCGCCAGCGGCAGCAACACGGCCCAGCCCACTGTCATGAAATTGGGCCGCAGCACGATCAGCACCCCGGCGAAGGCCAGAATGGAGGCAATCCAGTTTTCCCGCCGCGCCGGTTCGCCAAGCAGCAGCGTGGCAAGCAGCCCGGTAAGGATCGGGCTGGTAAAGCCGATCGCGGTCGCCGAGGCCAGCGGCATCACATAGATGGCTGACATGAAGCTGATGGTTGCCAATGACACTCCAGCGCCGCGCAGCAGCTGTTTGCGCGGGTCAGGCATCACAAAGCCGGCACGGCCTTCTTTCCAGTAAAGCAGAGCCGCCAGCCCGCTTGCTCCCAGCACATAGCGTAGCGCAGCCACCGCAGTTGATGGCCACTGCCCAGCCATGCTTTTGATCACGCCGTCACCAACGGACAGCATGATGAAGCCTGACATGGCGAAAAACAGTCCGGTTCGTTCCGATGCTTTCAAGATCGCGCCCTTAAGCCCCCGCCGCAAACCGGCTTGCCAGACAGGGACTCCTGCCACGCAGGCACCGCATAACCGCAGCCTCGCAACATCGCCAGTCATCAAAAAGCATGTCGGTTATCACTTTTTCAACCTTATTGTTCGATGAAAGCCCAACCCGCAATTCCGCGTGGCGCACTTGAACAGCATTGGGGTTGGGCAGGAATGAGCGCATTTGGGCGTAAAAATGGCCTGGGAGGCATGTCTTCTGGCGCACGCCCCAGCTTTGGTGTCGCGCGTCCGATGAAGGGTGTGGGTGATTCTGCCGCACCTGCGGCCGCTCCCTCGGCCTTTGGCGGTGAACAATTCCCGCCGCTTCCCGGTGAAGACATAAATGCCCAGTTGCCACCTGAAGGCGGCAATGCGGGGAAAGCCGACGCGCTGACCCGCCTGGCCGACCGCGTCAATGGCGTGGTCGAAGGCTCCTACAAGGCCGAAGGATTCGAAGCCTCGGTCCACAAGATCAAGGAACAGGTGCTGCCGCGCCTGTTGGAACGCGTTGACCCCGAAGCAGCGGCGACGTTGACCAAGGACGAGCTTTCCGAAGAATTCCGCCCGATCATCATGGAAGTGCTGGCCGAACTGAAGGTCACGCTCAACCGGCGTGAACAGTTCGCGCTGGAAAAGGTACTGATCGACGAACTGCTCGGCTTTGGCCCGCTGGAAGAGCTGCTCAACGATCCTGACGTTTCCGATATCATGGTCAACGGTCCGGACCAGACCTATATCGAAAAGAAGGGCAAACTGCAGATCGCGCCGATCCGGTTCCGTGACGAATCGCATCTGTTCCAGATCGCCCAGCGAATCGTGAACCAGGTTGGTCGCCGTGTTGACCAGACCACCCCGCTTTGCGACGCCCGCCTGAAAGACGGCAG
This sequence comes from Novosphingobium sp., assembly GCA_044225335.1. GTDB lineage: Bacteria > Pseudomonadota > Alphaproteobacteria > Sphingomonadales > Sphingomonadaceae > Novosphingobium. The sequence continues at coordinate 11,722 of JBGAIR010000001.1, read as the reverse complement.
CCGCGTTAACGTGATTGTGCCCCCGCTTTCGCTGCGCGGCACCGCAATCTCGATTCGTAAGTTTTCCGAAAAGCCGATCACGCTGGATATGCTCCGCGATTTCGGTTCGATGAGCGACAAGATGTGCACCGCGCTGAAAATTGCCGGTGCCTGCCGCATGAACATCGTCATCTCCGGCGGTACCGGTTCGGGTAAAACCACCATGCTCAACGCCATGTCGAAGATGATCGACCCGGGCGAACGCGTGCTGACCATCGAAGACGCGGCCGAACTTCGCCTGCAGCAGCCGCACTGGCTGCCGCTTGAAACCCGACCGCCAAACCTGGAAGGCCAGGGCGCGATCACCATTGGCGATCTCGTCAAGAACGCTCTGCGTATGCGTCCTGACCGGATCATCCTGGGCGAAATTCGTGGCGCGGAGTGTTTTGACCTGCTCGCCGCGATGAACACCGGTCACGATGGATCGATGTGCACACTGCACGCCAACAATCCACGTGAAGCCTTGGGCCGTATGGAAAACATGATCCTGATGGGCGACATCAAGATCCCGAAGGAGGCCATTTCGCGCCAGATCGCCGAATCGGTTGACCTGATCGTTCAGGTCAAGCGTCTGCGCGATGGTTCGCGTCGCACCACCGAAGTTACCGAGGTGATCGGCATGGAAGGCGATGTGATCGTCACCCAGTCGCTGTTCAAGTTCGAATATCTGGACGAAACCGACGACGGCAAGATCATCGGCGAATTCCGCAGCTCTGGCCTGCGCCCCTATACGCTGGAAAAGGCACGCCAGTTCGGATTCGATCAGGCCTTTCTGGAAGCCTGCCTGTAATCAACCGGCAATAGCCAGTCGCAGGGCCACGCCCAGCAACAGCACGGTGGCAAAGATCGACCAGAAACTGATCGTGGTCCAGGGCATCAGCCCGACCGCATCGGGATCACTGCGGCGCATGCGTTGGCGGTCGGCGAGCCATGCCCATACCGCCAGCGCCAGCGCAGCCAGCCCCGGCAGCAGAAATTCCGCCCAATCCTGATCGAACCAATCGCCCAAAATCACCGCATCAGAACATCTTGCGGAATTCCAGCGAGATTACCCGTCCGCGCGGATCAAGATAGTCCGGCTGATAGCTCAGCGGAACCGCGCCCGTGTTGTCTGTCACCTTCTGATGGGCATCGAACAGATTTTCAAAGCGCAGCGACATGCGTGCGCCTTTGAAGAAAGGCGCGGCTTTCACCAGCTTCTTCTGCTGGCCCAGATCCGCGAACAGGAACATATTGACCTTGGCCAGCGCCCCGAAGCGCAGATCGCTGACGCCGGGCAACCCGCTTGCGCGAACCGTGGTCGGCGCGGCCCAGGTGCCCTGCGCAAACAAACCCAGCCCCTTGTTGAAAAATCCGCCATTGAATTCAAGCGAATGCCGCGGAGTGCCGCCACTGCCCAGCGCATCGCCATTGAGCAGATCCAGCACCGGTCCGCCCGGCGCAACCAGCACCCGGCTGGTAAACTGCACGGTGTGATAAAGGCTGATGTTCCACCGCCCCTGGCCGCCGCCCATCATCGGACCACCGCCACCACCGCCGCCGCCACCGCGCGCACCGCCACCAGGGCGTCCGCCGCCGGGCCCGCCCCGACGCGGGCCGCCACCGCCGCCCATCATCCCAAACATGCCGCCATCGGCGCTGGGCTTTCCGATCGGTCCGCTCAGGTTGAAGCCCCAGCGCAGGCGCGAGCCATTCTGTTCGGCAAGCGTTACCGGCCGCTGATCAAGCGCGATCAGCTTTCCTGATAAATCGCGCACCGCCCGGCCCGGAAATGCTGCTTCGATTGCCGGCGTCAGCAGCGGAAACGAGGCGGTGACATTGGTCGAACGATTCTTGAAATATTCCACTATCATATTGGAATTGCTAAGGAATGGTAGCTGCCAATTCGCCCCCAACTTGATGTCTCGCTGGCGTTCCTTGCTAAGGAACGGATTCCCGCCAGAAGTGACTGTAATGATCGAAGTCTCACCCCGCGCCAGATCATAGAACGGCACATTATAAGTCAGGCTTTGCGGATTGCCGAGGTTGCCCAGCGAAGGCGCAGCATCGTTGATGATGTAGCTGGCCTGCAGCCCCAGCTTCTCGGTCAATCCCCAGGTCAGCCCTGCACTCCAATCTGTGAGCGATCCGAAATCGGACAGATGATCCCAACCGGCGCTGAAGTTGAGCGTCAGATCGCCCACGCCCGGCAGCACATTGTTGCGGCGGCTGGTGAGCGGAATTCCCAGATTGCCGCCCACAGAGAAATCGCCGCGTTGCAGGCTGACCGGCCCAACGCTGGAACGCGTGTCGCTGCTATCGATCGAAGACCATGCAAAGCCGGATTTCAGCGTGGTGCTGACATCGCCAGCAGGAAGATGAAGCGGTCGGCCGATCAGCGTGACAAGGCTGGTGACGCTGTCGCTATTGCTCAGCACCCGATCACGATCGCTGGAGCCGCTGCGATCAATCAAAGTCCGCCCCTCGCTGTGCGAGGCATCCAGAGTGGCGGAAAACTGCCATTTGCCGAGGAAAGTGTTCAGCCCGGCACCGCCTTGTGCAGTAGTGGTCTGGCTGATCCGGTCGAGCGGCCCGGCGGCGACCGCTGCACCGCCACCGCTTGGAACAATGATATTTAGCCCGGAATAGCCGTGGCTGTCGTTGCGGGTCAGCGTGTTGTTGAGGCTGAAGGTTCCCGCCTTGCCGTCCTTGCCCAGTCCGGTCGACCAGCTGGTGTTGAGCGAATAATCGCGTGATGAGGCAATGAGCGAGCGGTTCGCAGCGATGTCCGTCACCGTAACGCCGGGCGTCGTGCTGCTGTAGGACGGCGTGATATCACGCTCGTTCTCGAACAGGGCGCTGGTACCGTCCACCGTCGCGGTAACATTGAGCCGGCGCGGTCCACTGATCCGAAGCTGGCTCGCCTCTCCCTGCCAGGTGGAAAAACCGCCGCGGGTCGGTACACCGAACTGCCCTTCGAACGAACGGCTCTTGAAATTGTCCTTGAGGATGAAGTTGATCACGCGCGCATCCGGCGGATAGCCATAACGCAACGCTACTTCTTCAGGCAGGATTTCAATGCGCTTCAGCGATTCCGGCGGATAATTGCGCATTTCACGGAAATTCGTGATCCGCTGACCATTGACCAGAATCACCGGCTGCCCCGAACCGCGCCCACGTCCGGAGCCCGATTGCGGGCTGATCCGCGACAGAACATCGGTTAGCGATGATGCACCCAGCGCTGCGATGTCGGTTTCATCCAGCTTGGCAACCGGCGGCTGCGGGGCATCGACCTCACCCTTGAGGCGCGTCGCGACCACCAGAATCTGGTTCGGTCCTGCGCTGGCCGCATCATCGGCAGCTGGAGCGCTTGCATCCGCAACGGCACCTGGTGCAGCGACCGCTGCATCTGGCGTTGGGGCCGCCGCGGGCGTATTATCCTGAGCATTTGCTGGTACTGCCAGCAGCAAAAGCGGCAATGGGGAAATCCGGAGCATCAAGACCAAATCCGATTAATATTGAAACGACAACCGGCACCCCCTGTTGGCTGCCGCATCTGGCTGCGCCTCCGACATTTGGCAAGAATGACGCGGTAACAAATTGTCTCAACGCCTGACGACAATCGACAGACGACATTGCCATTGCACCTATGGCTTCCCTTTTGCGCAGCCGGTCGCTATGGCGCGCCGCAATGACGCAGATTTGTAACGGATACTGAGCTCGGATGGCGAAGGAAGAACTTCTCGAAATGCGCGGGACGGTGGTGGAACTGCTGCCCAACGCAATGTTCCGCGTCCGTCTGGAAAATGATCACGAAATCCTTGGCCACACCGCTGGCAAGATGCGCAAGAACCGCATCCGCGTGCTGGTGGGCGATGAGGTGCTGGTTGAACTGACCCCTTATGACCTGACCAAGGGGCGGATCACCTATCGCTTCATGCCCGGCCGCGGCGGCCCCGGCCAGTATTGAGTGGAATCGCGGGCGTGATCGCGCCCTCTTCACCCTCGCTTGTCCTTGCCTCATCCTCGCCGCGTCGGCGCGATATGCTGGCGCGGATCGGTGTGGTGCCTGGCCGCATTTCCAGCCCGGATATTGATGAAACACCGCTGAAGGGCGAATTGCCGCGCGCCTATGCCTTGCGACTGGCACAGGCAAAGGCCGCCGCGATTGCCCGCGATCCCGGTGAAATCGTGCTGGCGGGCGATACCACCGTTGCGCTGGGGCGGCGCATCCTGCCCCCGGCGGAAACCGAAGAAATTCAGCGCCAGTTGCTGCGGCTGATATCAGGTCGGCGCCATCAGTGCATTTCGGCGATTTGCGCGATTGATGCTGCCGGAAACGCGCGAACCCGTGTCGTTGAAACGATTGTCGCCTTCAAACGGCTAACCGATGAAGAAATCGACGCCTATATCGCCAGCGGCGAAGGGCTCGGTAAAGCAGGTGGCTATGCCATTCAGGGCCGTGCGGAGGCACTGATCCGCTTCATTTCCGGCAGCCATTCCGGCGTCATCGGACTGCCATTGTTTGAAACGCGCGCACTGCTGAAATCCTCGGGATTGCCGCTTGGCTGAGTGGCTGATCGAACGCGGCATCGGCGAGGAGCGCGCGATCCTTGTCGAAAGTGGCAGCGTGCGCGCCGCGCGATTATACTGGCCCGGCCCGCTCACCGCAGGCCAGATCGACGATGCCTTGCTAATTTCGCGCGCCAGCGGATCGCCGCGCGGTACGGCCCGCTTTGCCAATGGCGAAGAAGCGCTGGTCGATGGCTTGCCGCGCGATGCGGCAGAAGGATCGAGGCTGCGTCTGGCGATCACGCGGGCCGCACTGGCCGAACAGGGCCGTTTCAAACGCGCGCAATCCCGGCCCAGCGATGCAGCGCCCTGCCCCGCTCCCGATCTGGCGGCACAATTGGTGGCAGCGGGCGAAAATTCGCGCATGGTCCATGGCTTCGCACCCGGCCTGTGGGAAGATGTCTTTGCTGATGCCTATGCGGAAACGCTGCCATTCAGTGGTGGTTCGCTGACGATATCACCGACCCCGGCGATGACCTTGATCGATATAGATGGCAGCTTACCGCCACGCGAACTGGCGCTGGCAGCGGTGCCAGTGTTGGCCGATGCGTTGCGGCGGTTCGATATCGGCGGTTCGATCGGGATCGATTTCCCGACACTGGCGATCAAGGCTGATCGGCAAGCGGTGGATACCGCGCTGGCGCAGGCACTGGCGCAGTGGTGGCATGAACGCACCGCGATGAACGGCTTTGGCTTTGTCCAAATCGTCGCACGCATGAAGCGCCCCTCGCTGATCCAGCGGTTGCGCTCCAATCCGGCCGCCGCTGCTGCGCGCTTTCTGCTGCGTCAGGCCGAACGCGTCAGCGATCCGGGAGCCTTGTTGCTGACCTGCCCACCAGCGGTGCGCCATGCGATTTCAGAGCAATGGGAACAGGAACTCTCCCGCCGCAGCGGCAGGGTTTTGCGCTGGAATCTGGATGAAGCGCTTGCCCCGCAAGCCAGCTTCGCGCAGGCGGTGGCGCTATGACAATCAGCAACAGCATTGCTCATTCCGTGCGCAAATGCCCGGTCTGTCGCAAGCCGCGCAGCGCGGAACATACCCCTTTCTGCTCCACCCGCTGCCGTGATCGCGATCTGCTGAAGTGGCTCGACGATGGTTATGCCTTACCCGGCCCGCCCGCCGATCCCGATCTGCCAGAATAGTGAAACCGCGATTGTTCAAATATGCTGGCGGGGCAAACAATCCCCCTTGCCAAGCGCCCGCCGCTTCGCCATAGGCGCGCTTCCAAACGCGCGGGGCGACCTGCGCTGGCGATGCCCGGATAGCTCAGTTGGTAGAGCAGCGGATTGAAAATCCGCGTGTCGGTGGTTCGAATCCGCCTCCGGGCACCACTTTCCCAGTTAAAGAAAATCTGGGCTCTCAGGCAGCGTGCGAATGGAAATCGGTTGAGCGGCAGGCACGGTCGCGGCCATCTGCCTTGGCGCGATAAAGCGCCGCATCCGCCAGCCGATAGAGCCGCTTCCAGTCATCCTCGGTCTGAATTGCACCATCGGCGAAGCCTATACTGGCAGTGATGGTGTTGCCCATCGGCATCTCGTATTCGCGCAAGGCCGCCAGCAGATGCTCGGGCAAGCATTCCTGCTGACGCGAAAGAGGCAGCAGCAGACCGAATTCTTCCCCACCCAGCCGCACGGCCAGACTGTCGGCCGGGCGACGGTTCTGGATCAGCTTTGCAACAATCCGCAGCACCTCATCGCCAGCGACATGGCCATAACGGTCATTCACCGATTTGAAGCGATCGATGTCGATCAGCATCAGGCGATGTGTCCCGCCTCGTCCTATTGCCAGATTGATGAATGCGCGGCGATTGAGCAGCCCGGTCAAGGGATCGGAATTGGCCAGCCGCAGTGCCGATTGCTCCCCTGCCCGCGCCAGATCGCGTTCCGCGCTCAATTCGCGTAGCCGCAGGATAACCAGAAGCGAGCAAACCAGCGCGACCAGCGATGTGCTGACCAGATGCCCGTTTTCCAGCACGAAGCTGTACTTGATCAGATGAAAAGCATTGGCGATCCGTGCCGCGAACAATGCAATCGGCAAGGTCCAGGTAAGAATGAACGGACCGATATAGCGATCACCGGTGCGCCATGCCTGTCCGCAGATCAGTACCAACACCACGCAGGTTGCGGCCAGCGAAGCGTAGTATATCCGGTCAAGCAGAACATACTGCCAGGGCGCCAGCACCGCAGCTGCAGTCGCTGCAAGAACCACCATGAATGTCACCAAGCGGGCAAGCTTGTCGAGGCGCGGGCCAATGGTTCTTCGCCCAAAGAACTCGCGAATGAAGGTGAGCGCACTCACCACCGTCAGTCCGAACACGAGATAGGACAACCGGAAGCGCAAATTGGCATCAGCGCCAGGCAGCATCAGCAAGATCGCGCCGGAATGGACGGTGCCATTGACCGCCAGGGCGCAAACCATGATGCTGTAAGCCAGCTGCACTCGGTGGCGCAGCGACGCCAGCAGTGCGGTCATCCGATGCAGCAGACTGTCAGTCTCGGCATGCGTAAACAATCCTGGATTTACCAGTATCCCGCGCAGATTGGCACTGCCACGCACTTCCACCAGAATATCCGTAAGCCGCGCCTGCCGGTTGGGAACGCTGAACTGCAAAAAGGATCCGATCGACATGTGACGCGCCGCGTCTGCCGGGCTGACCGCAACATCCACCTCGGCGCCGTCGGCATAGAAGTAGCGCAGTTTTAGCGAATCCTGCCAGCTGCTGGCAAAGCGCAAAACCAGTGGCTGATTGCCCGCAGCCGCCTTGTCCGGAACGCGGAGCTGCACTGCGTAATCCCCCGCGCCATAGCTGTATTGCGCGCGGTGGCAGTCAAACGAAAGAGCGCGCGCAGCCTTGCCTTCGTCGCCAGCGGGCAACGGTGCAACGCAGGCTGCCAGCGGCACAGAAGCCAGTGCCGGACTTGCGGCGCAAACCGCAAGAACCAGCGCGGCTAGCAGCCGTAGCAGGGCCCTGACATTCCTGGTCATCCGCGCGCGATAACAGGATTTGGGCAACAAGAGGTTAAACTAAACTAGGGGGTTGCCACAAATACCGACCGGTTGGTATGTTTGATTTATGATCCCGAATCAGGAATTTATGAAACCAGCCCAGACTGCGCGGGAGCGGCTGATCGAAGCCGCAACACGGCTGGTCCGCGAACAGGGCTTTGCAGCAACCTCTGTCGATCAGCTCTGCAGTGCAGCAGGTGTGACAAAGGGGGCGTTCTTCCATCATTTTGCCTCCAAGGAAGCGATGGGCGCGGCACTGGCCGAGCATTGGTCTCGCAGCACCAGTGCCTTCTTTGCGGCCGCCCCCTTTAATCATTTCGCCGATCCCGCAGAGCGGGTTCTGGGATATATCGACTTGCGAATTGCTTTGCTGAGCGGCCAGCCAGCGCAATTCAGCTGTGTGGCTGGCACCTTGGTGCAGGAAGCCTTCAACAGCAGCGAGCTGATCCGCGAGGCTTGTCATGCCAGCATCATGGGCAATGCCCGCATGCTTGAGGCGGATATTGCCGCAGCCTTGCAGGAATGCGGCGGCGATCCTGCTGAAGCCGCCGGGCTGGCGCGGCACGTACAAGCCGTGATTCAGGGTGCCTTCATTCTGGCCAAGGCACACCAGCCCGATCAGGCCGCCGATGTTGCGGCGGGGCAGCTGCGTCATCTTCGCCGCTATTTTGAATTGCTTTTAAATCAGAACAATACGGGAGATTCAGCATGACCAGGATGATATTTGTCAATCTGCCGGTCACGGATTTGCCGCGGAGCATGAAGTTCTACGAAAGCCTGGGTTTTACAAACGAACCGCGCTTCACCGATGCGACTGCGGCCTGCATGGTTCTGTCCGAAACTATCTATGTCATGCTGCTCAGCCACGGCAAATGGCGTGAATTTACCGACCGCCCGATCCCTGACAGCGGCTCCAGCGAAGTATCGCTGGCGCTGACCTGTGAAGATCGCGGCGCAGTCGATGCCATGATCGCCGCAGGAGTGGCGCATGGCGGCGTTGCCGACGTCAACCCGCCGCAGGATCACGGCTTCATGTATCAGCGCACGCTGCTCGATCCGGATGGCCATATCTGGGAACCGTTCTGGATGGACCCGGCTTTTGCCAATGGCGAAGCAAACCCGGCGGAGGCAGCATCATGACCTATGTTGACGGATTCCTGATCCCCGTGCGTGAGGACAAGAGGCAGGCCTATCACGATCTTGCCGCCTTCGCGGCTCCGATCTTCATGGAATATGGCGCGCTGGAAGTCGTCGAATGCTGGGGCGACGATATGATGCGCGGCGAAACCACCGATTTCTTCATGGCCGTAAAGGCGACCGAAGAAGAAAATGTCGTGTTCAGCTGGATCATCTGGCCAGACCGCGAAACACGCGATCGCGGCAATGCGGCAGCGATGGCGGATGAGCGCTTCAAGATATATGAGTTCAACGATATCGTTGACGGAAAACGCATGATATTCAGCGGCTTCACCACTCTGGTGCAGGCCCGCAGCGAGGGAGCCGGGGAATGACAAAACTTCAAGGCAGCTGGATCTGGTTTGAATTGATGACTGGCGATCCAGCCAAGGCAAAAGGCTTTTACGACAGCGTTGTCGGCTGGAGCATCGATGCCGAGCCAGCGGGAGAAATGGATTACCGGATGATCGCACGCAGCGACGGCGGCCTTACCGGCGGTGTGATGCGATTGACGCCGGATATGCAGGCCGGCGGCGCGCGGCCTTGCTGGGTTGGCTATCTGGGCGTCGATAATGTTGATACCGCCATTGCTGCGGTTACCGCGCAAGGCGGCAAGCTGCTGATGCCTGCCTTTGACATCCCCGCCGGACGCATCGCCATGGTCGCCGATTGTTGCGGTGCGCCGTTCTATATCATGACGCCGCAATCCGCTGGCGGCGATGGCGAGAGTACGGCATTTTCCCCGGCGATTGTCGGCAGCTGTGCCTGGAACGAGCTGATGGCTGGCAATCAGGCCAATGCGCTGGATTTCTACACCGGCCTGTTTGGCTGGAGCCTTCCCGAACCCATGGATATGGGCCCGATGGGCAGCTATCAATTTATCGAGCATGACGGCGTGCCGATTGGCGCGATCATGCAAAAGCCCGCCGAAGCACCCGCGCCGGTGTGGAACCACTATTTCCGTGTCGCAGACATCAACGCCGCCGCCGATGCCGTGCGCGCCGGTGGCGGACAGGTGATCAACGGCCCGCACCCAGTGCCCGGTGACGATTGGATTATCCAGGGGATCGATCCCGAAGGCGTATTCTTTTGTCTGGTGGGTGCGCAGGGCTGACCCGCGCCAAGCAGGAGTTTCCGATGTCTGAATACACCTTTTTCACCCACCCGATGTCGCGCGGCCAGATTGCGCGCTGGGCCCTGCATGAGGCGGGAGCGAGCTATGACCAGCAATTGGTTGACTGGGGCAGCAAACCGGCCGCGCTGCTCAGCGCCAATGCCATGGGCAAGGTGCCGACGCTGATCCATCATGGCCCCGATGGCGATCAGGTGATAACCGAGTGCGCTGCAATCTGCGCCTATCTGGCCGAGGCGCACCCTGATGCCGGGCTGGCCCCCTCCCCCACGGAACGTGCCGATTACTATCGCTGGCTGTTCTTTGCTGCCGGCCCGGTCGAGCAAGCGGTGGTCACGCGTTCGATGGGCTGGGAATTGCCCAAGGACCGTGAAGGCATGGCCGGCTGGGGCAGCTATGATCGGACCATCACCGCATTGGATGCCCATTTCGCCGATCACGACTTCGTTTGCGGCGCGCGCTTCACTATGGCGGATGTGTATGTTGGCAGTCAGGTCGATTGGGGGCTGACCTTTGGCTCGATTCCGCCCAATCCCCCCTTTGTCAGCTACGCCGAACGATTGCAGGCACGCCCGGCCTATCAGTCCGCAAAGGCAATCGATCACGCTCTGATTCAGGAGATGAAGCCATGACCGGCGTTACCCTGTGCCTTTGGTACAATGGCGATGCCGAAGCAGCGGCCAATTTCTATACCGCCACCTTTCCGGATAGCCATATTGGCAAGGTCCACCATGCCCCGGGCGATTTCCCTGGCGGCAAACAGGGTGATGCGCTGACGGTGGAATTCACCGTGCTGGGCATCCCCTGCATCGGTTTGAACGGCGGCCCACAGTTTCCGCACAGCGAGGCCTTCAGTTTTCAGGTTTCCACAGACAGCCAGGAAGAAACCGATCGCTACTGGAACGCGATCACCGGCAATGGCGGCGCGGAAAGCGCCTGCGGCTGGTGCAAGGACAGATGGGGGCTGAACTGGCAAATCACGCCCCGCGTGCTGACCAGAGGCATGGCAGATCCAGACCCGGAAGTGCGCCAGCGCGTGTTTCAGGCGATGATGACGATGGGCAAGATCGATCATGCCGCCATCGAGGCAGCAATCGCCCCGCAATGATCAATTAGGACCTCTAACCAATGCGAAAGATCACAGGCGGCACCTTCATATCACTCGACGGCGTTATCCAGGGGCCCGGTGGCCCCGGCGAAGACATAACCGGCGGCTTCAGTGAGGGCGGCTGGGTATTCCGCTTCAGCGACGAGGCGATCTTCAGCACTATCGAGACATGGTTTGCCGGCGAGTATGATCTATTGCTCGGCCGCCGGACATACGAGATATTCGCAGCCTATTGGCCCTTTGTTACAGGCGAGGAAGCGGCAATGGGCAAGGCTTTCACCCAGGCTGGGAAACACGTGCTGACGCGCGGAGGTCAGCAGTTGGAATGGGCTAACAGCCATCGTCTTGGCAGCGTTGAAGATGTTGCACGCCTCAAGCAGAGCGAAGGCCCTGATCTGATCATACAGGGGTCCAGCACGATCTATCCGGGCCTGCTTGAGGCTGGGCTGATTGACCGGCTTTCTCTGATCATTTTCCCGATCACCCTGGGCAAGGGCAAACGCCTGTTCGGCGAAGGCACACCGGCGCGCGGACTGCGCCTGGTCGATCACAAGGTCACCCCGAAGGGAACCATCATCGCGACCTATGAACCGGACGGAGCCATTCCAGAGACGGGCAACTTTCCCCCACCCAGCACAAGCGCCGCCGAACTGAAAAGGCAGCAGCGAATGAAGGACGGCAGCTGGTGACGCTCGCACTCTACGGACAC
>JBGAIR010000038.1:0-22167 GCA_044225335.1 Novosphingobium sp. | reverse complement strand
CCTGGGCGCATCACTCGCTGATCCACGGTGATCGCGATGGGCTGAAGAAGGGGTTGTGGGCCACGATCCTGCTGGGCCTGCTGTTTTCCTGCATTCAGGCGTATGAATATATTCACGCACCGTTCCCCTTCGGCCAGAACACTTATGGTTCGGCGTTCTACATGGCGACCGGGTTCCACGGCTTCCACGTGATCGTTGGCACCATCATGCTGATCGTCTGCCTGGTGCGCGCCTATCGCGGTGATTTCACCCCGCGCCAGCATTTCGGTTTCGAAGCTGCTGCCTGGTATTGGCACTTCGTTGACGTGGTGTGGTTGTTCCTGTTCGTCGCAGTCTATGTCTGGGGCGGCTGGGGCTATCCCACCCACTGATGACCGAGGATAACGCCAGTTCGAAGGGGCAGCCCGGGATTCCCGCGGCTGCCCTTTTCGGTCTCTGCCCGCAGTGCGGAAGCCGCACCCTGTATGACGGGCTGACCAAATTCTCACCCCGCTGTCGCATTTGCGGGCTCGACTATTCGGCCTTCAATGTTGGCGATGGGGCCGTGCCCTTCCTGATCATGGCGATCGGCGCGATCACCACAGTGCTGGCGCTGGTGGTGGAATTTTCCTTCAACCCGCCGTTCTGGGTCCACCTGCTGCTGTGGGTGCCGCTGGTCATCGGCCTGACTGTGCTGGGCCTGCGGGTGAGCAAGGCAGGCCTAATCGCTGCCGAGTTTCGCCGCAAGGCGGGCGAGGGGCGGCTGAAGGATTGATGCTGCGCCGCCTGCCTCTGTTGCCGACGCTGCTGGTGCTGGCGGCGGTGGCGGTGATGATCCGGCTGGGGTTCTGGCAGCTTGATCGGCTTGCGCAAAAAGAGGCGCTGCTGGCGCATTATGCAGCGGCGGGCGGTAACCGCGCGGAAGTGGCCTGGCCGCTTGACGCTTCGTTGGCTGAACAGGTGATGTTCCGCCGCAGCCGCATCGATTGCCGCCCATCGGGCAAAGACGCGCCGCTGGCCGGGCACAATACCGCGGGCGAAACCGGCTGGGCGCATAGCTTTGCCTGCACCTTGCCCGACGGTGGGCATGCCGAGGTGGTGATAGGCTGGTCACGCGATCTGGCGCTGCGCGAATGGAATGGCGGCACCGTTACCGGCGTGATCGCGCCCGGTGCCAATCACATGCCACGCCTGATCGCCGATCCGCCATTGGCCGGGCTGGCAGCAAATGCCATGCCCGATCCGCGCGACATTCCGAACAATCATCTGGCCTATGCGGTGCAATGGTTCCTGTTTGCGGGTACCGCGCTGGTCATCTATGCGCTGGCGCTGCGCAAGCGCCTTGCGGCTGCGGCGCGGGGAAGCTAACGCCCGTCGCTATGGACTATATCTCGACCCGTGGAAGCGCCCCGGCACTCGATTTCGCCGGAGCGACATTAGCCGGGCTGGCCAGCGATGGCGGGCTCTATCTGCCCCGCGAATGGCCGCGCTTCTCGGCTCAGGAAATCGCGGCGATGGCTGGTCTGCCCTATGCGGAGCTGGCGGCCCGGGTGATGCAGCCTTTCGTGGGAGACAGCCTGAGCCCGCAGCGACTGCGCGAATTGACCGCCGCTGCCTATGGCCGCTTTGCGCATAACGCGGTTACGCCGCTGAAGCAGCTGGATCAGCAGCAATGGCTGCTTGAACTGTTCCACGGCCCGACGCTGGCATTCAAGGATGTGGCGCTGCAATTCCTGGGCCTGCTGTTCGAAGAATTTCTCGGCCGGGGTGATGACAATCTGACGATTGTTGGCGCGACCTCCGGCGATACCGGATCGGCGGCGATAGATGCCGTGGCGGGACGCGCCAAGATCGATATCTTCATGCTGCACCCGCATGGCCGGGTCAGCGATGTGCAGCGCCGCCAGATGACTACGGTGCTGGCCCCCAATGTTCACAACATTGCGATTTCCGGCACTTTCGATGATGCCCAGGCGATGGTGAAGCGCATGTTCGGCGACAGCGCGATGACCGGGCGATTCAATATCGGCGCGGTCAATTCGATCAACTGGGCGCGGCTGATGGCGCAGGTGGTCTATTATTTCGCGGCCGGACTGCAGCTGGGCGCGCCGCATCGGGAAGTGGCATTCGCGGTTCCCACCGGCAATTTCGGCGATGTCTTTGCAGGCTATGTCGCGGCGCAGATGGGCTTGCCAGTGGCCAGGCTGATCGTTGCCACCAATGTGAACGACATTCTCCATCGGGCGCTGTCGAATGGCGATTACTCTGCAGGCACCGTCACCCCCACTGCCGCGCCTTCGATGGACATCCAGGTATCTTCCAATTTCGAGCGGCTGCTGTTCGACGTCGGCGGCCGCGATGGTGCGGCGCTGGCAGCGCAGATGGCAGGTTTCGAAGCCAGCAAGGCGATGCAGCTTACCAATGCGCAGCGCGAAGGCGCGGCGCGGCTGTTCACCAGTGCCCGCGTCGATCCCGATGAAATGGCGCAGGCGATTCGCTGGGCCTGGGATGCCAGCGGTGAATTGCTTGATCCGCACACCGCGATCGGCCTGCACGCAGCGCGCACGGCAGATTTGCCGGCATTGGTTCCGGTCGTCACGCTGGCAACCGCGCATCCGGCCAAGTTCCGCGATGCCGTGGAACGCGCCACTGGCCATCGCCCGGCGCTGCCCGCGCGGATTGGCGATCTGTTTGACCGCGAGGAACGCTTTGCCGAGCTGCCGGGCGATTATGCCGCAGTGGCCGATTATGTGACCGCCCACGCGGTTCCGCGCGGCTGATGGTACAGCTGAGCCAGCAACCGATCATACTGGTTGGCGATGCTTGGGAAAACTACGGACTGATCGACAGCGGGGCCGGGCGCAAGTTTGAACGCTATGGTCCCTATCGCTTCATTCGCCCGGAACCGCAGGCGCTGTGGCAGCCACGGCTGGCGCAGTGGGATGCGCATGGCGAATTCGTGCCCGGATCGGACGAGGATGGCGGCGGCAAGTGGCAATTTGATCGCGCTGTGCCGCAACAGGGTTGGCCGCTGACATGGGGTGATGTGCGCTTTACGGCGCAATGCACACCGTTTCGCCATCTTGGCTTTTTCCCGGATATGGCACCGGTGTGGCAGTGGATGGGCGAGCGGCTGCACGGGCGCAGCGATGCCGTGACCATGAACCTGTTCGGCTATACCGGGGTTGGCACATTGGCATTGTCAGACTTCGGGCCGGTCACCCATGTCGATGCCAGCAAGAAGTCGGTGGCGCAGGCGCGGGCCAATGCCGAACTTTCCGGCATGAGCGACCGACCGGTGCGCTGGATCATCGATGATGCCGCGAAATTCACCGCGCGCGAGGTGCGGCGTGGCAAGCGTTACGACGGGATCATCCTCGATCCGCCCAAATTCGGGCGCGGGCCAGACGGTGAGGTCTGGCGGCTGGAAGAGCATCTGCCCGGCCTGATCGGCGATTGCCGTCAGCTGCTCGATGGCGACAGCCGGTTTCTGTTCCTGACTGTCTATGCCGTGCGCATGTCATCGCTGGCCTTGGCAGGCCTGCTGGCGGAAGCCTTTGCCGATCTGCCGGGCGTTATCGAGCATGGCGATCTGGCGGTGCGCGAGGATGCAAGCGATGGCGCGCAGGCGCGGCTGCTGCCCACCGCGATATTCGCGCGCTGGCGCTGCGACTGAATTTCGAAAGTCTGCCGGGGCGGCGATCAGTCCGCGGTTGCCAGAGCCTTTGGCGCTGCCTGCAGATGCGCGATCAGCGAGTTGCGGAAAGCCTCGGCTGAATGCGCGATCACCTTGCCGGTCTGGCGGCGCTCTGCCGTGATAATGGCTTCGCGGCGATCAGGCAGATTCAGCCCGGCGATAAGACGGCAGATTTCCTCTTCGCTGCGGGCATGCAGTTTGGCGAGGCCGGGGATCAGCTTGAGATCCAGATGGGTCAGCCCGAACAGGAACAGTTCGCGATAGGCCACTCTTTCACCCAGCCCGGCGGAAAGCCGAAAGCCAAGCTGCTGCGAAAGCTCCAGCAGCGCCCGGTCAACCCGATAGCGATGGTTGATTTCCACCGCGCGGGTGCGGTTCTTCATCACCACCCAGTCCACCGGGGGCAGCCGCCATTTTTCCCGTTCATTGATCAGGCCGCGCACCAGCGCGCCGAATTTTCCGGCCTCGCCTGGCTGCATTGTCACCGGATCAACCTTGCCCAGGCCGGATACATCCACGAACGAGCTGTTCACCGGCGTAACCAGCGTGTCGGCCATGGCGATGGCGCGGCGGGCGATATTGGAATCATGCCCGGCAACATCGATCACCACGAAATCGCAATTCGATCCCAGCCGCGCAATTTCCTGGCTGAGCAGCGCCCCGCTTTGCCGCTCCAGCAAGGCATGGCGCGGGCGGGGCAGATCGACGCCCAGATTGCGCGCGGTGGCATCGCGGTGAATCAGTGCGCTGGACAAGCTGTGCTGACGGCGATCAAGATCAATCGCCACCACCTTGTGCCCGGCGTTGCTCAGCGCGATGCAGCAATGGAAAGCGAGGGTCGATTTGCCGACACCGCCTTTTTCATTGGCGAAAACGATGACATGACCGTTGGGGCGGCGGCGCGATGCCAGATCGCGAAGCACCACACTGGGGTGATCGCATTCACCAGATATCGGTTGCGCTTGCGCAGTATCGGCACCGAGCGGGATCGCAATATTGACGGGTAAGTTCACGTTGCCCCCGAAACAATCATGCTGTGAACCGAGCGAATCGGTTTCCACATGTTATTAACAGAATTTCGCAAGACTCCGAGTCTGTACCTATTGCTGATTACATTGACTTTTCTTCGCACGATGCCCGCCCGCCCCGATTTGGGGCAACTGAGTCGCTTAACCTTAAGCTTCACGCCACTGGGGCCGGTCCGGCGGAATTGGCGGGGTGGACAAGCCGCACAGCGACTGCCATCGGACGCTCGAACCTGACCAACCGCGTAATCGCTCACAGGAACGCATGCCGTGGCAGACAGCCTGATTCTTGAAGTCGCCGATCTGGAAACCGATGTCCTGACCGGCATCTATTCCGAAGAAACCGGAAAGCCCCAGCCGCTGCGCATTACCGTGCAGGTCCGTGTGAAGGCGGCAGACCGGTTTCTGCCGGATACGCCGCTCAGCGCCAGCAAGAATTACATGGATCTGAAATTCGCTGCGACCGAGGCTTTGCCCGAAGGCGTGCATTTCAAGCTGATCGAAGCCGTTGCCGATCATATCTGCGAAACACTGTTTCTGCAGGATGACCGGGTGGAGGCGGTGACGGTGAAGATCGTCAAGCTGGCGATCAGCACCGCGGGCGAAAAGATCGGCATGACAATGACGCGCGAGCGGCGCGGATGACGCGGTGCGGGTCAGTGCTGGAAATCGCCAGTCTGCCCGAATCGGCGCTGGAAGCTGCGGCCCAATTCCACAATGAATATCTGCCCCGAGCGGCGAAGATGCTGCGCGATGGTGTCGATCCCTTGACGATCCTGTTTCCGGCAGCCGATCATACCCATCGCGGCTGGCGGCTGGCGCTGGTGCAAGGTCTGGCGCGGGAATATGCGCCTTCGCGCGTGAATGCGATTGCCGGGGGCGGAGCGGAGGCGCAGGCTATGGCGCTGCAATATCTGGGGCTGGCAGACGGCGTCACCGGGCAATATCTGCTGCTGGATGACGCCGGCGCCGGTGATGTGATACCCTTCCTCAGGTGAGCAGCATGATGCCCCTTGTCGATCAGTTCCAGCGGCGGATCACCTATCTGCGCCTGTCGGTGACTGATCGCTGCGATCTGCGCTGCGCCTATTGCATGCCCGAACGGCAGGTGTTCCTGCCCCGCGCCGAGGTGCTGAGTCTGGAAGAATTGCACCGGCTGGCGCTGGGCTTTATCGCGCGCGGCATTACCAAGCTGCGCCTGACCGGCGGCGAACCGTTGGTGCGGCGCGACATGATCGAACTTGTCCGCGCGCTGGGCCGCAAGCTGGGCGTGGATGATGGCAAGGGGCGGCTGGATGAGCTGACCCTGACCACCAACGGCACGCGACTGGCCGAATTTGCCGATGATCTGGCTGCTGCCGGGGTGAAGCGGATCAATGTCTCACTCGATACGCTGGATCGCGGCAGCTTTGCCCGGCTGGCGCGGCGCGATTGCCTTCCGCAGGTGCTGGAAGGGATCGATGCGGCGCTGGCGGCCGGGCTGCGGGTGAAGATCAACACCGTCGCGCTTAAAGGCATCAATGCCGATGAGATTCCCGATCTGGTTGGCTGGGTGCACAGCCGGGGCATGGATCTGACGCTGATCGAGGAAATGCCGCTGGGCGAGGTGGAGGGTGATCGCTTTGATCATTACCTGCCGCTCACCGAATTGCGCCAGACGCTGGAGCAGCGCTTTACCTTGACCGCCAGCGCCCATCGCAGCGGCGGCCCGGCGCGTTATGTTGATGTTGCTGAAACCGGCGGCCGGCTCGGCTTCATTACCCCGCTCACCGGCAATTTCTGCGATGGTTGCAACCGGGTGCGGGTGACCGCCACCGGGCAGCTCTATGCCTGTCTGGGCGGAACCGAACAGGTCGATCTGCGCGCGGCGCTGCGCGGCGACGATCCCGAGGCAGAACTGGAACGGGCGCTGGATCTGGCTATGCGGATCAAGCCGGAGCGGCACAATTTCGTCATTGACCGGCCCGGTGCGGCCCCGGCGCTGGCGCGGCACATGTCGGTAACCGGTGGCTGATTTGGCGCGGCTGGTGTTTCTCGGTCGGCTGGAAGATGCGGCGGGTGCCGCAGAGATATCCGTGCCGCCGGGACCGCTTGAAACGATCCTCGCCAGCCTTGCACCGGAACTGGCGGTGGCGCTGCTCGACGAAAGGGTGCGTTTCGCGCTCAATGGCGCATTGCTGCATGAACATGGCGGCATCGTGCTGGCGGCTGGCGATGAGCTGGCCTTTCTGCCCCCGGTCAGCGGCGGTTGAGATGGCGCGCCATGTCAGCCTGCTGAGCGAACCCTTCGATCCGGCAGGGGAACTGAGCCGATTCGCGGCCGCCCATGCCGATGCCGGCGGTGTAGTCAGCTTTCTGGGGCAGGTACGCAGCGGTGACGGGGTGGAGGCGCTGGAACTGCGCCATTATCCACCGCTGACGCTGCCGGGCATGGAGCGGCTGGCCGAAGCCGCAATGGCGCGTTGGCCACTGGCCGGGCTGCTGGTGATCCATCGCAGCGGTGTGATGCAACCGGGTGATCCGATCGTGCTGGTTGCCGCCGCGGCCCGCCATCGCCGCGATGCCTTTGCGGCGGCGGATTTCACCATGGATCATTTGAAAAGTGAAAGCTGGTTCTGGAAGCGCGAAAAGCGCGGCGGAGTCTGGCACTGGGTGGAACCGCGCGCGCAGGATTACAGCGATCTCGCGCGCTGGGGCTAGTGCTAACGCTTCAGTCTGGCGCTGAGTTCGGCCAGCACTGCATCTTCTTCGGCAATCATCGCCATCACCTGTGCGCGGGCACCGGCAATCGGGCCGACATCGCTGCCCGCCACGCCCTGTTCGGCATAGAGCGAATCGAGATCGGCCAGCGCGATCACGGCCTGGCTGCGTGCCGTTTCCAGCCCTGACAGCGCTACTGTCGCCACCGACCAGCCTTCGCTGGCCACGGCGGCTCCGCTGGCGGCGTTCACGCTCTGGCGGGTTGCCGCCTCGCGTGAGCGGAACCGGGCATCGGCGCTGCGGGCCTGCGCCACCAATCGGTCAAGCCGGTCCAGCATCGCCTGCGGCAGCGGCGGTGGCGGGTTGGGGGCCTTGATTTCCGGAGAATCGGTCAGCCTTTCCGCCGGGCGCCGGGCCAGCGAGGGGTAGCCCGCCTTTTCGCTGGCGCAGGCGGAAAGGCTGGCGAGCAGAACCAGCGCGGTGATTCCCGAGGCGATTCCCGCGGCAGTGCGTGGCTGGGGCTTGAAACTGGACATGTGCAGGCCATAGCAGGTCGTGGCCGTGAGGAAAGATTGCTTGAAAAGCTGGCCCGAAAGCGCCGGATCGGCGTTGACACTTGCGACACCTTCGATTAGGGGCGGCGCTTCTTTCGGGACCTGCCTCAATCGGGGTGGGCTGCCCGGCTGTCGCTTGTTGGTCGTTGTGGCCGCACGAGGCAGGGTCAAAATTTGAACGGATTAGGGCAAATGTTCGCAGTAGTGCGCACGGGCGGCAAGCAGTATCGGGTTGCCGCCGGAGACAAGATCGCGGTTGAAAAGCTGGCTGGCGAAGCCGGTGAGAAGGTTACCCTGGGTGACGTTCTGCTGGCTGGCGACGGCGGTGAGATCAAGGACGCTGCGAAGGTTGTCGTCTCGGCTGAAATCATTGCCCAGGCCAAGAGCGAAAAGGTGGTGGTGTTCAAGAAGCGCCGCCGTCACAACTATCGCCGCAAGAACGGTCATCGCCAGCAGATGACCCTGCTGCGCATCCTGTCGGTTGGCGCTGGTGAAGCCAAGAAGGCCGCGCCGAAGGCGGAAGCCGCTGCTGAAGCCGCTCCGGCCGCTGAAGCCCCCGCCAAGAAGGCTCCGGCCAAGAAGACTGCTGCCCCCAAGGCTGCAAAGTCCGCTGAATAAGATTCTGGAGTAGATCGAGATGGCACATAAGAAAGCCGGTGGCTCCTCGCGTAACGGTCGCGACTCAGCTGGCCGCCGCCTTGGCGTCAAGAAGTTCGGCGGTCAGGAAGTGATCGGCGGCAACATCATCATCCGTCAGCGCGGGACCAAGGTCTATCCGGGCGCCAATGTTGGCATGGGCAAGGATCACACCCTGTTCGCGCTGACCGCTGGCCGCGTGCGATTCCACGATGGCAAGCTCGGCCGCAAATATGTGTCGGTCGATATGGCGATTGCCGCCGAATAAGCCGGATGGTTGCAAAGGGCCATCCTGACGGGATGGCCCCGCCGGTCTTGCGAATGCAACCGGCCATACGAGGGAGAGGGGCCCGCCCGTCTCCCTCTTTTCGTCTCTCCCTCAGCACGGCAGGCGCAGGATGGCCCAATCGGGGCGCTTTCTGACGCAAGTCGTAATGCCAATGTCACGCGATCGGCATAGAGCGCCGCTCGTGGGGCCGATGATGGGAGTTTGAACGATGTTCATTCGCAGCGAACGGTTGTTCCTGCGGCCCGGCTGGCCGGAGGACTGGGAAGAATTGCACACGCGGATCGCCGATGAGGCGGTGGTGCGGAATCTGGCGCGTGCGCCCTGGCCCTACACCGCCGATGACGCGCGAATGTTCGCCAGCAGCGCTCAGGATCCGCGTTGCCCGCATTTCTTCGTTACCTTGCCGACCAGCGCCGAACCGGCGCGCCTGATCGGCTGCGTCGGTCTGGCCGAACTCGATGGAAGCAGCGCGGGCAGTTCTGCGGCTGGCCAAGGTGCTCGGCCACCGCAAACTGGTTGCAGGCCATTTTATCGACAATCCCGCGTCGGGCGCGGTGCTGCGCAAGATCGGGTTCCAGCCGACCGGCCGCGTGCGGCAACGCTTCAGCCTGTCGCGCGGCTATGAAACGCAATCGGTGGAACATCGCATTGATCTGGGCAGTGCCAGCGATTGCGATGGTTCGGATGACAGCCCGGCCGCCATGCGCGCGGCGTAAGATCAAGAGTCCTCCCTGTTTTCGCCATGGGCGCAAACGGGGAGGGGGACCGCCGCCGCAGGCGGTGGTGGAGGGGCTGTGGCCTTGGCGTATTGCCCCTCCGTCTGGGCCTGCGGCCCATCCGCCTCCCCATTTGTGCCATTCGGCAAAAACGGGGAGGAACTTGGTGGTTACGCCATCACCGCGTCAGGAAATTCGCTTTCCGCCTTGCCGATCAATGCGCGGTCATCGTGGTTCCACGGATGGAAGCCGGGCATGAAATAGGCAAACCAAGCCGGTACGATCTTGCGCAGAACGCCGGGCGTGCCGAACAGATACCAGGCCAGCTTGGCCTTCATGCGCCAGCCGGTCAGCCCATCCTGCGCCAGCAGATCAAGCGTATCGTTCCAGCGATTGCGGATGAAATTGACGGTGATCACCAGCATCATCACCGATTTCAGCTTCCAGCGCCGCCACCGGCTCCAGTCACGCGTGGCATGGAGATAGGTATCGAAGGCAACGCCCTTGTGCTCGATTTCTTCCATGGCGTGCCAGCGCCACATCGCCGCCGTTTCCGGCTCGGCATGGGCGAAATGCCTGGGGTTGGCGAGGAATTCATGCGCCATCATCGCGGTATAGTGTTCCAGCGCAATGGTAGCAGCCAGATTGACGATCTGCGGACGTTCCTTGATCATCGCCATAACCTCTTCGAGGCGGCGATCGATTGCTTCAAGGTCATAACCAGCGTCGGTTGCCGCCTTGTTGAAGACGATATGTTCGCGGGTGTGATTCACCTCCTGCTTCACGAAGGCACGGATTTCAGCCTCCAGCTTGGGGGAAGCGCCATCGCGGTGCGCCTTTACCGCTTCGATGAACATCGCTTCGCCGCGCGGGAAGGTAGCGGACAGGGCGTTATGCCAGGCGGTGCCGATCGGATCGCCGCCCAGCCACCAGCGGCCGGGTGCCTTGTCGCGGCCAAAGCGCCGGTCGCGCACGGTGATCACCAGATCATCGGGGGTGGGAACATGACCCGCAGCGACAGGCGACTTGCCCGAAGTGCCAGCGGGTTCTACGTCGAGGGGGAATTTGGTCTGAGCGTTCATGAGGGTGCATCTAGCACAACTTACATCAATGTCAATAAGAAAGAGACTCTCGCAGGAGGAAAGCCGTACCGTGGCGCTGGAAGCGGCGCGGGCACTGCTGATCGAGCTGGGCCCGCAGGCGGTCACGCTGAAGGCGGTGGCCGCGCGAATCGGTCGGACCCATGCCAATCTGCTGCATCATTTCGGCTCTGCCGCCGGACTGCAAAAGGCGCTGGCCGAACATCTGGCGGTGACAATCTGCGCGACGATCGAGGATGCCGTGCTGGCGACGCGGGCGGGCGAAGGCACCCCGCGCGAGGTGGTGGATCTGACCTTTGATGCCTTCGACAAGGAAGGCGGCGGGGCGCTGGCCACCTGGATGCTGATGAATGGCAATGAGGATGCGCTCGATCCGTTGCTCGAGGTGATCCACGATCTGGTCGATGATCTGGGCGAGCATGAGGGCGACAAGATGCATGGCGTTACCCACGCGCTGTGCCTGATGGCGCTGGGCGATGCGCTGATGGGCGGGCCCTTGGCGCAATCGCTGGGCCTGCCGCGCACCGCCGCGCGCGATACGGCGGAAAAGCTGCTGATCGATGGGGCCATTCAGGCCGGGATCGTGATTCCCGGTCAGCCGGGCTGCTGAAGCCAATCAGGCCATAGCGCTGGGGCAATATCCTCTACCCGGCGGTGATCGACTGCCAGCCCCAGATCGGGATAGGTGGCGCGCTGCCGTGCCGGATCGCTATCGGCCAGCGGCACCACCACCAGCCGCCGGTTGATCTTTTGCCGCCAGTTCATGCGGGCGGTGTTTTCCTGCCCGACATAGCAGCCCTTGGTGAAGGAAACGCCGTTCAGCTCGGCGGCATTGCATTCCAGCCACAGCAGCTCGCCATCGCCCAGTTCGCCGCGTCCTTCGGTGATGCCCAGCGCCAGTCGCCGGGCCTGCCACGAAGATTCAGCGCTTTCACCTGCTGCATCGCCCAGCCAGCGTTGCCCCAGTGCGGCCAGGCGCGGGTCGGGCGAAGGCCCGTCACCTGCCTGCCAGTGAACGCCAATGGCCCGATCAACTGCAATCGTGATCTTGCGGCGCAGGCGATAGAGCGACAGCCGCTTGATCAGCGCTTCTGCCGCCGCCGCTTCGCAATCCAGCAACAGATCTGCGCCATCGGCCCAGACCAGAAAATCGAACAATGCCTTGCCCTGCGGGGTCAGCAACCCGGCCCACACAGGCAGATCGCCAGCCAAGTCGCTGGTTACTAGCCCTTGCACAAAGGCGCGGACATCCTCGTCCGGCACCTGCGGCGAAAGGCGGATCACGGCGCGGCTGGTCAGCAAACTGGCGGTCATGCCCACCTAACTGGGGATTGCGGGCCCGCTTGGCAATCTTTGTCAGAAGTCTGCGGTGATCCAGGCCTGCACATTGCGGCGGGTGTTATAGGCATAGGCCCCGCCGCCAACCGGCACCCAGAACTTCACATCATTGACGTTGTAAAGCCCGACGCGCGCCGTCACCGGTGTCTTGCTGATCTTGAATTTGTAGCGCGCACCCAAGCCCCAGCGGGTGGAGGCGGGCGCAAACACGCTATTGTCCACCGTACCGGCTGCACTGCCATCATGATTGACATAGGCATCCAGCGTCACGGCCTTGGCAAAAGGCAGCGTCCAGTTGACATTGAAGCGGCTGCGCAGGCGCGTTTGGCCGACAGGGCGTTTGCCCACCGGCTCGGCAATGGTGGCAGCGGCGATAACCTGCGGATTTTGCCAGACGCCGCCCAGCACGACGCGAAGATTGCTGGTAAGGTTGCTGGTCAGACTCAGCTCGATGCCTTCATGGGTTTCGCTGCCCAGCACGCCGAAATAGTTGCTCTTGTCGAAATCGATATAGGGCTTGGAAATCCAGAAATAACCCAGGATCAATGTGGTATCCTTAACCGGGCTCCAGCGCAGGCCAAGGTCATATTGCTTGGTGCGGATGGCGGGCAGAATCTGGTTGGCATTGCTGGCATAGTCAGGCGCGCTGCCTGAATCCTCCAACCCGCGAACAAAGCTGCCATAGGCCGACAGGGTTCGCGTCAGCGGTGCCGCAGCGCTGAAGCTGGGCAGGGTGACATTGCTTTCGCCGCGTTCGATCTGGGTGCCCGGGGCCGCCACGCGCTTCACATAATGCGTGCGTTGCAGGCCAATGGTGAATTCGCCCACACCCTTCCACGACAGTCCATAGGACATGCCGCCAGAAAGCTGGCGCGTTTCGTCCAGGGATTGCGCGCCGAAGGTCAACGCGGGTCGGGGCGGATTGATGATTTCGTTCAAGCCGGCGGTTCCGAGGCTGATCTGGGTGCCGCCGCCATAATGTGCGTCGATTGACCGGCCGCGCAGCATTGCAGTCAACAGATGCTTGCGCGGCCCTTCGCTGAACCGCCGTGAAACGCGAAATTCGCCGCTCCACGATCCGGCGTGATAGCCGGGCGATGCGAAGACATCGCGATCCGTCGAACTGTCCGGATGAATCGTTATCAGGTTGAAATAGTTGATTTCACTTTTGGTTTGCGAATGGAACAACCCAGCGCGGATTGTCCAATCGCCCATAACTGCATGTCCCAGTACGCCCAGACTGTCGCTGCGATTGGTGTTGCGTGCCCAGTCAGGCCCCTGAAATCGTCCTTGTTCAACCATGGGGGGCAGGAATTTCCCATCGGCCTGATAGATTGGCCCAACAGCGTCATCGCGCTGTTCGTTGTGATTGTAATAAGCGAGCAGCTCGATCCCGCGCGCAGGGCGCCAGCGGGGAACGATCCCCAGATTGAAGCCCTTGCCATCGGTGCCATCGGCATAATGATTGTCGTAAAGGCCAAACCCTGCGGCCACGCCCAGCTGCTTGCCAGACAGCGGAATTTGCGCATCGACTTCAAAGACTTTCGCGCCGAATGTATCGATGGAGCTGAACGGCGATACGGTCAGCTTGTCGCCCGCTTTGCGCAGCGACAGATCGACGATGCCGGTGGGCGCAGGAAAGGCATAACCTTGCGCGGCAGGGCCAACGCGAATGATTTCGTTTTCGATGACGCGGCTGCCCAGGCTGCCCTGAATATCGAAATAGAGCCCCTCCATGCGGAAGTTCCCCGCATTTCCTGGCGAAAACCCGCGAACATTGCCTTCGTCATAAACCCCGATCTGTTCGTGACCGACCACGGTGCCAAAGGCATCCTCGGCCGACTCTACGGCGTTTTCCTCGGTCTTTTGCGCATGGGCGAGGCCGGGGCAGGCCAGCAGCGCCAGCGCCGCGCACCCCGTCGCCAAATTTGTCCGGCGGTGTTGCTTGCCTGACGCCGACGCCTTCATCCTCTGCTTTCCCTGAATCCCGGCCGCAACGCCGCTGTATTGGTGTATTGCATTGCTAATACATATCGCCCCACCAAGGATGAAATGCACCTCGTCAAATGACCGACCGAGTCCGACCAACGACAATTGTAGTCGAAATGCGACCTGCAACCGCGCTCACAGACACTAGGTAGATTTGCGCATATCACGCGAACCTAACCGTCAGAGATTTCCGCTAAGGCTTACAGATTATTCGCTAATTCGCCTTCGCGCGGTGCGGCGATGATGGTCGCAAACAGTCGGGGTAAGCTTTTGCTGCGAGAGATTTCGCCAGATCAGGTCCGCATTGGCATGTATGTGCGCGGATTTGGGGGATCGTGGTTCGATCACCCCTTCTGGCGTGCGCGCTTCGTGCTGAATACCGCCGAAGACGTTGATCGCGTGCGGAACTCTGGCGTGCCCTATGTGCTGATCGACGATGAAAAAGGCGTCGGGCTGGAGGTAAGCAAGCCTGCATTGGCCCCGGACCCGGCACCAAAGGCCGCCGTCAGCGCGATTGCAGCGACAGGCGGCCGTATCCGCCGTGAACCGCGCGAAGAACCCGAGGCGCCGGACCTCGCCGAGCGCCGCCGCGCGGTGACATTGGTGGCGCGGGCCAAGAACAACATGCGCCGGGTGATGGAAGATGCCCGGCTGGGGCATGCCGTCCGCATTTCAGAAGTGTCTGGCATTGTTGACGATATCGCCGCCAATGTCGAACGCAGCCCGCGCACGCTGCTGGATGTGCTGCGGCTGAAGAACAAGGATGAATACACCTATCTCCATTCGGTCGCGGTATGCACGCTGATGGTCAATATCGCCCGCTTCATGGGTAAGGCTGACGCCGATATGCGCGACTACGGGCTGGCCGGTCTGCTGCATGATATTGGCAAGATGGGCATTCCGGTCGATATTCTGAATAAGCCAGGCCGTCTCACCGATGATGAATTCATCGTCGTGCGCTCTCATCCGGAACATGGCTATCAATTGCTGAGCAAGACCGACCAGATCACCGACATGGCGCTGGATGTGTGCCGGCATCATCATGAAAAGATGGATGGCACAGGCTATCCGCGCCGCCTGCCTGGCGATCAGATCAGCGAACCGGCAAGGTTGGGCGCGATCTGCGACGTTTATGATGCGCTTACTTCGGACCGCGCCTACAAGGCAGCATGGACCCCGGCCGAAGCGCTGAGCCGGATGTGGAGCTGGGAAGGGCATTTCGACCGGCAGCTGCTGTTCACCTTCATGCAGAGCATCGGCGTGTTTCCGCCGGGCATGCTGGTGCGCCTGCGCAGCAACCGTCTGGGGATCGTGCTCGAATCGCGGCGGCGGCAAAAGCATCCGCGCGTTCTGGCATTCTACGATACGCGCGAACGCGAACGGATCGAGCCGCTCGAAGTGGTGATCAAGGATACGCTGGCAACAGACAGCATCGTTGCGCCTGCCTATCCCGAGGAGTGGGGGCTGCAGGATTGGGAGGCACTATCGGCCAGCCTGCTGCAACCATCAAGCACCAGTCGTGCCGCCTGATCACCAGGCTGGGGATTCCAGTGACTGATAAAGCCAATGCACTGACTTGACGGCGTAAAACCGTCTGGCAAGTTGCCGGACATGCGGATGAATACAACGCGGCGGCGAGCCTTGGCACTTGGTACAATCGGCCTGGCGGCGTTGGGCGTCGGGGCCGGGATGGCTGCAGCGGGGCGGAGGCCCACTGCCGCTCACATGGCGGATCCCCGG
Organism: Novosphingobium sp.; assembly: GCA_044225335.1. Lineage (GTDB taxonomy): Bacteria > Pseudomonadota > Alphaproteobacteria > Sphingomonadales > Sphingomonadaceae > Novosphingobium. The sequence goes on along the minus strand of JBGAIR010000038.1, from coordinate 6,404 downwards.
CTGAAAGGCTGCCATATGCCGCCGGAAAGCGACCCGCACGAACGCAGTTTCATGCAATGGCCGACTTCGCGAAAGGTCTATGACGCGGATGATCTTGATGCGGTGCAGGGGGCCATCGTTCGCATCGCCAATGCCATTGCCGAGCACGAGCCTGTTGTGATGCTCGGCGGCGATCGAAGCCGGTCGGGCAGATTGCGCGGATTGAGCAGCGCGGTCGAAATCTGGGATGTTCCTACCGACGATTTGTGGTGTCGTGACAGCGGACCAACCTTTGTCATTGACCCGGCGGGGCAGCTGGCAGTGGCGCAGATCAACTTCAACGGCTGGGGCGGCAAGCAGCCGCATGGTAATGACGCGCTGGTGGCTGGCCGGGTTGCCCGACGATCAGGTCTGCCGCTGCTTGATACCGGGCTTGTCGGGGAGCAGGGCGGGGTGGAGCATGATGGTGCTGGCACACTGCTCGCCCATGCCAGCAGTTGGGTAAACCCCAACCGCAGCCTGGGTTCGCAGGATCAGATCGGCAGATTGTTGATGGATGCGCTGGGTGGCAGCAGGATGATCTGGGCACCGGGCATCGCGGGCAAGGACATTACCGATTATCACATCGATGCGCTGGCCCGTTTTGTCGGGCCGGGCAAGGTGCTGATCCAGATCGGCGACACTGTGGATCACGATGACCCATGGTCGGTCGCGGCGCATGAAACGCTGGCAGTGCTGGAGCGGGCGCGCAGTGCGCAAGACCTGCCTCTGGAGCTGATCCGTCTGCCCGAGCCGGACCCCGGGAAAATTCGCGTCAATGATCCCGAATTCGTTGCCAGCTATGCAAATTTCTATGTCTGCAATGGTGCTGTGATCGCCGCGCAGTTTGGTGATACGGCGGCCGATGCTCAGGCGCGGGATATACTGGCCGGGCTATATCCGGGGCGCAGCATCGTCATGCTGGATGTTGATCCCATTGGCGAGGCCGGTGGCGGCATTCATTGCGCCACCCAGCAGCAGCCGAAGTTGAACTGAATCAGGCACTAGAGAAGCAGGGCAATACATAGGCCCAGAAACGCCAGCACCAGCGCGATCATATAGAGCCGCAGCGTTGCTTGATAGCGTTCGCCCGGCTGCGGGCGGATGCGGTTGTCCAACAGGCGGAACAGCACATTCCCGAACAGCATTATGCTGAGCACCAGGGTCAGCGCGACGATCCAGTCTGCGGGGTCGTGCAGCACCGGCGCGCCATCGCTGTTAACCGCCCAGTTCGCCAGAAAGGACAGCAGAAAGCCCATGATGATCCCGATGGAAGTGACCATCGGCTGACGAAAGGGCGTGATCTCGTTTTCAAACAAGGGCGCTTCGATTTGTTTGGCATTGTCGGACATGGGGCTCATGATAGCGAGAGTGTGTACTGCCGAAAACTCATTGTATCAGTGCTTCCCCGGCGCAGTGATTGGCCATAGAGAGCGGGCATGGCTGACCAGACGATTCTGACCATACGCCGCCCCGATGATTGGCATGTCCATCTGCGTGACGGTGCGGTGATGCAGGGTGTGCTGCCCTATACTGCGCGCCAGTTTGCCCGGGCGATCATCATGCCGAATCTTTCGCCGCCGGTCAGCACCATGGCCGAAGGTGAAGCCTATCGCGCCCGGATTCTGGCCGCGCTGCCGCAGGATGCCGATTTCACACCGCTGATGGCTGCCTATCTGACCGATCACAGCGATCCCGATGATCTGGCCCGCGCCTTTGCCGCTGGCGTGTTTACGGCGGCGAAGCTTTATCCTGCCCATGCGACCACCGGATCGGCGCATGGCGTCAGCGACATTGCCAATATCCGTCCGGTGCTGGCGCGGATGGAGCAGATCGGCATGCCCTTGCTGGTGCATGGCGAAGTGACTGATCCGGCGGTGGACATCTTTGATCGCGAGGCAGTGTTCATCGATCGCATTCTGGCGCCGCTGCTGCGCGAGATGCCGGGGCTGAAGCTGGTGTTCGAACACATCACCACGACCCAGGCGGTCGATTTCGTGACCGAAGCCGGTCCGCTGATCGGGGCAACGATCACCCCGCAACATCTCCATATCAATCGCAATGCCATGCTGGTTGGCGGGATCCGCCCGCATGCCTATTGCCTGCCGGTGGCCAAGCGCGAGGTCCATCGCCTTGCCCTGCGCAAGGCGGCGACATCGGGATCACCGAAGTTCTTCCTGGGCACAGACAGCGCCCCCCATGCGGTCAGCGCCAAGGAAGCGGCCTGCGGCTGCGCCGGCATTTTCAATGCCCCCTTCGCGCTGGAAAGCTATCTGACGGTATTCGAGGAAGAAGGCGCGCTGCACCATTTCGAAGCCTTCGCTTCGGAAAATGGCCCGCGCTTTTATGGGCTGCCGCTCAATCGGGGGACCATCACGCTGACCTGCGCGGCGCAGCAGGTGCCGGAACGGATCAATGCCAACGGCACCGAAATCGTGCCGTTCCATGCAGGCGGCCAGCTGGGCTGGCGGATCAGCGAATAGCGGTCAGGCGCGGCCGAGCTGGGCGACGCGGGCGCGCAGCCGGGCCACGGTTTCGGGCAGGCTGGGCTGCGGACTGGCGGCTTCGCGCCAGCTGTTGTCCAGCCGCTTGATCCGGGCGTGGAAGCGCTCGGTGGCCAGAATCAGTTCACGTGTTTCGGTATCGATCAGCGCCATGCGCTGGGGATCGGATTCGGGAAAATCCGCCAGCCGCCCATAGCGCTGCAACTGATATTGCGAGAGTTCGCCCATGAAGAACGCCCGGTGATTGAGCAGCCAGGCGACGGCGTGCATCATCCGCGTCGTGGTGCGCAGCGCTTCGCAGGACAGCGCGACGCGGGCATCGTCATCATGCGCAGCCGCCTGTTCCAGCCGACCGGCCAGCGCAAAGGTGGCGCGCACTTCGTCAGAGAGAATAAGCGCCTCGCTGTAAAGGCCCTCGACGATCTTCTGGTTGATGCTGGCGGGTTCCGACATGCCGCTTCGATAAGCGGGGCGCGGGGCCTTTGCCAACCGCCGCCAGCAAATCATCCGCGCTCATTTTGGGACTGTCCCGGTTGGAGACGGTTCGGCGTTGGCTTGGCCGACTAGGCCCGATGGCCAGGCCGCATGGAGCAGTTCAGGCGATGATATCCGGAATCAGATAGTCCTCGATCAGCGCAATCTGGTCTTTCAGCAGCAGCTTGCGCTTTTTCAGCCGGGCAATCTGCAACTGATCGGTGATATTCGCGGCAGACAGGGCGTCGATGGCGGCATCCAGATCGCGGTGCTCCAGCCTGAGCAGCTCAAGCCGTTTCTGCATTTCTGCTTCGGTCACGCCGTCACTCCCTAAAATCGGCCATTCCGGCACATATCTGCAAGCGGCCTTTGGCAAGCTGCCGCAGCCACGATTCATTCCACCGCACCGGATTACGGAGGCGCTTCGCAAGATAGGCTTAATATGCTTCCATGACAATCGCACCACCCGCCGGACTTCCGAGTCGGGATCATGGCGGGATGATGCCTGCCACAGGGTATTGCCCCTGTTGGCGATGGAAAGGAGCACCTGCCATGGAACAATCGCATATCAGTGCCTTGCAGCTCAAACATTCCGGTCTTGAACGCCAGATCCGCGACGAATTGAGCCGCCCGATGCCTGATCATGCTATGGTTCAGGAACTCAAGAAGCGAAAGCTCAGGCTGAAGGAAGAGCTGACGCATATCTGAACGCAGCCATGGTCGCGCCCGATCGGTTTCGGGCGCGATTGCGGCGCAAGGGTGTGGCCGCGAAAATTCGTTTGCATAATGCACAGGCGCGTTTCCAAGCCTGCGGCTTTCCGCTAGGCATTGCGAATGCCACCAACCAGCGCCGTTCTTGCCGCTCGAAATATCCTGACGCGATTGCACGAGGTGATGGCGTCGCGTGCACACGCGCAGGCCAAGCTGAACAATGTGGTGGAGGTGATCGGCGGAGCGCTGGATAGCGAGGTTTGCTCGATCTACCTGCTGCGCGAAGGAATGCTGGAACTGTTCGCCACCCGCGGGCTGGAACAGAGCGCGGTTCATGTTACCCGCATGGGCGTGGGGGAGGGTCTGGTCGGTACCATCGCCGCCAATATCGAAACGCTCAACCTGGCCGAAGCGGCTGCGCACCCAGACTTTTCCTATCGCCCTGAAACCGGCGAAGACAAATATCATTCCTTTGCCGGGGTGCCGATCGTGCGGCGGGAGCGCGCCGTTGGCGTGCTCTGCGTGCAGCATGTCGATCCGCGCCGCTATGAAGATGTCGAGATCGAGGCGCTGCAGACAGTGGCGATGGTTCTGTCCGAACTGATCGCCAATGCCGATCTGGTCGATGATGAAGACACCGGGCCAATGGGCGCGGCACAGAGCGGCCCGGTGCGGATGACCGGGCTGGCGCTGGTCAAGGGGCTGGCCAGCGGCATCGCGGTCTATCACCAGCCGCGCGTCACCATCGAGCATATCGTTGCCGAAGACACCGAGGCAGAGCGGCAGCGCGTCTACCTGGCCTTTGACAAGATGCGCGAACAGATCGAGCGCATGGCCGCGCAGGCCGAATTCGGCGTGGGCGGCGAGCATGAGGAAGTGCTCGAGACCTACAAGATGTTCGCCTATGATGAAGGCTGGGGCCGCCGCATCAATGAGGCGATCGATTCCGGTCTGACCGCCGAAGCCGCGATCGAACGGGTGCAGCAGCACACGCGGATGCGGATGCGGCAGATCGACGATCCGCTGCTGGCTGACCGGATGCACGATCTTGAAGATCTGTCCAACCGGCTGCTGCGTATCGTATCCGGTCAGCTGGGCACTGCTGCCAGCATGGGGCTGAAAAGCGATGCGATCCTGATCGCGCGCAATCTCGGCCCGGCGGAATTGCTGGAATATGATCGCCGCCGCCTGAAGGGCGTGATCCTGGAGGAAGGATCGCTCACTGCGCATGTGGTGATCGTGGCGCGGGCGATGGGCATTCCGGTGCTGGGCCGGGTGCGCGGGCTGCGCGGCTATGTTCGCGACGGTGATCAGCTGCTGCTTGATGCAGATCAGGGCACCGCCACGGTGCGCCCGGTCGCGGCGGTGGTTGAGGCGTTCGAAGCGCGCTTTGCCAAAAGCCGTGAGCGGCAGGCCACCTACGCCGCGCTGCGCGATGTTGAGCCTTTTACCCGCGATGGCACGCGCATCACGGTGATGATGAACGCCGGGCTGCGCGATGATGTGCCCAACCTCAGCCTGACCGGGGCCGACGGCATCGGCCTGTTCCGCACCGAATTTCAGTTTCTGGTTTCGGCAACGCTGCCCGCGCGGGAACGGCAGACCCGGCTCTACCGCGATGTGCTGGAAGCCGCGGGCGACCGCCCGGTGGTGTTTCGCACGGTCGATATCGGCGGCGACAAGGTGCTGCCCTATCTGCGCCACAACGATGGCGAGCATGAGGAAAACCCCGCAATGGGCTGGCGCGCGCTGCGCGTGGCGATGGAGCGGGAAGGGTTGATGAAAGTGCAGGCGCGCGCGCTGCTGGAAGCGGCAGCGGGGCGCACGCTCAACGTGATGTTCCCGATGGTGTCCGAGCCCTGGGAATTCGACGCCGCGCGAGAAGTGTTTGAAAAGCAGCGTGCATTTCTGAAATCCCAGAAGAAGCTGTTGCCAGAGGCGATCCGCTATGGCGTGATGCTGGAGGTTCCGGCGCTGGTCGAGCAGCTCGATCTGCTGGCACCGCGGCTGTCGTTCCTGTCAGTCGGCACCAATGATCTCACGCAGTTCCTGTTTGCCGCGGATCGTTCCAACCCCAAGCTGGCGGAACGCTATGACTGGCTGAGCCCGGCCATTCTGCGCTATCTGCGCCGGGTGGTGCTGGCGGTGGCGGGGCAGCAGGTCGATATTACGGTCTGCGGTGAAATGGGCGGGCGGCGGCTGGAGGCGCTGGCGCTGCTGGGCATCGGTATCCGCCGCCTTTCGATCACCCCGGCATCGGTCGGGCCGATCAAGGAACTGGTGCGCAAGGTGGATCTGGACGAGATCGGTGCTGCCATGAATGGTTGGCTGACCGCCCCGCCGCCCAGCCTGCGGGCCGCTCTGGAACAGTGGGCGCAGCAGCGCGGGATCGAATGCGATTGAGGTTTTGGCCAGACCGGCGCGCGATCATGCCGACTCGGCGTATTTGTTATCGAAAGTCCGCCGCCCCCGTTGACTTTGGTTCGTAAAACGGGAGTGTCCGCACTTCGCCCGAAGAGGCGACAATAATCGGGTGCGCAATGACTGAAGACGTGGCTGTAGATACTGCACCGCACGAAGAAAATATTGCTGCGCGTTTGGTGCGCGCACGCGAATCGGCTGGGCTGAGCCGCGCTCAGATCGCTGCCACTACCCGGATTCCCGAACGCCATCTCGCCTCGCTTGAAGCGGGCGATT
>JBGAIR010000098.1:0-2835 GCA_044225335.1 Novosphingobium sp. | reverse complement strand
ACGTCAATCGGCCGGCCGCACAGGAACAGCTGAAGGTGCTGGGTGAGCAGGTGGGGGTTGCCACCCTGCCGATCAATGCCGGGCAGATGCCGGTCGATATTGCTGCGCGGGCGTTGCAGTCGGCAAAGTTGCAGGCGGTGGATGTGCTGCTGCTCGACACCGCCGGACGGTTGCATGTCGATGGGCAGTTGATGGACGAGATGAAGGCGGTTGCCGCCATCTCGAAACCGCGTGAAACGCTGCTGGTGGTCGATTCGCTGACCGGTCAGGACGCGGTGAATGTGGCGCAGAGCTTCGCCGGGCAGGTTGATCTGACCGGCGTGATCCTGACCCGCATGGATGGCGATGCGCGCGGCGGTGCGGCGCTGTCGATGCGCGCGGTCACTGGCAAGCCGATCAAGTTTGCCGGTACCGGCGAAAAGCTGGATGCGCTGGAAACCTTCCAGCCTTCGCGCGTTGCCGGCCGTATTCTGGGCATGGGCGATATCGTTTCCATCGTCGAAAAGGCGGCGGAAGCGATCGAGCAGGAAGAGGCCGAGCGCATGGCCGAGCGCATGGCCAAGGGTCAGTTCGATATGAACGACCTGCGCGGCCAGCTGCGCCAGATGCAGAAGATGGGCGGGCTGGGCGCGCTGGCTGGCATGATGCCGGGGATGAAAAAGGCCAAGCAGGCGATGCAGGCCAGCGGCATGGATGATCGCGTGCTGCTGCGCATGGATGCGATCATCGGTTCGATGACGCCCAAGGAACGCGCGCGCCCCGATCTGCTCAACGCCAAGCGCAAGATCCGCATCGCCAATGGTTCCGGCACGCAGGTGCAGGATGTGAACAAGCTCATCAAGATGCACCAAGAAATGGAGCGCGCGATGAAGCAGATCAAGAAGATGGGCGGGCTGGGTGCACTCGGCAAGCTGTTTGGCGGCGGTGGTGCGGGCGGCCTTGGCGGGGCTGGCGGCGCAGGCGGCTTACCCGGGCTGGGCAGCGGAGGCCTGCCGGGCCTTGGCGGAATGCCCGGCAATATCGGCGATCTTTTGAAGAAGTGATTTCGAATTAATCTGGTTTGATTGAAAGGTAGAATACATGTCAGTTTCCATGCGTCTTTCGCGCGGCGGTTCCAAGAAGCGCCCGTATTACAAGGTGGTCGTTTCCAACAGCCGCGCCCCGCGCGATGGCAAGTATCTGGAACAGGTCGGCACCTATAACCCGCTGCTGGCCAAGGATGATGCCAACCGCGTGCGTCTGGTTGAAGACCGCGTGCGTTACTGGCTGGGCGTTGGCGCGCAGCCGACTGACCGCGTTGCCCGCATGCTCGACAAGGCCGGGATCAAGGAACGCACCGCGACCGTGAACCCGAAGAAGGGTGAACCCGGCCAGAAGGCCAAGGATCGCGCGGAAGAAAAGGCTGAAAAGGCCCGCGAAGCCGAAGAAGCTGCCAAGGAAGCCGCTGCCGCTCCGGCGGTTGAGGGAGCTCCGGTGGTTGAAGAAACTGCTGCCGAAGCGCCTGCTGCTGAAGAAGCGGCCCCGGCTGAAGAAGCTCCCGCTGCGGAAGCGGCTGGCGAAGAACAGGCTGAAGGCTGATCTTGGTACAGGATCGTCCCGTCACGCTGGCCGCCATCATCGGCGCGCATGGGGTGACGGGCGAAGTCCGGCTCAAGCTGTTTGGAGAAGGCGTGGCGGCGCTTCGGCGCTACCGCGCCTTCAACGATTCCACGCTCACGCTCGGCAAGCTGCGCGATGATGGCAAGGGCGGGGCGATTGCCCGCTTTGCCGAAGTTTCGGATCGCACCGCTGCCGAGGCGCTGCGCGGCACGGCACTGACCGTTCCGCGCGGCGAACTGCCGCCGCTGGCCGAGGGCGAATATTATCACGCCGATCTGATCGGTCTGCCGGTTGTCTCCGATACCGGTGAGCCGCTGGGGCAGTGCATTGCGGTGGACAATTTCGGTGCCGGCGATGTGCTGGAAATCGAACGGCCCGATGGCACGCGCTTCATGGTGCCGATGCGCGCTGAAGCCGTGCCCGAATGGAGCGATCAGCGCATTGTGGTGACAGCGGCATTTGCAGCGCCATGATCGCGGTGTTTTCCGACATTCACGGCAATCTCCCCGCGCTGGAGGCCTGCCACCACGATGCGCTGACGCGGGGTTGCACGCAGTTTCTCAATCTCGGCGATATCGTTTCCGGGCCGCTGTGGCCGCGGGAAACGGCGGACTGGCTGATGCGGCACGATTGGCCCACCATCGCCGGCAATCATGAGCGGCAGTTGCTGTCAGATCGGCCTGAGGAGATGGGCCGTTCCGATGCCCATGCGCTGGCGCAGTTGGATGCAGCCCATCTCGATTGGCTGCGCAGCCTGCCCGCCGATCTGCAATGGCGCAGCGACATCTATCTTTGCCATGCCAATCCGGCGGATGATGTCCACTATCTGATGCACCGCGTCGAACCCGATCGCATTCGGGATGCACATGAGCATGAACTGCATGAGATGGTGCGGGGCTTTGGCAGCCATGTGATCGGCTGCGGCCATTCGCATCTGCCGCGCCATGTGGTGCTGGATGACGGGCGACAGCTGTTCAATCCCGGCAGCGTCGGCCTGCCTGCCTATGCCTGGGATTATCCCCATGTCCACCGCATGGAGCTGGGCAGCACCGATGCGCGCTATGCTGTGCTATCGGGCGATGGCGATGGGCTGACCGTTGAACTGATCGCGGTTGAATATGATCACCTCGCCGCCGCCGCGCAGGCGGAGCGCAATGGGCGGATGGATTGGGCGGTGCCGCTACGAACCGGTTTTGTCGACTGAGAGTCTGATCCGAAATTCGCCGCTTGCCAAAT
>JBGAIR010000037.1:0-23545 GCA_044225335.1 Novosphingobium sp. | reverse complement strand
GAGTATTTGAAGCTGAAGCACTGGGCATAGCCCACCGCATCGACCAGTTTCAGCGTATCCTCGAACTCGGCATCGGTTTCACCCGGAAAGCCAACGATGAAATCGCCCGACAGCGCAATGTCCGGTCGCACCGCGCGCACGCGGTCCAGTATCGCCAGATAGCTGTCCACCGTGTGGCTGCGGTTCATGGCGCGCAGCACCCGGTCGTTCCCGGCCTGCACCGGCAGGTGGAGGAACGGCATCAGCTTTGCCACTTCGCCATGCGCGGCGATCAGGCCATCGGTCATGTCGTTGGGGTGGCTGGTGGTATAGCGGATACGCGCCAGTTCGGGAATTTCGGCCAGCACCCGGATCAGCCCGTCCAGCCCGATGCTGCGGCCCCTGGCATCCTCGCCGCTCCAGGCGTTTACGTTCTGGCCCAGCAGCGTGATCTCGCGCGCGCCGGCTTCGACCAGGCGCTGCGCCTCGGCCACCAGATCGGCAAAGGGCCGCGAGATTTCGGCACCGCGCGTATAGGGCACCACGCAATAGGTGCAGAATTTGTCGCAGCCTTCCTGCACGGTCAGGAAGGCGCTGGGGCCAACCTTGCGCCGGGCGGGCAGCGCGTCGAACTTCGTCTGCGCAGGCATATCGGTATCGATGGCGCGGCGGCCTTGCACGGCGTCTTCGATCATCTGCGGCAGGCGATGATAGGCCTGCGGGCCGACCACCATCTTTACTGTTGGCGCGCGGGCCATGATTTCCTCGCCCTCGGCCTGGGCAACGCAGCCCGCCACCGCGATCAGCGGAGCCGAGCCATCCTCGCGCTTCAGCCTGCCGATATCCGAATAGACTTTTTCGGCCGCCTTTTCACGGATGTGGCAGGTGTTGAGCACCACCAGATCGGCATCCTCATCCTCCGCCGCCGGACGAATGCCCTGCTGCGCCAGCAATTCGGCCATGCGTTCGCCATCATAGACGTTCATCTGGCAGCCGAAGCTCTTGACGCGATAGGTCTGCGGGGGCGGGGTCGGGCGCATGGGGACGCGCCTATAGCGCCTTGTCTGCGGATTCCAAAGCCTCTTGCGGCTGGGCGTAATAACGCACCTGCGGCACATCCATTGCGAAGGGGCGCAGTGGCTTGCCCAGCGCTGCTACCAGCGCTTCCTCGATACGGCGGCAGCTTTCCGCGGCAATGGCCTTGCGTCCCGGGAAGTCGCGCGGGTCGAACGGTTCGAGAAAATGGACATGCAGCGGGAAACTGCCACGCCGCGCCAGAACACGCTTGGCATTGTCCAGCCCGTGTTCCTCACCGATCCACCCGATCCATTCGGCGATGGCTCCGTAATCGAGCATCACCGGCTGCACCAGCACGCCGGGGGGGGGCGGTTCCAGCACGCGCATCATCGACGCCTTGAATGGCAGCAGCGATTGCCCGTCGGTTGTGGTGCCTTCGGGAAAGACTGTGATCGACCAGTTGTCAGCCAGCGCCTCGCGCAGGTCATTGATCTGCTGCGCCACGCCCAGCCGGTTTTCGCGGTTGACGAAGACAGTGCGGTTCAGCCGGCACAGCCATCCGATTACCGGAACCTTGGCGGCGTCGGACTTGGCGACAAAAGCAGTTCCGCTCTCCCCGGCGATGGCCAGAATATCGACCCATGAAACATGGTTGGCGATGAAGAACACATCGCGGCGCAGCGGCACGCCATGCCGCGTCACCCGCGCCCCGACGATCCGCGCCGCCAGCCACAGGAAGATCATCGGAAAGGGCGAACCATAGTGGATGGTGCGATAGATATAGTGCAGCGGCACCAGGATCAGCAGCGACAATATCAGCAAGCTGCTGCGGATCACGAGACGGCACCACCCCAGCACCGAGAGCGGCACCGGTTCGCCAGCCACGATCCGGGCGCGCAGCGCGTCGTGATCAATTCTTGCGTTCAAGTCTGACACCGTAGAGTTCCATGCGATGATCGACCAGTCGATAGCCCAGTTTTTCGGCGATCTGGCGCTGCAAAGCCTCCAGCTCGGGGTCGACGAATTCAATCACCTTGCCGCTTTCCACATCGATCAGGTGATCGTGGTGTGCTTCGGGTGCGGCTTCATAGCGGGCGCGGCCATCGCCGAAATCGTGGCGATCGAGAATTCCGGCCTCTTCAAACAGGCGAACGGTGCGATAGACCGTGGCAATCGAAATGCGCGGATCAACCGCAACGGCGCGGGCATGCAGGCTTTCGACATCGGGATGATCGTCGCTGTCCGAAAGCACGCGCGCAATCACGCGGCGCTGTTCGGTGATGCGAAGCCCGCGTTCGGCGCAAAGTGCCTCAATATCGATTGCCTGATGCACGTATTCCCCTTCAGCAAAGAAAAGCCCCGCCCGATCATAGACCGGCGGGGCGATTCTTCAACCATGTGCGGATATGGCGAAAATCAGGCCTTGGGCTTGCGGCCGCGGCGCGCGCCAGGCTTGCGGCCCAGGCCGATCTTCTTGGCCAGTTCGCGGCGTTTTTCCGCATAGTTGGGGGCGACCATCGGATAATCGGCGGGCAGGTTCCAGCGTGCACGATATTGTTCCGGGGTCAGATTGTAATGCGTCATCAGGTGGCGCTTCAGCATCTTCAGCTTCTTGCCGTCTTCGAGGCAGACGATGTGATCAGCCTTTACTGAGGCGCGGATCGAGACAGCCGGCTCCGGCAGCTTTTCTTCGACCACAACAGCCTGACCCAGACCCGAGAGCGCGCCATAGACGCTGTTGATCAGCGCAGCGACTTCATCGGTGCTGACATTGTTGTTGCTGACATGTGCGGCAACGATGTCGGAGGTGAGGGTGATCAGCGTTTCGTTCATGTCGGTTTGAATTTCTTCTGCCATGGGGGACGTTCCTTGCTTGCGACCTGAAATATTCCGGCGCGGATTGTGTTTATGGCGCTCGGTTGGAATGGCATTTTTGCCATTGATCTTGCGCTAGTCCCATTGGGGCAGGGAATCAACCAGAATGGATATAAATTCACACTAAACGTCCTGTTAATCAGCTTACCTGCAATTAAATTTGTGTAATTTTTGCCAATCGATTTCTGCGTTTGGGCGAACAATGGGATAAAAATAAGTTACTTTCGTACGACCAGCCATCGCACGGCGAATCACGTCAATTTTTCTTGTCCTGGCAGTAAGTGCAAAATCCGCCGGCTTGGGCTGTTGCGGTGCTTGCGGACAAGGCAACCGGGTTGCCGCAATCATCGCATTGGCGGAACTGGCCCGGTATCAATCCGTGGCCAACGGCAACTCTTTCGTCGAACACATAGCATTCGCCGTGCCACAGGCTTTGTTCGGGCGACACGGTTTCGAGATACTTCAGAATGCCGCCCTTCAGGTGATAGACTTCGTCTATGCCTTGCGATTTCAGATAGGCGGTAGATTTCTCGCAGCGGATGCCGCCGGTGCAGAACATTGCCACCCTGGGCGGTGCGCCCACGCCGAGCAGCGGTTCGCGTTGAGATTCGAACCAGGCCGGAAATTCGCGAAAGCTGCGGGTATGGGGATTGATCGCTCCGGCAAAGCTGCCGAAAGCCACTTCATAATCATTACGCGTATCGATCACGATAGTATCGGGATCACTGATCAGCGCGTTCCAGTCTTGCGCGGATACATAATGGCCAACGCCTTGCAGCGGATCGATATCGGGCTGGCCCATGGTAACGATCTCTTGCTTGAGCCGCACCTTCATCCGCTTGAACGGCAGGGCTGGTGCGCGCGAATATTTCACGTCCAGCTCTGCGCAGCCCGGCAGACCGCGGATATGATCCAGCAGCCGGGCGATGGCCGCGTCGCTGCCGGCCACGGTGCCATTGATGCCCTCGCGCGCCAGCAGCAGACTGCCGCGCGTGCCCAGCTCGCTGCAAAGCGCCAGTAGAGGCTCGCGCAGGGCGGCATGATCGGGAAACCGGGTAAACTGGTATAGCGCGGCGATGCAGACAGGCAGATCAGACTGGCTCATGATCCCGCGCGCCTAGCCCTGTTGCGGGCGATACACCAGTGTTTCCTGGGCCATTTGGCCTGAGCCTATTTGGGACGCGGTCCCTTGCGATGGGGCTTGGCAGCCTGTTTGCCGCGCGGACCATTGTGCGACGGGCGGCGGCCTGCCGGTCCCGCGTTGCCGCCCTCTGTGTGGCGGGCATTGTCGCGATTGGGCCGGTCCCGCCGGGCGTTGCCGCGCGCTGCTTCGCGCGGCGTGTCTGGTGCAAGCTCGATGGCGATGCCGCCTTCATCATCAGCGCCGGGCGTGCTGGTGCGCTTCACCGCATCGGCAAAGCGATCGGAAATGCCGCGCGGAATCTGGAACCAGCTTTCATTGGAGCCAATCCGGATCGCGCCGATTTCGTTGCGGGTGATATGGCCGCGTCGGCACAGCAGCGGCAGCAGCCAGCGCGGATCGGCGCGGTGGCGGCGGCCGATATCCATGCGGAACCAGACCGTATCCTCAAACCCGGCACGGTGATGCGCGGGGCGGGCTTCGCCATCGCGGGCCTTGGCCGAAATATCGATCAGTTCTTCCGGCTGCGGCAGCTGGGCGGCATGGGCGCGAACCAGCGCCAGCGCGATGTCCTCGGCGCTTTTGTGTTCGAGCAGGCGGCTGGCGAGGGCGCGATCCTGATCATCGCCTTCCACCGGGGCCAGCAGCGCCGCCAGCAACCGATCCTGATCCTGCGCACGGATGGCGTCGGCGCTGGGGACGCTGGTCCATTCCACGTCGATACGCGCGCCGCGCAGCATCATTTCCACCCGGCGGCGGCGCGGATAGGGCACGATCAGCACGGCGGTGCCCTTCTTGCCCGCGCGTCCGGTGCGGCCGGAGCGGTGCTGCAGGACTTCCGCATCGCGTGGCAACTCGACATGAATCACCAGACTGAGCGAGGCGACATCGATCCCGCGCGCGGCGACATCGGTGGCAACGCAAACCCGCGCGCGCTTGTCACGCAGGGCCTGCAGCGCCTGGTTGCGCTCGTTCTGGCTGTGCTCGCCGGACAGCGCCACTGCGGCAAAGCCGCGTTCCACCAGCGCAGCATGCAGATGGCGGACATTGTCGCGCGTGGCGCAGAACAGCATCGCCGTCTCCGCCTCGTGAAAGCGCAGCAGGTTGATCACCGCATGCTCGATATCGGCAGGTGAAACCGTGACCGCCTGATAGGCGATGTCGCCATGCCCCTGTTCATTGTCCAGCGTCGAAATGCGCAGCGCATCATCCTGATAACGCCGCGCCAGCGCCACGATCGGCTTGGGCATGGTGGCCGAAAACAGCAGGGTGCGCCGCCCTTCGGGCGTTGCATCAAGGATTTCTTCCAGATCCTCGCGAAAGCCCATGTCGAGCATTTCATCGGCCTCATCCAGCACGACAAAGCGCAGCGCCGACAGATCAAGCGCGCCGCGTTCCAGATGATCGCGCAGGCGGCCCGGTGTGCCGACGACGATATGGCTGCCCTGATACAGTGCCCGCCGTTCGCGCGAAGGGTCCATCCCGCCAACGCAGGTGGTAATCCGCGCACTGGGCCCGGCAAACAGCCATTGCAGTTCGCGGCTGACCTGCAAGGCCAGTTCGCGCGTCGGCGCGATAACCAGCGCCAGCGGCGCGGCGGGCGGCGGCAGGGCTTCGTTATCGCTCAGCAGCTCCAGCGCCATCGCCAGGCCAAAGGCCACGGTCTTGCCCGAACCGGTGCGTGCTGAAACGATCAGGTCGCGCCCATGTGCCTCGGGCAGGATGACTTGCGCCTGCACCGGGGTCAGCGCTTCATAGCCACGTTCGGCAAGGGCCGCGCGCAGCGGCGATGGAATATTCGAAAAGGGCATGGTCCTCAGCGGGTTTGAGCACCGGGTATGGCATGAACCAGCCGCGCCTGGGCGCAGTCTGATCGGGCCGGTACGGGCGCGGAAAAGCAGGCAGCCGGAAATGATCCGGCCTGTTGCATCGCGCCTTTAGCCGCAGATTCGCGGCGCGGCTATGGCGATTTTGCATTGCAGCATATTTTGCGGGAGCAATCCGGGGCAAGGATGCCGTAGCGGCAGCTTTCGCCAGCACAAAAACCGCCGAATTTCGCGCTGGCGAGAGCTGGGCCTGCATGGCATGGACTGCGCCACAAAAGGCACAACAGCAGGAATTGCACCGGGATGGACGCACAGCAAAGCGAGGTTACGCCGGAAAGGCTGGTCGCAAGCCTGTGCAAGCTGCTTACGGTTTCCGCAGATGCAGACGATCTGTTCAGCGGCAAGGCAGTGCGTGGCGGCACCGGGCGCGTGTTTGGCGGGCAGGTGATCGGGCAGGGGCTGATGGCCGCAGGCATGACTGTGGAGGATCGCCTGCCGCATTCGCTGCACGCCTATTTCCTGCGCGCGGGCGACAATTCCAAACCGGTCAGCTACCGGGTCGAGCGCGATTTTGATGGCGGCAGTTTCAGCAACCGGCGGGTGATCGCGATGCAGGAAGATCGCGCGATCCTGAACATGACCATATCGTTCCACCGCAAGGTCGAAGGGTTTGAGCATGGCAGCCAGATGCCCGCCACCCGTCAACCGGAAGAGCTGGAAACCGAAGCGGAATGGGTGGCACGCCACGCCGATGAGCTGCCCGAGGATACGGTGCGGCGCATGCTCCGCCCGCGTCCCATCGAAATGCGCCCGGTCGAACCGCGCAGCAAGGGTATCGGCACCCGGCGTGAGCCCGCCCAGCAGATCTGGATGCGCACCGCCGCTGCCATGCCGACGGACGCTTCGCAGCTGCTGCAGCGCGCGATCCTTGCCTATTTTTCCGACATGGCGCTGATGTCCACCTCTATCCGGCCACATGGGGTGGATTGGAGCATGCCCGGCTTTGATGGCGCCAGCATCGATCACGCGGTGTGGTTTCATGAGGATGTCATGGCCGATGCGTGGATGCTCTATGCGATGGACAGCCCCTGGGCTGCGCACTGCCGGGGGATGAACCGGGGGCAGATTTTTACCCGCGATGGCAGGCTGCTGGCCAGCGTCGCGCAGGAATGCCTGATCCGTTACCGTCCACCAGAAGACGATGGAAAAGGTTGAGATAAAGAGTGCCGAACGCGCACCGTGACCACCGGAGGAGAGGCTGAGAATGGCAGAAGCTGAAGGACCGACAATTGCCGCAGGCTGGCCTGCGATGTCGATGGCGGCGGTGCAGCAGCAGCTTTGCGTGGCGGGCAGCCGGTTCGAAATGGACGAGATCGAGATTCGCGGCAATCTGACGCGCGTCTGGAAGAATGCGCCGCCAACCCTGCGCGAACTGCTGGCTGTGGGAGCCAGTCACGGCGATGCGACTTTTACCGTCTATGAGGATGAGCGGGTCAGCTACACCGGCTGGCACCGCGCGGTGATTGCGCTGGCGCTGCATTTTCAGGAACTGGGCATCGGCAAGGGGGATCGGGTGGCGCTGGCCATGCGCAACCTGCCGGAATGGCCCGTGGTGTTTTTCGCCGCGACCGCGATCGGAGCGATCTGTGTTCCGCTCAACGCCTGGTGGACCGGGGCGGAGCTGGCCTATGGCCTGGCCAATTCGGGCAGCAAGCTGCTGATCTGCGATGCCGAACGGCTGGACCGTATCCTGCCGCATCGCGGTGATCTGCCCGATCTGGCGCATCTGTTCGTGGCGCGCGGCGCGGCGCTTCCGGTCGGGGTGAAGGCGCTGGAAGCTGTGCTGGGATCGCCCGCTGCCTATGCCGATCTGCCCGCAGGCAATTTACCGCAAGCGGAACTGGCGCCCGATGATGATGCCGCGATTTTCTATACCTCCGGCACCACCGGCAATCCCAAGGGCGCGCTGGCGACGCATCGCAATCTGATGACCAATATCCTTTCCAGCGCCTGGGGTGCGGCGCGGGCGGCGCTGCGACGCGGTGAGGAACCACCTGCACCAGCCCGCAAGGTGGCGCTGCTGGTGATCCCGCTGTTCCATGTCACCGCCTGCAGCGCCACGCTGATGGGGGCTATCGCGGGCGGCAATACGCTGGTCTTCATGTATAAATGGGATGCGGTGAAGGCCTTTGGAATCATCGAACGGGAAAAGGTCAATCTGACCGGCGGGGTGCCGACGATTGCCTGGCAATTGATCGAGCATCCCGAACGGGTGAACTACGATCTCTCCTCGCTGGAGGCGATTGCCTATGGCGGCGCGCCGTCCGCGCCGGAACTGGTGCGGCGCATCCATGCGGAATTCGGTGCGCTGCCCGGCAATGGCTGGGGCATGACCGAAACCACCGCCACGGTAACCGGCATTTCGGCCGAGGATTACCTTGCCCGCCCAACCAGCTGCGGCCCGGCGGTGCCGGTGGCCGATCTCAAGATCATGGACGAGGACGGCCAGCGCGAACTGGCGGCGGGTGAAGTGGGCGAATTGTGGGCGCGCGGGCCGATGGTCGTCAAAGGCTATTGGAACAATCCCGAAGCGACTGCCGCCACCTTTATCAAGGGCTGGGTCCGCACCGGCGATCTCGCCCGGCTGGATGAGGATGGCTTCTGCTATATCGTCGACCGCGCCAAGGATATGGTGATCCGGGGCGGCGAGAACATCTATTCCTCGGAAGTGGAGAACGCGCTCTACGATCATCCGGCGGTGACCGACGCGGCAGTGATCGGCATTCCGCATCGCACCCTGGGCGAAGAACCGGCGGCGGTGGTGCATCTCGCCCCCGGCACCAGCGCCAGCGAGGCAGAGCTGCAGCAATGGGTACGCGAACGGATGGCTGCCTTCAAGGTGCCGGTGCGCATCCTGTTCATGGCGGAAACGCTGCCGCGCAACGCCAATGGCAAGATCCTGAAGAAAGACCTGAAGGCGCTGTTCGAAAGCGCCGATCATCAGCATGAGGATGCAAAGGCATGAGCATTACCGCGCCTGAACAACTGGGCATGTGCAGCCAGCGGCTGGCCCGGATCGAGGCATTCTTGCAAGAGCGCTACATTGCCCCCGGCAAGCTGCCCTGCGCGCAGGTGCTGGTCGCGCGCGATGGGCAGACGGTCTATCGCAGCAGCATAGGCACCGCGCGCGCTGATGGTACGCCGCTGGCCGACAATGCGATCTTCCGCATCGCATCCATGACCAAACCGATCACCTCGATCGCCTTTATGCAACTGGTGGAAGAAGGCGCGGTGGCGCTGGATGATCCGGTGGAGCGCGTGATCCCCGAATTTGCCGGGCTGGGCGTCTATAATGGCGGGGGCGGTGCAGTGCCGTTCATGCCCGCAACGCCTTGCGCGCCGATGCGGATGGTCGATCTGCTGACCCATATGTCCGGTCTGACCTATGGGTTCCAGAACCGCACCAATGTTGACGCGGCGCTGCGCAAGGCGCTGACCGATGGTGGCCGCGATATTCCCGGCTTCGATCATTTCATCGCCGAGCTGGCAAAAATTCCGCTCGAATTCGCACCGGGCACGGCGTGGAACTATTCACTGTCCACCGATGTGCTGGGCGCGGTGGTTTCGCGGCTGCGCGGCAAGCCACTGGGGCAGGTTTTTGCCGACCATATCTTCGCCCCGCTGGGTATGCAGGAAACCGGCTTTCACATTCCCGAAAGCGAACGGCACCGGCTGGTCGATGGCTGGATGTACGATCCCGGCAAGCCGCCACGGCTGGTGGAGAAGGCCGCTGAGTGCAAGCTGACCAGCCCGGCTGCCTTTGAAAGCGGCGGCGGCGGGCTGATCTCCACGCTGGAAGATTACAACCGCTTTGCCCGGATGCTGGCGGGCGGCGGTGCGCTGGAAGGCGCACGGATCATCTCGCCCAAGACGCTGCAACTGATGACGCGCAACTATCTGCCCGGCAATGCCGATCTTACCCAGATGTCGCGATCGCTGTTCAGCGAGGCAACCAATGCCGGAACCGGCTTTGGCCTGGGCTTTGGCGTGATGCTCGATCCGGCCAGGGCGTTGTTGCCGGGCAGTGCGGGTGAATATTTCTGGGGTGGGATCTGGTCCACGGCCTTCTTCGTCGATCCGGTAGAGAAGCTGCATATGGTGTTCATGACCCAGCTTTACCCCTCGTCATCCTATCCGGTGCGCCGCCAGCTCAAGACCCTGATCTACAGCGCCCTGACCGAGAGTTATGCCTGATCCGAAAAATTGTTCCGGAAACGGCGCGGGCCGGTGCCGCAATCAAATAGAGGAGAATCCTGATGTCTGAAGCCCTTGCCGGAGCGAAAGAGCATATCGAGGCTGCCCGTGCGCTGGCCGCCAAGGTGGACGATATTCCCGCCGATATGCCGCTGAAGGAGATCGCCCGGGTCGGGGTGATCGGTGCGGGAACAATGGGCGGCGGGATCGCGATGAATTTTCTGACCGCCGGGATTGCCGTGACCATCGTCGAGCGTGAGCAGGAAGCGCTGGATCGCGGCGTTGCGGTGATCCGCCGCAACTACGAAAATTCGGTCAAGCGCGGCCGGATGAGCGCGGAAGAGGTTGAGGCGGCAATGGCGCGGCTCACCCCGTCGCTCGATTTCGATGCTCTGGCGGCGGCCGATCTGGTGATCGAGGCGGTCTATGAATCGATGGATATCAAGAAGGACGTATTCGGCCGGCTCGACAGGATCGCCAAATCAGGGGCGATCCTGGCTTCCAACACCAGCTATCTTGATGTGAACGAGATCGCCGCGGCCACCAGTCGGCCGGAAGCGGTGCTGGGGATGCACTTCTTCTCGCCCGCCAATATCATGAAGCTGCTGGAAGTGGTGCGCGGCGCAAAGACCGGGGCGAGCGAGCTGGCAACAGTGATGGCGCTGGCCGGGCGGATCGGCAAGGTGCCGGTGGTATCTGGCGTGTGCCACGGCTTCATCGGCAACCGCATGCTCAGCCCGCGCCAGCAGCAGGCACAGGCGCTGATGCTGGAAGGCGCGAATTATTATGACATCGATGATGTGCTGCTGGAATTCGGCTTTCCGATGGGGCCGTTCCAGATGAGCGATCTGGCAGGGCTGGACATCGGCTGGCACCGCGATCCGGCGCGGGTCGAAACCATTCGCGATGCGCTCTGCGCCGCAGGCCGCTGGGGGCAGAAGACCGGCAAGGGCTATTATGATTATGATGACAGCCGCAATCGCACGCCGTCTGACGAGGTGAAGGCGCTGATCGCGGAATTCGCGGCCCGGCAGGGCACGCCCCAGCGCAGCATCGGCAAGGACGAGATCCGCGAACGCCTGCTCTATCCGATGGTCAACGAAGGCGCGAAGATCCTTGATGAAGGCATCGCCCAGCGCGCTTCGGATATCGATACGGTGTGGCTCAACGGCTATGGCTGGCCGGCCTGGACAGGCGGACCGATGTATTGGGCCGATCATGTCGGGCTGGCCAATGTGGTCGCCGGGCTGGAAAACCACGGTCTGGAGGTTGCACCCTATCTGCGGGCCAAGGCTGCGACGGGCGGGCGGTTCAACGCATAGTTGCAATGGCAGGCGGCCACCCGGCATGATCCGGGCGGCCGCAGGTGCTGGCTATTCGGGTATTTGCCAGCGAACCGAGCCGCGATAGCGACCTTCCACCTTGGCCCCGGTTTCGTCGCTGGCGGGTTCGAAACGGGCGCGGCTGGTGAATTTGTCGCAGGCGGTGCGATCCAGGCTGGGGAAGCCGCTCGATCCGACAATCTCGCAGCGTTTCACCCGGCCATCGGCACCGATGATTGCCTGGATGCTGGTAATTCCCTGATGTTCCAGCCGCAGATCTTGCGTCGGGTAATCATCCGGTGTCACCCAGCGCCCGGTATCGCCCTTGGGCCGTGCCGCGCGCGCCGGGAAACTGGGGCTGGGTGATGGGGTGCTGGTGGGGAACAACGCTTCGCCAATGCCACCGCCCGTGCCAGTCCCCGCATCGACAGGACCAGAGGTGAAGCTGGGCATCGGACCAGGATCAAGCGGCAGCGGTGACGGGCTGGGTTGCGGAAGCGGATCGATCAAGACGTGGTCGCTCGGCTTTGCGGTTGGCGGCGGTGGCGGCGGCTGATCGGGTGGGTTCGGTGTGAAGGTGGCCGTAATCGGTGGTTCAATCGGCGGCGTGAAGACATAGGTCAGACCGGTAATCAGCGCATATCCTGCGGCAACATGTATCAACGCCACCGCGCTGATTGTCGCCAGCCGCCTTTCCGGGTTCTGACTGTTTGCATAGGCCATGGGCATCCTCCTTCTTGTGGCGGAGCCTCGATGCCCTGTGGCGACTCATCGAAGCGCCGTGGTTATGTGTAACAGTATAACATAACTAAATGGGAGGAAAAGCCACTTTCCGTAGCGTCAATCAGTTGCAAAGCAGGATGGATTTGGGTCTTGCTCCTAGAGCCAGCCGGTACGCTTGAAGCGCATGAACAGCCCGGTGCAGGTCACCGCGATCACCGCCAGCACAACGAAATAGCCATTCTGGGTGCGCAGTTCAGGCATGTTCTGAAAGTTCATGCCATAGATGCCGGCAATCGCTGTCGGCACCGCCAGGATCGCCGCCCACGCCGCCAGCTGGCGGGTGATCACGCTCTGGCGCTGCTGCTCCAGCAGATTGCTGACTTCGAATACCGAGCTCAGCACATCGCGCAGATTGGCGACCATCGCCTCGATCCGCCGGACATGATCGAGCACGTCGACGAAATAGGGGCGCACTTCGGGATCGAGGCAGGGCATGTCGAGATGGGCCAGCCGCCCCGCCATTTCCGACATTGGCCCCATCACCCGCAAAAACCGCGAAAGTTCGCGGCGCAGGGTGAAGATGCGGGTGATCTCTTCCCGATCAAGAAAATGTTCCAGCGCCTGATGCTCCATCGCCAGCACATTTTCCTCGATGGTTTCCGCAATCGGGAAATAGCCATCGACGATGAAATCAAGAATGGAATGAAGCACATAATCCACCCCATGCCCCAGGAGCAGCGGGGCCGCTTCCAGCTGGGCGCGCAGCTGGCTGTGGGCGCGGGCGGAACCGTGGCGCACGGTAATGATATGGTGCCGCCCCAGGAAGATCGCGGTTTCGCCATAGGCAATGGTATCGCCTTCGAGATGGGCGGTGCGCGCCACCACGAACAGCTGATCGCCAAATACATCCACCTTGGGCAGCTGATGCGCCTTCAGCGCGTCTTCCACCGCCAGCGGATGCAGGCCGTATGCCTCCTGCAGTTGCCGCAGTTCGGCTTCGCCGGGTTCGAACAGGCCGATCCAGACGAAATCGGAAGGGTCCTCGATAGGCGGCGGGCTGTCGATGGATACCGGGCAGACCGGCTTGCCATGGCGATAGAGAGTGGCGGCGACAAGGCTCATGCCGGTCAGCAAACAGCCTTGTGCAGGAAAAGGCAAGCGCGGCCGGATGATAGGCGGAATGAAAAACGGGGCCGGTGTTGCCACCAGCCCCGCAATTCTGACTGCAGGTCAGGGCAGGCTTAGCCAAGCCGCTCGACGATGATCGCCGGGGCCATACCGCCTGCTGCGCACATCGTGACCAGACCATAACGGCCGCCGGTGCGTTCCAGCTCGTCAATCACCGTGCCGATCAGGATCGAACCGGTCGCGCCGATCGGATGGCCCAGCGCCATTGCCCCGCCATTGGGGTTCACCTTGGTGCGATCAAGATCGAGATCGCGGATGAACTTTTCGGCGACCACGGCAAAGGCTTCGTTGATTTCCCAGTGATCGATATCGTCCTTGGTCAATCCGGCCTTTTCCAGCACCTTCTTGGCGGCGGGCACCGGGGCGTTGAGCATCAGGGTCGGGTCATCGCCCTGATTGGCATAGGCAACCACGCGGGCGCGCGGCTTCAGCCCGTGCTTGTCGGCATATTCCTTGCTGGTGATCAGCAGTGCCGCTGCGCCATCGACCACGCCAGAGCTGTTGCCGGCGTGATGCACGCCCTTCCAATCCAGTTCGGGATAGCGGCGCTGGATCTGCTTGCGGAATGTAACCCCGCCGCCCAGATCGAAATCGGCAACGCCATCAAAGCTGGCCTTCAGCGATGAAAGCCCTTCCATGGTGGTTTCGGGGCGGGGGAATTCCTCGTGATCCAGCGCAACGCTGCCATCGGTGTTGTAAACCGTGACCAGCGACTTGTTAAAGCGGCCTTCGCGGATCGCGCGGTCGGCGCGTTCCTGGCTGACCAGCGCCAGTGCGTCGAGCGCCTGCCGATCGATCCCTTCACGCGCGGCAATGGCATCGCCGCACACGCCCTGATGCGATTGTGGATGCAGCGCATCAAGTTCAGGATTGCCCGAACCCATCATGCGCGGCGGCAGCCCGGCGTTGGCGCGTTCCGCACCCAGCACCTGCTGATAGCTCATCATTTCGGTGCCGCCAGCGATCACGCAGTCTTCCATGCCCGACATCACCGATGCCGCCGCCAGATTGACCGAGGTGATGCCGCCGCCGCAGAACCGGTCCAGCGTGGTGCCGCTGGCGGAAATGTCATAGCCGGCGGCCAGCGCTGACATCCGGCCGAGATCGCCGCCCTGCTTGCCTTCCTGGGTGGAGGTGGACCAGATGATGTCATCCACCGTGGAAGTATCCAGATTGTTGCGCTCTTTCAGGGCCTTGAGCACGGTGGCGGCCAGATGCTGCGGATGCAGATGCGAAAGCGCGCCCTTGCCGGGCTTGCCCACGCCGCGCGGGGTGCGGCATGCGTCAATGATATAGGCTTCGGCCATCGGGTATCCTCCTGAGGAATTGATTTAACCGCACGATTAAACCCGCCGGGCGCGCATCGCAAGCCGAATCCGCGCCCCGGCCGAATCCGTTGCCTGTTGAATCCGTTGCAAGCCGAAATCAATCCTGCCAAGCGCAGGGGCATGACTGATGATCGCATCCTTTCGCTGCACGGCGTCCATAATTTCCGCGACTATGGCGGCTATGCCAGCAGCTTCGGCGGCATGGTGAAGCGCGGGCTGCTGTGGCGTTCCGCCCAGCATGGCGATGCGAGCGAGGCTGATCTTGATGCGATTCATGCGCTGGGGATCACCACCGTGGTCGATCTGCGCGGGCCGAGCGAGCGCGAGGCGAAGCCCTGCCGCCGCCATGATGATTTCGCGGCGCAGGTTTTCGCCTATCCGGAGGAAACCGCCGGACTGGCGCTGCACACCGAAGCGGCCGATGGCGTGGTGACCGCCGCCGAAGCACGCGCAGCGATGCTGCGCCTTTACGAAGGCATCGCCTTTCGCGAAAACCTGATTCCGATGCTGCGCTGCCTGTTCGAAGTGCTGGCGCGCGCCGAAGGGCCAAGCCTGGTTCACTGCGTCGCGGGCAAGGATCGCACCGGCTTTGCGGTGGCGCTGGTCCAGCATGTGCTGGGTGTATCGCGCGATGAAATCCTTGCCGACTATCTGTTCACCAATGTCGCCGGAAATATCGAAGCCCGGATCGCGGCGGGCGGCACCCAGATCCGTGAGCGGCACGGCAATATCGATGATGCCACCATCCGCATCCTGATGGGGGTGCAGGAAGATTATTTGACCACCGCCATCGCCGCCGCCGAAGCCCGGTATGGTTCGCTGGACGGCTATCTGGATGCGGTGCTGGGCGTGGACGAAGCGATGCAGGAAAAGCTGCGGGGAATTTATCTGGCGGGGTGAGGGATGAAATCACGATCTGAGGACCGTGTCATGCCTTATCGCCGTTCGAATGGCACTGCCGCTTGTCCCCCCCCCGCGCCGCGAACCCAATTGATCCGGAACACGAAAACTTCGCGCGACCCGTTGGTGTCAAAAACGGAGGGATCGGCTATGCCTGCCTAGCAAACTCCTTGATCAACCAGCGCGTTAAGCGTGTCCTGAAAGTCGCGCATGGTCAGCGCTCGAGGCGCACGCACAATTATATATTTGCCAATAATTCCATCCGGGAAACCGTCGCTTTGGGCTATGAACGGCTTGAGCGAGTGAACTGCGCGGTCGCCGAATGACCACGACCTAGTTTTCGTATCATAGGTCGGCGCATTCAGCGCTGCCGGATCTGCATATTTGATAGCAAGCGAATTCAGATCAACGCTGAACGCCTGCTCGTCAACTGGCAGCTGTTGCCTCCACCACCAGATGTCCGCGCCGATCAAGGCGACAACCACAATGCCAAATATGATCCGCGTGCGCGCTGAAAAAGGCTTCATGCGACAAAGATATAAAACTTACCGTTTCAACCCAAAGGCATATTATCGATCAGCCGCGCCTTGCCGATGCGGGCGGCGACGAACAGTCGGGCCGGGGCGGGTTGGGGTTGTTCAACCAGCGCCAGCGTTTCCGCATCGCGCACTTCGGCATAATCAACCGCCGCGAAACCGCCGTTCAGCAAGGCTGCGCGCAGTTCATCCACGGCGCTGGTGATGGCATCGCCTGCTGCAATCCGGGCGTTGGCCTGCTGCATGGCGCGGGGCAGGGTGGCGGCCTGTGCGCGCTGTTCAGGGGTGAGATAGGCGTTGCGCGATGACAGGGCCAGGCCATCTGCCTCGCGCACGGTGGGCACGCCAATGATTGCATCGGCATGGGGCAGGGTCAGATCAAGATCGCGGGCCATGCGGCGAATCACCGCCAATTGCTGCCAGTCCTTTTCGCCGAACAGGGCGATATCGGGCTTCACCTGATTGAACAGCTTGGCCACCACGGTTGCCACGCCATCGAAATGGCCGGGGCGGGCCGCGCCGCACAGATTGTCGCTGACGCCGGATACGCTGATCGAGCTGGCGTAGCCCTGCGGATACATCGCCTCCACGGCTGGCGCCCACAACAGGCTGACGCCCTCTGCCGCAAGCAGCGCCGAATCGCGTTCCAGCTGGCGCGGATAGGCGGCCAGATCCTCATTGGGGCCGAACTGGCGGGGATTGACGAAGATCGACACCACCACATGCGCGGCGCGGGCCCTGGCCGCGCGAACCAGCGCCAGATGGCCTTCGTGCAGCGCGCCCATGGTCGGCACCAGCGCCAGCGGCCCGTCCGGCCTCAGCGCGGCGACTGCATTGCGCAGTGGAACAAGCTGGCTGATGGTTTGCACCGCCAATTCCCCTCCGATAAGACCCTTATCCTTCGCGCCGCCCTAAACATGGCTGGTGGTGCACTGCAACCTTTGATCTTCGCAACTGCAAAAAGAGCTTCGCTTCCGTGCCTGATAATTCAGCCTTTACAACCGTTCCGCACCGCGTCGTATTCGCCAATGAAAAGGGCGGCACCGGCAAATCGACCACGGCGGTGCATGTCGCCATCGCGCTGGCGGCGCAGGGGGCAAAGGTGGCGGCGATCGATCTCGATCCGCGCCAGCGCACATTGCACCGCTATTTCGAGAATCGCGCCGAAACCTTGCAGCGCCGCGGCATCGATCTGCCGATGGCGCGCTTTGCGGTGTTCGATGGCCCCGATATCGCCGCGCTGGATGCGATGGCGGAGGAACTGGGGCAAGGGATGGATTTCATCGTCTTCGATACGCCGGGGCGCGATGATGAATATGCCCGCCATGTCGCCACCGGGGCCGATACGCTGGTGACCCCGCTCAATGACAGTTTCGTCGATTTCGATCTGATCGGGCAGGTGGATGCCGAAACCTTCAAGGTTCGCCGCCTGTCGTTCTATGCCGAACTGATCTGGGAAGCGCGCAAGAAGCGGGCGATGGCGACCATCAAGGATAAGCGGCGCGAAATGGATTGGGTGGTGGTGCGCAACCGTACCCAGCATGTCGAGGCCCGCAACATGCGCCGTATCGACGGCGCGCTGACCGAGCTTTCCAAGCGCGTCGGCTTTCGCATCGCCAATGGCCTGTCCGAACGCGTGATCTATCGCGAGCTGTTCCCATCGGGGCTGACCCTGCTCGACAAGGGGCATCTGGGTGAACTGGGCACCAGCCATCTGGTTGCCCGGCAGGAATTGCGGGCGCTGGTTGCCGCGCTGAATTTGCGCGTGGCGGCACAGAGCCAGCCGGCGGCCGCACTGGCGGCGCAGGGCTGATCGCTTGGTCAAGCTGCTCACCCTGGTGCTGCTCGGCTCGCTGGCCTGCCGCTGGCTGAGCGGGCGCTGGCCGTGGGAGCTGTGGGCGCAATCGGAACGGTCGCAGAAAGAGGCACAGGCGCGTGCCTTGCTAGGGGTGCATCGCTCCGCTAATCGCGGCGCCATTATCGAGGCGCATCGCCGGTTGATCGCGCAGGTCCATCCGGATCGGGGTGGCACGGCAGAGCAGGTTCACGCCGCCAATGCGGCACGCGATCTGCTGCTGGCGCGGATTGACCGGCAGATCGCCGATCAAGGCAAGGATTAAGGGTTCGCAATGAGTCACCAGTTCCATTCCACCGTGCTGCGCGAATATGACATTCGCGGGATCATCGGCGAAACGCTGGGCACGGATGATGCCCGGGCAATCGGGCGCAGCTTTGGCACGCTGCTGCGCCGCGCCGGGGGCAGCCGGGTAGCGGTGGGATATGATGGCCGCGTCAGCTCGCCCGATCTGGAAGCGGCGCTGGTCGAAGGGCTGAACCAGAGCGGGTGCGATGCGGTGCGGATCGGGCTGGGTGCCACCCCGATGCTATATTTTGCCGAAGCAGTGCTGGAAGGCGTGGATGGCGGCATCCAGATAACCGGCAGCCACAATCCCGCCAATTACAATGGCTTCAAGATGGTGTTTCAGCATCGTCCGTTCTTCGGCGCGGATATCCAGAAGCTGGGGCAGGTCGCGGCTGCGGGCGATTGGGAAAACGGCAACGGCGGCAGTGAACGCGTCGATATCTTCGAGACTTATGTGCAGCGGCTGGTGCAGGGCCTCGCCGGGATCGACGCCGGCAAGCTCTCCACCCTGCGGATCGGCTGGGATGCGGGCAATGGTGCCGCCGGTCCCGCGCTGGAGCGGCTGGTCCAGCTGCTGCCGGGCGAGCATTTCACCCTGTTTACCGAAGTCGATGGCAATTTCCCCAATCATCATCCCGATCCGACCGAGGAAAAGAACCTTGCCGATCTGAAGCGGTTGGTCGCGGAAAAGAAGCTCGATTTCGGGATTGCTTTCGATGGCGATGGTGACCGGATCGGTGCGATCGACGGGCAGGGTCGGGTGGTCTGGGGCGATCAGCTGCTGATGATCTATGCCGAGGATCTGCTGGCAATGCAGCCCGGCGCCACGATTATCGCCGATGTGAAGGCTTCGCGCGCCTTGTTCGATCAGGTTACTGCGCTGGGCGGCCAGCCGCTGATGTGGAAAACCGGGCACAGCCTGATCAAGTCCAAAATGAAGGAAATTTCCTCGCCATTGGCGGGCGAGATGAGCGGGCATGTATTCTTCGCCCATCAATATTACGGTTTTGACGATGCGCTCTATGCCGCTGTCCGCCTGATCGCGGCTTCGGCGCGGCTTGGCCGCTCGGTCAGCGATTTGCGCGGGGCGATGCCGGCGCTGGTCAACACGCCTGAACTGCGCTTTCAGGTGGATGAAAGCCGCAAGTTCGCAGTGATTGACGAGGTAAAGGCCCGGCTGGCGGCTGAGGGTGCCGACGTCAATGCGATCGACGGGGTCCGGGTTTCGACTGAGGACGGCTGGTGGCTGCTGCGTGCCTCGAACACGCAGGATGTGCTGGTCGCCCGCGCCGAAAGCGCAGATCAGGCCGGGCTGGACCGTCTGCTCGCCCAGATCGACGCCCAGCTGGCACTGTCAGGCTTGCAGCGGGGGCCGCAGGCCGGGCATTAATCGACCGTATGGTGGCCCGCTATTGAAGGCATGGCTGCCGTATTCGCCGAGGCGTGGGGATTGTCCCGATCTGGTTCATGTTGTCCTTGTTCAAAGGTGGTGCTGCGGCTAGCCATGCAAGCGGCGCAAATTGAACGGGATCTGCAACCATGGGCAGGATCACCAAGGCAAGCGTTCACTGCAATGGCGAAATCGCCTATCTGGCCTGGGAGGCCGACGGGCCTATAGCCGATTGCCTCGGTTTCATGATTACCCGTGTGCACGAAACCGGTGCTGATGCCGGTGCCCGGCGGATTCTGCCGACATGGATCGCCTTTACCGATCAGTCCAATCCTGACTGGATCAATCAGGACAGTTCGGTCTGGCCGATCCAGCAATATGAATGGCGCGATCTGACGCTGAGGCGCTCACGCGAAAATGCGGACATTCGCCCGATCAATTTCAGGGTGCATTATGAGATAAGACCCCTTGGCCTTGCCTTGCCAGGCAGGGAGCCTGTGCCGCCATCGGATACGGCTGGTCATATAGGCCCAGATGGTCAGCCCCGGTATGATGGGCAGCCGCGCCCGCTTGCATTTCTTGACGCAGCCTTTGCGACACCCAGCGTCGAAGTTACGCATGATTATGGTCAAGTCAGCGCAACCTATACCAATGGTATTCTTTCCACGCAGAATCTGCTGCAACAGCTCGAAGCAGTGCAGGGTGTAAAGCCGACCAAAGTCGCCCCAGGGCCGACGCTGCGGGTGACCCCAGGACTGCTGGCAACGCTGAAAAAGCATATTCCCGTTCCGAATGATCCGATCCGGACATTCCTGACCGGCGATGTTCTGTCTTTTCTCACGACGCTGATTGACCGCGCTGAGAATGGACCGGGTGAGCTCTATTGCGCGCTCTACGAGTTGCACGATCCGGAACTGATCGATCACCTTAAGATTCTGGCCGCTGCCGGGAAGCTTCATCTGATACTCTCTTCGACAGGCGCGACCGATCCCAATCCGAAACGAAACCCGCCAACGCCAAAGCGGCCGATTGTTTGGGATGCGGAAAACCATGATGCGCGCGTCGCGCTTCATGCGCTCTCGCCGCATGGCATTCATGATCGCCTCTTTAACAACAACGGTCACATTGGTCACAACAAGTTCGTCGTATATGCGGAAGGCGGGAGCGCAAAAACTGTGCTGACCGGCAGCACCAATTGGACTGAAACCGGCTTGTGTACGCAATCGAACAATGCGCTGCTTATCGATGATGAGACACTTGCCGGGCGCTATCTGGATTATTGGCATCGCCTTTTGGCAGATCCTCAGCCACCGGGCGTTCCGCTGAGCGTCCCGTATGGCCATTCCACTATCGAAGGGTTCGCCGCCAATGACGCGGTTCAGGGCAAGAAATTGCGGCAGGACAATGCCGAGCCAAATCCGCCAGTCACCTTGGCGGATGGTACGATCGTAGAAACGTTTTTCTCACCCAACACCCAGGCCACCACAAAGAACGAGAAATCGCCGACCCCGGTCGACCTGGCCCGCGTCTATTCGCTGATGGAACATGCGAATGACGCTATTCTGTTTCTTACCTTTTATCCGGGGGTCGGTGGTAATCAGAACATCATTGGGCCAGCCGCCGAATTGGCAAAGGCCAAGCCGGGGTTACTGGTGCAGGGAGCCATCAGCGAACCCAAGGCGCTCCCGCCTGCTCCGGCCGATGGCGTGACGACCTATGTTGACCCACAAGGGCAAACACAAAAGCTGCCGCAGCGGGCAATCTGGTGGCCAGACGGAGAGCAGAGTCGTATTGCCATGATCCGGGCGGCTGCGATTACGCAGCAACACGGCAATCTTCGCCCGGAATTGCTGACCGCAGGGCATGCAATCATTCATGACAAGATTATCGTGATTGATCCGCTTGATCCGGTGAATTGCGCGGTGATCACCGGCAGCCACAATCTTGGTTACAAGGCCTCATATGCCAATGATGAAAACCTGTTGATCATTCGTGGCAATCAGGCTTTGGCAATTTCCTATGCCATCCATGTACTTGATGTTTATGATCATTATGTGATGCGAGCCAAACTTGCCGACCAGCTGAGAAATGCGCTTATCAGTACCGGCAGACCACCGCCAACGACAGCTGGTGGTTTCCTGCGTACCAATGACAGCTGGCAGGATCGCTGGTTTCAGCACCAGAATTTTCCGACAAGTCGGCGCTATTTTCTGTAGTCGCGAACAGGCTGTATCAGACGCTGGCCAGCATCTCATCCACCCATTCCGGTACTCGCTCGCTGGCAGGGCCGAGGCGGGTTTCGTGGAACCAGTGCGAGCCCTGACTGCGTTCCAGATTGAGTTCCAGCGTCTGCGCGCCCAGTTCGCGGGCATCCCGCACCAGCCCGGCAGCCGGATAGACCGCGCCTGATGTGCCGATCGATACGAACAGATCGGCCTCGCGCAGCGCTGCATATATCTCGCCCATGCGATAGGGCATTTCGCCGAACCAGACGATATCGGGGCGCAGGTTGGGCGCGCCGCAGACCGGGCAGGGCGGGCGGTGGCCGAGCGGATCATGCCAGCGTGAGCGGATGCCACAGCTGAGACACCAGGCGCTGAGGTGCTCACCATGCATATGCAGCACGCGCTGCGCCCCGCCCAAACCCTGCATTGCCCGCTCATGCAGATCATCGACATTCTGGGTGACGATCAGCAGCCCGCCCGCCCATTCGGCATCCAGCCGCGCCAGCGCGTGATGCGCGGCATTGGGTTCGCAGCGCTGAATTGCCGCGCGGCGCATGTCGTAAAAACGGTGGACCA
The DNA here is from genome assembly GCA_044225335.1 of Novosphingobium sp. Lineage (GTDB taxonomy): Bacteria > Pseudomonadota > Alphaproteobacteria > Sphingomonadales > Sphingomonadaceae > Novosphingobium. Next base: position 1,122 of record JBGAIR010000037.1, on the reverse strand, counting down.
GTTCAGGATCGCGGGCGAAGGCTTCGGGCGTGGCGACATCTTCCACCCGGTGGTTCTCCCACAATCCGCCGCGACCGTCGTTGCTGCCGCGAAAGGTATCAATCCCGCTTTCCGCACTGATCCCCGCGCCAGTCAGGATCACGATATTGCGAATGTCAGCCATCGCGGCCATGAAGCACGCCACTAAGGGGATTTGCAATGGCCAGAATCGGGATCATCGGCAGCGAAGGGCGCATGGGGCAGGCGCTGATCGCAGCGATTGGCGCGGCGCAGGAGATTTGCGTTGGCGGGATTGACCGCGGCGGCGATGCGTTGGCGCTGGCGCAGGATTGCGATGTGCTGATCGATTTTTCCAGCCCCGCCGCGCTCGAAGCGAATCTGGACGCGGCGGTTGCGGCTGGCATCGCCATCGTGATCGGCACCACCGGGCTGGAAGAGCGGCACCACTGGCTATGCGATGAGGCCGCGCGCAGCATTCCGGTGCTGCAAACCGGCAATACGTCGCTGGGGGTTACCCTGCTGGCGCATCTGGTGCGCGATGCGGCGGCGCGGCTGGGTGAGGATTGGGACATCGAAATCGTGGAAACGCACCACCGGATGAAGGTGGATGCGCCATCGGGCACGGCGCTGCTGCTGGGGCAGGCGGCGGCTGAGGGACGGGGCATCGATCTGGCCAGCCATGCTGCGCGCGGCCGTGACGGGATCACCGGCGCGCGCCCGACCGGTGAGATCGGCTTTGCCAGCCTGCGCGGCGGCAGCGTGGCGGGCGATCATTCGGTGCATTTTCTGGCCGATAATGAGCGGCTGATACTGTCGCATCTGGCCGAAAACCGGGCGATCTTTGCGCGCGGGGCAGTGCGGGCGGCGCAATGGCTGATCGGCCAGCGCGCCGGTCGCTATACCATGGGGCAGGTGCTGGGGCTGTGATCGGCGACGATCCGCTTGCCAGTTGCCAATGGCTTGATCCGGGCGGATTGGCGGCGGCTCAGGCCATTGCCGCTTTTCTGAACGAAATCGGTATTGTCCTGCGGGTCGGCCCGCTTGCCGATGGAGGGTTTCTGGCGGGCATGGGCATCGCCGGGGGGATGATCGTGATCGATCCTGCGGTGCCGGTGTGGCCCG
>JBGAIR010000097.1:0-2964 GCA_044225335.1 Novosphingobium sp. | reverse complement strand
AACGAGATTGTATGCTCTGGGTGGCCGGGCGGGGGAGCGGGCCGGGGCCGAACCTTCAGGAACGCAGGATCTTCCGGATGAACGGACGGTCCGCCAGAATGGCATGCGCGGCGTTGTGCCCCGGTGCGCCCGTCACGCCGCCGCCGGGATGGGTGCCAGCCCCGCACATGTAGAGCCCCTTGATCGGCCCGCGATAGTCGCCGTGGCCCAGCACCGGCCGCGCCGCCCACAGCTGATCCAGCCCCATGTTGCCATGCATGATATCGCCGCCGATCAGCCCGAACTTGCGCTCAAGATCGAGCGGTGAATGAATCTGCCGCGCGATCACCGCTTTCTTGAAATTGGGCGCATGATCGTTGACCGTATCGATGATCAGATCGGCCACCGCCTCGCGGTGCGTATCCCAATCGACATTGGGATCGAACTGCTGGCAGAACAGGCTGGCGACATGCTGACCCGGAGGGGCAAGGCTGTCGTCCACTGTTGAAGGAATCTTGATCTCAACGATCGGCTTTTTCGACCAGCCGTGCTGCTGTGCATCGATAAAGGCCTGATCCATGTAATCCATGCCCGGCGCGATGATGATCCCGGCGGTGTGATGTTCAGCCTGTTCCTTGCCCGGCAGCACGGTGAAATCAGGCAGCTCCGACAGCGCGACATTCATGCGGAAGGTGCCGCTGCAGGTCTTGAAGCCCTTGATCCGGCGCTTGAAATCCTCATCGAGATCGGCCTGATCGACCAGCTGACGATAGAGCAGCGCCGGTCCGGCGTTGGATGCGACCACGCTGGCAGCAATTTCCTCACCGCTTTCCAGCTTCACCCCGGTCACCTTCTTGCCGTCGACCAGCACCTGCGCCACCGGCGCTTCCAGGCTGATCTCCACCCCGGCGTCTTCACAAGCGCGGGCCATGGCCTGGGTGATCGCGCCCATGCCGCCCACCGAATGGCCCCATGCCCCCAGCTTGCCGTTCACCTCGCCAAACACGTGATGCAGCAGCACATAGGCCGAACCCGGCGTGGAAACCCCGGCATAATTGCCCACCACCGCATCAAAGGCGAAGGCCGATTTCACATAATCATGCTCATACCAGCCATCGAGGAACGACCGCGCCGATTTGGTGAAGATATCCAGCAGATCGCGCTGGGTAGCGATATCCATCTGCGCCATCGGCCAGCCCTGCTTCGCCGCTGCCACCAGCGATGACAGCCCGCCACCAACATTGGGCGGAACCTTGAGGCTGAGATCGCGCAGCACATTGGCGACCTTTTCCAGCGCCGCGTCATAGCCAGGATAGGCTTCGGCGTCCTTCTTCGAAAAGCGGGCGAATTCCGCTTCGGTCCGCCCCGGTGCGCCGCCCAGCTTCACATAGTCATTTTCGAAGGGGAAGAAGTTGCTGATCGTGCGTTCAACCACGCGGTAGCCATAATCATGCAGCCGCATGTCGGCGATCACCTTGGGCCGCAGCAGGCTGACGGTATAGCTGGCAGTAGAGTTGCGGAAACCGGGATGGAATTCCTCGGTAACCGCCGCGCCGCCCACGATATGCCGCCGTTCCAGCACGCGCACCCGCATTCCGGCCTTTGCCAGATAGAACGCGCAGGTAAGGCCATTATGCCCGCCGCCGATGATCAGCGCGTCGTAGGTCTTGGTCATCAGATACTCCCCGATCCAGATTCGTCCGCCCCGCAATTGCCGGGGGCGCCAGTGTTATGTGTTACTTGCCGCTCCAGCCTTTCGGCGGCGGAAACGGCTGGCGTGCTTCGGGAATGAGTGCGCGGATCTTGCGCGCAAAGCTGCGCAGGCACACTTCGCTCGCCCCGATCGGGCCATTGCCATAGGTTCCCGAAGCCATACCCTGCTGCACGCGCTCGATCAGGAAGGTATCCTCCGCATTGACCACGCGGTTGATCCGCCAGTTGGCGTAGCGCACCAGTTTCATTTCCCGGTGTTTCCCCGGCGGAGTGAAGGCATCGGGCAGGGCAAAGGCCATTTCGCGCAACACGCAGGTGGTTGGCGTCACCGGCAGCCACTGCATGAAATCGATCTGATCGGCATAGATATCGAACGCAATGTTCGGCCACAGCTTGTAATAGAGCCAGCGCCCCTGCGCTTCCTCAGAGAGATGCTCCACTCGCGGCAAATGCTTGCGATAAACCTTCTCCCAGAAATTCTGACGGTCATCCGCCACCACATCGCCATAGAGCCGGTCAGCCCAGCCATGGGCTTCGATGCGATAGCTCTTGCCCAGCAGGCGGGTCAGCCCGTCATGGCTGACCGGGATGTGAAGATTGTCCGAATAATTATCGCCGACATTCTTCCAGTTCACCGCGCGCGGGCGAATCCGCACGTCGCTGATCCGGCGCATATCGGCAAAGCGATATTGCGAAACCTCTTCCTCGAACGGCGCCATCATCTCCGCGACCGAGGGGAAACCGGCGTCCTCCAACTGCACAAAGACAAAGCCGTGCCAGATTTCGATGCCCACTGGCACCAACCCGTTCTCCTCCAGCTTCAGCGCCGGATAGTCGCTTTTCATCGGCACGCCGGAAAGCCGCCCATCGGGCTCAAATGTCCAGGCGTGATAGGGGCAGACCAGCTTTTTCGAACAGCCCGCAGCGCCTTCAACCAGCCGCATGGCGCGGTGACGGCAGACATTGGTGAAGGCGCGCAGCTGGCGGTCGTCGCCACGGATCACCATCACGCTTTCGCCCAGATAGTCCAATGTGCGCCATTCACCCGGCTGGGCAATATCGCTTTCGTGGCAGACGATCTGCCAGCTGGGGCGCAATACCCGTTCCAGTTCCAGCTGCTGAAACTCCTCATCGCCATAGATCCAGCCAGGCAGACTGAAATCTGCGTCGGGATCGACATCATCTTGCGTGATTTCGGCGAAGGCGTGCTCAAGCTTGCCCATGGGTATCGCGAGTCCTCAAATGCTTGTTGGACGAACGTACAACAAGTGC
>JBGAIR010000036.1:0-23843 GCA_044225335.1 Novosphingobium sp. | reverse complement strand
TTGGGCGATCGGCCGGCCAAACTGTTTGCGCGTTGTTGCATAATCCAGCCCCAGCTCCAGCGCCCGCCGGGCGACACCGACCGCGCGTGCAGCGGTTTGAATCCGCGCGCCTTCAAAGGTCTGCATCAGCTGCTTGAAGCCGCGCCCTTCTTCACCGCCCAGTAATGCGTCTGGGGGAGCCAGCATGCTATCGAAGCTGAGCGCATATTCGCGCATCCCGCGATAACCGAGCACCTCGATCTCGCTGCCATCCATCCCTGCGGCAGGAAACGGATCCGCATCGGTTCCGCGCGGCTTGGGCACCAGCAGCATGGATAGCCCGGCATAGCCCGGTTCACCGGGCAAGCTGCGCGCCAGCAGCGTCATCAGATCGGAACGGCTGGCGTGGGTGATCCAGGTCTTGGCGCCGGTGATTGCCCAGCTGCCATCATCATTGCGGCGCGCGCGGGTTGACAGGCTGGCAAGATCGGAACCGACATCGGGCTCTGTAAACACTGCCGTCGGGAGTACCGCGCCGCTGGCGATAAGTGGCAGCCAATTCGCCTTCTGCTCCGGCGTGCCGCCCTGCGCGATCAGCTCGCCAGCGATTTCAGAGCGCGTACCCAGCGATCCCGCGCCGATCCAGCCGCGTGACAGCTCTTCAGTGACCAGGCACATCACCAGCTTGCCCAGCCCCAGACCGCCAAATTCCTCCGGGATGCAGACGCCGAAAGTGCCCAGTTCAGCCATGGCCTGAACCGTCACATCGGGAATCAGCGCATTGGCGAGATGCCATTTGTGCGCATTGGGCAATATCTCGGCATCGGTGAAGCGGCGGAACTGATCACGAATGGCATCGAGATCGCCATCCTGCAGGCTTTCCGTGGGCCACTCTCCCTCGGTCAGCGCATTGGCGACTGCGGCGCGGATAGGTGCCTGATCGGCGGCCAGAAAATCACTGACGGCCGGTCGCAGCGCCTCCGCTGCCACCCCTGCCCCAATGTCCATTGGCCGGACCAGTTCGTTCTGCCCCATCGGCAGCCCGCCGATCAGCTGAAGCAGCGTTTCAGAGAAAGCCAGCCGGGCAACATTCCAGTCCAGATCGCTGGGAGCAGGATTGCTTTCCAGCCAGCCCAGCATTGCTTCCAGCGCGGTGACGCTGGTCGCCACCCAGGCGAAGCCATGGGCAGCGCGCTGCTCCGCATCAATCGGGCGATTCTGCAACCGCTCGGCCAGCAGCAGCCGGGTTGCGGCACGATAATCCTGCGCGGCGGCAAGGGCCGATTGCAGCTCCGCCAGCGCCATACGGCCTATTCCTCGCCCATCCGCAGCGCGGCAATGAAGGCTTCCTGCGGAATGCTGACATTGCCATATTCACGCATCCGCGCCTTGCCCTTCTTCTGCTTTTCCAGCAGCTTCTTCTTGCGGGTAATGTCGCCGCCATAGCATTTCGCGGTCACATCCTTGCGCATCGCGGCGATGGTTTCGCGCGCGATCACCTTGCCGCCGATCGCCGCCTGCACCGGGATCTTGAACAGATGGCGCGGGATCAGATCCTTCAGCCGTTCGCACATATGGCGGCCGCGCTCTTCAGCGACACCGCGATGCACGATCATCGACAGGGCATCCACCGGTTCGTTGTTCACCAGAATGTTCATCTTGACCAGATCGCCTTCGCGCAGGCCGATCTGCTCATAATCGAACGAAGCATAGCCGCGCGAAATGCTCTTTAGCCGGTCATAGAAATCGAACACCACTTCGTTGAGCGGCAATTCATACGTCACCTGCGCCCGGCCGCCGACATAGGTGAGATTGGTCTGGACGCCGCGCCGGTCCTGGCACAGCTTGAGGATCGAGCCGAGATATTCGTCCGGCGTGTAGATTACCGCCTTGATCCATGGTTCATCGATCTGCTCGATCCTGCTGGGATCGGGGTAATCGGCCGGATTATGCAGCATGATCTCGCGCGCATCGTCGGTCTTCGATTTGCGCAGCTGGATGCGATAGACCACCGATGGAGCAGTGGTAATCAGATCAAGATCATATTCGCGGCTAAGCCGTTCCTGAATGATCTCCAGATGCAGCAGCCCCAGAAATCCGCAGCGGAAGCCAAAGCCCAGCGCGGCGCTGCTTTCCATTTCAAAGCTGAAGCTGGCATCGTTGAGCCGCAGCTTGGCGATGCTTTCGCGCAGCTTTTCGAAGTCGGCAGCGTCAACCGGGAACAGGCCGCAGAACACCACCGGCTGCACTTCCTTGAAGCCCGGCAGAGGATCGGCTGCGCCCTGCTTCACTGTGGTGATGGTGTCACCCACGCGGGCCTGCGCCACTTCCTTGATCTGGGCCGTGATGAAGCCGATTTCCCCCGGCCCCAGCTCTTCCAGATGCTCGATCTTGGGGCGCATGCAGCCAACGCGGTCGATCAGATGTTCGGTCCCACCGGCCATGAACTTCACGGCCAGCCCCTTGCGGATGACGCCGTCGATCACGCGCACCAGAATGACGACGCCCAGATAGGGATCATACCAGCTGTCGACCAGCATCGCCTTGAGCGGCGCGGCGCGATCTCCCTTTGGTGGCGGGATGCGCGTCACCACCGCTTCCAGCACCTCGGCAATGCCGATACCCGATTTGGCGCTGGTCAGCACCGCATCAGAAGCATCCAGCCCGATGATTTCCTCGATCTCGTTCTTCACCTTGTCCGGCTCTGCGGCAGGAAGATCGATCTTGTTGATCACCGGCACGATCTCGTGATCATGCTCGATCGATTGATAGACATTGGCCAGTGTCTGCGCTTCAACACCCTGGGCCGCATCGACCACCAGCAGCGCGCCTTCGCATGCGGCAAGGCTGCGCGAAACCTCATAGGCAAAGTCGACATGGCCCGGCGTATCCATGAGATTCAGCTCATAGGTTTCGCCGTTCTGCGCCGTGTAGTTCAGCCGCACCGTCTGCGCCTTGATGGTGATACCGCGTTCGCGCTCGATATCCATGTTATCAAGCACCTGTGCGCTCATTTCGCGCTCGGAAAGGCCGCCCGTGTACTGGATCAGCCGGTCGGCCAGCGTGCTTTTGCCATGGTCGATATGGGCAATGATGGAGAAATTGCGGATGCGGGACAGTTCGGTCATTCGGTGCCGTTAGCAGCGCAACAGCGCGCTGTCAGCCCGCGCAATCAGGCGATCTTCAATGCCCTCTGCTTGACATCCACCTGTGCAAAGCGCGGCAGGCTGAGCGGCATGCCCGGCGCCTGGACCATTTGCGCCGGATAATGGCCGGGCTGCAAGGGTTGCAGCGGCAGTCCTGCCTGCGCCAGCAGGTAAGGCGATACGCGGGTGCGCGTGCACAATCCGCCCGCCCCATCGTCCACCAGCGGCATTTCGAATTCCAGCCCCAGCAGATTCCCGCCAGTGCGCCGGACAGTTGCCACCGCCAGCTGGCCTTCACCGAAATCGACAACAAACTGGGTGCCCATCGGCACGCCATCGAGCCCTTCGACCATGGCCCCGCTGCGCGAGAGGTTGCGCATGGTGCCTTCGTAGCGATGGTCTTCGTGGATCAGCCCGACCTTGCGGAACACGGTGCGGCGTTCCGGGCGGTACTTGCTGGGACCGCTCGGCTCGATGACCCAATTGCCGCTGGTCATTGCCTCCGCAACGTTTTCCATTCGCACGGCCGGGGAATAGATATACCCCTGAATTTGTGAAACGCCGAGCTGCCGCATGGCCTCGAGCTCATCGTGAGCTTCGATGCCTTCGGCAGTGGTTTCCATGTTCAGCCCTTCAGCCAGGCTGACGATCGCCTTGATGATCGCGGAATTCCGGCTGCCCGGCTGGGCGACTTCGCAAATGAAACTTTTGTCGATCTTGATCTTGTCGAATGGCGCGTGCTGCAAGTAGGCAAGCGAGGAATAGCCGGTGCCGAAATCATCAAGCGACAGGCGCACACCCAGGTTCTTGAGCGTGGAAAACGCATCTTCGGTTGATTCGCGATCACCCAGAAAGATCGATTCGGTCAGCTCAAGCTCCAGCAGTTCGGCTGGCAGACCGCTGTTGGACAGCGCCTGGGCGACCTGAACCGCAAAGCCCGGATTGGAAAACTGTGCCGCCGAAACATTGACGGCAACCTTTACCGCACCCGGCAATTTGACCGTTTCCATGCAGGCCTGTCGCAGCGCCCAATCACCCAGTTGCCCGATCAGATTGCATTCCTCGGCAATCGGGATGAACAGGCTGGGCGGGACATTGCCAAGCTCCGGATGTTCCCAGCGCATCAGCGTTTCCAGCGTCACCACCCGGTTGGTCTTGGCATCGACAATCGGCTGATAGGCCAGATACATCTCGCCCTTGGCCAAAGCATCGCGCAGATCCTCTTCGATCTTGCGGCGGCGTTCGGCTTCATCATGCAAATCACTGGAATAGAAACGGAATTGACCGCGTCCGCCGCCCTTGGAGGCATAAAGCGCCAAGTCGGCCGAACGTACCAGTTCCTCTGAGGAAATGCCATCAAACGGTGCGATGGCTATACCGATGGAAGCCCCGATCACACAGCGGCTGCCGTCGATCTGATAGGGCTGCGAAATCATGGTGATGATCGTCTTGGCGATTTCACCCAGTTTGCCGCGGTCTTCGACATCGGGCAGGATGATCTGGAACTCGTCACCGCCCAGTCGGCCGATTTCATATGTCTTGTCGTTGACGACCTTGTGAAGCCGCTGTGCAACCTGCTTCAGCAGTTCGTCACCCGCCGGATGCCCGAGCGTGTCATTCACCTGCTTGAAGCGATCAAGGTCCATCATCATGATGGCGCAGCTTCGCTTGGCAACCTTGTAGGCGGTCAGCGTCGCGTTCAGCCGCTTGTCCATGCGGTGGCGATTGGCCAGCCCGGTCAGGGAATCATATTCGGCAAGCCGCGCTGCGTCACGCTGGCTGCGGCGCGATTCGGTGATATCTGCGCCATTGCCGCGATAGCCCTGGAACGACCCATCCTTCGCAAACTGCGGGCGGCCGGATATCGACCACCAGATCTCACGGTTGTCCTGCGCGGCGCGCACCGCAAGATCGGCGAATGTTTTCCGCGCACTGAGCAGCAATGGCAGCGTCCGCTGACTTTCTTCGCTGCCTTCCTCGCGCTCATGAATAAAGAGTGCCTGAATGCTTCGCCCGATAATCTCGCCGACCTCGCATTCGAGACTCTTGGCAACGCAAGGTGAAACATAGCTGATACGGCCGCTGGCATCGCTTGCCCAGAACCAGCCAATGCCGGAGTTCTCATAGTCGCGAAACAAGGACAACGCCTGTTGCTGCGGGTCCATGGTGACCATGGGCGCAAGGCCGTCTGCGCCATCGGCAGCGCCCCCTCCCCCCAGCATCTGGCGAATTCGTTTCAAGTAAAAATCTCCGTCGCACAATATTCGGCAGAGGGATCGACTACGCGTAAACGACTATGCCGGTTAGGTTTCTATTTCGCTAATGGGCAATTACGGACTGATATAATCATGCAGATTCTCGGCGCAGCAACGGTTCCTGCCGTTTCACTGCAAAACCATTGCCGCCCAGTACTGCAATTCGTCCGGTTTCATCCAGCTCCAGCGGTGTTGCAAACTCCACACCCATCCGGTCCTGATTGCACCAGCGTGTGGTTGCCGTGACCAGACAGCCTTCCGCGATCATGATCTGGAAGATGGTGCCGGGCGGCACATTCCAAAGTCCTTCAATCAGCGCTCCGGTCGCCGAAATGTTGCGAACGGTCCCTTGATACTGCTGCCCGCCATGTTCCAGTGTAATCTTGCGCAGCATTGTCTGCCGGGTCGAGCGAGCCGCACGTGGTCCGCTGGGCACCGCCGTCATCCCGGATTGGAGCTTTGCCTCTGCCTGAACAAAACTCAGCGGCTTTTCATAGATATAGCCCTGAACATGGCTGACGCCGAGTTCGCGCACCAGATCAAGCTCATCGAAGGTTTCGACACCTTCCGCGGTGGTTTCCATGCCCAGCGCTTCCGCCAGGCTGACGATCGATGCGATGATCGCGCCATTGCGGCTGCCAGCGATAGTCGCGCCGCGCACGAAGCTCTGGTCGATCTTGATCTTGTCGAACGGTGCTTTCTGCAAATAGCCAAGCGAGGCATAACCTGTACCGAAATCGTCCAGCGCCAGGCGCACGCCGATCCGCTTGAGCGCGCTGAACATGGTATCGGTGCCCTCATCATCATTGAGGAACACGCTTTCGGTGATTTCCAGTTCCAGCCGCGATGGGTCAACCTGCGCCGATGCCAGCGCATTGGTGATCACTGCCGGCAGCGCCGGATTTGCGAACTGGAGCGTGGACACGTTTACGGCCACACGAACGCCATGCGGCAACCGCGCCAGATCGGCGCAGGCGGTGCGCAGCGCCCATTCGCCAATCTGGGCGATCAGCCCGGAATCCTCGGCGATGGGAATGAATTTGGCTGGCGACATCGGGCCGCGCACCGGATGGTTCCAGCGCAGCAACGCTTCAAAACCGGTGATGCGCTCGGTCGCCGTGTGGACCACCGGCTGATAATAGAGCTCCAGACCACCGCTGCTCACCGCGTCGCGCAAATCCTGCTCCAGCTGTCGCCGTTCCTCGGCATCGCTGTGCAAATCAGCCGCGTAGAAATGATGCCGCCCGCGCCCACCATCCTTCGCCGCGTAAAGCGCAAGGTCAGCGTTGCGGATGATTGCTTCGGCGGTCACGCCGTCGTCAGGCGAAAGCGCGATGCCAACCGAAGCACCTATGACGACGCGATGCCCCTCGATCGAATAAGGCTGCGACAGATCATGAATGATGCGCGCCGCCAATTGGGCAAGGCTTTCACGGCGGTGCCGCCCGGGCAGCACGACCTGAAACTCATCGCCACCAAGCCGCCCGACGCGGCCATGCTGCCCGACCGCGCGTTCCAGTCGCTGCGACACCTGCTTGAGCAGGGCGTCGCCTGCGGGGTGGCCCAGCGTATCGTTCACCTGCTTGAAGCGATCGAGATCGAGCAGGAAGACGGAGCATGCCCGGTGCTGCAGATTGGGCGCAGTCAGAATCTTCTCAAGCGTCTGGGCCATCTGCACGCGATTGGCCAAACCGGTCAGCGAGTCATAATGCGCCAGCCGCGTGGCGTGCTCCTGCGAGCGACGCTTTTCAGTCAGATCATGCCCTGATCCGCGGAAGCCCAGAAAATTGCCGAAATTGTCATAGATTGGGCGCCCGGTGATCGACCACCAGCGCTCTTCGCCTGCAATCGCAGCGCGCAAGGCAAGCTCGGAAAATGCCGAGCGAGCGTTAAGGTGAAACGCCAGCGTGCGCTCGCCTTCCTGACTTTCCGCGGAAAGATCGAACAGGCCAGAGAACGGCTTGCCCAGCAGGGTGTCAGGTTCGATCCCCAGTGCCTGGCCCACTGTCGATGAGAGATAGCCAATCGTGCCCCGCCGGTCGGTTTCCCAGAACCAGCCCTGCCCGGTCTGTTCATAGTCGCGCAGAATTTCTTCGGCGCGCACCTGCGCCCGTTCATGCTCATGCTGGCGTTCGACAGCCTGCTTGTCGGCACGGGCCTGACGCACGGCCAGCACGATCCCCACCGCCGCACCGGCGGCGTAGATCAGCAGGGTTCCGCGCGATGCCGCCTGAATTGCCACGCCGGACCACAACGAAATCTGCGCGATCACGATGCAGGATATCCGCCTGTTCAGCATCACCGCAGCCAGTGTGCCGACGATGATCAGCAGGCCCAGCGTATCGCTCCACGCCTGTCCCGGTACATTGCTGGTCCAGCGAGTGATCGCCAGGCCGAACAGGAGCATCGGCAAACCGACAACCGCAACGGTCAGCAAACCGCCTTGCCACGCTTCGGTGACGCGGGTTCGCTCAAACCGGATTGCTTGCGGTGTGGCAGCGATGATCGCGGTCGCCAGAATGGCCATGACCGCCGTCGCCGCATCCGGAAGGGAAAGCGTTACGATTGCGGCCAGCACCACGCTGCCAACAATCACCGGGGCCATCCAGAACCAGCCGGAGGCCACCCGCGTCGGGCGCCACGCGGCCTTGCCCTGACCCGGGCCAGCACCATCGACACGCAATCCGGCGACGGCTGAACGGGAAACCGTCGCCGCAGGCGCAGCACTGGCAGCGACCGAGGTACGGGCCACTGCCAAATCGCCTTGCGAACGCGTTTCCGCCTTCCGTTGTCTTGCTTGTCCTGCCGACATGGCGGTTCATTGGACCAACTGCGCTTGATAAACCGTTAAGTATCAGCCGAATTTCCTTAATCCGCCGATGTTTTTGCCGTCTTGTGCTAGCTGCTTGAAATGATTGCCCCATGCAGGCATCCTCCCGCAAAACAGAAGAAGGATGGGAGGCACATGACCAAGGCAGGTTCACCGCTGGAAAATGAAGCCGCACAGTCGACCACCGCACTCGGCCCGCTGGTAGGACTGGCGCGGGAAGACATCATGGGCGCGGTTGCGCTGCTACTGCGTGAAACCGCCAGCGATCCATCGCGTACCATGCGGCATATGCAGGCCTTCGGCGATGATGTGATCAAGATATTCAGCGGCAAGTCCGATCTTGCCCCCGCCCCCAAAGACAAGCGATTCATGGATCCGGCCTGGCGCTACAACCCGTTCTTCCGCGCCGGTGCCCAATATTATCTGGCAATCCAGAAGAGCATGACCAACTGGCTGGAGGAACTGGAGCTTGACGATCTGGAGCGTGATCGCGCCCGCTTCATCTCCAACATCATCATCGACGGGCTGTCCCCCACCAACACGCTGGTCGGGAACCCCTCTGCCCAAAAGCGGCTTATCGACAGCGGCGGTCTGTCGCTGATCAAGGGGCTTAAAAACGCCTACAACGATATCGTCCACAACAAGGGCATGGTCAGCCAGGTGGACAAGAAGCCGTTCAAGCTGGGCGAAAATGTCGCCACGTCCAAAGGCAGCGTGGTGTTCCGCAATGCGATGATGGAAGTAATCCACTATGCGCCAACCACCGATCAGGTCCACGCCATTCCGCAGCTGACAATTCCTCCGCAAATCAACAAGATGTACATCAATGACCTGAGCCCCGAAAAATCGGTGGTGAAGTGGCAGGTCGACAACGGCATTCAGTGCTTCGTGATCAGCTGGAAGAACCCCAGCAAGGATGAAGGCCACTGGGGCATGGATGATTACATCAGCAGCTGCCAGACCGCGATTGACGTGGTTTGCGAGATTACCGGATCAGACAAGGTGAATGTCTCATCCGCCTGCTCCGGCGGTCAGACCGGTGCAATTCTGGCCAGCAAGATGGCAGCGGAAGGGGACAAGCGGCTCAATGCGCTGACCTATATGGTCACGGTGCTGCATCCCCAGCAAAACGATATCGAGGCAGGCTCCCTGCTGTCCGAAAACGGGCTGGCGCTGGCCAAGCGCCGCGCGGCGAAGCAAGGCGTGATCGAGGGGCATTCGCTGGCGCGCGGCTTTGCCTGGCTGCGGCCCAATGATCTGATCTGGAACTATGTCATCAACAATTATCTGATGGGCGACGATCCACCTGCTTTCGATGTGCTGTTTTGGAACGCGGATGCCACCAATCTGTCGGCAACGCTGATGGGCGATTTCCTTACCTTGTTTGAAACGCTGGCCTTCACCCGCAAGGGCGAAGTGGAAATGGCCGATCACCGCATCGATCTGTCGAAGGTTACCAGCGACATATTTATCCTCGGCGGCACCACCGATCACATCACCCCCTGGCGCGCCTGTTATCGTTCCACACAGCTGTTCGGATCGAAGGACATCACTTTCGTGCTCAGCCAGTCGGGGCATATGCAGGCAATTCTCAACCCTCCGGGCAACCCCAAGGCGAAATATTATATCGCCAAAAAGCCGGGCCACCCACCGGCAGATGTTGACGAATGGCTCAAGGGAACCGAGGAAGTAGCCGGAAGCTGGTGGCCTTTCTGGATGGAATGGCTGCAAAAGCGTTCCGGCAAGAAGATCGCCGCCCCGAAGCAGCTGGGCAGCAAGACATACCCGCCGATGGAGCCCGCCCCCGGGCTCTATGTGCTGGATCAGGCCTGAAGGAGCCCTGCGTGGACGAAAGCATTACCGCCGAATTCTCTATGGAGACTGTCGGCGGACGAACCCTTCGGGTGGCGCGCTGGCGCTGGGATGAACCGAGTGAACATCTGCCGATCCTGTTCTTCAACGGCATCGGTGCCAATATCGAGGCAGTTGCCCCGCTGGCCGAGGCGCTGACTGATCGCCCCTTCATCATGTATGACATGCCCGGTGTCGGTGGCTCGCCAGAGCCACTGGTTCCCTACAATGCCTTCATTGTCGGCTGGCAGAGCAAGGAACTGCTCAAACGCTTCGGGTGCGAGCGGGCCGATGTGATGGGCGTATCCTGGGGCGGCGGCATGGCTCAGCACTTTGCCTTGCAGCATCCGGATTTCACCCGGCGGCTGGTGCTGATCGCAACCAGCGCCGGAATGCTGATGGTGCCGGGCAATCCCGCCGCGCTGACCAAGATGGCCAATCCGCGCCGCTATATTGATCCCGATTTCATGGCCGATCATTTCAAGACCCTCTACGGCGGCATGGTGGGCGAAAAGGGTGAGCATATCAGCCGCCTTAAGCCCCCTACCCCGCGCGGCTATCTGTATCAGCTGCTGGCCATGATCGGCTGGACCAGCGCACCCGGTCTGCCGTTTCTGAAAAAGGAAACGCTGATCATGATGGGCGATGATGATCAGATCGTACCGCTGGCCAATGGCCACATTCTCAACACGCTCATCCCCAACAGCCGGATGGAAGTGTTCGAAGGTGGCGGGCATCTGTTCATGCTGAGCCACAAGGAACAGACCATCGCCTGCATTCGCGAATTTCTGGATGCACCCGATCCGGAGCAACGAAAGGCAGCCTGAATGCGCCACATCGCCATCATCGGTTCCGGCCCCGCAGGCTATTACACGGCGGAAGCCGCGCAAAAGCAGTGGGGCGATGATGTGCGGGTCGATATTTTTGACATGCTGCCGGTGCCCTTCGGGCTGATCCGCACCGGCGTTGCCCCCGATCACCAGTCGATCAAGGGCGTCTCGCGGCGGTACGAGGCCACGGCGCTTTCCGACAATGTCCGGTTCGTCGGCAATGTGCGCATTGGCGAACATGTCACCATTCCCGAACTGCAGCGGCTGTATGACGCGGTGGTGCTGGCAACGGGCGCACCGCATGATCGCAAACTCGGAATTCCGGGCGATGATCTGAGCAATGTCTATGGCAGTGCCGCCTTTGTCGGCTGGTACAACGGCCACCCCCAGTTTGCGGAACTCGACCCCGATCTGTCGAGCGATACGGCGGTGGTGATCGGCATGGGCAATGTCGCCCTGGATGTGACGCGCATTCTCTCCAAAACGCGCGAGGAATTTGCCGGCAGTGATATCGTTGCCCATGCGCTGGACGTGCTCGATACGTCACGAATCCGCCGGATCGTGATCCTCGGGCGGCGCGGCCCCCACCAGATCATGATGACGCCGAAGGAACTGGGTGAACTGTCGCATCTCTCGCGTGCCGCGCCGCGCGTCTTGCCCGATGACCTGCCCGACGAAGGCGATGACGCGCTGCTGGAACCGGGAATGCGCAAATCGGTAACGCATCTGCGCAGTTTCGCGGCGATCCCCGAAAGCCATTATGCCGACACCCCCATCGAAATCGAATTTGATTTCTTCGCCGCGCCAAAGGCCATTCTGGGCGAAGGCAAGGTAAGCGGGATCGAGGTGGAACGCACCACCATCGAAGCGGGCCGCGCCATCGGGACCGGCGAAACCTATGTCATTCCCGCCGGACTGATCGTCAGTTGCATCGGATATCAGACCTCACCCATTCCCGATGTTCCGTTTGACGAGCGTGCCGGCCGCTTCGCCAATGATGAAGGGCGCATCCTGCCCGGCCTCTATTGCGTTGGCTGGGCACGGCGCGGCCCCTCGGGCACGATCGGCACCAACCGCCCGGACGGGTTTGCCATCATCGAAAAAATCGCCGAAGACATCACCACCGGCGTGCTGGGCAATGGCGGCAAGGCCGGGCGGGCGGGCTTTGATACTTTAGCCGGGGAACGCAAACTCGACATCGTAACTTTCCGCGACTGGAAAAAGATCGAGGCGGAAGAAGAACGCCGCGCGCGCGAAGGTGCCCCGCGTGAGAAATTTGTCGACGTTGACGCGATGATCCGCGCGCGCGGATAATCTTCGCACTTGTCGGGCTGGTAAAGCTCTGGTTTAATCGTTCAAGTAAAGTTGACCGCCGCATTGCGCTAACGAGTCGACTCTTTGGGAAAGGAAGCTGCGATGCCCGCATTCGATCTGATCATTCGCAATGGAACCGTTGTCGATGGCACCGGCGCTGCCCGCTATTCCGCCGATGTGGCGGTCAAGGATGGGCTGATTGCGGCGGTTGGCAGGGTGTCTGGCGATGCCGCACGGGAAATTGATGCGCAGGGCATGATCGTGGCGCCGGGCTGGGTCGATATTCACACCCATTATGATGGCCAGGCCACCTGGGACGCTGAAATGGCTCCCTCCAGCTGGCATGGTGTCACCACAGTGGTGATGGGCAACTGCGGCGTCGGCTTCGCCCCTGCCGCGCCAGATCGCCACGAATGGCTGATCCGCCTGATGGAAGGCGTGGAGGATATTCCCGGCACCGCTCTGGCCGAAGGGATGAAGTGGAACTGGGAAAGTTTCCCTGAATATCTCGATGCGCTGGAGGCGATGCCGCGCACGGTAGATATCGGCACCCATGTGCCGCATGGCGCGGTGCGCGCCTATGTGCTGGGCGAGCGGGAAAAGCCCGGCGCGGTGCCGACCGATGATGACATCCAGAAGATGGCTGAAATCGTGGAAGAAGGCGTGCGCGCCGGGGCTCTTGGCTTTTCCACCAGCCGCACCGTCATTCACAAGTCTGTCGATGGTGAGCTGGTTCCCGGCACCACCGCCACCCCGGAAGAGCTGATCGCGATTGGCCGCGCCATGGGCAAGGTCGGCTACGGCGTGTTCGAACTCGCCAGCGATCTCAAGCGCGAATGGAACGAATTTGAATGGATGGGCGCGATCAGCCGCGAAACCGGCCTGCCCGTTACATTTGCGGCGCTGCAATCCATCGCCAAGGAATTGCCGCTGGAAGAACAGATCGCCGAAATGGATCAGCAGAACGCCCAAGGCGCCAATATCGTTGCCGCCATCGCCCTGCGCGGCAATGGCATCATCATGGCATGGCGCGGCACGGTGCATCCGTTCCGGTTCCGCCCGAGCTGGGCCGAAATCGAAAATCTGCCCTGGGATGAGCAGCTGGCCAAACTGCGAGATCCGGCCTTCAAGGCCAAGCTGCTGTCCGAAGATAACGTCTATCCGGAAACAGACATCATCCACCTGTTCAAGGTGATTGCCGAAGTCTGGACGCATCAGTTCGAAATGGATGCCGATTTCGATTACGAACCGGGCCCCGATGCCAGCATCGCCGCGCGGGCCGCGGCCAAGGGCGTCTCGCCCGCTGAATATGCCTATGATCTGCTGACCGCCGATGGCGCAACCGGCTTCATCTATCTGCCGATCCTCAACTATGCCGATGGCAATCTCGATTTCCTCGAAGCGCTCCAGGCGCGGGATGATTGCGTCAATTCGCTGTCCGACGGCGGCGCGCATTGCGGCACCATCTGCGATGCCGCCAGCCCCACCTTCATGCTTCAGCACTGGGTGCGCGATCGCAAGCGCGCCGCAAACCGTCCGCAGGGGCGGATCACGCTGGAACAGGCGGTCAAGCGTCAATGCCATGATACGGCACGGCTCTATGGCCTCGACGATCGCGGCGTAATCGCACCGGGCTATGTTGCCGATCTCAACGTGATCGACTTTGAAAATGTCCGCCTGCTCAAGCCCTGGCTGGCGTTTGATCTGCCCGCTGGCGGCAAACGCCTGCTGCAAAAGGCCGAAGGCTATGTCGCCACGGTGAAATCCGGCGTCGTCACCTTTGAAAATGGCGAATGGACCGGCGCCACCCCCGGCGGCCTGATCCGCGGCCCGCAGCGCGCCGAAATGCTGGAGGCGGCCGAGTAATCAGCCGGCCACAGCGCGATACCCGCCGGGCCTGCCGACCGCCATCAGTATCAGATGGAGGCAGCGCCCAGCGGGCTGTTCGCAGCAATGCGCTGATATGCCTTGTCACGAATCGTCAACGTGATCCCGGTATTGCCAAGCCTAAGCGAATAGCGCTTCACAAACAGAACCTTGCGCCGCTCTACTGCGATCTGGTTCCACGGCACCAGGAATGGTCGATCAAAGATTCCGAATATCCGCCAAACCGCCACGCGCAGTCCGGTTGGGCAAACATCGAACCGCAAGCAACTGCCATATGAGACGCCGCCCCACGGATTGTGCCGGCTTCGGCGGCCCATCTGCGCAGATTGCATTCGCAAGCGCAAAGTCGGAATTTCATCCCGATCCGGAAATTGTGTCTGCAGGGTACGCCACCCCGAAAACAGGCTGAGCAGGCTGGTGATCCCCAACCACATGCCGATAAACAGGAACGGGAACACGCCCAGAAACGCATTCCCGTTCATGGGCGTTACACCCGCATCGGCATCAGCACATAGAGCGCCGGGCTCTTTTCATCCTTGCGGATCAGCGTTGGCGCGCCGGCATCGGCGAGGTGCAGTTCCACCGTGTCGCCATCGATCTGGCCAAGGATATCCTTGAGATAGCCGGCGTTGAAACCGATCTCGATACCGGCGGAGGAATAATCGGCCGGAACCTCTTCGGCAGCGGTGCCATTGTCCGGCGAGGTGACGGAAAGCGTCACCTTGTCGGTATCCAGCGCCATCTTCACGGCGCGGGTCTTTTCGGTGGCGATGGTTGCCACGCGGTCCACGCCTTCATACAGGCTCTTCGGATCAAGCTTGAGCAGCTTGTCATTACCCGTTGGAATAACGCGCGTATAATCGGGGAAGGTGCCGTCAATCAGCTTGCTGGTCAGCACCACGCCCTGCTCTCCGCCCAGGGTAAAGCGCACCTTGCTGGCCGAAAGATCAATCAACACATTGGTATCAAGCACTTCTTCCAGCAGCTTGCGCAGTTCGGCGACGCATTTGCGCGGCACGATGATATCGGGCATCCCCGCTGCACCTTCGGGCCGCGCCAGCGTATATCGGGCAAGCCTGTGGCCGTCGGTGGCCGCAGCCTTCAGCTCTTCATCGGTGACGTGGAAGAAAATGCCGTTGAGGTAATAGCGGGTTTCTTCGGTGCTGATCGCGAAACGGGTGCGATCAATCAGCTGCGCCAGCGTTGCTGCCGGCAGTTCGAAGCTGGTCGGCAGATCGCCTTCAACGATCATCGGAAAATCATCCCGCGGCAGGGTCGGCAGGCTGAAACGGCTGCGACCGGCCTTCACCGTCATGCGGTTATCAGCGGTTTCCAGGCTGACCTGACTGCCATCGGGCAGCTTGCGGGCAATATCGAAGAGAAGATGCGCCGATACCGTGATCGCGCCGGGGCTTTCCACCGAAACCGCCCCCAGGCTCTCCACCACCTGCAGATCAAGGTCCGTCGCCATGACCCGCAGCGAACCATCGCCAGCAGCCTCGATCAGCACGTTGGACAGGATCGGAATGGTGTTGCGACGCTCAACAACAGACTGCACGTGCGACAAGCACTTGAGGAGCGTCGCGCGTTCGATAGTGGCCTTCATGGTCGTATCGTGTCCCCTGACGGCAGGGCGCGAGGAATCGGCTGCGCCCGCCCGATTATTCGGACCATATTCCTTAACGCGCGAAGGGCTGCGGGCAAGCACAACCGCCTGCCAACAGCCCTATTCTGGGGATAAATCGTCGATTTTCGCGCCGAACCGGAGCGATCTAGGACGGCATCGCCATGCCGCCATTCACATGCAGCGTCTGGCCGGTGACGTAGCCCGCTTCCTTGCTGGCCAGAAAAGCCACCGCAGCGCCGATATCCTCGCCCTCGCCCATGCGCCCCATCGGGATGCGCGCGTTAAGTGCGTCCTTCTGGGCATCGGGCAGCACATCGGTCATCGCGGTACGGATAAAGCCCGGCGCGACGCAGTTCACCGTCACACCGCGGCTGGCGAGTTCCTGCCCCAGCGATTTCGACATGCCCACCAGCCCGGCCTTGGTCGCGGCATAGTTGATCTGGCCCGGATTGCCGGTGGTGCCAACGACACTGGTGATGGTGACGATCCGTCCGAAGCGGGCTTTCATCATCGGCTTGGTGGCGGCACGCATCAGCCGGAAGGCGGCTTCGAGATTGACGCGGATCACCGCATCCCATTCCTCATCCTTCATCCGCATGGTCAGATTATCACGGGTAATTCCGGCATTGTTGACCAGAATATCCAGCTTGCCCAGCGCCTCAACCGCCGCCGGGACCAGCCGCTCGACATCATCGGCATCGGAAAGATTGCAGGGAATGGCGACATGATCGCCGCCCAGCTCACTGCGGAATGCCTCAAGCTTGTCCGCATTGGAACCGGACAGCGCCAGCCGCGCCCCCTGCCCGGCCAGCGCCCGCGCAATCGCCGAACCAATCCCCCCCGAAGCGCCGGTGACGAGGGCTGTCATGCCAGTAAGATCGAACATTTTCAAAGCTCCTTTGCCAGCGCTTCGATGTCGGCCATGCCGATCACGCTGCTTACCTGAACATCGCTGACGCTGCGCGAAATCATCGGGCCCAGCACCTTGCCACCCAGTTCGACAAACTGATCCACGCCCGCGGCCTGCATCGCGATCACGCTTTCGCGCCAGCGCACCCGGCCGCAGACCTGCTCCACCAGCAGGCGGCGCACTTCGGCGGGATCGCTCACCACAGCAGCGGTGACATTGGCGAACAAGGCGACCTGCAGCGCGGCAGGTGGGGTCTTTTCCAGTGCGGCAGCCATGGCATCCGCCGCCGGTTGCATCAGCGGGCAATGGAACGGGGCGGAAACCGGCAGCAGCACGCCGCGTTTGATGCCATGATCCTTGACCAGCGCCACCGCGCGCTCAATCGCGCCTTTGTGGCCGGAAAGCACGACCTGCCCGGGATCATTGTCATTGGCGACGGTGCAGACTTCGCCTTCCGCCGCAGCATCGGCCAGTGCCTGTGCCTTTTCGATATCCGCACCCAGCAGAGCGCACATCGCGCCAACGCCAACCGGCACGGCCGCCTGCATTGCCTGCCCGCGCAGCTTGAGCAACCGGGCAGTATCGGCCAGGCTGAACGCCCCGGCGGCGCAAAGCGCGGTATATTCGCCAAGGCTGTGTCCGGCGACGAAATCGGCCTTGTCAGCCAGCGCGATGCCACCTTCCTTTTCCAGCACTCGCAGCACCGCGATGGCATTGGCCATGATCGCGGGCTGGGCATTTTCGGTAAGTGTCAAAGCGTCTTCCGGGCCATCCTTCATGATCTGGAACAGCTTCTGCCCCAGCGCGTCGTCCACTTCCTGAAACACTTCACGCGCGGCGGCGCTGGCTTCGGCCAGTTCAACGCCCATGCCGATCTTCTGGCTACCCTGCCCGGGGAAAACGAAAGCGCGCATAGTCTGATCTCCTCTGCTGCGGGGCGGTTATTGTCAGTTGCCGCCTCCCGCAAGCCCGAAGGGCACAATCCTGTTGGCGGCATCATGGCCGATATCCGCATCACCAAGAAACGGGATCGAATGACGATCACACCAATGACGCGCGATTTCCTGGGCCGAATGGCCGAATGGCACATCGTTCTCCGGCACGCCGCTGACCCGGCCCAGCCGCAGCCCGGCAATGCCGCCGAGATGCGCGGTGAGGTGAAAGAACAGCCGGTCCACCGCATAGAGATATTCGCTGACTTCCTCGACCATCACCACATGGCCACTCAGCCCCGGCATCAGCGGCGTGCCACACAGCATTGCCAGCGTCATCAGGTTGAACGCGGCGACCGGGTGCTTTTCCTGCGTCAAGGAAGGTTCAAGCCCTTCATCCTGCCCGGCCAGCCATTGCAGGCTGCGCCGCACGGCATCCGCCCCGCCGGTGCGGCGGATATCGGCAGGCATCGGCGCATGCACGGGCTGGCCGATATGACTGCGATACAGCCCGCCCAGCACCGCACCACCATCCGAATATCCCAGAAATGCCTTGTTCTGCGCCTGACGGTCAAAGCGGCTGATCGCATCCTCGGCCACCCGCACCGCGCCATAACCGCCGCGTGCCAGCCAGACCGCATCAAAGGATGGATCGTTGGCGCATTCCACCAATGCATCGCACCGCGCCGTGTCCGGTCCGGCGAAATGGCCTTCGGAAAGGAAGCACTGCGGATGGAAGTGCAGTTCAAGCTCTGGGAATTCGGCGGCCAGCGCCTGCACGGCATCGGCATCGGCCTGATCGATCGCGCGCGATGGCGCACAGATTGCTATCCGGGGCATCGCACTCCCCTAGCGCAACATTGCCATGCATGACGAGGTTGTTTTGTGCGGCAAGGACGCATACCGACGCTGGCGATGGCTGAAACCACTTTCTCTCTCACCGAAACGCGCTGGTTCTTCTGCGGCATTGGCGGATCTGGCATGCTACCGCTGGCACTGATCCTGAAGGGCATGGGTGCCGCTGTATCCGGATCCGACCGCAGCCGCGATCAGGGCCGGACGCCGGAAAAATTCGCCTGGCTGGAATCGTTGGGTTTCACGCTTTATCCGCAGGATGGCAGCGGAATCACCACCGCCGATCAGGTGCTGATCGCATCGGCTGCGGTGGAAGATACCGTGCCAGAAATGGTTCGCGCCCGTGAACTGGGCTGCGCCCGGATGAGCCGGGCCGAACTGCTGGCCCGGCTGTTCAATGCGGCGGGAACCGGCATCGCCATTGGCGGCACCAGCGGCAAAAGCACGGTAACCGGCATGGCTGGCTGGATCATGACCGAGGCCGGGCAAGATCCCACCATCATGAACGGCGCGGTGATGAAGAACTTCGTCCGGCCCGATGCCCCCTTTGCCTCGGCCCGCGTTGGTACCGGCGATGTATTCGTTTCGGAGGTGGACGAAAGCGACGGTTCGATTGCGCTCTACCAGCCCAAGGTGGCGGTGCTGCTGAACGTCAGCCTTGATCACAAGAGCATGGCAGAGCTGCGCCAGCTGTTTGGCGATTTTCTGGCCCGCGCCGCGACCACGGCAATCAATCTGGATGATCCCGAATGCGCCGCATTGGCATCGCGCTGTGTCGCGCCGCCGATCAGCTTTGCCATCGACAACCTGGCGGCGGTGATCGGCGTGGTGCCGGGTACGATCAGCGAACAGCCGCTAGGCATCGCCGCGCAGATCATCGACCGGCGCGATGGAACAGTGCATCCGCTGATGCTGAAATTGCCGGGCAGGCACAACCTTGCCAATGCGTTGGCCGCTATCGCGGGCTGTGCTGCCGCAGGGGTGCCAGTGGCGCAGGCGGTTGCAGCACTGGGCAGCTTTGCCGGACTGGCGCGACGTTTTGACGTCATCGGCACCAGCGCTGCCGGAATCAGCGTAATCGACGATTTCGGCCACAATCCCGAAAAATGCGCTGCAACCCTGCGCACGCTGAAGGCGCACCCGGGCCGAGTGATCGCTTTCTTCCAGCCGCATGGCTATGGCCCGCTGCGCCAGATGGGGCATGAGCTGGCCGAAGTGTTCGCGCAGTTGCTGGGGCCGGATGATCTGACGATCCTGTGCGATCCGGTCTATTTCGGCGGCACGGTTGACCGCAGCGAGGGCAGCGAGCGGATCGTGCGGCTGATCCGCGAAGCAGGCGGCAGTGCGGAATATCTGGCCGAGCGCAGCGCCTGCGCTGATCGCATTGCCCAGATCGCCCAGCCCGGGGACCGGGTGGTGGTGATGGGCGCGCGCGACGATACGCTGACCCAGTTTGCGCGCGATATCCTGTCTCGCCTGCCTTAGCCTGCCTCTTGGGCAAAGCTCAGTGCGCCTTGCCGCGCAGCTTCTGACCGCTGTGCAGAACAATCGCTACCACCGCGCCCAGCACTAGCCCCACCAGCGCTGATGCCAGCGCATAGCTGAGCCAGCCCAGCGCTCCGCCCAGCGGACCGGCCGCGTGTTCAATCCAGTGCTGAAGATCATGCGCCAGTGCGGCAGGACCATGCAGACCCAGCACGTCCAGCCCATGCAGGATGATGCCGCCGCCGACCCACAGCATCGCCGCGGTGCCAACGGTTGACAGAAAGGCCAGCACGCGCGGCATCGCATGGAGCAGCGCGCGCCCAATCGCCTGCGCCGCTGTTGATGGTTTTTCGGCCAGATGCAGGCCGATGTCGTCCATCTTCACGATCAGCGCGACTGCACCGTAAACCAAAACCGTGATCGCCACCCCGACCAGCGCCAGCACCACCGCGCGTTCCAGCAGCGGCGTATCGGCAATTTCAGCCAGGGCAATGGCCATGATCTCCGCCGAAAGGATCAGATCGGTGCGCACCGCACCTGCCACCCGTTCCTGTTCAAAGGCCACGGGATCGCTGATCGGGTCCTCCAGCGTCGCGCCATGCTTGCCACCGCCAAACTTTTCCATCAGCTTTTCCGCGCCTTCATAGCACAGAAACAGGCCGCCCAGCATCAGCAGCGGCGTGATGGCACCGGGCAGAAGCGCGCTCAGCGCCAGCGCGCCGGGCAGCAACAGCAGCAGCTTGTTACGCAGGCTGCCCTTGGTGATCTTCCAGATGATCGGGAGTTCGCGGTCCGGTGTGAAAGCCGTTACATAGGTGGGCGTAACCGCCGCATCATCGACCACCACCCCGGCAGCCTTGGCACCGGCCTTGGCCGCCGCTGCGCCAACATCATCGATGCTGGCCGCAGCAGCGCGGGCGATAACGGAAATGTCGTCCAGCAGGGCGACAAGGCCGGTAGGCATGGTGTTAACTCTCCCCTGAACCGAAGCCCGAGTTAGGGGACTCAGGGCTGCGCGTTCAAGGGAAAAGCATTCAGCGGAACGTCTTTTCCAGCATCACCAACGTGGCATCGCCTTCCACCGCATGCGGCACAAAGCCATGTTCGCGTTCCAGATCGATGGCGGCATGGTTCTCGCGATCCTCGATCGAGATCACCCGGCGCAGCCCGCGCGCCTGCGCAGCGTTGGCGACCACCTGCAGCAGCGCCCAGCCGACCCCCTTGCCGCGCCAGTTTTCGCAAACTGAAACCGCAACCTCACCCGTATCCAGCGGCTTGTCGCAAGCCAGCATGGCCGTGCCTACCACCACACCGCTTTCCTCATCAAAGGCAATCCAGCTTTCGGTGCGAAAGTGATCAACCTCCACCATCGGAGCCAGTACCTGATGGCTGAGGTGCTTATGCGCGGAGAGAAAGCGAAAGCGCCGGTCCTCGTCACTGACCCGATCAAAAAACTCTTCGAGCAGCGGCTCATCTTCCGGCGCGACGGGGCGCACCGCGATGATCGCTCCCGAACGGGTGGACAGTTCCATTACCTGCGGGGCGGCAGCGATATCTTCAGCCAGCATGGCGCATCTCCTTGGTTGCAGAGCGCTTGTTAGCAGTTGCAGCAAAAGCTGCATTGACATGGCTCAAACCAGCAGAAACTTACGCATGGCCTCACCACGCCGCGTCGCGTTTTTCCAATCCGTTGCAGGAAGGCAGCGGCATGATTTGGGAAACAAGGAACCCAGATATGCTTATTTCCCGCCGCGATGCTATCTCTGGTGCTGCCGCCGCAATGATGGCGATGCGCGCCAATCCGGCGCTTGCCAGCCTGCTGTCTGACAATGCGGATGCCATGCACAGCCTGCTGCAAAGGCGCTGGTCAGGCACTGCGACCACTAACGCCCCAGGCATAACAGGCGGGAAATTCTCGATTTATCTGAATTACAGCTTCAAGCCATATTCCGACCTGACCTTTGATGGTGAATGCTCCATACATTCCGCCCTTGATGGCGAAAGCTATTATGGGCTCTATTCGATTGCAGGCTATTGCTGGGGAGAGAATGGTGCGCTGGGCATCGAGTTTTCCAGGCATAGCTTCATATCTGGATCCACCTTGCCCAGCGGCATGTATTGGCAGGGCTTCAACGGAAGGCTGACCGTTTACAAGCATCCCAGCAGTGCCGACAACTTCATCCTGCATGGCACGCTTTACGGAATGCAGGACGGCGCCGCATTCGACACCACGGTTACCGATGCCTGATCCGGATCAGGCAACATCACTCTTAGGCATGGTCTAAAAACATCCTTGCTTTGCGCAGTTCGGCGAGATGGTCTTTTTGCGCAGACAGGGCCTGCACTACCGTCATGTCAAACGGCGTGCTGTTCAACAGGCGAACCTGCTCGCGCCAGAACTCGACTGATTGCTCAGCCTGCACGATCTCTTCGTCAAGATGCGCTCTTAGTTCGTCTGGACTCAGCGGCTCCTTCATATCGCCTCCATGCTTTGCGCTAAGCATATAGGCGTTGCGGCTGGAATGCGATAGCCAAGCCGTCAATTTTCAAACTGAGACACCACCCGACATCATGAATCCTTGCAATTCCGGGAAAACTCGCTAAGCGCGCTTTTCCTCGATTCCATCGGGGTATGAAGAAAGCCGGAGGGGCCCCGCAATCCCGCGGATCAGCCAGCGATCGGTTAGATAGATAAAGGAAGCCGCCGTGCCGCTATACGAGCACGTGTTCCTGGCACGCCAGGATCTGAGCCAGGCGCAGGTTGATGCGCTGGCCGCCGCCGCCACAGAGATCGTCGAATCGAACCAAGGCAAGGTCACCAAGACCGAAACCTGGGGCCTCAAGAATCTCGCCTACAAGATCAAGCGCAACCGCAAGGCGCATTTCGTGATGCTCAACATCGATGCCCCCGCTGGCGTCGTTGCCGAGCTGGAACGCCAGACCGCGATCAACGAAGACGTGATCCGTTGGCTGACCGTGAAGGTCGAAGCCCACGAAACCGAACCCAGCGTGATGATGCGCAAGAACGACCGCGAGCGCACTCGCCGTCGTGAACGCGAGGAGTATTGATCATGGCTCGTCCGTTTTTCCGCCGCCGCAAGTCTTGCCCGTTTTCGGCCAAGAATGCTCCCGCGATCGATTACAAGGATGTGCGCCTGCTGCAGGGCTTCATGTCTGAACGTGGCAAGATCGTTCCCAGCCGCATCACCGCCGTTTCTGCCAAGAAGCAGCGTGAACTGGGCCAGGCGATCAAGCGCGCCCGCCATCTGGGCCTGCTGCCCTACCTGGTGAAGTAAGGAGGACTGCCCCATGGATATCATCCTCCTCGAACGCGTCGAAAAGCTCGGCTCGATTGGTGACGTCGTTTCCGTCAAGGACGGCTATGCCCGCAACTACCTGTTGCCGAACAAGAAGGCGCTGCGCGCCAACGAAGCCAACCGCAAGGTTTTCGAAGCCAACCGTGCCAAGATCGAGGCCGACAACGCCGAACGTCGCAGCGCTGCCGAAGTCCGCGCCAAGGACGTCGATGGCAAGAGCGTGGTTCTGATCCGCGCCTCGTCGAACTCTGGCCAGCTTTACGGTTCGGTCTCGGTGCGCGACATCGTTGACGCCTTTAATGCCGACGGTGCCAACCTGTCGAAGTCGATGATCGTGCTGGAACGCCCGATCAAGACCATCGGCATCTTCGATGTGCGCGTGGCGCTGCATCCGGAAGTCTCGGTCACGGTCAAGGTCAACGTTGCACGTTCGCCTGACGAAGCTGACCAGCAGGCTCAGGGCGTCGACGTGATCGCCGCCATGTTCGAAGATGATGCTGCCGCTGCGGCCGCATCGGAATTCGAAGCCGGCAATGGTGAAGATATCGCCATTGATGCCCCCGCTGACGAAGCCGGTGCGCAAGAAGGCGAAGACGAAGCCTGATCGGGTTTTGTCAGACCAGAT